>NZ_LMUW01000050.1 GCF_009765735.1 Xenophilus sp. L33
GCTGAAGCCGCCGCCACCACCACCGCCGAAGCCACCGCCGCCCCGGCCGCCGAAGCCGCCGCCGAAGCCACCCATCCCGCCCATGCCGCCGCCGAAGCCGCCGCCGCGCCCCGGGCCGCCGCCGAAGGCGCTGCCCAGCAAGGTGAACAGCAGCGCGCCGAGCCCGGCCAGCACCGCGATCACGAGGCTGGAGGTGATCACCATCACGACCACGCCGATGACGCCGCCGAGCGCCAGCGAGCCGAAGACCTTGCCCAGCACGCTGCGCGCGATCGGGCCGCCGGCCAGCACCGCGATGAACAGGAAGATGCCGAGGTCCTGCCAGTTGAAGCCGCTGGCGCGCAGGCTGCCGTTGAAGTCGCCGCTCTTGACGTCCGGCAGCGGCTCGCCGCTGACCCGCGCGATCAACTGGTCGGCCGCTGCATTGAGGCCGCCGGCGAAGTCGTTCTGCTGGAAGCGCGGCTTCATCGCGTCGTCGATGATGTGCGCGGCGGCCAGGTCCGGGACCGCGCCTTCCAGCGTCTTGGCGACCTCGATGCGCATCTTGCGGTCGTCCTTGGCGACGATCAGCAGGATGCCGTCGCCGACGTCCTTGCGGCCGATCTTCCAGGCGCTGCCGATGCGGTTGGCGTAGCTGGCGATGTCTTCCGGCGCGGTGGTCGGCACCATGAGCATCACGATCTGCGTGCCCTTGGTCTTCTCGAAGGCGGCCAGCTTGGCGTCGAGCGCGTCGCGCTGCGCGGCGTCGAGCGTGCCGGTCTGGTCGATCACGCGGGCGCTCAACGCGGGCACCGGCAGCAGGCCCTGCGCCCACGCGCCGAGGCCGACGCCAAGCCCGGCGAAGGCCAGCAGCAGCCAAGCCGCGATGATCCGGCACATGCGGGCAGCGGTCATGGCGCGAGGGCTACTTGGCCGGCGCTGCAGGTGCGGCCGGCGCGCTGAAGTCAACCGTCGGCGGCGTCGAGATCTGCGCTTCGTTCTGCACCGTGAAGGTCGGCTTGGGGCTGTAGCCCATCACCTTGGCGGTGAGGTTGGTCGGGAAGCTGCGGGCCAGCACGTTGTAGTCCTGCACGGTCTGGATGTAGCGGTTGCGCGCGACCGTGATGCGGTTCTCGGTGCCTTCGAGCGTCACGCGCAGGTCGCGGAAGGCCTGGTTGGCCTGCAGGGTAGGGTATTGCTCCGACACCGCCATGAGTCGCGACAGCGCGCCCGACAACTCGCCCTGCGCCTGCTGGAAGCGCGCGAAGGCGGCGGGGTCGTTGAGGGTTTCCGGCGAGACCTGGATCGAGGTGGCCTTGGCGCGCGCCTCGATCACCTTGGTGAGCGTGTCCTGCTCGAAGTTGGCCTGGCCCTTGACCGTGGCCACGATGTTCGGCACGAGGTCGGCGCGCCGCTGGTACTGGTTGAGGACTTCGCTCCAGGCCGACTTGCTGGCCTCGTCGAGACGCTGGAAGTCGTTGTAGCCGCAGCCCGAGAGCGACAGCGCCGCGACCATGATCAGGAACCAACGTTTGAGCATGTGCGAACCTCAGTGAACGAAGTCGGCGAAGTTAGCATAGGTTCATGGCGATCGATCCTTCACAGGCCCTGCGGGCAGCCAACCGCACGCAGCGCCCCAATGCTGCCAAGGACGCCAAGGGCACGCTGCTGATCGCCGGTGCCACCGGCGCGCTCGGCCACGAACTGGTGCGCCGGCTGGCCGGCCGCCATCGCTTCGACCACACCGTGGTGCTGACCCGCGAGCCGATCCGCGAAGCGCTGAGCGGCGTGCAGACCTGGCAGGTGCCGGATGCGCCGATCGACCGATGGCCGCGCTGCGAGGCCGACACCGCGCTCGTCCTCTTCGAGCCGCCGCGCCTCTACTACGACCGCGAGCGGGCGCTCTGGACGCCGGAGCCCGCCGAGCTGAAGGCGCTCGCGACCTGGCTGCGCGAAGGCGGCGTGCAGACGCTGGCCGTGGTGCTGCCGCACGTGCAGGGCCGATTGCCGGAGGCGCTCAAGCACGGCCTCGCGAATCTCGACGAGCAGGCGGTGGCGGCGCTCGGCTTCGACCGGCTGCTGCTGGTGCGCACCGCGCAGAAGCCGGGCCCGGCGAAGTTCGCGAACGTCGGCGAGCGGCTGGCCGCGTGGATGCTCTCGGTGACCCGCTTCATGGTGCCGGCCAGCGAGCAGCCGGTGCGTGCATCCAAGGTGGCCGAACTGGTCGACGTGGCGCTGCGCATCGCGCCGCCGGGCGTGCACGTGGCCGCGCCGGAACTGGTCTGGCGGGCCACGCAGGGCGGCCTGCGCGAGGTGGTCCAGGACTGGGTCGGCGCGCCGGCCTGAAGAGCGGGCCGACAGAATTGGGCGGCGGCCTACGGAACGGCCCGGCCGCGACCGGGGCAAAATCGCTTCCCCCAAGCCGCAATACACATGTCCACCAAAGCCAAGTACCGCGCCAGCGCCATCGGCGGCACCGCCGACGATGTCGAGGCCGCCTTCTACGAAGCCCTCCAGCGCGGCGACATCGAGGCCCTGATGAACTGCTGGGCCGACGAGGAGGAAGTCTTCTGCGTCCATCCCGGCGGCCCGCGGCTGGTCGGCGCCGATGCCATCCGCGCCGCCTTCGAGCAGATGTTCACCAACGGCACCATCCAGGCCACGCCGGCCCGGGTGCGCAAGGTCGAGTCGATGGCCAGCGCGGTGCACAACGTGCTCGAGCGCATCGAGGTGCTGACCGCCGAAGGCCCGCGCCACGCCTTCGTGCTGGCCACCAACGTCTACCACCGCACGGCCCAGGGCTGGCGCATGGTCGCCCACCATGCCAGCCCCGGCAGTGCCCACGAACCCGGCGGCACCAGCGAGATGCCGCAGACCCTGCATTGATGGACTACGTCGCGCCCCGCTGGTTGCCGGGCGGCAACCTCCAGACGATCTGGGCGTCGCTCTACGCGCGCCGCACCGTGGCGCCGCTGCCCGACTACCGGCGCGAGCGCTGGACCACGCCGGACGGCGACTTCATCGACGTCGACTTCCTCGATGCGCCCGGCCGGCCGGCGAAAGGCCCGAGGCCGCTGCTGGTGCTGTTCCACGGCCTCGAAGGCTCGTCGCGCAGCCACTACGCCGAGACCTTCGCCGCCTTCGCCAACGCCCGCGGCTGGGACTATGCGGTGCCGCACTTTCGCGGCTGCAGCGGCGAGCTGAACCTGGCGCCGCGGGCCTACCACTCGGGCGACTTCGAGGAGATCGACTGGATCCTGGCGCGGTTGAGGGAGCGGCAGGACGGCACTGCCGGCGATGGCGACGGCGACGCGCGCAGGCCGCGCAGCCCGATCGTCGCGGTCGGCGTCTCCCTCGGCGGCAACGCGCTCATGCGCTGGGCCGAGGAGGCCGGCAGCGAGGCGTCGAAGCGGGTCGATGCGGTGGCCTCGGTGTCGGCGCCGCTCGACCTGGCGGCGGGCGGCGACGCCATCGGCCGCGGCTTCAACAAGCTGGTCTACACCCGCATGTTCCTGTCGACGATGAAGCCGAAGGCGCTGGCCAAGCTGGCGCAGCATCCGGGACTGTTCGACCGCGAGCGGCTGCTGGCGGTGCGCGACCTGCGCGCCTTCGACAACGTCTTCACCGCGCCGCTGCACGGCTTTCGCGACACCGACGACTACTGGGGCCGCTGCTCGGCCAAGCCGCACCTCGACCGGGTCCGCATCCCGGCGCTGGTGGTCAACGCGGCCAACGACCCGTTCGTGCCGGCCGCGAGCCTGCCGGCGCCGCACGAGGTCGGCGACCACGTCACGCTGTGGCAGCCGGCGCAGGGCGGCCACGTCGGCTTCCCCTTCGGGCTGCCGCCGGGGCACGTGCGCGGCATGCCCGAGCGGGTCGGCGACTGGCTTCTGCGCCACGCCTGAAGCGCAGAATAGGCGCCCATGGACGACATCGTCATCAAGGCCCTGGTCAAGTGGCCGAACGTGCCCCACTGCTACGGCTGGCTGGGCCTCGACGCCCGCGGCAACTGGTTCATGCGCGACGACAAGACCCAGGCGATGGGCCCCTTCGCCCAGGCCAAGGGCTCGCAACTGCGGCACGAGAAGCTGGTCGACTTCATCCAGCGCAACTACGAGCACGACGAGCGCGGCCAGTGGTTCTTCCAGAACGGCCCGCAGCGGGTCTACGTCGAGCTGGAAGCCACGCCGTGGATCTGGCGGCTGGCGGACGACTTCGGTGTGACCTCCCAGGGCGGCCGGCCGGTCGAGCCTTCCGAGTGCCTGCTCGACGAGGACGGCAAGCTCTACCTGGTCGCCGACATCGGGCTCGGCCTGGTCCACACGCAGGACGTCGGCATCGCCGCCGACGCGATCGAGCAAGGCGTCTGGACGCCGAAGGACGTGCGTGCCGCCGACCTGCCCGGGCGCTTCGGTTACGTCACGAGCCCGGCCGCCGCGCAATCGGCGGCATGAAAAAAGCCCGCGCGCAGCGGGCTTTTTCTTGAGAGTGTTGGCTTACTTGCCGGCCGGTGCCTCGGCTGCGGCCGCGGGCGCTGCGGCAGGTGCCGCCGCCGCGTCAGGCGCCGCCGCTGGTGCAGCCGGCGCCGCCGCAGCCATCGCCGCAGCAGGCGCGGCGGCTGCGGCAGGTGCCGCACCATCCGCCGGCGCCGCACCGTCGCCGCCGGCCGCAGCCGCCGGGCGATCCGGCACCGGGAACTTGGCACCGCCGGCATTCGCCATGTAGACCACCGCGCGGCCCACTTCGATGTCGTCGTAGTCGCCGCCACCCTGCGGCGGCATGATGCCCTTGCCGTGCAGCGCATGGTCGAGCAGCGTGGCGTAGCCCTGGCCGATGCGCGGGCCCCAGGCGGCGGCGTCGCCGAAGTGCGGCGCGGCCGGGATGCCGGGCGAACCGTGGCAGGTGATGCACTGGCCCTTGAAGACCGCCTCGCCGGTGGCGAGCTCGCGGTTGGCGTCGCGGATCTCGATGGAGCCGACCTTGGCCAGGCGGGCGGCCAGGTCGCGGTCGCGGTTGGCCTGCGTCACGCCGTAGAACGACATGTTGTCGCCCTGCGCCGTGGCCGACGGATGGGTGCCGGAATTCACGAAGGACACCAGGCCCGCGATGATCAGGATGGGAGCGAGGAAGGAGACGAAAACCGTCAGCAGCAGCTGCTTGGGGTTCTTGATCGGCCCGGTGTGGGCGTCTTCTGCGGCCTGGTAATGCGGGTCGTCGCTCATTAGGTCCTCTGTCGTGGGGCACTTCTGGGGGGCACTTCTGGGGGCACTTCGGGGGCGCTTCTGGATGGGCCATTCGAACGGTCCCACCCGGATCAACCGCGGATTATAGAGAGGCCCCCCGAAACGCCGCCGGTCAGTGCGGCGTGGTCCAGCCGCCGCCCAGCGTCTTGTAGAGCACCACCTGGTTCTGCAGCCGCTGCTGCCGCGTCTGCGCAGTCGCCAGCTGCGCGGTGTAGAGCGAACGCTGCGCATCCAGCAGGTCGAGGCCGCTGGCCACGCCATTGCGGTAGCGCAGGTCCGACAGGTCGAAGCGCTTCTGCTCGGCCGTCGACTGCTTGACCAGCGCCGCGAGCTCCTGGTCGTAGGTCGCGCGGCCGGCCAGCGCGTCGGCCACTTCCCGGAAAGCGGTCTGAATCGTCTTCTGGTACTGGGCCACGGCGATCTGCTGCCCGGCGCGGGCCGAGTCGAGGTTGGCCTGGTTGCGGCCGGCGTTGAAGATCGGCAGGTCGATGGTCGGCGCGAAGGACCAGGCCCGCGTGCCGCTCTTGAACAGGTCCGAGAACTCGGCGCTGGTGCTGCCGATCGAGGAGGTCAGCGACACGCGCGGGAAGAAGGCCGCCCGCGCCGCGCCGATGTCGGCGTTGGCGGCGATCAGCTGCTCTTCGGAGGCGCGGATGTCCGGCCGCGCGGCGATCAGGTCGGAGGGCAGGCCGGCCGGCAGGTCAGGCATCGGCGCCAGGGCCTGCAGCCCGGTGGCGCCGCCGGCGGAGGCGCTGGCGACGGCGCTGGCCGGCACCGGCGCACCGAGCAGCAGCTGCAGCGCGTTCTCGTCCTGCATGCGGGCGCGCTGCTGCTGGGCGTAGTTGGCGCGCGCGGTCTCGGCCTGCGCCTCGGCGAAGCGGTAGTCGATCTCGGAGGAAACGCCGCTGTCGAAGCGCAGCTTGGTCAGGCGCAGCGACTCGTCGCGCGTGACCATCGTCTGGCGCGTGATGCCGAGCACTTCCTCGTCGCCGAGGATCGCCAGCCAGCCGTTGGCGACCGCGCTGATCAGGCTGATCTGCGCCGCCTTGCGGGTCTCCTCGGTGGCCAGATACTGGGCCAGCGCGGCATCCTTCAGGCTGGCGATGCGGCCGAAGAAGTCGAGCTCCCAGCTGGTGATGCCGACGTAGGCCGAATAGGCCGAGCCGGCGGTCTCCAGGCCCAGCGGCGAAGGCCGTTCGCGCACGCCGCTGGCCACCGCGTCGACCGCCGGGAACAGCGCCGAGCGCGTGATCTGGAACTGCGCCTGCGCCTGCTGGATGTTGAGCACCGAGACCTTCAGGTCCTGGTTGTTGTCCAGCGCGATCCGGATCAGCTCGCGCAGCCGCGCGTCGGTGAAGAAGTCCTGCCAGGCCAGGTCAGCGGCCGCGGGTTGCGCGGCCGCGGCCGGGTGCGCTTCGGCCGCCGGTTGCGCATCCGGATAGGCGGACGGCACCGCCGGCTCGGGCCGCTGGTAGGTCGGCGCCAGCGAGCAGCCGGCGATCAGCAGGGCCGCGGCAGCGGCGGCCGCCGTGCGGGGAATGAAATTGCGAGTCAATGGGATTCCTCCACGCCTGCCGCGTCGGCATGGCGTTTGTCAGCCGCCTGCTGGCGCGCGCTGCCCTTGAACAGGCCGCGCACCACCACGAAGAAGATCGGCACGAAGAAGACCGCCAGCGTGGTGCCGGTCAGCATGCCGCCGAGCACACCGGTGCCGATGGCGCGCTGGCTGGCCGAGCCGGCGCCGGTGGCGATCGCCAGCGGCAGCACGCCCAGGCCGAAGGCGAGCGAGGTCATGACGATCGGCCGGAAGCGCAGGTGCGCCGCCGCCAGTGCCGATTCGATGACGCCCTTGCCCTGCGCCTGCAGGTCCTTCGCGAACTCGATGATCAGGATCGCGTTCTTCGCCGACAGCCCGATGATCGTGATCAGGCCGACCTGGAAGTACACGTCGTTCGAGTAGTCGCGGAACATCGTCGCCAGCAGCACGCCGAGCACGCCCAGCGGCACCACCAGGATCACCGCCAGCGGGATCGACCAGCTCTCGTAGAGCGCGGCCAGGCACAGGAACACCGACAGGATCGCGAAGCCGTACAGGATGATGGCCTGCGAGCCCGCCAGCTTTTCTTCGCGCGACTGGCCGGTCCATTCGTAGCCGAAGCCCGGCGGCAGCTGCTTGGCCAGCTCTTCCATCTCGGCCATCGCGGCGCCGGTGCTGTAGCCCGGCGCGGTGCCGGCGCTGATGCGCATCGCCGGGTAGCCGTTGTAGCGCACCGTCTGCGTCGCGCCGGTGATCCAGCGCGTGGTCGCGAAGGTGCCGAGCGGCACCGGGTCGCCCTTGGCGTTGCTGGCGTTCAGCCGCAGCAGGTCTTCCGGCTGCATCCGCGCCGGCGCATCGGCCTGCACCACCACGCGCTGCAGGCGGCCCTGGTTCGGGAAGTCGTTGGCATAGGACGAGCCGAGCGCGGTCGACAGGGTCGAGTTGATCGAGTCGAAGGTCACGCCCAGCGCGTTCGCCTTGTCGCGGTCGATGTCGATCTGCAGCTGCGGAGCGTCTTCCAGGCCGTCCGGGCGCACCTGCGTCAGGATCTTGCTCTTCGAGGCCAGGCCCAGCAGCTGGTTGCGCGCATTCACCAGCGCTTCGTGGCCGGCACCCGAGCGGTCCTGCAGCCGGAAGGTGATGCCGCTGGCATTGCCCAGCTCGGGAATCGGCGGCGGCGCCAGCGGGTAGATGAAGGCATCGCGCACGCCCGACAGCGCACCGAAGGCGCGGCCGGCCAGTGCGTCGGCCGATTCGCCCGGCTTCTTGCGCTCGTCCCAGTCCTTCAGTGTCGTGAAGGCGAGGCCCGCGTTCTGGCCCTGGCCCGAGAAGCTGAAGCCCAGCACGCCGACCATGCTCTGCACCTCGGGCTGCTTCAGGATGAAGGCCTCGACCTGCTTCATCACGTCGAGCGTGCGTTCCTGCGTCGCCCCCGGCGGCAGCTGCACGTTGACGATGATGTTGCCCTGGTCTTCCTGCGGCAGGAAGGAGGTCGGCACGTGGCGGTAGGCCAGCACCACCACGGCGATGATGGCCGCGTAGATCACCAGGTAGCGGGCCGCGCGGCGCAGGATGCGCGCCACCAGGCCTTCGTAGCCCTTGGCGGTGCGCGAGAAGCCGCGGTTGAACCAGCCGAAGAAGCCGCCCTTCTCATGGTGATGGCCGGCCTCGACCGGCTTGAGCAGGGTCGCGCACAGCGCCGGCGTCAGCGACAGCGCCATGAAGGCCGAGAAGCCGATCGACGCCACCATCACCGCCGAGAACTGGCGGTAGATGTTGCCGGTCGAGCCGGCGAAGAAGGCCAGCGGCACGAACACCGAGATCAGCACCACGGTCACGCCGATGATGGCGCCCGAGATCTGCTTCATCGCCTTGCGCGTGGCTTCGAGCGGCGGCAAGCCTTCCTCGCTCATGATCCGCTCGACGTTCTCGACCACCACGATCGCGTCGTCCACCACGATGCCGATCACCAGCACCATGCCGAACATGGTCAGCACGTTGATCGAGAAGCCCAGCGCCAGCAGCACGCCGAAGGTGCCGAGCAGCGCCACCGGCACCACGATCGTCGGGATGATCGTGTAGCGCCAGTTCTGCAGGAACAGGAACATCACCAGGAACACCAGCACCACCGCCTCGAACAGCGTCTGCGCCACCTGGCTGATCGAGATCTTGACGAAGGCCGAGCTGTCGTACGGGATGTCCCACTTCACGCCCTGCGGGAAGAACTGCGACAGGTCCTTCATCTTGGCGCGGATCAGCTTGGCCGATTCGAGCGCGTTGCCGCCCGGCGCCAGCTGGACGCCGATGCCCACCGCCGGCTGGCCGTTGAGGCGCGCCGAGGTCGAATAGGCCTGGCCGCCCAGCTCGATGCGGGCCACGTCGCGCAGCCGCACCGACGAGCCGTCGACGTTCGCGCGCAGCACGATGTTGCCGAACTGCTCGACCGTGGACAGCTGGCCGTCGACCACCACCGTGGCCGCGATCGACTGGCCCGCCACGTTGGGCAGGTCGCCGATGGTGCCGGAGGCGACCTGCGCGTTCTGCGCCTGGATCGAGCGGGTGACGTCGGCCGCCGACAGGTTGTAGCCGTGCAGCTTGGCCGGGTCGATCCACACGCGCATCGCGCGCTCGGTGCCGAAGAGCTGCGCCTGGCCGATGCCCTTCACGCGCTGCAGTTCGGGCAGCACGTTGCGCGAGGCGTAGTCGCCCAGCGCGATCGGGTCGAAGGCCGGGTTGTCGGACGAAAGAATCGTGAACAGCAGGAAGTTGTTGCTCGACTTGTCGACGCGCACGCCCTGCTGCGTCACCGCCGCGGGCAGCCGCGGCGTCGCGCGCGACAGCCGGTTCTGCACGTCGACCTGCGCCAGCTCGGGGCTGGTGCCCTGGTCGTAGCTGATGGTGATCGCGCCGGTGCCGTCGGCCTGCGAGACCGCTTCCATGTAGATCATGCCGGGCGAGCCGTTCATCTCGCGCTCGATGACGGAGATGACGGTGTCTTCCAGCGTCTGGGCCGACGCGCCCGGATAGGCGACGTTGATGACGATGGCGGGCGGCGCCACCGGCGGATATTGCGAGATCGGCAGCTGCGTGATCGACACGCCGCCCACCACGATGATGAACAGCGCGATCACCCACGCGAAGATCGGGCGGTCGATGAAGAACTTGGCCATGCGGGCGGGCTCCTCAGTTCGCGGCCGAGGCCGGCGCGGCAGCAGGCTTGGCGGCGGCGGCAGGCGCTGCCGCTGGGGCAGCTGCCGGGGTCGCCGGCGTGGTCGCCGCCGCGCTCGGCGCGGTCCACGGCACCGGTTTCACCGGCGAGCCGGGCGGCATCATCTGCAGCTTCTGGAAGCCGTCGACCATCACCTGTTCGCCGGCCTTGAGGCCGTCGAGCACCACCCACTGGTTGTTCTGCGCGGCGCTGATCTTCACCGTCCGCTTGGAGAGCTTGCCGTCGGCGCCGACCACGGTCAGCGTGTCGCCCTGGCCGGTGCGGGTCACCGCCTGCTGCGGCACCGTGATCGCATTGGCGGCCTGGGCCTGCTCCAGGCGCACGCGCACGTAGAGGCCGGGCAGCAGCGCGGCGTCGGGGTTCGGCACTTCGGCGCGCAGCGTGACCTGGCCGGTGGTCGGATCGACCGTCAGGTCCGAGAACAGCAGCTTGCCGGCCTGCGGATATTCGGTGCCGTCCTCCAGCACGATGTGCACCACCGCCGCGTTGTCTCCGCTGGCGCGCTTGAACTGGCCGGCGTCCATCGCGCGGCGCAGGCGCAGCACCTCGGTAGCCGACTGCGTGAAGTTGACGTAGAGCGGATTGATCTGCTGGACCACCGCCAGCTCGGTCGCGTCGCCCTGGCCGACCAGCGCGCCCTCGGTCACCAGCGCGCGGCCGATGCGGCCGGAGATCGGCGCGGTCACGGTCGCGTAGCCGAGGTTGATCTTGGCGGTCTGCACCGAGGCGCGGCCGACCGCGACGTCGGCCTCGGCCGTCTTCTGCGCTGCGACCGCGTTGTCGTATTCCTGCTTGCTGACCGCGTTGGCCTCGACCAGCGGCTTGTAGCGGTCGGCCAGCGCCTTGGCCTGGATCGCGTTGGCCTGCGCCCGCTCCAGGTTGGCCTGCGCGCTGTTGGCGGCCGCGGCGTAGGGCGCCGGGTCGATCTCGAACAGCACCTGCCCGGCCTTGACGTCGCTGCCTTCGCGAAAGAGGCGATGCACCAGGATGCCGGCGGCGCGGGCGCGCACCTCGGCCACGCGGGTCGATTCCAGCCGGCCCGGCAGTTCGGTGATCAGGCCGACGTTGGTCGGCGTGGCGACGATCACGCCCACTTCGGGCGGCGGCGGCGCGCCGCCGCCGGCGGCCTTCGGATCCTCGCTCTTGCCGCAGGCCGCGAGTGCCAGCAGCATGACGGTGGCGGCAGCGACGCCGGCAAGGCGCGAAGTGGGCGACGAATGGCGCGAGACATGCAGAGCGGGCATGTGATTTCCTTGGATGCGGGGACGTGGACGGCGCCCTTCGCGCGCTGGCCGAAAGGCACAGCGGCGGAGTTGGCTATCGGCGAAAGGGGCGTAGTTTACATACATTCATGGATGTATAGTTTCGCCAAAGTGAATTCACTGTTTGCATTCACGGGGAGACAAAAAAGATGGTTCGACGTACGAAAGAAGAAGCCCAGGAGACCCGAAATCGGCTGCTCGATGCGGCCGAGGTGCTGTTCCAGGCGCAGGGCGTGTCGCAGACCTCGCTGCAGCAGATCGCCAACCAGGCCGGCGCCACCCGCGGCGCGATCTACTGGCACTTCAAGGACAAGGCCGCGCTCTTCAACGCCATGATGGAGCGCGTCAAGCTGCCGATGGAGGCGGCCGTTGCCCAGGCCGCCAGCGGCGAGCACGACGACAGCCTGGCCGACGTCGAGGCCCAGATGGTCGAGGCGCTGCGCATCATGACCACCGACCCGCAGGTTCGCACCGTCTTCGAGATCGCGACCCACAAGGTCGAATACACGCAGGAGATGGAGTCGGTGCAGCAGCGCCACATGAATTCGCGCAGCGCCTGCCTGGTCGACTTCGAGAAGGCGATGGTCGCCGACGCGGCGAGGGCGAAGATTCAGCTGCCGATGCCGGCCGCCGACGCGGCGCAGGGGCTCCACGCGCTCATCAGCGGGCTGATCCAGAACTGGCTGCTGGACCCGCAAGGCTTCGACCTCGTGAAGACCGGCCGCGCCAGCGTGCGGGTGTTCCTGGCCGGGCTGGGGTTTTCGCGCGATGCGAGCGGCGGCCGCTGATCGGACATAATGGAGGGCTTCCGACGCATCGGAAGCAACCCCTCTCGCTGTATTTCAACGGATAGAATTCGGCCCTCCGAAGGCTGAGATCCAGGTTCGATTCCTGGCGGCGGGACCAGATACGAGGCCCGGAAGAATCAAGTTCTTCCGGGCCTTTTCGTTGGGCGTTTCATGGAGCGTGGAATGACGGGAAATGAGTGGGACCGGGTACCGATCGATTCGCAGAGCATCGGCGCGCCGCTGTCGCGCGCTGCGGTGTTTCTCACGTTGACCGTCGCCGAAGGCGACGAAGCCTTGCAGGCCGTGTGCGACGCTCTCGACGGCCTCGACGACCTGATCAAGACGGTCGGCTTTCGCGACCTCAATGGCCGGCTTTCCTGCATCGCCGCGATCGGGTCGGTCTTCTGGGACCGCTTCGGACTGGGCAAGCGGCCGAGCGAACTGCGGCCCTTCGAGCCGATCCAGGGTGGTGTGCACAAGGCGCCGGCCACGCCTGGCGATCTGTTCTTCCATATTCGCAGCGACCGACCCGATCTCTGCTTCGAGTTCGAGCATCTGCTGCTCGCTGAACTGGGCAACCATGTCACGGTCGTCGATGAGGTGACAGGCTTCCGGTACTTCGACTCGCGCGATCTGCTGGGCTTCGTCGACGGCACCGCGAATCCCACGGGCCGCGACATCGGCGGGGCGACGCTGGTCGGCGACGAGGATTCGGACTTCGCCGGCGGCAGCTATCTGGTGGTGCAGAAGTACCTGCACGAGATGCAGGGCTGGGGCGAGTTGAGCAAGGACGAGCAGGAACGCGTCATCGGGCGGGAGATCGTCAGCGGGGTCGAACTGCCGGATGCAACCAGCGGCCAGAAGTCGCACAAGACGCTGGCGACGATCGTGGACGAGGCCGGGGAGGAGCACGACATCCTGCGGGACAACATGCCCTTCGGGCGGCCGGGGCACGGTGAGTACGGGACCTACTTCATCGGCTACTCGCGTCGGCTTTGGGTGATTCAGAAGATGCTGGAGCGGATGTTCGTCGGAGATCCGCCGGGGAAACACGATCGGATTCTTGATTTTTCGACGGCGCACACGGGGGTCGTGTTCTTTGCGCCTGCGCCGCGGATGTTGGCTGCGTTGGTGCAGGCGGTGCAGGGCAAGAGCGATTAGCCAAACGGGCGGAGGACGCCGCGCGATTTTCACGACCGGCGTATATTGCCCCGCTGCGGCGCTTTGCCCGCACCACGGAGCGCCCCCATGAATCGAATCCTGTTCATCGGCCAAGTCCCCGAAACCGTCGACTTCTCCGACCCCGCACTCCCCCCAGGCTTCAACGCGGAGAAGATCCACGCCGGCATCGCCGTCGGCATGCAGCAGATGAAGGACCGCGGCTGGAACGCCGACCTCTGCCTGGTCCAGCCGGATGCCAGCGCCGTCGTCGCCGTGGAAAAGCAACTCGCGAGCACCACCTACGACTGCGTCGTCATCGGCGGCGGCATCCGGGTGCCGCCACCGAGCCTGCATCTCTTCGAGTCCATCCTCAACGCGGTCCACAGGTCGGCCCCGACCGCGTCCATCGCCTTCAACACCACGCCGAACGACACCGCGGACGCGGCCGGCCGCTGGATCTCGAAGCCCTGAACCTGCGGAGCCGCCAATGACCGACATCCCCGTGATCCACGCAGGCCAGTTGGCCATCCGCTACTTGGTCGACGGCTCCGCCACCCAGAGCATGGGCATGTTCGAACTCACCGTCCCGCCCGGCTCGAACGTGCCGCCGCCGCACAGCCATACGCAGAACGACGAGTGCATCTACGTGCTGGAAGGCGCGATCCGCTACAGCGTCGACGCCGAGAGCCGCGACCTCGCGGCCGGCGAGCACATGTTCAGCCCGAAGGGCAGCGTCCACCAGTTCTCGAACCCCTTCGACCGTCCCGCGCGCGCACTGGTGGTGCAGACGCCGGACATCGGCGCGCAGTATTTCCGCGACGTCGCGGCGGTGGTGAATGCCGGCGGGCCGCCGGACAAGGCGACGCTGGTGGCGGTGATGGCGCGGTACGGGTTGCGGCCGGCGGCGCCTGCTGCGGCGCCCTGAGCCGGCAGCCGAAAAGCCGAGTCGGCGACAGCCGCGAAGAATCCCGTCGAATTCGAGCCCGCGTGGCCGGGAGCAGCCGCTTGGCGGCGCATCGCCGTCACTACGATCCAGCGATGTCCCTGGAAACCGTGCTCATCGTCGCCGCCGCGCTCGTCGTCCTGCTGCTCCTGGCCGGCCTCATCGGCACCGCGAGCGCGATGGCGGATCTTGTCTTCGGTCCCTGCCGGGAAGCTCAGGAACGACAGAG
Organism: Xenophilus sp. L33; assembly: GCF_009765735.1. Classification (GTDB taxonomy): domain Bacteria; phylum Pseudomonadota; class Gammaproteobacteria; order Burkholderiales; family Burkholderiaceae_C; genus Variovorax. Next base: position 14,372 of record NZ_LMUW01000050.1, read on the forward strand.
CCGCCGCGAACGGAAGGCCATCGAAAACCTGCTTCGCGAGCCTGCCGAGCCGGATGACGGCCAGTCCTGAGAGGCGTGAGATGTCGGGCGTGGAGACCCGACGCATCTTGCCCACGCTATTCGTTAATGTTCAACGCGTTGATGATTTTCCAGGCACCTTGGTTCTGTCTGAGCTGAACCGCGATCGTTGAAGCGAAGTCGTTGTCGGTCAGCTTGACGATGACAGTCGATTCTTCGCCCTCGGTTTCCGTGACGCGGGTGGTCACGTTGTCCTTCCACGCATCAGCGAAGTCTTGGGCCTTGATGAAGTAGTCCCGGCCCGATTCCTCGGTCCGGTACAGTTTTCTCACCTTGGCGATCAGGGCTGGCGCCAGAAAGCGCTTCAACACCCGGTCATTCCGTACGTCGAACGGTTCCTTCTTGTCGACCAGTTCGCCGAGGTACCACTTGTAGAAGGCGACCGTCGTCGTCTCTTGCGGTGTGAGGTCCTTGGAAAATGCATGGACAGAGAGCAGCGCCAACAGCGCTGCAAGCAGGAATTTCTTGATCAACTTCATCGCGCCAGACCCTTGCTATTTTCTGTAGATGGCGAAATCCGGCTCGTGTTTCCGATATTCCGGGCCTGGGTACATCGTTCTTTGCTTGAAGTCGGATATCCAGATCTGGCCGTCGTACATCGCCATATGGCCCGGATTGCCTGCTTGCACCGGCTGGATGACCACGACATCGCCGCGCTGAGGAATGATGCAGGAATTTCGATTCACGACCCTGAACCCGGCGACCTGCAGCGACCTGCCGTAGTTCTTGGCATCTGCCTCTCTGCTGAGAAAGATCCCACCGGCTTCGATGGCGGTCCGGACGTATTGCGCGCAACGCCTCGAACTTGAAACGAGTGCGTTCTTCTGCAACTCTGCGATGGCCTTGTCTTGGTCCCACATGCTTGTTCTCCCTTGTGAATCGTTGTTTCGGCGCTCTTGAATGTGACGCCGCAGGCATTAACGCTCACCCTCATCCAGCACAGCAATGGGAGGTTTCTTCGTCTTTCCGGGCTTGTTTCTGAAGAGGTGACTGGCGCTTTCTGAGTGCGCGACAGAGCGACGCCTCAAGACGCGACATGCGGCGGAGGCTCCGCGCTCCCCCCGCTTGAGCAGATACTGGCACCCGACGACCGACCCGCCATGCGCCGCCTCCGCTTCCTCACCCACCGCCACCGCGCCCCGTCCACCAACAAGGCGCTCGGCCTGCTGCTGGCCTTCAACGCCGGCGCGATCAACGCAGGCGGCTTCCTGGTCCTGCACATGTACACCAGCCACATGAGCGGCTTCGCCTCGCAGTTGGCCGACGGCATGGTGCTCGCCAAGGTCGAGCTGCTGCTCAACGCGGCCGGGGCGATCCTAGCCTTCCTCACCGGCGCGGCGGTCTGCGCGATCCTGGTGAACTGGGGCCGGCGGCATCGGCTGCACAGCGTCTACGCGCTGCCGCTGCTGCTCGAAGCCCTGCTGATGTTTCCCTTCGGCCTGATGGGCGCGGTCACGCTGACCTGGCAGACGCCGTTCGCGGTGCCGCTGACGGTGCTGCTGCTGTCCTTCATCATGGGCCTGCAGAACGCGGTCGGGTCGAAGACCTCCGGCGGCAGCATCCGCACCACGCACATGACCGGCAACATCACCGACCTCGGGATGGAACTGGGCAAGCTGCTCTACTGGAACCGCAGCGGCCGGCCGGACCTGCCGTACGTGCGGCACGATCCCGGGCGCATCCGGCTGGTCGGCGGCCTGGTCGGGATGTTCATCCTCGGCGGCGTCGCCGGCGCGCTCGGCTTCAAGTACGTCGGCTTCGTCTGCGTGGTGCCGCTGGCCGCACTGCTGCTGGTGTTGTCGGTGCCGCCCTTCATCCGCGACATCCCGCGCTCGCGCATCCTCCTGCGCTTCTTCGGCCGCTGGGTGCCGGCGGGCGCGGCGCGGCACAAGTAGCCGCAGCCGACGCGCGCGACGAACTCAAGCCTGCAGCGCCTCCGCCATCGCCCGCAGCGCCAGCAGGTAGCCGTTCGGCCCCATGCCGCAGATCACGCCGGTCGCCGCCAGCGAGATCAGCGAGTGGTGGTATTGCGGATCGCGCCGGTGGATATTGGTGATGTGCACCTCGATCACCGGCTTGGCGAGCAGCTTGACCGCGTCCAGCACCGGGATCGAGCCGAAGGAGAAGCCGGCCGGGTTGATGATCAGGCCGGCCTCCTTCTCGAAGGCCTCCTGGATCCAGTCGATCATCTTGGCCTCGTCGTTGGTCTGCCTGAAGACGCAGTCCAGGCCCAGGTCGCAGGACAGCGCCTCGCAGCGCTCCTGGATCTGCGCCAGCGTGGTGTGGCCGTAGATGTGCGGCTCGCGCTTGCCGAGCATGTTGAGGTTGGAGCCGTTGAGGACGTAGACGGTGTTTGCCATGGATGGTTTCGCTTGAGAGAAGAAGGTCAGGCCTCGATGCGCGCGGCCGAGTCGACGCGGTTCATGTCGATGCCGCGGGTTTCCGGCCCGGTCAGGATCATCAGCAGCGAGAGCAGGTTCAGTGCCACGCAGACGATGACCACCGGCCAGGGCGAGCCGTCGTACAGGCTCACCAGCCAGACCGCCAGCACCGGCATCGGGCCGCCGGTCAGCAGGTTGGCGCCGGTGTAGGCCAGGGCTGAGCCGGAGTAGCGCACGTTGGTCGGGAAGGCCTCGGCGAACCACACCGGCTGGATGCCGCTCTGGAACTGCGTGAAGCCGAGGAAGAGGCCCATGATCGCCATCATCGGCCAGAACTCCTTGGTGCCCAGGATGCCGAAGTAGACGAAGAGGATCAGCAAGGTCGCGGTCGAGCCGATCGCCAGCGCCTTCTTGCGGCCGATGCGGTCGCTCAGCATGCCGCCGGCCAGCGCGCCGACGATGGCGCAGAGGTTGGCGCCCATCAGGAGCATGAAGCCGGTCTGCTTGGGCACGCCCAGGTTCTTGGTGATGTAGCTCAGCGAGAAGACCACGATCAGGTAGAAGATCGCCGCCGGGCCGCAGAAGAAGAACATCAGCCGCAGGATCGTCTTCCAGTGCAGCTTGAGCGCATCGCGCAGCGGGCTGCCGACCTGGGCCACGCGGGTCTTCTGCATCGCGACGAACGATGGCGTCTCGTTGACCTTCATGCGGATGTACACACCGACGATCAGCAGCACGAAGCTCAGGATGAAGGGCAGCCGCCAGCCGTAGCTGTCGAAGGCTTCCGCGCTCAAGGTGGACGACAGCAGCAGCAGTACCGCGTTGGCCAGGATCTGGCTGAGCGGCGAGCACAGGCCGAGCAGGCCCGAATACTTGCCGCGCCGGTTCGGGTTGGCGTGCTCGATCGCCATCAGTTGCGCGCCGGTGGATTCGCCGCCGAGCGCGAAGCCCTGGATGATCCGCAGCAGCACCAGCAGCACCGGCGCCCACACGCCGATCTGCGCGTACGTGGGCAGCAAGCCCATCAGCACCGAGGCCAGGCCCATCACGCTGACCGTGCCGAGCATCAGGTTGCGGCGGCCGAGCTTGTCGCCGAGGTAGCCGCAGATGATCGCGCCCAGCGGCCGCGCCGCCAGGCCGACCCCGAAGGTCGCCAGCGACGCCAGCAGCGCCGAGGTCGGGTCCATCGTCGGGAAGAACAGGCGCGGCAGGATGGTCGCCGCGACCGTGCCGTAGAGCGTGAAGTCGAACCATTCGAGCGCGGTGCCGATGGTCGCGGCGGTCACCGCGCGGGTGGCCATCGCCTCGTGCGATGCCTCTTCGGTCACGCTGTCCGCACGCTCGTGCGGGTAGGGGGAAGCCAGTGTGTCTCGCGTCATTTCTTGTCTCCGGTTTGCTTCGTGTTGCCAGCGGCGCATTGTTGGAACCATTGAATGAATGACGTTCCGAATTGGAACATCGTTTTACAATGCGGCATTCGATCGACGGAGGCCGACCATGACGACTGCCCTCGGGCGCGGACTGCAGATCCTCGAGCACCTCGCCGCGCACCCCGACGGCCTGCCGCTCGGCCTGGTCGCCGACGCGCTGGAGCTGCCCAAGAGCGCCTGCCATCGCCTCCTGGTCGAGCTCGACGAGCGCGGCTACGTGCGCCAGATGGCGCAGCGCGGCGACTACGTCATGACCACCAAGGTGGCCTCGCTGGGGCTGAGCTTCCTGAGCGCCTCGGGCGTGGTCGACATCGCGCAGCCGCTGATCGAGCGGCTGGCCGAGGCCTCGGGCGAGCTGGCGCGCCTCTCTGTCGTCGACGGCGACCGGCTCACTTGGGTGTCGAAGGTGGAGGGCAATCGCAAGGGCTTTCGCTACGACCCCGACATGGGCCGCGACGCGCGGCTGTCGTGCACCTCGTCGGGCCACGCCTGGCTCCTGACCCTGAGCGACGAGGAGGCGGTGGCGCTCGTGTCGAAGCAGGGCTTCGGCCAGCCCAAGGATTACGGCCCGAAGGCGCCGACCACGGTCAAGGCGCTGCTCGGCTTCCTGCACGCCGCGCGGGTGCGCGGCTACGCGATGATCGACGAGGTCTTCGCGCCCGGCATGACCGCGGTCGCGGCGCCGGTGCAGCGGCGCGGCCGGCCGGCGCTCGGCGTGCTGAGCATCGCCGGCCCGAAGACCCGGCTGACCACCGCGCGCATCCAGGCGTTGGCGCCGAAGCTGCTGGAGACGGCGGCGGAACTGGCGGCGCTGAGCAGCGCCTCGGGCCTCTTCTCGCGGCCGCCGTTGGGGCAGGCCTAGCGACGCTCAGCCCTGGCGGGCACCGCCTGCGCTCAGCTCCGCCCAGTCCAGCTCCTGCACCAGCACCCGGTAGGCGTCGTCGCCGATGACCTCGTCGCGGCGCAGCTCGAAGGCCCGCTGCCGTGCCACGCCGATGGCCTGCCGGCGCAGCGGGCCGCCGGGCACCTCGTCGACCGGCTCGTCGTGGCCGTCGCCGTCGTTCAGCTCGATCACCGCGCCGTATTCCTTGCGCAGCAGCTTGGCGGCCATCGTGTCGTCGTCCTTGATCGCCTCCAGCAGCGCGTTGTAGGCATGCGTGCGGCCGAGCCGGATCTCGCGTCCGACCGGGTCGTCGTCGGTCAGGCCGAGCCACTCGATCAGCGGCTTCATCGTGAGGCCCTGCAGCACCAGCGTGCCGAGCACCACGGTGAAGGCGCACAGCAGGATCAGGTCGCGGTGCGGGAAGGGCGAGCCGTCCGACAGCGTCTCGGGGATCGCGAAGGCCGCGGCCAGGGTCACGATGCCGCGCATGCCGGCCCAGGACAGCACCACGCCGCTGCCGATCCGCGGCCCGGCTTGCGGCTGAGACGGATCGCCCTGGCGCTGCATCCGGCGCCAGCGCTGCCCCTTGACCGCGTAGTAGCCCATCACCCAGGCGAAGCGCGCGAGGATGGTGACGGCGAGCACGATCGCCGCCGTGGCCATCGCCTCGTTGCGGGCGCCGCTGTCTTCCAGCCGCTGCCAGATCGGCCGCAGCTGCATGCCGATCAGCACGAAGGCGAAGGCGTTCAGCACGAACACCACCGCTTCCCACACCGCGAAGATCGGCACCCGCATGCGCGCCGGCATCTGGTTGCCGCTGCGCCGGGCGATGGTCATCGCGTAGGCGACCAGGGTCAGGATGCCCGACAGGCCGACCTTCTCGGCCGCGATCCAGACGCCGAAGGTGAGGGCGAACTGCACGATCAGCGAGGTCGGCACCTCGCGCAGCCGGATGGTGATCGGCGCCAGCAGCCGGGCCAGCAGGAAGCCCGCGGCCAGGCTGCCGAAGATGGTCAGCAGGAACACCGGCGCCACCTTCTCGAAGCCCAGGTGGCCGGCCAGCACCGTCATGATCGCCAGCCGGTAGATCAGGAGCGCGCTGGCGTCGTTCAGCAGGCTCTCGCCTTCGATGATCTTCAGGAGCTTGTGCGGCAGCCGGACCTGGCGCATGACCGCGGTCGCGGCGGCGGCATCCGGCGGCGCGACGATCGCCCCGAGCGCGATCGCGATCGGCCAGGAGATGCTCGGCACCCGCCAGCGCGCCACCAGCGCCACCGCCAGCACCGTGGTGCCGACCGCGGCGATCACCAGCCCGGCGACCGGCCGCCAGTTGGCCCTCAGGTCGCGCAGCGAGGTGTCGTAGGCGGCGTCGACCAGCACCGGCGCCACGAAGAGCGCCAGCGCCAGTTCGGGGTCGAGCGTCCAGGTCGGGCCGTCGGGCACGAAGGCCAGCGCGATGCCGCCGAGTGCAAGGAAGGTGGGGTAGGGCGCACCCAGCCGGCGCGCCAGCGTGGCCAGCAGGGCCGCGCCGAGCAGCAGCACGATGATCCATTCGAAGGTGGCCATGTCGGGCGTCGGGGTCCTGTGGGTGTGGCGTGGAAGCCGAAGATTGTGCGACGGCCGTCAAGCGGACCAGAAAAGCGTCGAAAAGTTGGCGCAGCGCCTGATGCGTGCGCGCCACGCTTCAGCGCAGCCTAAGAATCCGGCCGGACACTGCCTTCCATCGGGCCTCACCTTCCATCAAGCGCCCGAACCCATGATCGGAATTGCCATGAAGAAGACTGTCGAACCCAAGCCGCTGACCCCCGAGCAGATCAAGCTCGTCCTCGAACTGCTGGAACTGCGCGCCCTGGCGCCGCAGGAGACCGCCGCCAAGTTCAACCGCCTGGTCGCCCAGCGCATGTTCTCGGTGTCGCAGCAGGACGCCATCGAGGTCCTGTTCGCCCTGGACGACAGCGAGATCCCGGACGCCCTCTTCGATTTCGCCGACGAGGAAGCGCGCGACATCGTGCGCGACGAACTGGTGCACGAAGCCCGGCTGAGCTACGAGCCGGCCTGAGCGCTACCCCAAAACGTCGTTCAACTGCTCGTTGAATTCGGCCTGGTGCAGGGCCGTTCCGAGCTCCCGCGGCAGGGCGTCGCGCACCGAGAAGACGCCCAGCACCTTCTGCCCCGACACCAGTGGCAGATGCCGGAAACCCCGGTCGAGCATCAGCACCACGGCGTCCGAGACGCGCGTCTCGGGCCCGATGCAGATCGGATTGGGCGTCATGATCTCGCGCGTCGTCGTGCGCTCGGGGTCGAGCCCCTTGGCCAGCACCCGCGTCATCAGGTCGCGCTCGGTAAGGATGCCCAGCAGGATGTCCGGCGTGTCCATGATCAGGACGCTGCCGCAGTTGGCGCGGGTCATCACGCAGGCGGCGTCTCGCACCGTGGCCTGCGGGCCGAGGCTGATCACGTGCTTGCGCGTGATGGACTGAAAGACAGTGCGTTCGGCCATGTTCCACCCTCCAGAGGAATCGCTATGGTGACGGCGCCGACGGCTCAGCGCAAGCTGTCGTTCAGCCGGTCCAGGGCCTTGGAACCAGGGCAGAGCTGGCCCTTGTCCATCGCGTTGAGCGGCCGGTCGCTGGTGTTCAGCGCGTTGTGAAGGTCGGTCGCCAGCGGGTCGACGTAGAGCAGCCCGGTCACCACCTCGCCCATCTCGTGGTGGCGCTGCATGTGGGCCATCGCGGCATAGCGGTCGCTCGGGTCGTAGCCCGTGTGCAGGCTGCGCAGCCGCAAGAGGCTGCCGTCGTGCTGGCGCACGTCCATCACTTCGCCGGGCGCCATGTCGATCTTGATCTCGTCGCGCGAGCTGATGAAGTCGATGCGGCTGACCGCCTCGTTGTGCTCGCGCACGTAGTCGTAGCTCTTGGTGCTGCCCGGGTGGTTGTTGAAGGCCACGCAGGGGCTGATGACGTCGATGAAGGCCGCGCCGCCGTGGCTGATCGCGCCCTTGATCAGTGGCACAAGTTGCGCTTTATTACCTGAAAAGCCGCGGCCGACGTAGGTCGCGCCCAGCTGCAGCGCCATCGCCACCAGGTCGACCGGGCTGTCGGTGTTGACCACGCCCTTCTTGCTCTTCGAGCCCTGGTCGGCAGTGGCCGAGAACTGGCCCTTGGTGAGGCCGTAGACGCCGTTGTTCTCGACGATGTAGGCCATGCGCACGCCGCGCCGCATCGCGTGCGCGAACTGGCCGAGGCCGATCGAGGCCGAGTCGCCGTCGCCCGAGACGCCGAGGTAGAGCAGGTCGCGGTTGGCCAGGTTGGCGCCGGTCAGCACGCTCGGCATGCGGCCGTGCACCGTGTTGAAGCCGTGCGAGGCGCCCAGGAAGTAGTCGGGCGTCTTCGAGCTGCAGCCGATGCCCGAGAGCTTGGCCACGCGGTGCGGCTCGATGTCCAGCTCCCAGCAGGCCTCGATGATCGAGGCCGAGATCGAGTCGTGGCCGCAGCCGGCGCACAGGGTCGAGATCTTCCCTTCGTAGTCGCGCCGGGTGTAGCCGACCTTGTTGGTGGCCAGGGTCGGATGGCGCAGGCGGGGCTTGGTGAGGTAGGTCATGCGTTGTCCTTGGCCGCGTACCTGGCCAGATGGTCACCGATCGCCTGGACGATGAAGCGGGCGGTGATGGGCGTGCCGTCGAAGTGCAGCACCGGCAGCAGCCGGGCCGGGTCGATGCCGAGTTCGTTGACCAGCAGGCTGCGCATCTGGGCGTCGCGGTTCTGCTCGACCACGAACACCTTGTCGTGCCGCGACAGGAAGTCGGCCACGCTGTCCGGGAAAGGGAAGGCCCGCAGCCGCAGCGCGTCGAGGTGGATGCCGCCGGCGTCGAGCTGCTCCAGCGCTTCCTGCATCGACGGGCTGGTCGAGCCGAAATAGATCACGCCCAGGTCGGTCTTCTGCGCGGCCTGGCGCAGCACCGGCTGCGGCACCAGCGTGGCGGCCGTCTTGAACTTCTTCAGGAGCCGTTCCATGTTGTAGATGTAGTCGGGGCCGCGCTCGGAGTAGCGCGCATAGGCGTCGCGCGTGGTGCCGCGGGTGAAGTAGCTGCCCTTGCTCGGATGCGTGCCGGGCAGCGTGCGCCACGGAATGCCGTCGCCGTCGACGTCCTTGTAGCGGCCGAAGTCGCGGCCGGCTTCCAGCTCCTCGGCGGTCATGACCTTGCCGCGGTCGTAGGCCTTGGCGTCGTCCCAGACGAAGGGCGCGCACAAGCGCTGGTTCATGCCGATGTCGAGGTCGGTCATCAGGAACACGGGCGTCTGCAGCCGGTCGGCCAGGTCGAGCGCGGCGGCCGCATGCTCGAAGCATTCGTGCGGGTCTTCCGGGAACAGCAGCACGTGCTTGGTGTCGCCGTGCGAGGCGTAGGCGCAGCTGAGGATGTCGGCCTGCTGGGTGCGCGTGGGCATGCCGGTGGACGGCCCACCGCGCTGCACGTTGATCAGGGTCACCGGGATCTCGGCGAAGTAGGCCAGTCCGATGAACTCGGTCATCAGCGAGATGCCGGGGCCCGAGGTCGGCGTGAAGGCGCGCGCGCCGTTCCAGCCGGCGCCGACCACGACGCCGATGGAGGCCAGCTCGTCCTCGGCCTGCACGATGGCGTAGTTGTGCTGGCCGGTGGCCGGGTCGACCCGGAACTTGCTGCAGTAGCGCTGGAAGGCCTCGGCCACCGACGACGAGGGCGTGATCGGATACCAGGCCGCCACCGTCGCGCCGCCGTAGACGCAGCCCAGCGCCGCGGCGCTGTTGCCGTCCACGAAGATGTGGTTGCCCACGCGGTCGGCCCGCCGCACTTTCAGCCCGATCGGCTCGCGCAGGTTCTCGCGAGCGAAGTCGCAGCCCAGGTGCAGCGCCTGCACGTTGGAAGCCAGCAGCTTCTCCTTGCCCTTGTATTGCTCGCCGAACAGCTTCTCGACCACCTCCGGCTCGATGCCCAGCAGGATCGCCAGCGCGCCGACGTAGACGATGTTCTTGAACAGCTGGCGCTGCCGCGGGTCGTTGTAGACCGCGTTGCAGATCTCGGTGAGCGGCATGCCGATCACGCGGATGTCGTCGCGGAACTTCGACGGCGGCAGCGGCCGTGTGCTGTCGTAGAAGAGGTAGCCGCCGGGCTCCAGCTCGGCGACGTCGGCGTCCCAGGTCTGCGGGTTCATCGCGACCATCATGTCGGTGCCGCCGCGCCGGCCCAGGTGGCCGGCCTCGGTGACGCGCACCTCGTACCAGGTCGGCAGGCCCTGGATGTTGCTCGGGAAGATGTTGCGCGGGCTCACCGGCACGCCCATGCGCAGGATCGCCTTGGCGAACAGCTCGTTGGCCGAGGCCGAGCCCGAACCGTTGACGTTGGCGAACTTGATGACGAAGTCGTTGACCGCCTCGATCTGCGGGACGGCACTCGGCGTCTTCGCCCCCTGGGGCGGCAGCAGGGCGCTCATGCGGCGACTCCTTCGGCCGCCTTGCGGGCCGCGGGGCCGGCGGGCGTCATCTTCAAGAGGAATTTCTGCATGTCCCAGGCGCCGGTCGGACAGCGCTCGGCGCACAGGCCGCAGTGCAGGCAGACGTCCTCGTCCTTGACCATCACGCGGCCGGTCTTCAGGCCGCCCGAGACGTACAGGTCCTGCGCCAGGTTCAGCGCCGGCGCCTTCAGCTGCGCGCGCAGCTCGGGCTCGTCGGTGTTCTCGGTGAAGCTGATGCAGTCCATCGGGCAGATGTCGACGCAGGCATCGCATTCGATGCAGGCGGATTCAGTAAACACCGTCTGCACGTCGCAGTTGAGGCAGCGCTCGGCCTCCTTGAAGGCGGTGGCGGCGTCGAAGCCCAGCTCGACCTCGACGCGGATGCTGGCCAGCGCGGTCTCGGCCTTGGCCCACGGCACCTTGTAGCGCAGGTCGTTGGAGGTGTCGTTGTCATAGCTCCACTCGTGGATGCCCATCTTCTGCGACACCAGGTTGGTCATCGGCGCCGGCCGCACGTAGACCGGGTCGTCGTGCAGCAGCTTGTCGATCGACACCGCGGCCTCGTGGCCGTGGGCCACCGCGGTGATGATGTTCTTCGGGCCGAAGGCCGCGTCGCCGCCGAAGAAGACGCGCGGGATCGAGGCCTGGAAGCTCTTCTCGTCCAGCTTGGGCAGGCCCCACTTGTCGAACTCGATGCCGCAGTCGCGCTCGATCCACGGGAAGGCGTTCTCCTGGCCGACCGCGACCAGCACCTCGTCGCATTCGAAGAAGGCGTCGGCCTGGCCGGTCGGCACCAGCGAGCGGCGACCCTTGGCGTCGTATTCGGCCCGCACGATCTCGAAGGTCATGCCTTTCAACTTGCCGCCTTCGTGCACGAAAGCCTTCGGCACGTGGAAGTTGATGATCGGGATGCCTTCGTGCTGCGCGTCTTCCTTCTCCCAGGGCGAAGCCTTCATCTCGTCGAAGCCGCTGCGCACGATCACCTTGACGTCGGTGCCGCCGAGCCGCCGCGCCGAGCGGCAGCAGTCCATCGCGGTGTTGCCGCCGCCGAGCACGATCACCCGCTTGCCGATGCTCGTCACATGGCCGAAGGACACCGAGTTGAGCCAGTCGATGCCGATGTGGATGCTGGCCGCCGCTTCCTGCCGGCCGGGCACCTCGAGGTCGCGCCCGCGCGGCGCGCCGCAGCCGACGAAGATCGCGTCCCAGTCCTCGGCCAGGAGCGCCTTCATCGAATCGATGCGCTCGCCGCTGCGGAATTCGACGCCGAGGTCGAGGATGTAGCCGGTCTCCTCGTCGATCACCGACTCGGGCAGCCGGAAGCGCGGGATCTGCGTGCGGATGAAGCCGCCGGCCTTGGCCTCGCCGTCGAACACGGTCACCTCGTAGCCGAGCGGCGCCAGGTCGCGCGCCACCGTCAGCGAGGCCGGCCCGGCACCGACGCAGGCGACGCGCTTGCCGTTCTTCGGCGCGAGCTTGGGCATGCGCGCGCGCACGTCCTCCTTCATGTCGGCGGCCACGCGCTTGAGCCGGCAGATCGCCACCGGCTCGGGGTCCTTCGAATTGCTTTCCTCGACGCGCCCGCGCCGGCAGGCCGGTTCGCAGGGCCGGTCGCAGGTGCGACCGAGGATGCCGGGGAAGACGTTCGACACCCAGTTGATCATGTAGGCGTCGCCGTAGCGGCGCTGCGCGATCAGTCGGATGTATTCGGGAACGGGGGTGTGGGCCGGACAGGCGTATTGGCAATCGACGACCTTGTGAAAATAGGCCGGGTTTGCAATGTTGGTTCGCTGCAAAACGTGATCTCCTGGCTGACGGACAGGGCTCGATCGGCCCTGACGCGCGGCTGCCGGCAGTATGCGCCGCCCTTGCGCCCGGCCGGTGTTGGTAGAAGCCCGCAGGGGGACGCGGTCATCGCGCCGTCACGACAGGTGTATGCGGCTTCGCGGACCGCCGTCGGCGACGTTCAGGCGCCGTCGAGGGCGCTGCGACGCATGTGGATCACGTGGAAGGGGCAGGCGACGGCGCAGTCGCTGCAGCCGGTGCAGCGCTCGGCGTCGTGCAGGGTCGAGGTCTTGCGCCAGCGCACGACCTCCAGGCTCAACACGTGCGGCCCGCAAGCGCCGACGCACCAGCCGCAGCCGGTGCAGCGGGCGCTGTCGATCTCGGGCCGCCAGCCGGGGCGCGGCTCGCCGGCCGGGCGGCGATGCAGCGTGGCGGGCGAGCGGGTGTCGGGCATGCCGAGGATTGTGGCGGTCAGCGGCGCGAGCCGTCGGGCCGTGCGCGATCGCCGCGATTGCCTCTTTTCGAGGCACCGTGTCGCAGGCCACGCCAGGCAACGATTCCAGGCGAATTCATGCGGGTTTTCCCCAGCGTTTTCCCCAGCACGCAGGGACAACTCGATCAGGGTCCGGCGCTCTTCGCCGAGGCGACGCCGTCGCCGGGTTTGGGCAGCGCCAGCGGCTTCACCTCGACCTCGGCCACGCCCTTCTTCGGCGTCACCCCGATCTGCTGCGCGGTCGCCGGCGACAGGTCGACGATGCGGCCCGGCACGTAGGGGCCGCGGTCCTGGATCTTGACGACCGCCGTCTGGCCGGTCTCGCGGTTGGTCACCTGCGCGGTGGTGCCGAGCGGCAGCGTCTTGCTGGCGGCCACGTTGGCCTGCGGGTCCATGCGGTGGCCGTCGGCCATCTTGCGGCCGCTGAAGCCAGGGCCGTAGAAGGAAGCCTTGCCGACGCGGCGGCTGCCGCTGCGGTCGAGGTGGCGCTCGGGCGCCGCCGAAGCGGTCCTGGGTGGATGGGACGCGACCTTTGGCGATGCGTGGCTCACCGGCGCGGCGCAGGCCATGCCGAACGCGGCAAGGGCGGCGGCGAGCAGGGCAGGGCGCACGACGGCGAGCATGGCAAAGGCATGGTGTGAATGCTGCGCGAGAGCTTCCCGCCGCCGCGCCACGCTGTCGGTCAGCCTGCGGCTACACCTGGCGTCGGAAGAGGCGAAGCGAAAAGGCGACGCGAAGAGGCGACGCGAAGAGGCGAAGCCGTCAGCCGCCCGGCGCCGGCCGCACGACCAGTTCCGCGAAGCCGGTGCCCGCATCGGGCTCGCGCGCGAAGTGCCAGTCCGGCAGCAGCGCCACCAGCACCTCCGCGGTGGTGCGGACGATGCAGCCGTAGCCGGCATGCCCGCCGACGACGCGGCCCTGGTCGTCGGCCACGCTCAGGTGCAGGTGCGAGCCGTTGGCGGCGATGCTGCCGGCCAGGCTCAGCAGTTCGCAGTCGGCGTCGATGCGTGTCGCGTGGTCGGCGCCGGCCAGCCGCACCGCCGCCGGCCGCAGGCTGCCGATGCCCGACAGCACGAAAGCGGCCGTGGCACCCTGCGCGCGCACCGCGGCCTCGATCGCTCGCCGCAGGTCGTCGCCCGGATGCAGGCGCAGCGGCAGCGTCTTCAAGGCACCGTGACGACCCGGCCGACCACGCGGTGCTTGCGCAGGTCGTCGAGGATCGCGTTGATGTCCGCCAGCGGCCGGGTCGCGAGCGGGATCGGCGCCAGCTTCTTCTCGCGCGCCAGCTTCAGCAGCGCCTGCAGGTCTTCCACCGAGCCCACGTACGAGCCGCGCAGCGTGAGGTTGCGGCTCGGCAGCAGCGGCAGCGGCACCTCGATGCTGCCGCCGTGCAGGCCGACGATGACGATCGTGGCGCCCTTGGCGACCACGCCCATGGCCAGCTGCGCGGTGTCGGTCGAGCCGACGAAGTCGAGCACCGCTCGGAAGCTGCCGCCGGCGGCCTCCTTCAGGGCCTTGGCCGGCTCCGGCGTGCGGCTGTCGAAGGTCATGCTGGCGCCCTGGCGCTGGGCGGCGGCGAGGTTGACCGGCTCGATGTCGGCCACGATCACCCGGCCGGCGGTGAGCAGCGGCGCCAGCGACACCGCGGCCAGGCCGAGGCCGCCGGCGCCGATGATCAGCACCCGGTCTTCCGGCAGCAGCGGCGGCAGCTTCTGGAGCGCGCTGTAGGCGGTCAGGCTGGAGCAGGCATAGGTGGCCGCGAGGTTCAGGTCGACGCCGTCGATCGGCACCACGTAGCGGCCGTCCGGCACCAGCACGTAGTTGCTGTAGCCGCCGTCGGCCCGCACGCCGAGGCTGCGCGGCGTCTCGCAGTCGACGTCGTGGCCGCGCTGGCAGTGCGCGCAATGGCCGCAGCCGATCCACGGATAGATCACGCCGCGCACGCCGACCGACGTGCCCTTGGCGTCGGGGCCCATCGCCACCACCGTGCCGGCGATCTCGTGGCCCATGGTGAGCGGCAGCTTGGCGCCGGTGTCTTCCAGCCGCGCCTTGCGGCCGTGGCCCATCTCGAAGTAGCCCTCGCCGATGTGGACGTCGCTGTGGCAGACGCCGCAGGCCTCGATCTTCACCAGCACCTCGGCGCCCTTCGGCTCGGGCCGCTCGCGCAACCGCAATTGCAGGGGCTTGTCCCATTCGGTCACCTGGTAGCTGCGCATCTCTTCCATGTCTCATTCCTTTTGTGGATCGGTCGAAGGGGCAAGCATGGCAGTTCGGCGGAAAATCCGCACGCGGGTGACTCTCCGCCGAGCGCTTTCGTCAGCCAATCGTTTCACTTGTGTCGCCTGGTGAGGAATGGCAGGCCTGCGGGAACCGCGGCGGCGACACTCGCCTCCTAGAGAGACGATTGCAAGTACGCCGGCTTCTTCAGGGCCGGCGGCTCTCCAGAGCCATCCTGAGTGGACCACCCACCCGATGGCTCTCTTTTTTTGTCCTCAGCCGGCGGCCAGGCGCGCCGCGAGGAAGTCCGCGATCAGCTGCTCGACGCTCGCGCTCTCGCCCGATTCGCTCCGGGCCGCTGCCGATGCCGGATAGAAATGCGTGCCGCCGCCCACCACGTGGCACGCGTGCGCGATGCCGATCGACTTCAGGTGCCGGCTCATCAGCTGGTTGATCAGGTCGATGCCCGGGAGGTCGTTCTCGCCGCGGATGAGCAGCACCGGCGGCTGCGTCGCGCTCTTGATGTTGTGCCGCATCTCGGCCACGCCCATCGCGCCCGACAGCGCCACCACTGCGGCCACCGGGCTTTCGGCGTCGAAGCTCGCGGCCAGCGCCGCGATCGCGCCGGCCGACCAGCCGCCGGCCGCGATCCGCGCCGGATCGACGCCGAGCCGGGCCGCATTCGCGTGCACCCACGCGATGGCCGCGCCCATGTCGTCGATCGCGGCCTCGATCGCGTTGGCGATCATCGCCGGCGTCGACGGCGGCAGGCCCATGAGGCCGCGCACGTGGTCCATGCGGTCGCGGTTGATGTTGGCCGGGTCCTGCAGGAAGGGCGTGGTGCCCGGATCGGGGTCTTCGGGCGTGAGCCGGTAGTCGACCGAGAAGCAGACGTAGCCGCGCTCGGCGAAGCGGCGGCAGTAGTCGGCGATCGAGGTGTTGGTGTGGCCGTCCTCGGTCACCGTGTCGTCTTCCTTCGAGCCGCGATGGAAGGCGCCGCCGAAGGCCAGCACCAGCGCCGGGCGCGGGCTCTCGGAAGGCGCGGCGGGGCGATAGATGTCGAGCAGCAGCGCGCGCTGACTCGGCGTGGTGGTGAAGCCGATGCCGGCATCGGCATAGCGGACGTTCTTTTCGACGGTGACGTCGGAGCTGGCGAGGGTCATGCGCAGGATCGTAGCGAGGATGCGCGGCTTGCCGTGTCGCCGAGGTTGTGTCCGAATCGGCCGTCTCCATGGCGCGGCATCGTCCTGCCAAGCCGTCCGCGGCCGAAGGCGCTACCGTGAGCGTTCCCTTTCATCCGGAGGTTCCTTGACTCCCTATCAACTTCATTACTGGCCCACGATCCAGGGCCGCGGCGAATTCGTGCGGCTGGCGCTCGAGGCCGCCGGCGCGCCCTATGTCGACGTGGCGCGCGAGCCGGCGGCCAAGGGCGGCGGCGAATCGAAGCTCATGCGCGACCTGGGCGATGCGCACAATCCGCGGCCCTCGTTCGCGCCGCCCTTCCTGGTCGACGGCGACGTGGTGGTCGGCCAGACCTCGGCGATCCTGCTCTACCTCGGCCCGCGGCTCGGCCTCTCGGGCAGCGGCGAGGCCGACGCGCTGTGGACGCACCAGCTGCAGCTCACCGTCGCCGACGCGGTGGTCGAGGCGCACGACACCCACCATCCGATCGCCAGCGCCAAATACTACGAAGACCAGCGCGAGTCCGCGATGGAGCGCGCCAAGGACTTCCGCGAGAACCGCATCCCGAAGTTCCTCGGCTGGTTCGAGCGTGTCCTGCAGCGCAATCCGGCGGGCGACACGCACCTGGTGGCGGCTTCGCTCACCTACGCCGACCTGTCGCTGTTCCAGCTGGTCGCGGGGCTGCGCTACGCCTTCCCGAAGGCGACCGCGCGGGCGCTGGCGAAGGCGCCCGCGGTGGCCAGGCTGCACGACAACGTCGCGCGCCGCCAGCGGGTGCACGACTACCTGCAGAGCAAGCGCCGCATCGCCTTCAACCAGGAAGGCATCTTCCGCGCCTATCCCGAGCTGGACGGCTGATCGGGCTGTTCCGATGCTTCCTTGCGCAGCCGCAAGGCGGTGTCGTAGAGCGCGTTGCGCGGCCCGCCGCTGATCTCGGCGGCGATGCGCACGGCGGTCTTCAGCGGCAGTTCGGCCAGGAGCAGGCGCAGCACCCGTTCGCCCTCGGCGCCGTCCTCGGCCGCCATCGGCGCCGGATGCAGCACCAGCGCGAATTCGCCGCGGGTGCGATCGCGGCCGGCGGCGAACCAGTCCGGCAGCGCCGCGGCGGCGACCGTCGCGATCTCCTCGAACTGCTTGGTCAGCTCGCGGCCGACCGTGATGCGGCGTTCGCCCAGCACCGACAGCGCCCTGGCCAGCGCCTCGATGCGGTGCGGCGCCTCCAGCAGCACCACGCTGCGCGGCTCGGCCGCCAGCGCCTGCACCGCGGCATCGCGCTCGCCGGCCTTGCTCGGCAGGAAGCCGGCGAAGACGAAGGCGCTGCCCGGATCGCCGGCGGCCGTCAGCCCGGCCGCGCCGACCAGCGTGGTCACGCTGCTGGCGCCCGGCAGCGGCAGCACGCG
>NZ_LMUW01000051.1 GCF_009765735.1 Xenophilus sp. L33
TGCGCGACCGCGGCTTCATCCTGGTGTCGATGAACTACCGCTTCGTGCCCGAGGTCGATCCGCCGGCGCAGGCCCGCGACGTGGCCCGCGCGCTGGCCGCGGTGCAGGCGGCCGCGCCCGGCTGGGGCGGCGACCTGTCGCGGCTGGTGCTGATGGGCCATTCCGCCGGCGCGCACCTGGTCGCGCTGCTGAGCGCCGATCCGGCCATGGCCGCGCAGGAAGGCGCCGGACCCTGGCGCGGCACGGTCGCTCTCGACAGTGCGGCGCTCGACCTCGTCGGCCTGATGCAGCGGCCGCACCCGCGCTTCTACGACCGCGTGTTCGGCGCCGATCCCGCCGGCTGGCGCGCCGCCTCGCCGAGCGACCGGTTGACGCACGAGGTGCGTCCGCTGCTGCTGGTCTGCTCGACCCTGCGGCGCGACGGCTCGTGCGAGCAGTCGTCCGCTTTCGCCGACAAGGTGCGCGCGACCGGCGGCTCGGCCGAGGTCCTGCCGCGGGCGCTGACGCACGCCGAGATCGACGCGCAACTCGGCCAGGTCGGCGACTACACGCGGGCGGTGGACCGCTTCATCGACGCGCTGCTCGCCGGCTCCTGAAGGCGCCGGGGCGGCAAATCAAGCCGGCAGGTAGCGCGCCGACAGCACGCCGCCGATCGCGCCGATGTCCGCCAGCACCGCGTTGCTGACCGCGCTGTCGACGTCCACCAGCGTGTAGGCCATGTCGCCGCGCGACTTGTTGACCATGTTGTGGATGTTGAGGCCGGCGCGCGCCATCGCGGTCGAGATCTGGCCGAGCATGTTCGGCACGTTGGCATTGGCGATCGCGATCCGGAAGGCCGACTCGCGCGCCATCGCCACGCTCGGGAAGTTGACCGCGTTGGCGATGTTGCCGTGCTCCAGGTAGTCGCGCAGCTGGCCGGCCACCATCACCGCGCAGTTCTCCTCCGCCTCGCGCGTGCAGGCGCCCAGGTGCGGCAGGCAGACCACGCGTTCGTGCCGCAGCAACCCCGCCGCCGGGAAGTCGCAGACATAGCGGCCCAGCACGTTGGCCGCCAGCGAGACGAGCACCGCCTGGTCGTTCACCACGCCTTCGCGCGAGAAGTTCAGGAGCACCGCGCCGGGCTGCATGAGCCGGATGTTGTCGGCGTTCACCAGGTCGCGGGTGGCGTCCACCAGCGGCACGTGCAGGGTCACGAACTGCGCCTGGCGCAGCACCTCGGCCACGCTGGTCGCGCGACGCACCTGCGACGGCAGGCTCCAGGCGGCCTCGACCGTGATGTCCGGGTCGAAGCCGAGCACCTCCATGCCGAGCTTGATCGCGGCGTCGGCCACCAGGCAGCCGATCCGGCCGAGCCCGACGATGCCGAGTGTCTGGCCGGCCAGCTCGAAGCCGGCGAAGGCGCCCTTGCCCTTCTCCACCGTCTGCTCCAGGTCGGGTCGGCCGGTGCCCAGTTCGTCGACGAAGCGCAGGCCCGCCGGCAGGTTGCGCGCGGCCAGCAGCATGCCGGCCAGCACCAGTTCCTTGACCGCGTTGGCATTGGCGCCCGGCGCGTTGAACACCGGCACGCCGCGGGCGCTCAGCGCCTTGACCGGGATGTTGTTGGTGCCGGCGCCGGCCCGGGCGATGGCACGAACGCTGGGCGGGATGTCCATGCGGTGCATGTCGGCCGAGCGCAGCAGCACCGCGTCGGGCGAGCCGATGTCGCGTCCGGTGTCGTAGCGCTCGGCCGGCAGGCGCGCCAGGCCCTTGGGCGAGATCTCGTTGAGCACCAGCACCTTGAGCCGCTCAGCCATGGCGGGCCTCGAAGTCCTTCATGTAGGCCACCAGCGCGGCCACGCCCTCGATCGGCATCGCGTTGTAGATCGAGGCGCGCATGCCGCCGACCGAGCGATGGCCCTTGAGCTGGACCATGCCGCGCTCCTGCGCGCCCTTCAGGAAGGCCTCGTCGAGCGACTCGTCGCGCAGCTTGAAGGGCACGTTCATGAGCGAGCGGTCGGCCGCCGCCACCGGGTTGTAGAAGAAGGAGGTGGTGGCCAAGTGGTCGTAGAGCAGCGCCGCCTTGCGCCGGTTGCTGGCCTCGATCGCCGGCAGGCCGCCCTGCTGCCTGATCCACCGGAACACCAGGCCGGCGATGTAGATGGTGTAGGTGGGCGGCGTGTTGAACATCGAGTCGTTGTCGGCCTGGGTCTTGTAGTCGAAGGCCGAGGGCGTGACCGGCAGCGCCTGTCCGATGAGGTCGTCGCGCACGATGACGATGGTGGCGCCCGCAGGCCCGACGTTCTTCTGCGTTCCGGCGTAGATCAGCCCGTAGCGCGAGACGTCGATCGGCCGCGAGATGAAGTTGCTCGACATGTCGGCCACCAGCGGCACCTCGCCGAGCTCGGGCGTCCAGTGGTATTCGACACCGCCGATGGTCTCGTTCGAGCAGATGTGCACGTAGGCGGCGCCAGGGTCGAGCTTCCACTCCTGCTGCGGCGGGATGCGGGTGTAGCCGTCCTTCTCGCTGCTGGCCGCGACGTTGACCCGGGCGTATCTCTTCGCTTCCTTGATCGAATTCTTCGACCATTCACCGGTGTCGACGTAGTCGGCGCTGGCGCGTCCGCGCAGCATGTTCATCGGCACGATGGCGTTCTCGCCGATGGCGCCGCCCTGCAGGAAGAGCACCTTGTAGTTGGCCGGGATGCCCATCAACTCGCGCAGCAGGCTTTCGGCCTCGGCATGGATCGCGATGAACTCCTTGCCGCGATGGCTCATCTCCATCACCGACATTCCGCTGCCGTGCCAGTCGAGCATCTCGTCGGCCGCCTGGCGCAATACGGTTTCGGGCAGGGTGGCCGGACCGGCGCTGAAATTGAAGACACGTGGCATCTGGAACTCCGCGCCCGGAATGGGCGGAGGAGCAAGTTAGCACCCGTGTTCCGGCGAAGGGGACAGGGCTTGCCGGGTTGACAGGGCCGCGGGGCGCGCTCAGGCTGCGCCCACAAGAATCCGGAGACATCCCATGACGCGCACCCAGGCTGCCATTGCCGCGCTCGCATGCGCGCTGTCGTCCCCTGCATGGCCGGGCCGTCCGGCCGAAGTGCAGCAGCCACCGCCTTCCCCCTACGGCATGGATCCGGCGAAGGTGGAATACCTGCGCAACGACGCGCCCTTCGTCGTCTTCGACGTCTCGCCGCGCCAGCTCGATCCGGCCCACGGCGCCGCCGCGGCGACGGTGTTGAACTTCATCGCCACGGAAGACCTGCAGGAGGTGAAGGTGTTCGCATCGCCGCGCATCGCGGGGCAGGCCTCCTCGCCGTTCGCCGATACCGCCACTCGCTGCGGCTCCGCCGGGCCCGGTTATCACAGCTGCGAGGTCCGCACCGCCGACGCGCTGGCCTGGCTGGGCGGCCACGAAGGCCAAGTCGAGTTGCGCGTCGAGGCCGAAGGACTCGACGACGACCGCAGCGTGGTGCGGATCACGCTGCCGGTGGCGGCATCGGCATCGGCAGCGGCACCGGTACCGGCGCCACCGCAAGGGCCAGGAGGCACACCGGCGCACGCCCTGACCCTGCTGGCCTTCCCGGCCGCGCGCTGAGCGCGTCCATCCCGTCCGACATCGCTTGGGCCCGCGCGCTGGCACGGCGCCGCCGGAACGGCCGCACGATGGCCGCATGTTCCGTCGCACCACACTCGCCCTCGCCGCTCTTGCCACGCTCGCCCTCGTCGCGGCCTGCGCCAGCACTTCCGGCAACGACGCCAAGCCGGTCACGCTGGTGTCCAACGTCGACCTGCCGCGCTTCATGGGCGACTGGTACGTGATCGCCAGCATCCCGACGCCGATCGAGAAAGGCGCGCACAACGCCAAGGAAAGCTACGTGCTGGCGCCCGACGGCACCATCCCGACCACCTTCACCTTCAACGCCGACGCCTTCGACGGCCCGCAGAAGCGCTATGGCTCGAAGGCCTACGTGCTGGACCCGCGGACGAAGGCGGTCTGGGGCGAGCAGTACGTCTGGCCGTTCAAGGCCGACTACCGCATCTCCTACCTGTCGCCCGACTACAGCGAGGTGGTGGTGACGCGGGCCAAGCGCGACTACGTCTGGATCATGGCGCGCACGCCCAGCATTCCGGAAGCCGACCTGCAGCGCCTGAGCGCCTTCGTGGCCAGCCAGGGCTACGACCTCGCCAAGCTGCAGCGGGTGCCGCAGCAGCCGTTGCAGGCGCGCGCTCAGTAGCTGCCGGAGGCGCGTGGCATCGGCCGGTCGCGCATCGCCGCGATGATCTGCTGCGCGCCGGCCGCGATCAGCCGCGCGTCGGAACTCACGGTCGTGAACTGGAAGCCCTTGGCGATGCGCGCCAGCGCACCTTCGGGCGTGCCGTTGTGGATGCCGGCCACCACGCCGTGGGCCTGGGCCCGCGCCAGGATGTGGTCGATCGCCTCCTGCGCCTTGGGATCGACGTCGTCGAAGACCGGCCTGCAACCGAGCGCCAGCGACAGGTCCGACGGACCGATGTAGATCGCATCCAGCCCTTCGACCGACAGGATGGCGTCCAGGTTGTCGAGCGCCTGCGCGGTCTCGATCATCGCGAAGGTGACGATCGTGTCGTTGGCCGCCTGCGGATAGTCGGCGCCGCCGTAGAGCAACGCGCGCACCGGCCCGAAGCTGCGGGTGCCGCGCGGCGCGTAGTGAGTGCAGGCGACCAGCTTCTGCGCGTCCTCGCGCGTGTTGACCATCGGGCAGATGACGCCGTAGGCGCCGGCGTCGAGCGCCTTCATCAGGATGCCCGGCTCCAGCCAGGGCACGCGCACCAGCGGCACCGTGTCGGTGGTCGAGATGGCCTGCAGCATCGTCACCATCGCCGGGTAGTCGACCACGCCGTGCTGCAGGTCGACGGTGAGCGTGTCCCAGCCCTGGTGGGCCATGGTTTCGGCCGAGAAGCTGTTGCCGATGGCCAGCCAGCCGTTGACGGCCGCGCAGCCGCTCTTCCAGATCTCGCGCAATCGATTGGGTCGCATGGGTGTCCTTGCTGTTCGTTCGTTCTTCAGCCGGCGGCGACCTCGTGGTCGGCCATCAGCTCCAGCGCCTTCACCAGCGCCGAGTGGTCGAGCTGGTCCCAGCCGTGGGCGGCGCAGGCCTGCATCAGCTGCGCCGCCGAGGCGGTCTGCGGCAGCGCCACGCCGATCGCCTTGGCACCGGCCAGCGCCAGGCTCAGGTCCTTCTGGTGCAGCCCGATGCGAAAGCCCGGGGCGAAGGTGCGCTTGATCATCCGCTCGCCATGCACCTCCAGGATGCGGCTGGAGGCGAAGCCGCCCATCAGCGCCTGACGCACCTTGGCCGGATCGGCCCCGGCCTTGCTGGCGAAGAGCAGCGCCTCGCCGACCGCGGCGATGTTGAGCGCCACGATGATCTGGTTGGCCACCTTGGTGGTCTGGCCGTCGCCGACCGCACCGACGTGGGTGATGTTCTTGCCCATCAGCTCGAAGAGCTGCCGGGCGCGGGCGAAGGCCGGCTCGCTGCCGCCGACCATGATGGTCAGGCTGGCAGCCTTGGCGCCCACCTCGCCGCCCGAGACCGGCGCGTCGAGGTAGTCGCAGCCCAGCGCCTGGATCTTCGCGGCGAAAGCCTTGGTCTCGATCGGCGAGATGCTGCTCATGTCGATCACGGTCTTGCCGGCCGAGAGGCCCGCGGCCACGCCGTCTTCGCCGAACAGCACCGCCTCGACGTCGGGCGTGTCGGGCACCATCAGGACGACCACGTCCGACTGCGCGGCCACCTCCTTGCCGGTGGCGCAGGCGACGGCGCTGCTGGCGGCGATGTCGGGGTGGACCTTGCTGCGCTTGACGTAGCGCAGTTCGTGTCCGGCGTTGACGAGATGCAGCGCCATGGGCGCGCCCATGATGCCGAGGCCGATGAATCCGATCTTCATGAGGTTCTCCGTTGGAATGTTGGGGCGCGGCTCAGGTCACCGGCGCCGGGTTGAACAGCACCAGCGCGTTGTGCAGCTTCCAGTGCTCGGCCCAGGTCTTCCTGCGGCCGCTGGCGACCTCGAGCATCAGGTGGAACAGCTCCCAGCCGACCTCGGCGATGGTCTTCTCGCCGGTGGCGATGGTGCCGGCGTTGACGTCCATCAGGTCGTGCCAGCGGCGCGCCAGGTCGGCGCGTGTCGCGACCTTGATGACCGGCACCTCGGCCAGGCCGTAGGGCGTGCCGCGGCCGGTGGTGAACACATGCAGGTTCATGCCGGCGGCCAGCTGCAGGGTGCCGCAGATGAAGTCGCTGGCCGGCGTGGCGGCGTAGACGAGGCCCTTCTGCGTGAGCTTCTCGCCCGGCGCGATGACGCCCGAGATCGGCGCGCTGCCCGACTTGACGATCGAACCCATCGCCTTCTCGACGATGTTCGACAGGCCGCCCTTCTTGTTTCCGGGCGTGGTGTTGGCGCTGCGATCGACCCGGCCCTTGTCGAGGTAGGCGTCGTACCAGGCCATCTCGCGGATCATCGCGGCCGCCACCTCGGGCGTCGTCGCGCGCGAGGTCAGCTGGTCGATGCCGTCGCGCACCT
Source organism: Xenophilus sp. L33 (assembly GCF_009765735.1). Classification (GTDB taxonomy): domain Bacteria; phylum Pseudomonadota; class Gammaproteobacteria; order Burkholderiales; family Burkholderiaceae_C; genus Variovorax. Next base: position 6,544 of record NZ_LMUW01000051.1, read on the forward strand.
CGGTCACCTCCGAGAACATCACGGTGGCGCCGGCGCGCACCAGGAGGTCGGTGCAGAAGCCGACCGCCGGGTTGGCGGTCACGCCCGAGAAGGCGTCGCTGCCGCCGCATTGCACGCCGACCACCAGTTCGCTGGCCGGCACCGTCTCGCGCCGGCGCGCGTTCAGGCGCTCCAGGTGTTCCTCCGCCTGGCGCAGGATCGAGTCGACCATCGACATGAAGCCGACGTGGGCGTCGTCCTGCAGGCAGACCACGTCGAGCGTGCTCTCGGCCGAGGCGCCGACGTCGGCGACGTTGCGCTCGTCGACCAGCGGGATGCTGCCCGGCGGCAGGAGGCGCTCGGGCTGCAGCTTCTCGCAACCCAGGCTCACCACCATGACCTCGCCGCCGAAGTTCGGGTTGAGGCTGATGTTGCGCAGGGTGCGGATCGGGATCACCGCGTCCGGCGCGTCGATCGCGACGCCGCAGCCGTAGGTATGTTCGAGCGCCACCACGTCGTCGACGTTCGGGAAACGCGGCAGCAGCTCGGCCTTGATGCGCCTGACCGCGAAGTCGGTGACGCCGGCCACGCATTGCACCGTCTGGGTGATCGCCAGGATGTTGCGGGTGCCGACCGAGCCGTCGGCGTTGCGGTAGCCCTCGAAGGTGTAGCCCTCGAGCGGCGGCTGCGGCTCGGGCCGCACGGTGGCGATCGGCAGGCCGTCGAGCTCGCGCGCGGGCGGCATCTTCAGGAGGCGCTCGTGCACCCAGCTGCCGGCCGGGATGGCCTTGATCGCACGGCCGATCACGACGTCGTAGCGCCGCACCTCCGCGCCTTCGGCGATGTCGGCCAGCGCCACCTTGTGCGCCTGCGGCACCTTGTCCACGAGGACGAGGCCGTCGACCGCCGTGCCGGCGGCGAGGCCGCCGTCGTTGGCGACGATCGCGACGTTGTCGCGCGGATGCATGCGGATCAGCAGCGGCGCCGCGGCGGCGGGCGCCGTGAGGGAGTGTTCGGTGGATGCGTTCATTGCGGTTGCAGTTCGATGCGCCGGATGTCCTTGACGATCACCAGGTAGGCGAAGACCGTGACCAGCGCATTGAGGCCGACGAAGACCAGCGCGCCGCTGAACGACCCGGTGGCCGCCAGGATGTAGCCGATGACGATCGGCGTGATGATGCCCGCGACCGCGCCGAAGGTGTTGAAGATGCTGCCGGCCAGGCCGATCACCTCCTGCGGCGCCACGTCGGCCATCACCGCCCAGCCGAGGGCGCCGAAGCCCTTGCCGAAGAAGGCGAGCGCCATGATCGCGACGATCATCCAGTGGGCCTGCACGTAGTTGCACAGGATCATGCTCATCGACATCAGCATGCCCAGGACGATCGGCAGCTTGCGCGCCATCGTCAGCGACACGCCGCGGCGCAGCAGCCAGTCCGACGCGACACCGCCGAGCACGCCGCCGCCGAAGCCGCAGATCGCCGGCAGCGACACCATGAAGCCGGCCTGCAGGATCGTCATGTGCCGCTCCTGCACCAGGTAGACCGGAAACCAGGTGAGGAAGAAATAGGTCAGCACGTTGATCGAGAACTGGCCGATGTTGATGCCCAGCAGCATGCGGTTGGTCAGCAGCTGGCGGACGTGGAAGGCCGTCTCGCCCCTGGCGCGCACCGGCCGCGCGGCCGCCGCCTCGCCGCCGCGCTCGCCCATGTGCACCAGTCCGCCGCCGGCCTCGATGTGCGCCAGCTCGGCCCGGTTCACGCGCGGGTGCCGCGCGGGGCTTCGCACCGTGCCCCACCACAGCGCGGCCAGCAGCAGGCCGAGGCCGCCCATGAAGAGGTAGACGCCCTGCCAGCCGAAGCCCTGCGTGATCGCCGCCATCAACGGCGTGAAGACGACCGCCGCGAAATACTGCGCGGCATTGAAGATCGCCGAGGCGGTGCCCCGCTCCTGCACCGGGAACCAGGCGGCCACCACTTTGGCATTGGCCGGAAAGGCCGGCGCCTCGGCCATGCCGACCAGGAAGCGCATCGCGAACAGCGTGGCGACCGCGCCGGCGAAGCCGGCCAGGAGGCCGACCGAGGCCTGCACCAGCGTGAAGACGGACCAGAAGAAGATGCTGGCCGCGTAGACCCGCCGCGCGCCGAAGCGGTCGAGCAGCCAGCCGCCCGGGATCTGCGACAGCACGTAGGCCCAGCTGAAGGCCGAGAAGATGTAGCCGAGCTGCACCGTGTCGTAGCCGAAGGCCTGTCGCATCGCCGGGCTGGTGATCGAGAGCGTCGCCCGGTCGGCGTAGTTGACCGTGGTGACGATGAAGATCATCAGCAGCACGCGGTAGCGCACGCGGGTGGCACGGACCGCGGCGCTGCCGGTCGCGGCCGGCGAGGCCGAGCCGGCCAGCGGATGGAGATCGAGAGCGGTGGTCACGCGCTGTCCTTGTTGCGTTGCTGCTTGCTACTCGGCCGCGGCCGTGGCGCCGACCGGCACCCAGCTCCGGCTGGCCGGCGAGCTGTCGCCGTTGCGGGCCAGCAGGCACACCACCACCGCCGCCAGGATGTCGAAGGCCGCCAGCACGACGAAGAGCGGGCTGTAGCCGACCTGCGTGACCAGCACGCCGAACAGCGCGGTGAAGGCCGCGGCGCCCAGGTAGCCGGCCATGCCGCCCATACCGGTGGCGGTCGCGACCTCGTTCTTGCCGAACATGTCGGAGGTGATCGCGTAGAGCGCGCCCGAGAGGGTCTGGTGGGCGAAGCCGCCGATGCACAGCAGCGCGATCGCCATGTAGGGGCTGGCCACCAGCCCGACGCAGGCCGGCCCGATCATGCACAGCGCCCCGACCACGAAAACCATCTTGCGCGAGGTGAAGAGCGACACCTTGAAGCGCCGGTGGAAGAACGGGCTCAGGTAGCCGCCCAGCACGCAGCCGATGTCCGCCGCCAGGAAAGGCATCCAGGCGAACAGCGCGACCTCCTTCAGGTTCATGTGGCGCTCGGTCATCATGTAGAGCGGGATCCAGGCGTTGAAGGTCTGCCAGGCCGGCTCCGACAGGATGCGCGGGATGCCGATCGCCCAGAAGTCGCGGCTGGCCAGCATCTGCGGCCAGCGGCGCCGGGCGGTGCCGGCCTGGCTGTGCTTGGCCTCCTGGCCCGACAGGATGAAGTCGCGCTCGCCGTCCGACAGCAGCTTCTGGTCGCGCGGATGCCGGTACAGCAGCAGCCACACCGCGCTCCACGCCAGCCCGAGGCCGCCGACGATCAGGAAGGCCCATTGCCACTGCCCGTGCAGCAGCGCCCAGACCACCAGCGGCGGCGCCAGCAGCGCACCGATGGACGAGCCGATGTTGAACCAGCCGATCGCCACCGAGCGCTCCTTGGCCGGGAACCATTCGGTGGTGGCCTTGACGCCGGCCGGGATGCCGGCCGCCTCGGTGAGCCCGAGCAGGCCGCGGAAGAAGGCCAGGCTCTGCCAGCCGGTCGCCCAGGCCGCCGCCGCGCAAGCCAGCGACCAGGCCACCGCGAAGGCCGCGAAGCCGAGCTTGGTGCCGATGGTGTCCAGCAGGAAGCCCGCCACCGGCTGCATGAAGGCATAGCAGAGCTGCCAGGCGACCACGATGTACGAATACTGCTCGACGCTGATGTCCAGGTCCTTCATCAGCGTCGGTGCCGCCACCGACAGCGTGTTGCGCGCCAGGTAGTTGACGATCAGCCCGGCCGCGACGAGCGCGACCATCCACCAGCGGATGCCCTTGATCTTCATGCGCGTCTCCTGGAATTCACGGAATTGCTCGTTAACTTATAGGATGTCTGATGACTTGGATCGCACTATCACAGACAACCCTTGCTCTCGTACCCGGGGTTTCCACGGATTGATCGTCGCAGTGAAAGATTAGATGTCGGACAACTAAGTGGCCAGAATGGCCCGACCTATGATCGGCGAATGCCCGCTCTTCCCTCGCCCTCCCCCGACGCGCCCGCGGACCCCGCGCACCGGCCCGCCAAGGGCCTGACGCACGAACTGGTCGAGGCGCTGGGGGCGCAGATGCGCGGCGGCGCGATCCGCCCCGGCGACAAGCTGCCGACCGAGTCGGCCATCATGCAAAGCTTCGGCGTCAGCCGCGGCGTGGTGCGCGAGGCGCTGTCGCGGCTGCAGGCGGCCGGCCTGGTGCGCACCCACCACGGCATCGGCACCTTCGCGCTCGAGCCGGTGGCCGAAGGCAGCTTCCGCTTCGGCGCCGCCATTGGCGACGGCATCGCCGCCATGCTGGAAATGCTGGAGCTGCGCACCAGCGTCGAATCCGAAGCCGCCGGCCTGGCGGCGCTGCGGCGCGGCGACGCGCACCTGCGCGAGATGCGCGCCGCGCTCGACGACTTCGAGCGCCACCTGACGGTGGTCGGCGAAACCGTGGCGCCGGACTTCCGCTTCCACCTCGCGATCTCGCAGGCCACCGGCAACCGCTACTTCATCGAGCTGATGGGCCATCTCGGGACCGAGGTGATTCCGCGCACCCGCATCTCCTCGGCCTGGCTGGACCCGGCGCAGCGCACGCGGCACCTGCAGAAGGTGCACCAGGAGCACCAGGACATCCATGCCGCGATCGAGCGCCGCGACCCGGAGGCGGCCCGCGCCGCGATGCGCATCCACCTGGTGAACAGCCGCGAGCGCCAGCGGCTGGCCCACGCGCAGCCGGCGCCGGACGCTAGCGGCAGCTGAAGCTGGCCGCGATCTCCGGGCTGCCCGCGCCGTCGTAGACCGCCTTCTTCGGCCAGGCGCACAGCGGCCGGGTGCGGCCCGGCGGAATGCCGCCGGCGCCGTTGTTCTGCGCCAGCGGCCGACTGGTCGCCACCACCCGATCGGGCGGCACGCCCTGCTCCACCCAGTTCACCAGCGGCTTCAGGAAATCGAACTGGTCGGTCGCCGGGCCGCCCGAGCAATGGTTCATGCCGGGCACCGCGAAGACCCGCGCGAAGGCCGTCGCATCGCCACCGTTGGCCGCCGTGAGCGCGGCATACCAGGCCAGCGTGTCGTCGATCGAGAACACCGGGTCGGCCGTGCCATGGAAGACGATCAGCTTGCCGCCGCGGTCGCGCAAGGCCGACAGGTCGGCCGGATGCTGCGGCGTCATGAAGCCCATCGAGGATTCGCCGAAGGCCCCGTCGGTGGCGTTGATCAGCGCGTTCGCGCGGTCCAGGTCGAAACCGAGCACGGCATCGATCAGCGCGCCACCCTGCCCGGAGAACTGCGCGGTCGAAGCCGGCGGCGTCTTGAAGATCAGCTGCATCGACGGCGTGCCCAGCGCCAGGTTCAGGCCGTAGCGCGCGATGCCGGTGCCGCTGCCCTCGCCCATCTTCCAGATCCGCCAGCCTGGTGCGCCGATGCCGGGGTCGGCCGGCCAGCCGGCGTAGAGCGCCTGGCCGCGCGAATCGGTGGCGCCGCCAAGGATCCTTTGCAGAACCGTCTTCTGGGCGGCGCTCAGGCAGCTGGCGCCCGGCGCGGTGCCGGCGGCGCAGGTCGGCACGTCGCGCGCGATCGAGAAGGCGGCCCGGCAGGCCTGCAGGTCGTTGACCATGCCGTCGGCGAGACCGTCGAGCGCATCGCAGCGCGCCAGCACCCGCGACGCCACCAGCGACAGCTCGGCCTTGCCGAAAGCCGAGGCGATCGCCGGCCGGCCGGTGACCGAATCGGTGGCGGTCGCGATCGACATCAGCTGCTGGTTGTCGAACATCTCGGCCACCGCGGCCTTGGGCAGGTCGAAGCCCGGGTCGCCGGCCAGCACGCCGTCGTAGTCGCGGGCGAAGCGCGCGGCGGCGACCATCGCATGGCGGCCGCCGTTCGAGCAGCCGACGATGTAGGAGCGGTCGGGTGGCCGGCCATAGGCCGCGGCGATCAGGGCCTTGGCCACCGGCGTCATCCGCGCCACCGCGCCGTAGCCGTAGTCGATGCGGGCCTGCGGGTCGAGGCCGAAGGCCTGTCCGCGGACGTCGAGGCCGGTTGCCGGATCGGTCGGCAGGCTGGCGTCGGGCGCGTGGCCGGCGTCGGAAGTGAGCACCGCGAAGCCTTCGCGCAAGCCGTTGCTGGCCGGGCTTCCGCCCAGCTTCCGGCCGAAGGCGCGGGTGCCGTCGGTCTGGATGTCGCCGTCGCTGCCGCCGTTGACCTGGTGGAAGAAGCGGCCGTTCCATTCCACCGGCAGCCGCATCTCGAAGTGGATCGCGTAGGTCTTGCCGTCGAGGCCGGTGCGGTTCGCGGTCTGGCCCTGCACCAGGCAGTGCGCCGGCAGCGCGATGTCGATGCCGTCGGCCCTGGAATGCACGCTGCCTTCGGGCTGCGGCGCGGCCACCGCGATCGAGATGTCGCTGGCATGGAAGCTCGAAGCCAGCGCCTCGCAATTCGCCAACCGGCCGGGCCGGGCGGCGCTCGCGCCGGGTGCCGCGGCCGGCGCAGTGCCGCGGTCGGTGCCGCTGCAACCGGCCAGGACGGCCGCGGCGAGGATGACGATGCTCGGTTTCATGGGTGCGCCTTCGCAAGGTTCGGAATGCCTTCGAAAGCGCCATTCGGCACCGCCGGCCGCGATCGCGGCAGCGGGGTTTTCCTACCCGACGACATGGCGAGGCAGCGCCAGGCCGAGCCGGCGCAGTTGCGCCTCGAGCTCGGCCGCCGTGGACCAGGGCAGGATCTCGGAGTTGCGGCGCTCGTCCGGCGGGTTGGACGGCAGGCCGTCGGACCATCCGCCATGACCCACGAGCGGCAGCAAAGGGCGCTTGTGAAGCCACGCCAGGCACACCTCGGAGATGGTGCCGGCCCTGCCGCCGACGACGATGCAGGCGTCGCCGGACAAGGCCATGAGCAGGTTGCGCGCGTCGCCCATGCCGCAGGGCACCACCACCGTGGCCGGCCAGTCCGGCGGCGGCATCTGGTCGGGCGGCACGATGCTCAGCACCAGGCCGCCCGCGTCGATGGCCCGCTCGGCGGCCACCCTTGTCGCGGGGCTGCCGCAGCCGCTGACCACGGTGATCCCAAGCGAGGCCAGCAAGGCGCCGGCTTCGCCGGCCCGTTCGAACGCGGAGGAACCCGGCTCGGCGCTGCCGAGAACGCAGACCTGCGGACGGCGATAGGAGGGGACTGTCATGTGCGGTACAGGCGGACGGGCAGTGACGGAAGGCGGATGTTAAGGTCCACCGGCCATGCATCCGCCCTCCGACGAATGACCGACACCGCCTCGACCTGGGCGCCGCTCAAGCGACCTCCCTTCCGCGCCGTGTTCTTCGGGGTCCTGTGCATGCACACCGCGACCTGGGTCAACCAGGTCGGCGCCGCCACGCTGATGAGCGAGTTGTCGCCCCTGCCGCTCATGACCGCGCTGGTGCAGACCGCCGCCAGCCTGCCGGTGGTGGTGCTCGGCCTGCCGGCCGGCGCGATCGCCGACCTGGTCGACCGTCGCATCTGGATGCGCACCATCCAGTTCGGCATGCTCGCCGCGGCGCTGGTGGCCTTCATCGTCGCGATGCTCGGCGGCCTCACGCCGGCGGTGCTGCTGATGCTGACGGTGCTGGTCGGCATCGGCCTGGCGCTGCAGGCGCCGGCGGCGCAGGCGGTCTACGGCGAGGTGGTGCCGCGGGAAGAACTGGCCGAGGCGCTGGCGCTCGGCAGCATGAGCTTCAACCTGTCGCGCATCGTCGGTCCGGCGCTGGCCGGCGCGGTGCTGGGCGTGGCCGGCGCGATGGGCCTCTACGCCACGCTGGCGCTGTGCAGCGCGCTGGTGCTGGTGAGCCTGACCCGCTGGCGCTCGAACGCCGAGCGCAGCCACGTCGCGCCCGAGCGCCTCTGGAGCGCCCTGCGCGGCGGCATGCGCTACGTGCGCCATTCGCCCGACTGCCATCGGCCGCTGCTGCACACGCTGGTCTACATGGGCTGCGGCAGCGCGGCCTGGGCGCTGCTGCCGGTGCTGGCGCGCGACGTCTACGGCCTGGGCACGCAGGGCTACGGGCTCATGCTCGGCGGCTTCGGGCTCGGCGGGCTGGTCGGCGTGATCGTCATGGGCCGGGTGCGCCAGCGGCTGGCGCTGCCGCGCATCATGGTCGCCTCGACCGCGATCTTCGCGGTGGTGAGCGCGGTGCTGGCGCTGGCCGCGCCGCTGGCCTTGACGCTGGTGGCGCTGGTGATCGGCGGTGCCGCCTGGATGATCGGCGCGACGCTCATGTACACCGCGCTGCAGGACACCCTGCCCGGCTGGGTCCGGGCCCGCGGCCTGTCGATCTACAACCTGGTGTATTTCACCGCGATGGCCGGCGGCGCCGCGCTCTGGGGCGTGCTGACCGCGCCGGCCGGCACCCGCGGCGCGCTCGGCATCGCCGCGGCGTGCATGGGCGTGGCGGCGATCGGCTTCGTGCGCTGGCCGCTGCAGCCGTCGACCGCCGTGCTGAGCCGTGCCGAAGCCTCTCTCTACGGCGGCGAGACGCCGCTGGGCGGCATGCAGCCGGACAGCGACGCCAGCCCGCTGATGGTGCAGATCAGCTACCGCGTGCGCCCGGAATGCACCGACGACTTCCTGCGCGCGGCGCGGGAGGTCGGCAGTTCCTGCCGGCGCAACGGCGCGGTGTTCTGGCGCCTTTTTCGCGAGATCGACGAGCCGAACCTCTACGTCGAGCGCTACATGCTCGACTCCTGGCTCGACCACACCCGCCACCTGGACCGCACCACCGCCACCGACCGCGACTTGCGCGAGCGGCTGGCGCAATTCCTGGTGCCGGGCTTCGAGCCGGCGGTGCGGCACCAGCTGGTCGAGGACCTGCCGAAGGGTTGAAGCCAAGCGGCCCATGCGTGTCACGGGCGGTTCCTACAATGACCGCTTCGCCATCAGGAGAGCCCCCATGATCGTCGAGCGCATCTGGACCGCCAATGCCTACCGCAACTACAACTACCTGATCGCCTGCCCCGAGACCGGCGAGGCGCTGGCCATCGATCCGCTGGACCACGAGAAGTGCCTGGCCACGGCCAAGGCCCGCGGCTGGGACATCACCCAGATCCTCAACACCCACGAGCACCACGACCACACCGGCGGCAACGCGGCGGTGGTCGCCGCCACCGGCGCCAAGGTGATCGCGCACCACCTGTCGGGCTCGCGCATCGAGGGCGTCGACCGCGGCGTCAAGGCCGGCGACGTGATCAAGGTCGGCAAGACGGTCGAGCTGGAATGCCTGGACACGCCCGGCCACACGATGTGCCACATCTGCCTGCGCTCGCACACCGACCAGCCGGCGCTGTTCTCGGGCGACACGCTCTTCAACGCCGGCGCCGGCAACGTGCACAACGGCGGCAGCGTCGATTCGCTCTACACCACCTTCGTCGACCAGCTGGCGAAGCTGCCGGGCAACACCCGCATCTATCCCGGCCACGACTACCTCGAGAACAACCTGCGCTTCACGCTGGCGCGCGAGCCCGACAACGCGGCCGCCAAGGCCCGGCTGCCGCAAGCCGCGGCCCAGGACCCGGCCAGCGCGACGGTGACCACGATGGCCGAGGAGAAGGAGTTCAACACCTTCCTGCGCCTGACCAGCCCGAGCGTCATCGCCGCGCTGCGCGAGAAGTTCCCGGAGCTGCCGGCCGAGCCGGATCCGAAGACGGTGTTCACCAAGTTGCGCGAGCTGCGCAACAGCTGGTGAAGCCTCGGTTCAGGCCGGCCGGCTGAACTGGATCACGCCGTCGTCGACCGCGCCGAAGCGCATCGCCAGCAGGTCGCTCACGTAGTTCTGGTTGAGCTTCCACGGCGCCTCGGTGCCCTGCTTGGGCATCAGGTGCGCGGCGCGCTGGAAATAGCCTGAAGAGAAGTCGACCCAGGGCTTGAGCGCCATGCCCGGCGCGGCCTCGGGTGCCCGGCATTGCGGCGCGCCGATCTTGCGCATGTAGTTGAGCAGCCGGCAGACGTAGCGCGCGGTGAGGTCGGCCTTCAGGGTCCAGGACGCATTGGTGTAGCCGAAGGTGTTGGCCAGGTTCGGCACGCCGCTGTACATCAGCCCCTTGTAGTTGACGGTGCGCGCCGGATCGACGCGCACGCCATCGACGTGCAGTTCGACATTGCCGAGCATCGCCAGCTTGAGGCCCGTGGCGCTGACCACGATGTCGGCGTCGAGCGTGGCGCCGCTGGCGAGGCGGAGGCCGGTCTCCGTGAAGCCGTCGATCCGGTCGGTCACCACCGAGGCCCGGCCGTCGCGCAGCGCGCGGAACAGGTCGCCGTCTGGCACCAGGCACAGGCGCTGCTCCCAAGGGTTGTAGCGCGGCGTGAAATGGGTGCCGATGTCGACCTGGGTGTCGGGCCCGAGCGCCTGGCGCACGCCGCCCAGCAGCAGCGCACGCACCCGGTCCGGCGTCTTCTTGCAGCGGTTGAAGACCAGCATGCCCATCAGCACGTTCTTCCACCGCGTGAGGCGCAGCGCGAGCTTGAGCGGCAGGCGCCGGCGCAGCTTCATGTCGACCGGATCGACCGACGGCCGCGACGCCATCCAGGTCGGCGAGCGCTGCAGCATGGTGACGTGGGCCGCCTTCTCGGCCAGCGCCGGCACCAGCGTGACCGCGGTCGCGCCGCTGCCGATCACCACCACCTTCTTGCCGGCGTAGTCGAGATCCTCGGGCCATTGCTGCGGATGCACCAGGCGGCCGCCGAAGCGATCCAGGCCGGGGAAGTCCGGCTGGTGACCGGCGGCGTAGTCGTAGTAGCCGCTGCACATGAAGAGGAAGCCGCAGCGGATCGTCGAGACGCTGGCGTCGTCGACGTGCTGCAATTGCACCGTCCACTGCGCCTTTGGGGTCGACCAGTCGGCCCGAATCACCTTGCGGCCGAAGCGGATGCGGCGGTCGATGCCGTGCTCGTGCGCGGTCTCGCGCAGGTAGGCCAGGATGCGCGGGCCATCGGCGATCGCCTTCGGGTCGGTCCACGGGCGAAAGCCGTAGCCGAGCGTGTGCATGTCGGAATCGGAACGCACGCCCGGGTAGCGGAACAGGTCCCAGGTGCCGCCGAGGTCCTGCCGCGCCTCGACGATCGCGTAGCTGCGGTCGGGGCAGTATTTCTGCAGGTGGTAGCCGGCGCCGATGCCGGAAATGCCGGCGCCGACCACCAGGACGTCGACCCGTTCGTCGACGGTCTCTCCGACCGCTTCTTGCTTTGTCATCCTCGTCTCCAGCGCCGGGTCATGGCGCCCGGTCTGGCGAGGATTATCGGGCGGCGCAGTCGACGATCGTGAATTCGACCCGGCGGTCGGGCGCGTCGACCACGTCGTCGGTGCCGCTGCCGACGATGGTCTGGCGCGAGCCCATGCCCTGCGCGGTGGTGCGGCGCGCCAGGTCGGGCGACTCGGTGGCCAGGCGCTGCTTGATGAAGAGGGCGCGCTTCATCGACAAGGTGTCGTTGGCCGCCTCGGTGCCGGTCTTGCTGGTATGGCCGACCACGTCCATGCAGACCTTGGCCAGGCTGGCCTGCCGCGCCAGCTGCCGCAGCCACATGCCATAGGCGCCGCTCACCTTCGGGTCGGACCAGAATTCGGTGCTGCCGGGGCTGAACAGGAACTTGATGCTCAGGTTGTTGTAGGCCAGGCCGAAGGCCGCGAGCCGCGCGAAGGCCTCTTCGGCCTCGGCCGTCTGGCCCAGCTTGGCCGCGCTCAGGTAGACGCCGGTGAGCGCCCGGATCTGGTCGCCGGCCGGCGAGGCCAGCGCGCTGCGGTACTGGCCGAGCGCCTCGCGGTAGCGCGCCGCGTTGTAGAGCGCGGTGGCGTCGTTGATGACGGTGGCGGCGGAGATGCGGGCCAGGTAGAGCGCGTCGGCCTGCTGGCCAGCCGGCGTGCTGCTGGTGCGCACGTAGCCGTCGATCACCTTGTCGCGGATCAGCACCGGGCTGTCGCGGTAGTAGGCGAGCGGCCGCATGTCGACGCCGTCCTTGCGCACCAGCGCCGACGACTGCGCCTGCACCGCGCCGCTCTTCAGGTCGACCAGCGCCAGATTCAGCCGAAAGCCTTCCGGCGCCGCGGCCAGCGTGCCGACCAGCAGGGCCTGCGCCTTCGACAGGTTCGAGGCCTCGAAGGGCAGCACGTCGATCTTGTCGGAGCGCCGGATGCGATCGGCCACCGCCTGGTCCAGGTGCTGCGTCGCCGCGGTCTGCTGGCCGGTGCCGGCGTCGAGGCTCGGGTCGAGCACCACGCTGCGCTTGCCGGCCAGGAAGCCGCCCATCGGCTGCGCCTGCTGCAGCAGGGCGTCGGTCGCGCTGTCGATCGCGGTGTCGAAGGGCAGCGGCCCGGCGGGCTTCGGCGCGTTGGCGCAGCCGGCCAGGACGGCGGTGATCGCGATCGCGCCCAGCGTGCTCGGCCACAGGCGGCTCCATGCGCGGGCCAGGGAACGGAAACTCATCGGCATTCTTTCTTCAGGAAGGCAATCTCGTCGGGGGCGAGCGGCTCGAGGGAGGATTTCTGGACGATGTCGGCGCAGCGTTGCGGACGCGCCTTCGCGGTCGCGGTCGCGGCCGCGATCGGCGCGGCGGGCGCCGCAGCTTCGGGTTCTGCGGCGGCCAGGCGCGGCGCGGGTGCCGGTGCCGATGCGGCGGCGGTTCGGGCGTGGCGTGGCGGCTCGGTCGATGGGCGGGGCGTGGCTTCGGCCGATGGCGTCGGTGTGGCGCTCGCGTGCGTCGTCGCCGGAGCGGAAGGGACGGCCTCGACGGCCGGCGTCGGAGCGCTCGCCGCCATCGGGGCAGTCGGAGTCGGATCGGCGGTCGGGGGAGCGGCTGGAGTTGCGGGCGCGGCGGGCGCGGGCGTCGCCACCACTTCGGGCGCCTTGGCCGCCGCCGACGACGACAACGACGACAACGACCGATGCTCCAGCCCCTGCCAGGCCACGACACCGACCAGCGCGAGCACGACGACCGCCGCGATGGCGACGCCGCTTCGCCGTCCGCGCTCGGGCACCGCCTCGCGGACCGCGGCGTCGCGAACCTCGCGAACTTCGCTCTTGACGACATCGACCTCGCGCAACGTGTTCACGGGCTGCGACACAGGCGCATCCACAGCCCCCGGCACAACGACCAGCGGCGCATCCAGCATGGCCCGGAACTGCGCCACGTCCTGTGGCCGCTGCTCCGGCCGGATCGCCAACGCGGCATCGATCGCCCGCAGGAACGGCGCGCCGTATCGCCCGGCATGACGCGTCGTGAGCGGCTCCAGCGTGTCGCGCACCACGCGGCCGGCCGAGGCGACCGGCGGACGGCCGACGATCGCGTAATGGACCACGCCGGCCAGCGCATAGAGGTCGGTCCACGGGCCCTGCAGCATCGCGCCGCCGTATTGCTCGATCGGCGCGAAGTCCGGCTTCAGGAAGGCGGTCAGCGCCTGGGTCTGGTCGCCGATGACCCGCCGCGCCGCGCCGAAGTCGAGCAGCAGCGGTCCGCCGGCGGTGAGCAGGATGTTGTCCGGCGCGATGTCGCGGTGGAAGCATTGCTCCGCATGCAGCACCGACATCGCGTCCAGCAGCGGGTCGAGCCAGGCGCGCAGCTGCGCTTCCGAAGGCGGCCCGCCGAGCCCGGCCAGCGCGGTCTTCAGGGTCGGGCCTTCGTAGAAGGGCATCGCCATGTAGGCGGTGCCGTTGCCTTCCCAGAAGCGGAACACCTTGACCAGCGCCGGATGGTCGAAGCGCGCCAGCAGCCGCGCCTCGTTCACGAAGCTCTTCAGCCCGGCCTCGAAGGTCGCCCGGTCGCGCTCGTTGCGCACCGAGACCTCGAACAGCGACCGGCTGCGCACCGCCAGCTGCAGCGGCATGTATTCCTTGATGGCGACGTGCCGCTCGAGCGCGGCGTCCCACGCCAGGTAGACGATGCCGAAGCCGCCCTCGCCCAGCGGCCGCAGGATGCGGAAGCCCTCGATGACCGCGCCATCGGGCAAGGTGCGGTCGGAGAAGTGACGCTTCGGCACCGCCGCGCCCTCGAGCCGGGTCGCGGCGAAGACATCGGCAGCCTCACGGTCGACCCCATCGGCGCGATCGAGGTATTCGGTGGGCGCGATGCGGTCGTCCAGCAGCAGTTCGGTCGGCGCCTGCTCCGTCGCCGCGAAAGGCGCCGGCAACGACGCATTGCAGGTCACGCAGAAGGCGGCGACCGAGCGATTGACCTTGTGGCAGCTGGGGCAGACCGTGGTGCTCACGCGAGGCCCGCGGGCGCTTCTTCGAGCGCTAGGACTGGGAGGAGCAAGGCGGCCACAGGCGATTCAGGTCGTTAGAAATGTTACGAGATGCGACTCGACAGCATCGCATCCGCGACCGCCCCGCCGAGGTAGGACATTCCTGGGCGGTCTTTGTAGGCAACTGCCTACAAGACGCAAGTTGCGCAACGATGCGCTCAGTAATCCTTCTGATCGGTCAGGATCGACGCGGCACGGTACGCGGAGCGGCCGGCGGTCTTGGTGTAGGCGATGAGGGTCTTCCACTGTCGCTCGCGGTCCTGCGGCGACGGTTCTGCGCTGCGGTTGAGCAACACCTGGCTCACTTCCAGCAGCGCGATCGCGCCGGCGACGCAGAAGTGCAGCGCCGATTCCTCGGGCTCGGCCTGGTAGCGCGCCTGCTCGGCGCGCACCGCCAGGTCCTGGTCCTGCTGGTTCATCGAAGCCAGCAAGGTGGGGCCGTAGAACGGAATCTTCGATCGCTCCCGGAGTTGGCCCTGGATCTGGTCCAGTTCCTTGAGGGCACTTTCGAGACGCCGCAGGTCGGTGGATTCTTGAAGCATCATGCGTTTAAATGTATTCAAAAGTTACGGCTGTGCGATGGCGCTTTCCCTCGGACAACGCGCCAAACAGCCTCCAACCGGCATTAATGCGCCGTTCGGTTGTAGATTTCGACACCCGATTCCGACTTCAGCAACAGCCATGAGAAACCCAGCGGGCGCCGCCCTTCTCGCCTTCCTCGCCATGTCGATCGCCGCCTGCAGCACGCCGCCGGCGAACCACTGGACCGAGGTGCGCAGGCTCGACGACGGCACCACCGAATACGTGGACCTCGACAGCGTGGTGAAGGAAGAAGGGCCGGCCAAGGTCTGGCTGCTCTACGACTTCGCCAGCCCGAAGGCCTGGGGCGCCGACAGCTTCAGTTCGCTGCGGGTGCAGGCCGAATTCGCCTGCGGCCCGGGCCTGTCGCGCAACGTCGTCCTGACCGCGATGACCGGCCCGATGGGCCAGGGCAAGGTGCTGCCCAACTGGCGCAACCCCGGCCCGACGCAGGTCGAGGCGGTCGCCAAGGGATCGCCGGAAGAGAAGGTCATGCGGGCGATCTGCGCGCCCAAGCCGCCCTACCGGCTCGACGGCGCGGGCTGAGCTCAGCCGCGTTCGGCCGCCCGACGGTCGAAGAAGAAGGCCCGCACCAGGCGGTTCTCGCCCAGCGCCTCGGCCAGCACCTCGAAGGCGAAATAGGGAATCAGCACCAGCAGCAGGATCAGGCTGCCGGCGCCGGTCTCGGCCAGGCGCGCGCCGAACAGGTCGCGCAGCGAATCGAGCACCGAGCGGTCGTGGAACCAGCCCTTGACGATCTCCTCGATGGTCGATAGCACCAGCAGCAGCACCAGGAAGGCGAAGGCCTTGCGCAGCACCGGCCAGATGAGCGGGCCGCGGTCCTCGCGCTCGCCGACCTTGAACGCCTTGCCGATCAGAATGAACTTGGCCAGCACCAGCGCCTTGATGATCGCGGCGCCCCAGGCGTCGATGTCGATGCCGTTGCTGTGCAGCACCGCCATCTTCATCAGGTTGACCGAGCCGATCGTGACCGCCAGGTAGACGGTCAGGATTGCCATCTCCTTGAATTCGTTGAGCGCTCGCACGCGCAGCGGCGGCTTGGGCGGGGCGGTGGTTGCCATGGTTTCCTGTTCCTTGCGGGCGTCGAATGCGCCTGCCGCAAGGACCGGACTCTACGCCGCGAATCGACGGCGCGGGGCGCTCCTTCGAGGCGCTCTTCAGCCGGCCCGCTGCCGCGTCGCCGCCTGCAGCGCCCGCACCCGGCCCAGCATCTTCGGGCTGGCCACGGCCGCCGAGTACATCTTCGCCAGGTCGGCCTTGAGCCGGGTGCGCGAGGCGCCGTCCAGGTAGACCATGTGCCCCGACGGATAGAACTTCGCCGCCAGGTTCTGCCGCACCTGCTGGCTGATCAGCGGCATCTGCTGCAGGTCGAGCACGGTCTGATAGAAGGGCGTGACCCAGTCGAAGAAGCCGTTGACCGACAGCACCTGCAGGTCGACGTTGAGCGCCATCACCGCCGCCAGGTCGCCGGCGGTATAGAGCACCACGTTGCCCTTCGCGTCGACGCCCTTCTGCGCGCCGGTCGGGTCGATGTGGCTGAAGTCCCAGAACTGGAAGGCCTGGTCGTTCAGGTCGGTGAAGGCCGAGTTCGAGGTGAACTTGAGTTGCTCGTTCAGGTAGACGTTCCACATGGTCGTGTAGACGCCGGTCACCGCGGTCATGGTCGGGTCGTTGCCGCCGGAGTTCGGGTCGATCTTGCCGGCGATGCCGGTGTCGATCGCGGTCACCCGGCCGTCGTATTCGCCGAGCGCCAGGCCCTGCGCCTTGAGCAGCGTCGTGAGGAAGAGCGCGTTGCCGCGGCTGTCGTAGCCGGAGATGTCGAGATTCCATGCGAGCAATGTCGACTTCGCGATACCGGTGTATTCGGCGAGCGTCTCGGCCACCTTCGGGTCCTCGGCCGGCAGCTTGCGCAGCGCGGCCAGGTAGTCGGTGCGCGAGAAGGCGGCGACCTGGTCGGCGAAGGTTTGCAGGTCTTTCGGCGCCGGCGTCACGCCGAGCTTCTTGTGATACCAGGCATCGGCGGCGGCGGTCGGCAGCGCGCCGATCGGGTTGCCGGACTGCGTGTAGTCGAGGATCGACGACTGCAAGGTGATGCCGTTCAGGTCGACGCCGTCTTCATGCAAGCGGTAGGCGAGCACGCAACTGCGCGCGGTGCCGTAGGACTCGCCGTAGAGGAACTTGGGCGAATTCCAGCGGTTGTTCTTCGTGAGGTAGCGCTTGATGAACTGCTTGAGAGAACCGGCGTCCTGGTCGACGCCCCAGAAGGCCCGGTTGGTCTTCGGCGCGACCGCCGCCGAATAGCCGGTGCCGACCGGGTTGATGAAGACCAGGTCGCTCTTGTCGAGCAGGCTGTCGGGGTTGTCTTCCATCGCGTAGGGCGCCGGCGGCGTGAAGCCGGGCATCGAGGTCCTGATGCGGCGCGGCGCGAACGAGCCGAGCAGCACGAAGACCGACGAGGAACCGGGACCGCCGTTGTAGAAGAAGGTGACCGGCCGGGTCTCTTCCTTCTGCCCGTCCTGCGTGAAGGCGACGTAGAAGAGCTTCGCCTCGGGCTGCGAGCTGCTCGCGTCGACGATCACCAGGTGGCCGGCGGTCGCGGTGTAGGCGATCTTCTTGCCGCCGATCACGATCGCGTGGTGCGTGATCGCGGCGCTTTCGGTGATGTCGGTCACCGAGTCGTCCGGCCCGTTGCCGTAGGCGACCGGGTCGAAGAAGGCCTGGTCCTTGGGTGTGCGCGTGGTGCTCATGCGGTGTCTCCTCGGTTCGGTTCAGCCTTCGAGCGCCGCCAGCAGCGCCTGGCCGATCGGCGAGCCCCAGCCGGTGCAGGCGTCCCAGCCGGCGCGCGCGGCGTAGGCGCCGTTGTTGCCCTTGGTGATGTCGCGGAAGAGGCCCTTGCCGGCCAGCGAACCGTAGAGCAGCGGATTGAGATAGCCCACCGGCTGCGGCAGCTTCTGGTTCATCAACGCGATCAGGCCAGCCCACAGCGGCGCCACCGCGCTGGTGCCGCCGAAGACCTGGTCCTGGCCGTCCACGCGCACCTGGTAGCCGGTGGCCGGGTCGGCGTCGCCGGCCACGTCGGGCACGCCGCGGCCGGTCTGCTTGCCGCCGGCGACCGGCGGCACCTGGGCCTTGGCCTGGTAGGCGGGCAACGCGAAGAAGGTGCTGACGCCGCCGCCGGTGGCGCCGTTGCTGCCCTCGTCCCACACCACCTCCGACTGGATCGCCTTGGCCGAGGCCGAGAGCCGCGTGCCGCCGCAGCCCAGCGCATGCGGGCTGGAGGCCGGGAAGTCGACGTGCGGCTGGCCGTCGGAGACGCCGCCGCCGGAGCCGTCGTCGCCGACCGCGACGCAGACGGTCACGCCCATCGAGGCCGCTTCCTGCAGCGCCTGGTCGAACTGGGTCATCGCCTGGTCGGTCCAGGTCGATTCGGCCGAGCCCCAGCTGATCGAGATCACCGAAGGCTTGTTGGTCGCGTCGTGCACCGCGGTGGTCAGCGCGTCGATGAAGCCCTGGCTGCTGTTGGGCGCGAAGTAGACCGCGATCGATGCCTTCGGCGCGACGGCGCCGGCCACCTCGATGTCGAGCATCACTTCGCCGTCGGCGCTGTCGGCGCTGGTCGGGCGGTTGGCGGCATGGTCGACCGAGATGGTCTTGACCGCCGGCGTCGCCAGGCCCAGGCCGCTGAAATAGGTCTTGAGGTCGGCCGGCCGCCAGCCGCCGCCCAACTCGATGATGCCGATGCACTGGCCGCTGCCGTCGAGCCCGGCCGGGAACGCATAGAGGCCGGCCAGCTGTGGCGGCGTGAAGGTGGCGGCGGCCCGCGGCTGCAGCCGGCGCGCCGCGGCTGCGCGCATGAAGTGCGGTTCCGCCTGCGGCCGGTTGTCCAGGCCGAAGACGCCCTCGACCACGCCGGCCAGCTCGGCCGGCACGCTGACCGTGCCGGTGCGGCCGCGGTAGGTGCCGCCGTCGTGCGCATATTCGTGCAGGGCGACGCCGAAAGCCGCGCACATCGCATGGGCGTCGCCCGAGAGCACCACGCTGCGGCGGGCGGCGCTCGACTCGACCACCGCCAGGCCGGCGGCGCGGGCGAAGTCGGCGACCTTCGCCAGGTCCGCCGGATCGGCGCCGTGCGCGGCCGCATGCGCCGCGCGGCTGAGGTACTTGCGCTGGCCGGGCAGCTGGTCGTCGGTGCAGCCGCCGGCCTGCATCGGCTTGAGTGGCGACTTCGAGCGCACCCGGACAGTGACCTCGAAACGTTCGTCCGGCCGGACCTCGCCGATCGGCTGGGCGCCGGGCATCGGCCGCCGTTCGCTGCCGGGCACGACGTGCCGCTGGGGAGTGCTTGGCATGCTGTCTCCTTCGATGCCCAGCCTGGGCATCTCGAGGCGAGACAGTGCGCCGATTCATCCGCCCGCGGCGTCGGCCAATATCGCTTGTTGGGCTGCTGGTGCCCGTCCGTGAGCGGTAGGCGGCAAGTCAGCGGCAGGTCAGCCGCACCTGATCGATCCGGGCCGGGGCCCGCGCCCCTGATCGCCCGACCTATCCCGATCGCAGCGCCGAATTACATCCTTCGTATTATTTTCTTACGTGTCCGCGCGGCGCCCAATGCGCTTCATGGAACACCTCAGCTTCACCGGCCGGACCCAGCGCGACGCGAGCGGGCTGTTCGGGCGCGACCGCCCTCGCCTGCCGCCGGGCGATCCCCGCATCACGCCGGCGCCGCGGCCGGTCTCGCGGCGTGCCGCGGAAGCGCCGCCGCGCCCGCTCGA
>NZ_LMUW01000052.1 GCF_009765735.1 Xenophilus sp. L33
GAGCGCCGCGGGCCCCGGCGCCGCCGCCGCCTCGTCCTCGTGGGCCGCACGCGCGATGGCCGGCGCGGCGGTCGTGCTGTGGGCCGCCTCGTACATCTGGAGCAAGACGCTGCTCGGCTGGCTCGATCCGCTGGCCGCGCCGATCGCGCGCTACGCCATCTCCACCGCGGTGCTGCTCGCGATCGCCCTGCCGCGCGGCGGCGCGCTCGCGGCATGGCGCGCGCACTGGCGCAGCTACCTGCTGCTGGGCGGCATCGGCATCACCGGCTTCCAGGTGCTGATCTTCGTGGCGCTGGAAGACACCTCGCCGGTGAGCGCCTCGGTGATCATGGCGCTCACGCCGGCGCTCACCATGGCCGGCGCGGCGATCTTCCTCGGCGAGCCCTTCGGCCGCCGTGCCGCCATCGGCATGGCGATCGCGATCGCCGGCGCGCTGTTCGCGGTGCTGGGCGAAAGCCCGGCGGGCATCGCCGGCTTCACGCTCAACCGCGGCGAGCCGCTGGCGCTGCTGGCCGCCTGCTGCATGGCCTTCTACACGGTCGCGTCGCGCCGGCTGATGCCGCGCGACGTGCCCGCGCTGACCAACACCGCGCTGGTGATCGCGATGGGCACGCTCTTCCTGCTGCCGCTCGGCCTGGCCGGCGACGGGCCGCGCAGCGCACCGAACCTGCAGGTGCTGGTGGCACTGGGCGGCATCTCGCTCGGCTCGACGGTGCTGGGCTACCTCTTCTGGAACCGCGCGCTGAACACCCTCGGCGTGAGCGAGCCGAACCTGCTCTACAACTTCATCCCGGTGCTGACCATGGCGATGGCCTCGCTCCAGGGACACCTGCCGCGCACCGAGCAGATCGTCGGCGCCCTGCTGGTCATCGCGGGCGTGACCCTGTCGGCGACGCATCCGAAGGCCCTGCCTTCGGCCTTGCCGCATGCCTGAAACGCGCGCGGATCGCGTCCAGCGCCATCGCCATCCGCTGCGGCAGGTTGCCGGTCAGCACAACCGGCGCGACCCGCTCGCTCGCCAATGCACGCATGTAAGCCTCGTGCTGGAATTTTCGAAAGGCGTCGTCGCGGCGCGTGCCGTCCTGCACGAACGGAAAGTCGGGCGCGCAGAGCAGCAGCAGGTCGTAGCGGCGCGTCGCCAGCCGCGCCAGCTCGTCGTCGACCTTGCCGAAGAGCACCTCGCTGTAGAGCGCGGTGGTGAGCGGCGTGGTGTCGCAGACCAGCACGCCGTTCGCCTCGCGCGCGAGCAGGTCCTCGCGCGCGACCTGGGTCCGGGCGATATGCAGCATGTCGTCGAATTCGAGAGCGCCGTACTTCGCGTCCCACAACTCGCGGCCGTATTCCGGCACCCACGGCGTGCCGAGGGCCTCTGCGAGCGCCGCCGCCAGGGTCGACTTGCCGGTCGACTCGCCGCCGAGCAGCGCGACGCGCGGCACGAAGCTGGCGTAGACCTCGGGCGACAGGCTGGCGCGCCATGCCAGCGGATCGGCACGCACCTGCGTGCCCGACACCGGCACCGCCAGCCGTGCCTTGTCGACGCACACGTGCCGCACCGGCGCCTGGAAGTGCGCCGAGAGCACCTCGGCGAAACCATCGCCGTAGTCCTCGCTGGTGAAGACGGCGTCGACCGGCACGCCGCGGATTTCCTGCAGCCACCAGGCGACGAAGCGGCGATGCAGATCGGCGTCGGCCGCATCGTCGGGCAACTCGCGCGCCGCGAGGCCGCGCGACGCACAGAGCCGCCGCAGGATCGCGTCGTCCAGCACCTGGCTGTCCACCTCGGGGAAGCGCGCATGGAGCCAGGCGGCGCGGCGCTCGCTTTCGCAGCCGTCGAAGCCCGGCTTCGTGTAGCTCAGCACCACCAATTGCTCGCAGCGGGACTGCGCCTGCCGGATCAATTCTTCATGCCCGAGGTGCAGCGGGCAGAACTTGCCGACGACCAGGCCTCGACGGAAGCTCATGCGACGCCCACCGACGCCACCGGCCGGCGCCAGCGCCGCCAGGCCAGCACGGCATTCAGCAGGTAGGCCGCGTAGAGCAGCGCGGTCAGGTGCAGGCCGCGGCTCGCGTAGAGCGGCACCGCGATCGCATTCACCAGCAGCCACATCGGCCAGGTCTCGATGTGGCGGCGCATCAGGAAGAGTTGCGCGACCACGCTGAAGGCCAGCACCGCGGAGTCGACGAAGGGCGCGTAGGCGTCGGTGAAGCGCTGCAGCAGCGCGCCGTAGGCCGCGGTGGCCGCCAGCGCGACGAGGACGGCGACCGCCACCGGCCGGCGTCCGGCATGCGAGATCGGCAGGGCCGCGCCGTGGTCGCCGCGCAGCCACTGCCACCAGCCGACGGCGCTGGTCACGACGAAGAAGGCCTGCAGCGCGACGTCCGCATAGAGCGCGGCCTGGAAGAAGGTGACCGCGAACAGCACGCAACCGACGATGCCGGTCCACCAGGTGTGCACGCTGTTGCGGGCCGCCAGGAAGATCGAGAGCGCGGTGATCGCGTTGGCCGCCAGTTCGAGTCCGTCCATCACGCGCCGGGCGGCTCCAGGTCGGAGCCGTACTGCCGGACCTTGTCCTCGGCGGTGATCGCCTCGAGCGCGATCGGCAGGTCGCCGAACAGCAGCCGCAAGGCCTCGGTGGCCTTCTGCGCATGGCCCATCGCGTTGGGCGGCAGCTTGAACGCGAGCGCGCCATCCGCCCGCTGATGCAGGCCGTACTGCGGCAGCGGCAGCGGCGCCAGTGCATGCGTGACGTCGATGTTGTTGATCCAGCGGCCGTCGGCGCGGCGGAACTGCACCGGCCGCCGGCCCTGCAGGTCGAGCAGCACCGGCGTGCCGCTGGCCGTCGTCAGCGCGGCCTGGTCGCCGGTGCGGTAGCGCAGCAGCGGCAGGCAGAAGTTGAAGCCGCCGCTCAGCGTGACCTCGCCGCGCGTGCCTTCCGGCACCGGCCGTCCGTCGGGGTCGAGGATCTCGACGTAGAGGCGCGGCTGCAGCAGCACGTGGCCGCCGGCCGCGTCGTCGAAGACGCCGATCGGGCCGGCCTCGTTCATCGAATAGAGATCGAGCACCGGGCAGCCGAAGCGCTGGCCGAGCGCCTCGCGCAGGCCCGGCGCGAGCATCATGCCGACCGAGAGGATCGCCCGCGGCCGCAATTGCAGCGGCTGGCCCAGCAGCTCGCCGAAGGAGATCGGGTCGCCCGCCACGAACTCCGGCTGCAGCGCCTCCAGGTAGGCGGCGCGATGGGCCGGGTCGCGCCAGTCGTCCGGATGCAGGTTGATCTTGGCCAGGCCCGACTCGCCCATGGCCGGCGTCACCGACACGTAGGTGAAGCACTTGCGCTGCATGCCCAGCAGCACCACCCCGACCTGGCCGCGGCCGTGGCGCGGCTCGATGCCGAAGCGGCGCAAGGCCCGCTTGTGGAAGGCCAGGTAGCGGCCCGCGACCACCGGGTGCGAGGCGACGAGCAGCGGGTTGCCGGTGGTGCCGGTGGTGCGGAAGTTGATGAGCCGGTCGGTCGCGACCGGGTCGGGCACGAAGCGCGCGATGTCCGCGGCGAGCGCGGCCCGGTCGGTGGTCGGGATGTCCTCGAAGCGCGCCGGCGGCGCGCCGAAGCGGCGGAACCAGGGCACCTCGCGGAACACCTCGGCGACGTGGCCGGCCAGCCAGTCGGGCTTGCCGTCGCGCGGCCAGCCGACCGGAGCGGCGAGCGTGTCGCGCTCGAAGGCCTTCAACGCCTCGACCTCGTCGGCGAGCAGACGGTTGCCGCTCTGGTTGCGGTAGATGGGCGCCGCCGGATGCTCGCGCAGGAAGTCGAGCATGCGCTGGCCGTGCTCGCTCAGCGTCGGGCAATAGAAGGTGTCGAGCGATCGATCGGCCATCACTCGCGGGTCCACTTGTCGGCCGAATCCTCGGCCTGCTTGCGCACCAGTGCCGCGCGGATCTCGCGTGCGCGTGCCTCGGCCGCGCGGCTGGCATCGAGCAGGCGGCGGCGTTCGACGGCGCTCAGGGCCGACAGGCGATCGGTCGCTTGCGCCGGCGTCTCGCCCTCGGGTCGCAGGTCCAGGCGGGCCAGCGCGGTGCGGACCAGTTCCTCGCGCCGGTCGGGGTCCTCGATGTATTTGAGCGCGCTCGCATGCGCCGCCAGCTCGCGCGCGGTGTCGTCCAGCAGCGAGACGACCTGCGGCTGCGGCGGGGCCAGGCCGCGAAAGGCCTCGTCGGCCAGCAGCCAGCACAGCACCAGGGTCAGCATGAGGCGGTTGCGGTCGGCGCCGCGGTCCGTGCCGCGAAAGCGCGCCAGCACGGGCAGCGCGGCCGGCTGCGACAGCCTGGCGAGCAGGTCGTTCACCACCGCCGGCACCGACACCGTGCCGGCCGCGCCGATGCGCGGTTCGTCGAGGAAGGCCGGCGGCGTGTCGGCGACGCGGCGCAACAGGGTTTCGAGCGGTGGACCGTTGCCTTGCATGAGCGCTTGCGTCAGTGGAACTTGGAGAAGACCTGCGTGGACCGGCAATCATCGCAGGCGGCCATGCGGGCCCGGTATCGCGACTCGGCGAAGCGCGCCGGCAGTGCGCGCAGGCATTCGACGCCCCGCAGCGTGTCGACCTGGACGCCGTAGCCCGCCACGGTGAAATCGCAGGGCGCGACCCGGCCGCGCTCGTCGATGAACAGGAACTGCCGACCGGGCGCGCATTCGTCGCCCGCGAGCTGTTGCCGGCGCGCGCTGGCATCGATGCGCATCACGTAGTCGTTGCCGCCGCACAGGCGCACGCCGGCCGCCGCCAACCGTTCGCGCAAGGGCGGCACGAGCCTCGCCAGCGCCTCGGTGTCCCGCGGACGCAGCGCGTTGTCCGGGAAGAATTCGGGCCGGTCGCGGCCGCCCAGCGCGTTGAAGGTGATCTCGTCGACGCCCCACCCGGCCAGCGTGTCGCACAGCGCCGCGAAGTCGCCGAGGTTGCGCCGCATCAGCACCACGTTGACCCGCAGCTTCAGGGCCGCGCGGCTCGCGCGTTCAGCGGCCAGCGCCCCAATGCCCTCGCGTAGGCGGTCGAAGCCGCCGGACCAGCCGCGCATCGGGTCGTGGAAGCCGGCGAAGCCGTCGACGCTGACCGTCAGCTCCGAGAAGTTGCGCAGCAGCAGCGCGCGCAGCCGCGGCGAGGCCAGCGTGGTGCCGTTGGTCGTCGTGCTCTGCGAGAGGCCGAGGTCCTTGATGCGCGGTGCCAGCGCGTGCAGTGGCGGCCAGAGCGTCGGTTCGCCGCCGAGCCAGCTCAACAGCACCGGCTCGGCGGTCTCGCGCTGGTAGTCGGCGAGCAGCGTCGCGAAGCGCAAGGCCTGGTCGGCCGCGACCTCGGTGCGTTCGCCCGGCAGGCGGCGGTCCCACTCGCAGAAGGGGCA
The DNA here is from genome assembly GCF_009765735.1 of Xenophilus sp. L33. Classification (GTDB taxonomy): domain Bacteria; phylum Pseudomonadota; class Gammaproteobacteria; order Burkholderiales; family Burkholderiaceae_C; genus Variovorax. Next base: position 5,387 of record NZ_LMUW01000052.1, read on the forward strand.
CGAGAGGTTGCAGCGCTGCGTGATGCGCCAGACGACGATCATGCGTAGTGCGCCCGGCTGAAGGAGCGCGCGAAGGGCAGCAGGTCTTCCAGGCGCGAGACCGCGAAGATGTCCCAGCCCTGCGTGGCCCGCGCGCGGCGCAGCTGCTCGAAGGCGGCCGCGGTCCAGCCGGTGCGGCGCGTCTCCCAGTCCGGCGGGATGTTCAGGGCCATGCTGCCGCCGGCGCCGGCCGCGGCCAGCGCGCGGGCCGAGACGTCCCAGCCGTCGTTGCCCTGCTCGTCGGTGTCGAACATGGTGCTGATGCCGTCGTCCGAGATCATCAGGAGGTGCACCGCGCGGTCGTGCCGCCGGCTGCCGAGATGCGTCTCGCGCAGCCGGTGGATCGGGAACGCGGTGCCGCCGCCGTAGAAGCCGGTCAGCGTTCGCAGGATCGCGTGCTCGTCGCGCACGAAGCCGCCGGTGTCCATGAACTCGTTCTTGCCGCTCCACAGCGTGACCTGCACGCGCGAGCCCGCGCGCAGCGCGGACAGCGCGATGACGGCGCCGGCCAGGCTCAGCCACGACACCCGCCGCTGCGGATTCGGCATCGAGCCGGAACTGTCGACGTAGAGGTCGAGGTCGACCGGACGCCGCGCGAACACCTGGCCCGGCTCTTCCCCGTAGTGGCGCTGCACCGTGGTCAGGCCGGGCACCAGTCGCGGCGACTGCAGCACGCTCTGCAGCGCGTCGAGCGTGTCGAGCGAATCGCCGGCCTCCCAGGGCTCCAGGCCTTCCAGCTGCGGCTCCGGGCTGTCGGGCACGCGGCGCTGCGGAAAGGGCACGAGGAAGGGCAGCGCGCGTTCGCGGTAGTAGCGCACCGCGGCCTCGTGGTCGTCGATCTTCAGGCCGGCGGCGCGCAGGATCTCGCCGTACTCGAAAGGCTCGCGGGCCTGCCCGGCCGGCGTGCCGGCGGGTGCCTCGCGCGGGCCCGTGTCGTCGTCGGGCGCTGCGTCGCCGGTGATCGCCGGATCGTCCGCCGGATGAACCGCGCCTTGCGCCTCGTCCGCCTCGACCCAGGCGCCGCCGAAGGGCTCCGAGCCGGCGGCCGCATCGACCGTGTCGAGCAGCTGCCGCACCGCGCCCTGCGCCAGGGCGTCCTCGGCCTCGACCAGGTACTGCAGCAGCAGGGTCGCGAAGCGGCCGGCGCCCTGCAGCCACTGGTTGGCGTAGACCCGCACCAGCCGTGCGCCGAGCCAGGCATCGCCTTCGCTGCGCGCATCGCCCTTCCTGCCGCCGAGGCTGCCGGCGTCGAGCTTCCACAGGTTCTCGTAGATGCGCAGGTAGAGGTTCCAGACGGGAGTCTGCGGGCCGTTGCCGTGCACCGCGGCCAGCCGGCGATAGATGTCGGCCAGCCGCAGGCCTTCCTGTCGCTGCAGGCGGTCGTTGATGAACAGGTCGGCGTAGAGGTTGGCCACCATCGGCGCGTGGCGCTCCAGCGTGGGCAGCGCGGCGCGGATGCGCGCCAGCAGCCGGAACTGGTCGGTCATGTTCGCGGGCACCAGCACGTGGTGGCCGATCTCGTGGGCCAGGATCTCGAGCGCGTAGTCCTCGAGGCCCAGCGCGCGGACGCCCTCGAGGTCGACCACGATCCGCTGGTCCTTCAGCCGGATCATGGCGAAGCTGCCGTCCAGGCCCTCCTTCGCCGCCTCGACCCGGCTCGCGCACAGCTGGGGATGGCCAAGGCGCGTGTACCGGCTCCAGACCGCGAGCGCCTGCGGCCAGGCGGCCTGCCAGCGTTGCAGCAACGCGTCCGGCGGATCGTCGGGATTCATTGCAGTGCGTAGAGCCGGATGGCGTGCGAATACGGCGAGGTCACGGCCGCGGTGTGGGCGTCGGCCAGTATCTGGAGGCCTTCGAGCGTGCCCTGCAGCGCGACGGTGCGTGCGGCGAAGACCAGCTCGCTGCCCTTCAGCGTCGGGACCGCGACCTTCGCGTCTTTCGTATCGTGCGGAGCGGCCTCGAATTCCTCCGCCGTGGCCGGCAGCAGCACCGCGCCCCAGGCGTCGGCGACCAGCAGGTGGCAGCGCTCACCGCTGCGCACCCAGAAGCCGTCCGGCGCCACCCGCAGCACGGGCGGTTCCGCGAAGCTGCCGCCGAAGCCGGTGAAGGCACCGACCTCGCGCGCCTGGCGGCCCTGCCCGTCGGGCGACCACCAGGGATCGGCGAGAAAGCGGGCCCGCACCTCGGGCCAGGCGGTCTGCGGCGCGCCATCGATCGCCGCGAGCGCCAGTTCGGCGGGCAAGGCATCGCCGGCCTGCAGCGCACCCGCGCGGAAATGGGCCGCGCCGCAACGCCAGGCCAGCAGCTTGCCGAGATCGAGCAAGGCCGCGGCCGAAGGTGCGCGAGGGCCGAGCGCCGCCAGCCGCTGCCGCCATTCGTCGCCGCGCACTTCGGCATGGCCGTCCAGGTGGATCGCGGCATTGCTCAACGCACCGAGCAGTTCGCCCGGTGCCTGCGCGATCGGCCGCGCGAGCCGCGGCAGCACCTCGGTCCAGAGCCTGTCGACCCCCGGCGAGCGCGAGCCGGGTCCGGCGCGGCCCTGTGCGGTCAGCACCAGCGCGACATCGAAGGCCGCCAGCGCCACCGCGCCGGTGCGCGCGGGATCGACCGCTTCGACCGCGGCCACCAGGGGATCGACCGACGCTTCCAGGAACGCGCCGAAGGCCTCGACCGCGAAGCCCGGCGTGCGCCGCCGCGCCTCGGCGACGCGGGCATTGAACTGCGGCCGGCCCGAGGCCAGCACGCTCGCGAAGGCGGCCGAGACACCCATGCCCGCTACTGCGTGCGCAGCCACTGCAGGTAGTTGGTATAGCGCTGGTGCAGGTACTTCAGCTTCTGCAGGTCGTCGTAGAGCGGCCCGTAGAGCTTGCGGCCCTTGCCGAGTTCGCCCACCAGGCGCTCGATCGCCACCAGCCGCGCCCGCGTCTCGCGCTCGCCGAGGCCGTCGAGGCCCTTGGCGAATTCCTCGGCCAGCCGGCCGACCGGATCGTTGCGGTCGAGGTCCAGCCGGTCGAACTCGTCGCAGGACAGGTCGAACAGCCGCCGCAGCCAGCTCAGCCGGTCGGTGCGGTAGCCGGCGTTCTCCGGCACGTTGAAGAAGGGCGCCTCCAGGTCGGGCTGCAGCTTGTCGTGCAGCACGAAGGGCAGCACCTGGCGCAGGTCTTCCAGCGCGACGCTGCGGCTCCCGCGGAAGTAGGCGAGCGCCTTGCCGAAGACCAGCAGGGTCATGAGGTTGCGCACCGACACGCCGTTGCGGGTCTGGCAGCCGAGGTCCTTCAGGCGGTCGCGGCCGTTGTCCGCGGCCACCACCTGCGACCACTCGACGCCCGACAGGCGAGCCGTGTCCTTGGTCATGTATTCGAACTGCACGCCGGCGGCTTCCGACAGCTCGAACTGGCTGCAGAAGAATTCGAGCCGGCGCCGAACATCGGCCGGCACCGCGACCTGGCGGATCTCCTCTTCCAGCCGGTCGATCTCCTGTTCGCCGAAGACGATCTCGGGCGGCACCACCTCCTCGGGCCGCACGTTCTCCTCGACCCGCAGCAGCAGTTCGTCGAGGAAGCGCGGGTTGAAGGCGAGCGCCTGCACGATCACGTCGATGCGGTCGCGCAGCGCCTCGATCACCTGGTAGGTGCCGCCGCCCTGCTCGTCGTTGGCGGTGAGGTACCAGGCCGACTCCGGGCATTCGAAGACGTGGTTGAGCACCTCGGCGTAGTTGTCGCCCATGACGGTCAGCAAGGCGCTCTGGGTGCGCGTCGGAATGCGGTTGTATTCGTCGACGATCTTCACCCGCATCGACAACCACGAGCGCCAGGCGATCTGGATGTCCTCCATGCGGCGGGCGTTGACCAGGTCGGCCGGCAGCGGGTTGCCCAGCAGGTCGGCGATCGTCATCTGCGGATGCCCGTGCTGCATCGCGCGCTTGACCTCGCGCACCGGGTAGCCGGCGAGCACGCCCATCAGGATCGCGCTGGCGGTCTTGCCGCGGCCCGGGCCGCCGACGAAGAGGCACTTGCGGCGGGTCGCGAAGGTCAGCAGCGGCAGCAGGATGAAGCTCGAATAGCTTTGCGCCGACGGCAGCGACAGCACGCGCCGGCTGTCGCCGACCTGGAAGGACTGCGCGGGCCCGTCGTTGTATTCGATGTCGTAGTGCGGGCTGATGATCGCGTTGTTGACGATCCAGAAGTAGGCCTGGCGCAGCTTCTCGTCGAGCGGCACGCCGGCCGCCTCGCCGTCCGCGGCGGTCGCGACCGGTCCGCGGTAGAGGTCGGCGACGTCGAACTGCCGCGGCTTGGGCGCGGCCGTCGGATTGGTGGGTGCGCGCGAGACGCGCTTGAAGAGATCAAAGGCCGACATTCTTCTCGTGGGAGTGGGCTCGAAGGGTCGCAGCTTAACCGGCCGTCTCCGCTGCCGAGGCCGCGCGCCAGAACGACTCGGCGGCCCGCCCCAGCCCGATCCTGTCGCGGTACAGGCGCACCTCGAGCGCGATGCGCCAGCGCGGCGGCGCGGCTTCGACCAGGCGCCGGGCCTCGAGGTCTTCCGCGATCAGGGTGCGCGGCAGCCAGGCGAGGCCGCGGCCTTCGAGGATCATCGTGCGCAGCACCGAGGCCAGGTGCGCGGTGAAGACCGGCTGCACCGGCCGTTGCGCCAGCTCCGCGCCCCGCACCGCGCGCACGATGCGGCCCAGGCCCGACTCCTCGCTGTAGTCCAGCAGCGGCACCGTGCGGCCGCCCGGCTCCGGCAGCCGATGGCGCGGCTCGCCCCGCGCGTCGGGCGCCGACACCGCGACCAGCTCGTCGCTGCCCACTCGCGCGGACGGATAGCCCGCCGCCTCCAGCGCGCCGCGCGCCTCGGCGTGCGCATGACTCAGCACCAGCTGCACCTTGCTCTGCTGCAGCAGCGCCTCGCAGCGGTGGAGGACGTCGGAGCTGAGCTCGATGCGGCCGACCGGCGCCTCGGCCTCCAGCGCGCGCAGCCAGCCGGGCAGGAAGGTGAAGGACAGCGCGTGGGTTGACGCCAGGCGCAGCGTCTGCGACTGCGACTCGGCCACGGTGCGGGCCTCGCCCGGCAGCCGCGCGACGTGGGCCTGCAGTTCCTCCGCCGCGGCCCGGAACCATTCGCCGGCCTCGGTGAGTCGCGCCGGCTGCACGCTGCGGTCGAACAGCTCGGTGCCGAGCCATTCCTCGAGCGCGCGGATGCGCCGGCTGAAGGCCGGCTGCGTGAGGTGGCGCTCGTCGGCGGCGCGCGAGAAATTGCCGGTCTCGGCCAGCACCCGGAAGTCGTCGAGCCAGGTGAAATTCATGGCCGGTGCTTTCAAAGCATGGAAGTCCAGAAAAACGGCATTGGCCTTGGCGGCCGGTTCGCGGGAGCATAGCCCCCGTCGAAACCGCATTCCCAGGAGCAACCCATGAAGATCGTCGAAATCCGCGAGAAGACCCTGCCCATCAGCTCGCCCATCCGCAACGCCTACATCGACTTCAGCAAGATGACGCTGAGCCTGGTCGCGGTGATCACCGACGTGATCCGCGACGGCAAGCCGGTGGTCGGCTACGGCTTCAATTCCAACGGCCGCTACGGCCAGGGCACGCTGATGCGCGAGCGCTTCATCCCGCGCGTGCTGGAGGCCGACCCGGCCTCGCTGGTCGACGCCACCGGCGACAACCTCGACCCGCACAAGATCTGGGCCACGATGTTCACCAACGAGAAGCCGGGCGGCCACGGCGAGCGCTCGGTGGCGATCGGCACGATCGACATGGCGGTGTGGGACGCGGTGGCCAAGATCGAGCGCAAGCCGCTGTTCCAGCTGCTGGCCGACCGCCACGGCGACGGCAAGCCGAATCGCAAGATCTTCGTCTACGCCGCCGGCGGCTACTACTACCCGGGCCAGGACCACAGGAAGCTGCAGGACGAGATGCGCAGCTACCTCGACCGCGGCTACACCGTGGTCAAGAAGAAGATCGGCGGCGCCTCGCTCGACGAGGACCTGCACCGCATCGACGCCATCATGGAAGTGCTGCAGGACGGCCAGAAGCTGTGCGTCGACGCCAACGGCCGCTTCGACCTGGAGACCGCGATCGCCTACGCCAAGGCGTTGTCGCAGTACGACCTCTTCTGGTACGAGGAGCCGGGCGACCCGCTCGACTTCGAGCTGCAGGCGGCGCTGCGCAACTTCTACAAGAACCCGATGGCCACCGGCGAGGACCTGTTCTCGATGCAGGACGCCCGCAACCTGATCCGCTACGGCGGCATGCGCCCCGACCGCGACTGGCTGCAGTTCGACTGCGCGCTCAGCTACGGCCTGGTCGAATACCTGCGCACGCTGGACATGCTGAAGGAGCACGGCTGGTCCGCCAGCCGCTGCATCCCGCACGGCGGCCACCAGATGTCGCTGAACATCGCGGCCGGCCTGGGCCTCGGCGGCAACGAGTCCTACCCGGACCTGTTCCAGCCCTTCGGCGGCTTCCCGGACGGCGTGAAGGTCGAGAACAGCTTCGTGACGCTGCCCGACCTGGTGGGCATCGGCTTCGAGGGCAAGGCGGACCTGTTCCGCGAGATGCAGGCGTTGTCTGCCTGACCTACTTCTTCGGCCCTTGCGACGTGACCCGGTGCAGGCTGTACGGCACGTAGCGGTCGGCCTGGATGTCGGGCGTCACGCCGTGAGTGAAGACCTCGTCGGTGATCGGCAGGAAGCCGCCGTCGAGTTCGGCCCACTGGCGCTTCAGGCGCGCGAACACTTCGGGCTGGCGGTCGCGCAGGTTGGCGCGTTCGCGTGAATCGACCGCGACGTCGAACAGGAATTCGTTCTCGTTGATCTTGAGGTACTTCCAGTCGCCGTCGCGCAGCGCCCGCTGGGCCTGCGCCTTGTAGCGCCAGTAGAGCGTGCGCGGATGCACCGGTCGCGCGCCTTCGAGCACCGGCAGGATGTCCTCGCCGTCGCTCGGGTAGGCGGGATCGGCGGCGGCGCCGGCGGCCGCCAGCAGGGTCGGCAGCCAGTCCATGCTGATCGTGACCTGCTGCTGCACCTGCGGACGGATGCGCGCCGGCCATCGCAACAGGGTCGGCACCCGCAGGCCGCCTTCGAGCAGCTCGGTCTTCTGGCCGGTCAGCGGCCAGGTGCGCGAGAAGCGCTCGCCGCCGTTGTCGCTGGTGAAGACCACGATCGTGTTGGCGCCCAGGCCGGCCGCGTCGAGCGTGTCGACCACCTGGCCGACCGCCGCGTCGAGCGCGCCGACGATGCGGCCGTAGGTCTCGAGGTTGCCGCCGTCGTAGTGGAAGAGGTCCTGGATGTCGTGCGCGACCGCCTCGTCCTCCGGACCTTCCCAGGGCCAGTGCGGCGCGGTGAAGTGCAGCGAGAGGAAGAAGGGCTTGCCCTTTGCTGTCGCGCGGCCGCGGATGTAGCCGGAGGCCTCATCGGCCAGGATCTGCGTGTAGTAGCCCTCGCGCTCGACCGGCCGGTCGCCTTCGTAGAGATCGCGCGCCACCGCCGCGCCGACCGCCGGCTTGTGGGTGAAGTAGTCGATCGCGCCGCCCAGGTTGCCGAAGAAGCGGTCGTAGCCGCTCTGCTGCGGGCCGTACTCCGGCGGCCGGCCGAGGTGCCACTTGCCGATCAGCGCGGTGTCGTAGCCGGCGGCCTTCAAGAGGGAAGGCAAGGTCGGATGCTCGGGCGGCAGGCCGAGCCCCTTGCCGGCGCGGGCGATCGGCTCTTCCAGGCCGCCGGCCAGCCGGTACTGGTAGCGGCCGGTGATGAGCGCGAAGCGGGTCGCCGAGCAGACCGCGGAATTGGCGTAGGCCTGCGTGAAGCGCACGCCCTGGCGCGCCAGCCGGTCGAGGTTCGGCGTGGCGAAGTCGGTCTGGCCGTAGACGCCGAGGTCGCCCCAGCCGAGGTCGTCGGCCAGGATGAAGACGATGTTGGGCTGCGGGCTGCTCATCGGATGCTCTCCTTCAACGTTTGGCGACCAGTCCCGCGGCGTTGGTCGGCGCCCAGAACGATTCGAGCTGCAATTGCTTCAAGGCCGCGTCGACGAAGCTCGGGTCGGCCCAGCTGCGGGCGTCGAAGGTCTGGCGGATGATGCCGCCCTTCTTCGCGCCGTCGATCACGTCGTTGTAATGCGAGACGGCGCCGTCGTCCAGCAGCGGCGAATAGCGGTCCTTGATCTTCACGCCCTCGAAGTCGCTGCTGAAGAGTTCCACCGGCAGCCCGCTGATGTCGTGGAAGCGGGCGAACAGCGCCTGCCGCTGCGATTCGTCGGAGGCGGCCCGGGCCTGCTGGATCAGCACCTTCACCAGCCGGGTCAGCGCCTCCGGATGCTGGCGGGCGAAGTCGTCGGTGGCGATCACGCCGGAGTCGATGCCGTAGATCGGGCCGCGGTCGCGGGTGCTGACCGGGATGTCGGCGGTGCCGGCGATCTTCATCAGCTGCAGGTCGGCGCCGCCGAAGGTGGCGTCGATGTCCTTGCTCGCCAGCGCGGCCTTGGAGGTCGGCCAGTCGAGGTTGGTGAAGCGCACGTCCTTCTCGCTGAGGCCCTCGGCCTCCAGCAGGCGGTCGAAGGGCAGTTGGTAGGCGGTGCCGCGCAGCACCGCGACCCGCTTGCCCTTCAGGTCCTTGAAGCTGTGGATGTCGGAGCCCAGCGCGGTCGCCAGGTAGCTGTTGCTGTCGCGGCCGACGGCGGCGACCAGGCGGGTCTTCAGGCCGTTGGCGCGGCCGATCACGCCGGCCAGGTCGCCGAGGAAGACCACGTCGAGCTGGCCGGTGGCCAGCGCCTCGTTGATCGCCGGGCCGGCGCCTTTGAAAAACTTCCATTCGATGCGGACGTTGTCCTTCGCGAACTCGGCCTCGATCGCCTTGCCGGCGTAGGCCAGCGACACCAGGCCGGCACCCGCGAACGAATGGCCGGCGCTGCCCTGCTCGGGCGCCGCCAGACGGATCACCTGGGGCAAATCGCCGGCGGCGGCGGGCGTGAGGCCGAAGGTGGCGAGCGTGGCGAACGTGGCGATGGCCAGCATCGCGCCGAGGAGGGAACGACGGGCGAACGAAGTGAACAGGGCAGTCATGCGGGAACCTTGGAGTCGAGAGAAAGTGGGCGCGTCGAAGGACGCGCCGTCGGGAATCAGGCCGCGAGCGCGGCGGTGCGCTCGTCGAGCCTGGCAGGCTCCGGCGTGCCCGCGAACTCGGCCAGCACCGCGTCCTTGAGCGCGACGAAGGCCGGGTCGGTGCGGCTGCGCGGATGGGCCAGCGGCACCGGCACGATGCGGCGCACCCGGCCCGGCCGCGGCGCCATCACCACCACCTTGTCGCCGAGGAAGACGGCTTCCTCGACGTCGTGCGTGACCAAAATCGTGGTGATGCCCTCGGCCTGCCAGATGCGCTGCAGTTCCTGCTGCAGGTGCGCGCGGGTGAGTGCGTCGAGCGCGCCGAAGGGCTCGTCGAGCAGCAGGATCTCGGGCCGGTTGACCAGCGCCCGGGCGATCGCCACCCGCTGCGCCATGCCGCCCGAGAGCTGGTGCGGCCAGGCCTTCTCGAAGCCTTCGAGGCCGACCAGCGCGATGTGCTCGCGCACCTGCATGCGCTTCTGGCCTTCGGTCAGGTCGGCGTTCAGCAGGCCGAGCGCGATGTTGTCCTCGACCGTGAGCCAGGGAAAGAGCCGGTGCTCCTGGAACACGATGCCGCGGTCCAGGCTGGTGCCGGCGATGCGCTGGCCGTCCAGCAGCAGCTCGCCCTGGTAGTCCTCCTCCAGCCCGACGATCAGCCGCAGCAGGGTCGACTTGCCGCAGCCGCTGGTGCCGACGATGCTGACGAATTCGCCCGGTGCGATCGAGAGGTCGATGTCGCTCAGCACCTGCAGTGCTTCGCCCTCGACCTCGTAGTGCTTGCTCAGGTGCCGGATGTCCAGCGTGCCCGCGTTGTTTGCCATTCGTCCATTTCCTCAGAAGCGCGCGACCGAATGGCCGCGCCAGGCCAGGAGGCGCGTCTCGATGCGCCCGGCGATCGCGTTGAGCGCGAAGCCGACCAGGCCCACCACGATCACGCCGAAGATCACCAGGTCCATCTCGAAGCGCTCGCGGCCGTCGATCAGGGTGTTGCCGATGCCGGTGCCGGCCACCAGCAGGTATTCCGCGCCGAGCGTCGCCAGCCAGGCATAGATGAGCGCCAGGTGGATGCCCGCGAAGATCGAGGGCGAGGCGCTGGGCAGCACCACCCGCGACAGCATCTGCCAGCGGTCGAAGCGCAGCACCCGCGCCACCTCGATCAATTCGCGCGGCACGCTGCGGATGCCCTCGAAGGTGTTCAGCACCACCGGGAAGAAGGCCGCGAGCGACAGGAAGGCCACCTTGGCCGCGTCGCCCAGGCCGAACCAGACCGAGATCAGCGGGATCCAGGCGAACAGCGAGATCTGCTTGAGCGTGTGGAAGCTCGGGCCGACGGCGGCTTCGAAGAGGCGAGAGAAGCCCAGCGCCGCGCCGAACGCCAGCCCCGCCGAGGCACCGATCGCGAAGCCGGCCAGGTCGCGCCACAGGCTGGCGCCGAGCGCGATGCGCAGTTCGCCGCTGGCGGTGTAGGCGACCGCGCGCTGCCAGACGGCCGCCGGCGAGACCAGCAGCGGCGAATGGCTCCAGCCGAAGCGGAAGGCGGCCCACCACAGCAGCAGGAGGCCGACCGGGAGCACCCAGCCGCGCAGCGACCTGGGCACCGGATGGGAACGAGCGTTCATCGCGAAGCCCTCAGAAACCCGCACGGCGCCAGCGCGTCAGACGCGTCTCGACCCACGCCAGCGCCTTGTCGAGCGCGAAGCCGACCGCGCCGACCACCACCACCGCGGCCAGCACCACGTCCAGCTGGAACAGCTGCCGGCCGTAGACGATCAGGAAGCCGATGCCTTCGCTGGACGCCAGCAGCTCGACCACCACCAGCGCCAGCCAGGCATGGGTGAAGCCGTAGCGCACGCCGCTCCAGATCGGCGCGAAGGCGGCGGGGAAGACGATGCGGCGGAGCAGTTGCCAGCGCGTGAAGCGCAGCACCCGCGCCACCTCGATGTAGCGGGTCGGCACGCCACGGATGCCCTGGCAGGTGTTGAGCGCCACCGGCACCAGCGCCGCCTGCGCGATCAGGATGATCTTCAGCGACTCGTCGATGCCGACCAGCAGCATCAGGAGCGGCAGCCAGCCCAGCACCGGCACCTGGCTGAAGGCCTTGAAGAGCGGATGGACGTAGTCGCTGAAGACCGGCGACAGCCCCATCGCGACACCGAGCGCGCCGCCTGCCGCGAGGCCCAGGCCGAAGCCGGCGAAGACGCGCACGAGGCTGATGCGCAGGTGGCCCCAGATCTCGCCGCTGCGAACGAGGTCGACCAGCGTCAGCCACACCGCCTCGGGCGAGGGCAGCACCTGCGGCGCGATCCATTCGTGGCGCGCGCCGAGGTACCACAGGAGCAGCACCGCGAGCGGGAAGGGCCAGCCGATCAGCCGCCGCCAG
>NZ_LMUW01000053.1 GCF_009765735.1 Xenophilus sp. L33
GTCGTCGCGCCGACGCTCACGCCGCCTCCCTGAAGTTCGCCGCCTGCGCGGCCCGCTGTCGCACCAGCTCACGCGTGCGCGGAATCAGTTCACGGCCGTAGTCCAGCGCGTCTTCGAGCGGGTCGAAGCCGCGGATCAGGAAGGTGGTGACACCCAGCGCGTGGTACTCCAGCAGTGCCTCGGCGACCTGCTCGGGCGTGCCGACCAGCGCGGTCGAGTTGGAGCGGCCGCCGATCTCCTGGGCCACCGCGGTCCACAGCCGCTGGTCCAGCCGCGAGCCCTGGCCGGCCGCGGCCAGCAGGCGCCGGGCGCCTTCGCTCTGCTGCGGTCCGCCGCGGTTGAAGCCCTGCACCACGCGCAGGCGCCGGGTCTCGGCCAGGATGCGGTCGGCGCGCTCCCAGGCCTTCGCCTCGGTGTCGGCCAGGATCGGCCGGAAGGACATCGAGAAACGGACCTCGCGGCCGTGGCGCGCGGCCTCGGCACGCACCCGGCCGGTCAGTTCGCGCGCCTGGTCGAGCGTCTCGCCCCAGAGGGCGTAGACGTCCGCATGCTTGCCGGCGACCGGCAGCGCGGCGGCCGAGGCGCCGCCGAAATAGACCGGCACGTGCGGCTTGCCGTCGCGCGTCTGCAGCGGCTTCACCTCGGAGAAGGCGGCCTTGGCGCGGTAGTGCGCGCCTTCGTGGTCGAAGGGCTTGTCGGAGGTCCATACCTTGCGCAGGACCTCCAGGTATTCGTCGGTGCGGGCGTAGCGCTGGTCGTGGTCGAGCCAGTCGCCGTCGCGCCGCTGCTCGTCGTCGGAGCCGCCCGAGATGTAGTGCACCGCGAGCCGGCCGCCGATGTAGTGGTCGAGCGTCGCGAACTGCCGTGCGGCGAGCGTCGGCGCGACGAAGCCGGGACGGTGCGCCAGCATGAAGTGGATGCGCTCGGTCACCGAGGCGGCGTAGGCGACGGTGAGCGTCGCGTCGGGCCCGGTCGAGCCGTAGGGCACCAGGATGCGGTCGAAGCCGGCGGCCTCGTGGGCCTGCGCGAAAGCGCGCAGGTAGTCGCGGTCGATCGCCGGCCCGTGGGGTGCGTGGGTCTCGGAGACTTCCTGGGTCTGGATCATTCCGATGAATTCGACGGTGTCGCGGCTCATGGCTGGGGCTTCCTGTGGGTTCCGGGGCCGCCACCGTAACCAAGGCCGCGCGGGGATCCAAGTCGCAAATCCAAGTTTGCTTATGCGGCATGCGTCGTTGGCGCGGAAGGGCTCCGGCGTTAGCTTCGCTGCCATGAGTGCATTGCCACAGCTTCACGACCTGCCGCCTTTCGAGCTGGCTGGCGGGACTTCCTCGCGGCCGTCGGCGCTCTCGCAGCTCGGCCGCCTCACCGAGCTTTTCGCCAGCACGGCCGCCGACCACGATCGCAGCGGGAGCTTCCCGCGCGGCAACTTCCTGGCGCTGCACGAGGAAGGCCTGATCGCACTGGTGGCGCCTCGCGCCTTCGGCGGCGGCGGTGCCACGCTGGCCGAAGCCCGCCAGGTGATCGCCGCGGTGGCCAAGGGCGAGCCCGCGACCGCGCTGATCCTCAGCATGACCTACCTGCAGCATCACGCGATCGCGCGCGGCGACAGCCGCTGGCCGGTGGCGCTGCAGGAGCGGGTCGCGCGCGACGCGGTGCGCGAAGGCAGCCTGATCAATGCGTTGCGGGTCGAGCCCGAACTCGGCTCGCCGGCACGCGGCGGCCTGCCCGGCACGATCGCCCGGCGCGATGGCGACGGGTGGCGCATCTCCGGCCACAAGCTCTTCACCACCGGTATCGAGGGCCTGGCCTGGCTGGTCGTCTGGGGCCGCACCGACGAGCCCGAGCCGCGGATCGGCAACTTCCTGGTGCCGCGCGATGCGCCGGGCATCGGGGTGATCGCCAACTGGGACCACCTGGGCCTGCGCGCCTCGGGCAGCCATGAAGTGACCTTCGACGACGTGCCGATCCCGCTGGCCTGCGCGGTCGACCTGCGCGCGCCGGCCGACTGGGCGCCGGGCGCCGGCAGCCAGACCGACATCGACGCCCAGGCCGACCAGCAGGCCTGGCAGGCGGTGCTGCTCGGCAGCCTCTACGACGCGGTGGCGCGGGCCGCGCGCGACTGGCTGGTCGGCTTCCTGAATGCACGCACGCCGAGCAACCTCGGCGCGCCGCTCGCCAGCCTGCCGCGCGTGCAGGAAGGCGTCGGCGAGATCGAGGCGCTGCTCCATGCCAACCGGGTGCTGCTGGACGATGCGGCGCGGCGCGCCGACGAAGGCCGGCCCGGCCCGGCGGTCGACAGCGGACTTCTCAAGCTCACGGTCACCTCGCAGGCGATCCGGGCGGTCGAACTGGCGCTGCCGCTCACCGGCAACCACGGCTTGAGCCGCCAGAACCCGCTGGAGCGGCACTACCGCGACGTGCTCTGCGGCCGCGTCCACACGCCGCAGGACGACACGGTGCGCATCGCGGCCGGCCGTCGCGCATTGGCCGATGCCGTGCGCTGAAGAATCCCTGGAAGGTGTCTCCTCGTCGTGACCGAAGCGACGTTCGGCGGGCCTTCGGGTCCGCTTTTTTTGCCCGGCGCGCGGCCTTGGTTGTTTGCGTCATATGCAACTGACTTCTCGGTCGTTCCTCTTTGCGTCGCCGCTTCCCACAATCCGAACCCAGTGCAATCCACTGCGAACCCGCACCGCGCGCTCATGCGCCGCGCAAACATCCATCGAGGAATCTTCATGTCGACCGCCGCTCCCGAACTTCCCGACACCGCGCACCCGTCGCGCAGCTTTCGCCGCGCGATGCGCGACCTGGGCGTGGCGCTGCTGGTGGCTTGCGCGCTGGCCCTGATCGCCATGTTCGTCACGGTCGGCACCGCGCATGCGCAGGCCAGGGGCGAGCTGCGCATCGGCTATCAGAAGTCGGCCAGCCTCTTCGTGCTGCAGAAGGCGCAGGGCTCGCTCGAGAAGAAGCTGGCGCCGCTCGGCTTCGGCGTGAAGTGGGTCGAATTCCCGGCCGGCCCGCAGCTGATGGAAGGCCTGAACGTCGGCGCGGTCGACGTCGGCTACGTCGGCGAGGCGCCGCCGATCTTCGCCCAGGCCGCGGGCGCGAAGTTCGTCTACATCGGCTTCGATCCGGCCGCGCCGCGGGCCGAGGCGATCCTGGTGCCGAAGGATTCGCCGATCCGCTCGGTGGCCGACCTGAAGGGTCGCAAGGTCGCGCTCAACAAGGGCAGCAACGTGCACTACCTCCTGGTCAGGCAGCTCGAGAAGAACGGCCTCACGCCGGCCGACATCACGCCGGTGTATCTCGCGCCGGCCGACGCACGGGCCGCCTTCCAGAGCGGCAACGTCGACGCCTGGGCCATCTGGGAGCCATTCCAGTCGGCTGCCGAGAAGGCCACCGACGCCGTGGTGCTGGCCGACGGCACGCCGGGCGTGGTCAACAACTACCAGTACTACCTCGCGGAGCGCGGCTTCGCCACGCGCAACCCGCAGGTCATCGATGCACTCTTCGAGGACTCGGTGACGCAGGGCATCTGGCTGAAGAAGAACCTGCACCAGGCCGCCGAACAGATCGCGCCGCTGCAGGGCCTGCCGGTGGACGTGGTCGAGCAGGCGCTCGGTCGCTACGAGTTCAACGTCAAGCCGATCACGCCGGCCGTGGCCGCCGACCAGCAAAGGATCGCCGACACCTTCTTCCAGCTGAAGCTGATCCCGAAGGCCATCAAGGTGAGCGACGACATCCTGACGATCAAGCCGTGAGGCGCTGCCGAAGTCCTTCCATTTTTCCGATTCACCGACCACAGAGCCTTTCCCCGATGACCCGTTCCCTCGTCCAACGCCGCCGCCTGCTGCAAGGTGCCGCTGCCGCCCTGGCGCTGCCCGCACTGGCCTTCGCCGACACCCCGCCCGCGCGCGCCCTGCGCATCGGCAACCAGAAGGGCTACCTCAGCCTGCTCAAGGCGCGCGGCACGCTCGAGAAGCGGCTGGCGCCACTGAACGTCTCGCTCAAGTGGACCGAGTTCACGGCCGGGCCGGTGCAGCTCGAAGCGCTCAACGTCGGCTCGATCGACTTCGGCGACGTCGGCGAGGCGCCGCCGATCTTCGCGCAGGCCGCCGGCGCGCCGCTGGCCTACGTAGCCGCCACGGTGCCGCGTCCGCGCTCGGAGGCGGTGCTGGTGCCCAAGGACTCCGCGATCCGCAGCGTGGCCGACCTGCGCGGCAGGAAGATCGCGCTCAACAAGGGCAGCAACGTCCACTACTTCGTGGTGAAGCTCGCCGAGAAGAACCACATTCCCTACGGCGAACTGAACCTCGTCTACCTGGCGCCGGCGGATGCGCGCGCCGCCTTCGAGAAAGGCTCGGTCGACGCCTGGGCCATCTGGGACCCGTTCTTCGCCGCCGCCGAGAAGAGCCTCGACGCCCACGTGCTGGCCGATGCGACCGGCGTGGTGGGCAACCGCGCCTACTACTTCTCGTCGCTCGACTACGCATCGAAGAACGCCGACGTGATCGCGATCGTGATCGACGAGCTCAACGCGATCGACCAGTGGGGCACCGCGAACAGGAGCGCGCTGGCCGGCGAGCTGGCCGGGCTCTGGGGCCTGCCGTTGCCGGTGGTGCAGTCGGCCATCGACCGCTCCGCCTTCGGCACCGGCCCGATCACCAAGGCGATCCTGGGCGAACAGCAGCAGATCGCCGACACCTTCTTCGACCTGAAGCTGATCCCGAAGAAGATCGACGTGCTGCAGGCCGCGGCGGCGGGCACGGCATGACGAGCGTGCATCTGCCGACCAGCGCCGAGCGCGTCATCTCGGCGACCGCGAAGGCCTGGAAGGTCGTCCCGATGTCGCAGCGCGCGCTCGCGCGCCAGGCACCGCACGGCCACGTGCCGCTGCGCGTCGTGCGCCGGGTCCAGGCCGCGCTGGCCGCGAGCTACGCCCGCCATCCGGCACTGGACCATTCATGGTGAGCATGGCCGAACAGGTCCGCGCCATCGACGCGCTGGAAGCGTCCGTCGACACCGCACCCGCGACGCCGAACGGCCTTCAGCGCGGGCTGGCGGCGGCTGCGCAGCGCGTCATTCCGTGGATCGTGCCGATCGTCCTGATCGTCGCCTGGCAACTGGCCTCCGACCGCGGCTGGCTGTCGACCCGCGTGCTGCCGGCGCCGGTCGACGTGCTGAAGGCCGCCTGGCGCCTCACGCTCTCGGGCGAGCTGTGGACGCACGTCAAGATCAGCG
The DNA here is from genome assembly GCF_009765735.1 of Xenophilus sp. L33. GTDB lineage: Bacteria > Pseudomonadota > Gammaproteobacteria > Burkholderiales > Burkholderiaceae_C > Variovorax. The sequence continues at coordinate 5,239 of NZ_LMUW01000053.1, forward strand.
CCGGTCGGGCGCTGGCCGGCCTCGCGGTCGGCGGCGGCGCCGGCCTGGCGCTGGGGCTGCTCACCGGCTCGGTGAAGTTCTTCGAGACCCTGCTCGACTCCACCATCCAGATGGTGCGCAACATTCCGGCGCTGGCGCTGATCCCGCTGGTGATCCTGTGGTTCGGCATCGACGAGTCGGCCAAGCTCTTCCTGATCTCGATCTCGGTCTTCTTCCCGATCTACCTGAACACCTTCCATGGCATCCGCAACGTCGACCCGCAGCTGATCGAGATGGGCCGCACCTACGGGCTGGGCCGCTGGCAGCTCTACCGGGAAGTGATCCTTCCGGGCGCGATGTCCTCGATCCTGGTCGGGCTGCGCTTCTCGCTGGGCCTCATGTGGGTGATCCTCATCGTGGCCGAGACCATCTCGGCGCAGTCGGGCATCGGCTACCTCACGATGAACGCGCGCGAGTTCCTGCAGACCGACATCGTGCTGGTCGGCATCCTGCTCTACGCGATCCTCGGCAAGCTGGCCGACCTGTTCGCGCGGGGCCTCGAACATTACTGGCTGCGCTGGCATCCGGGCTACCAGGGAGCGCGCAAATGACGCAGGTCCACGAAGGCGTGCGGCTGGAGGCACGCCGCCTGTCCAAGCACTACGGCGAGCGCGAGGTGCTGAAGAACACCGAACTGGCGATCGAGCCGGGCGAGTTCATCGTCATCGTCGGGCGCAGCGGCTGCGGCAAGAGCACCCTGCTGCGGCTGGTCGCGGGGCTGGAGCCGGCGTCCAAGGGCGCCGTCTACACCGACGGCCGCGCGGTCGAAGGCCTGCACGACGACACGCGGATCATGTTCCAGGAGGCGCGCCTCCTGCCCTGGCGCCGGGTGCTCGACAACATCCTGCTCGGCCTGCCGCCGGAGGCCCGGCCGCGCGGCGAAGAGGTGCTGGCGCAGGTCGGCCTCGGCGAGCGCGGCGGCGAATGGCCCGCGCGCCTCTCGGGCGGCCAGCGCCAGCGGGTCGCGCTGGCGCGCGCGCTGGTGCACCGGCCGCGCCTCCTGCTGCTGGACGAGCCGCTGGGCGCGCTCGACGCGCTGACCCGCATCGAGATGCACCGGCTGATCGAGAGCCTGTGGACGCAGCACCGCTTCACCGCGCTGCTGGTCACGCACGACGTGCAGGAAGCGGTGGCGCTGGCCGACCGCGTGATCCTGATCGAGAACGGCCGCATCGCGCTCGACGAGCGCATCACGCTCGCGCGGCCGCGCTCGCAGGGCGATGCCGAATTCGCCGCGATCGAGAAACGCATCCTCGACCGCGTGCTGCAAAAGCCCGGCGACGAGGACCGGCTCGACCTCGAAGCGCCGCGCGACCGCCACGGCTCGGTGCCGGCGCACCAGCTCCACTGGGCGATCTGAGCCCGCCTTCCTTCCCACTCCTCATTGCGAGAGACCATGGCCAACAACCCCCACTGGAAATTCGAGACCCTGTCGGTGCACGCCGGCTATTCCCCGGAACCGACCACCCGCGCGGTGGCGCCGCCGATCTACCAGACGGTCGCCTATGCCTTCGACAGCGCGCAGCATGGCGCCGACCTGTTCGACCTCAAGGTGCCGGGCAACATCTACAGCCGCATCAACAACCCGACGCAGGACATCCTGGAGCAGCGCGTGGCCGCGCTCGAAGGCGGCATCGCGGCCCTGGCGCTGGCCTCGGGCCAGGCGGCCGTGACCTACGCGATCCAGACCCTCGCCGAGGCCGGCGACAACATCGTCAGCAGCACCGCGCTCTACGGCGGCACCTACAACCTGTTCGCCCACACGCTGCCGCAGTTCGGCATCACGACCCGCTTCGCCGACCACCGCGACCCGAAGACCTTCGAGCCGCTGATCGACGCGAAGACCAAGGCGGTGTTCGTCGAGTCGCTCGGCAATCCGGCCGGCAACATCACCGACATCGCGGCGATCGTCGAGATCGCGCACCGCCACGGCGTGCCGCTGATCGTCGACAACACGGTGCCATCGCCCTACCTGAGCCGGCCGATCGAGCATGGCGCCGACATCGTGGTGCATTCGCTCACCAAGTACCTGGGCGGCCACGGCACCAGCATCGGCGGCGCGATCGTGGACTCGGGCAAGTTCCCCTGGGCGCAGCACAAGGAACGCTTCCGGCGGCTGAACGAGCCCGACGTCAGCTACCACGGCGTCGTCTACACCGAGGCGCTGGGTCCGGCCGCCTACATCGGCCGCGCGCGGGTCGTGCCGCTGCGCAACACCGGCGCGGCGATCTCGCCCTTCAACGCCTTCCTGATCCTGCAGGGCATCGAGACGCTGGCGCTGCGGGTGGACCGCATCAGCGACAACGCGCTGGCGGTGGCCCGGCACCTGAAGGCGCACAAGGCCGTCACATGGGTCAACTACGCCGGCCTCGAGGAACACCCGGACCACGCGCTGGCGAAGAAGTACCTCGGCGGCAAGGCCAGCGGCGTGCTGACCTTCGGCCTCGCCGGCCAGGGCGGTGACAAGCGCGCCGCCGGTGCCCGCTTCCTCGACGCGCTGCAGCTCTTCACCCGGCTGGTGAACATCGGCGACGTGCGCTCGCTGGCGACGCATCCGGCCTCCACCACCCATCGCCAGCTGTCGCCCGAGGAGCTGGCCAGGGCCGGCGTCTCGGAAGAGACGGTGCGGCTGTCGGTCGGCATCGAGCACATCGACGACCTCAAGGCCGACCTGGACCAGGCATTGGCCGCGGTCTGAAGCCTTCATCCATCTCACACAGGGAAACCCCATGTCCAATGCCATCAAGGCCATCAACGTGCGCAACCAGTTCCGAGGCAAGGTGCGCGAGATCATCCGCGGCAGCGTGGTCAGCGAGATCGACGTCGAGACGCCCTTCGGCATCGTCACCTCGGTCATCACTACCCGCTCGGTCGACGAGCTCGACCTGCGCATCGGCTCCGACGTGGTCGCGCTGGTGAAGGCGACCGAAGTCTCGATCGCCAAGCTCTGACCCGGGTTCACGGTGAGTGCAGCACTCAAGATGATCGATGCCGGGCCGCTGCCGCCCGGCGCCGCCCGCGGGCCGAAGCGCGCGCCGGCCGGCGGCCTTCCCTCGAAGGCGCCGTCCGCCGCCGCACGCG
>NZ_LMUW01000054.1:0-509 GCF_009765735.1 Xenophilus sp. L33
GGTGCGCGCGCCGCTGGCCGGCGGCAGCGACGCCGGACCGCCGGTCGCGCCGGGCCCCGGACCGCAGTTCGACCCCGCGACCCGGATCCCGGTGCGCGCGCCTTCCAGCGGCGGCAACGACCTCGGGCCACCGATCGCGCCCGGACCGGGTCCGCAGTACGACTTCGGTTCGCGCGGGGGCTGAGCCGCTGTGCCGTCGCCGCGCCTTTGCGGCGTGGGCGCACGGCTATGCTCGCGGCCACATGCCACCCTTCGGCCTTACCTTCAGCCTTCCCCGCGGATCCACACGCCGCCTCATCGCCGCCGGCGCCTGCGCCCTCTCGCTTTCAGCCGCTCACGCCGACACCCCCTCGGCCTGCGTCGGCACGTCCGACCTGCCCGCCCCAACTCGCGCGCTGGCGATGGCCGCGGCGGCCCAGCGCGAGCACCAGGCCTTCGGCGGCCAGTCGATGGACGCCGAGGGCCGTCTCGTCACCGCCGGCGATTCCGAAGCCGAAGCCACGCGCCGC
>NZ_LMUW01000054.1:631-103933 GCF_009765735.1 Xenophilus sp. L33
GCGCCCTGGCAGCGGGTGCTCGGCTACTGGGGCGCGGTCGCGCCGCAGGATGGCCGGCTGCCGTCGCAGGTGCGCTTCGGCGCGTTGCGTCCGGCCGATCGCCGGCTGTTGAAAGAGGCGCTGGACCAGGCGAGCAACGAGCGGCTGCAAGGCCTCGGCGTGGGGCCGGACCAGGGCCTCGCCGCGTCCGAGCTGCGGGCCGCGAAGACCGCGCTCGACCGGGTCGCGGTGATCGACACGCCCTGGTCGGCCGCCTTCATCAGCTGGCTGGCGCGGCAGGCGGGCTTGGGCGCGGACGAGTTCGTCTTCTCCGACGCGCATGCCGACTACGCCGCGGCGGCCTGGCAGGCCGGCGTCGACGAAGCGGCCGGCCGCGCGACCCGCTATGCGATGCGCGCCTGCCCCATCGCATCGACGCCGCCGCGCGTCGGCGACCTGGTCTGCCAGACCCGCGAGGAAGCCGCCGGCCTGGACAGCTTCGACGCGCTGGGCGCGGTGCTGGCCAGTCGCGCCGGCGGCCGCGGCGGCGGCGCGCTGCCGATGCACTGCGACGTGGTCGTGCAGGTCGATGCCGCGGGCTTCGACACCATCGGCGGCAACGTGCTGCAGTCGGTCACCGCGCGGCGGCTCGACTTCGGCGCCGGCGGCCGGCTGCTGGATCCCAGCTACCTGCCGGGCGGCTGCGCAGCGAATGCGACCGGTTGCGTGGACCGCCACATGAGCCGCCAGCCCTGGAGCCTGCTCTTGCAGTGGCGCTGACCCGTCAGTGCCCGGGTGGCACCCGATAGTGATAGCGGTAGCGGTCCTCGAAGCCCAGCGCCGCATAGAGCCGCCGCGCGCCTTCGTTGGCTTCGCGCACCTGCAGGTAGGCCTGGCTGGCGCCCTGCGTGCGGCCCCAGTCCATCAAGGCCCGCGTGAGCGTGCGGCCGAGGCCGCGACGGCGCCAGCGCGGGTCGACGACGATGTCGAAGAGCCCCACCGCGCCGCGCTCCAGCACCGCCAGCCCGAAGCCGGCGGCCGCGCCGTCGACCCGCACCGTGGCGAAGCCGCTCGGCCAGGCGATGGACCGCACGATGGCGTCGTGGATGCCGCGCCGCCCGGCCGCGACCTCGTTCGCGCGTGCGAAGCCGTCCAGCCAGTCGGCCGACGGCTCGGCGTCGACCCGCACCGATGCGTCGGGCGCGGCCATTGCCAGCGATGCGGTCGCGACCTGCGTGGGATCGAAGGCGACGTAGCCCGCATCGGCCAGCGCCAGGTCGGCCGCGGGCGGCGCGAGCGGCGACAGGCGGAACACGGTCGGCAAGCCGTGGCGCTGGTAGAGCGCTTCGGCGGCTTCGCGCACGCCGTCGAAGGCGACGCCTGGCTGCATCGCGTTGGCCGAGTTGGCGCGCTTGGTGTAGCCCCCCGCCAGCCGGAACAGCCAGCCGCCGAACAGCACGCTGCGTTCGGCCGGCCAGGCGTTGAAGGCGCGCTGCTCGAGCGCGAGGACCTCGTCGAGACCGGCCGCGCCCGCGCTCATTGGGCGAAAGCGCCCTGGTCGTAGGCGGCGCAGTACACCTGCCAGTCGGTCTCGACCTCGGCGGCGCAGTGGCGCGCGACCTCCATCAACTGGCGCCGCCACTTGGCGCCGCGGGTGAAGTCGATCAGTTCGTCCGCGATGGCCGAGCCGCTGCGTCCGCTGGAGCGCAGCTGGGCCCACGCCAGGCATTCGGCCATCACGCTCACCAGGTTCTCCAGCCGCGTCACCGGATGCCGCAGCCGGCTGCCGGACAGCGCCACCCGGTCCTCGCTCGGCTGCAGCGCGCGCAGCACATAGGGCTGGCCGTTCATCTGCACCGGATGCAGGAACGCCATGGCGATCGCCTGCATGCGCCGCTGCACCGTGACCACGCGCTGCGCCTCGTCGATCCAAGGCGGCTGCGCCAGCGGCACCCGCGGCAGCGGCGACGAGGGTAGCGCCTGCTTCAGGTCGAGCAGGTAGTTGCCGTCGGGCGAGCCCTTGCCGCGCACCAGCACGATGTAGCGGTCGACGCCGAGGCTGCCGTTGCCCGCGATGCGACGGGCGATGTCCAGCACCTCGAAGAAGCGCGGCTCCGGTTGGCGCGCGCCGAAGATCTCGAAGAAGCCGTGCACCGCGGCGTGCTGCTCCGGCGTGGCCGCCAGCGCCTTGCGGCCGTCGATGCGGATGCTGCGGCGCCGGCCCCGCAGCACGGTGCGCGCGTCCAGGAAGGCCGGACGCGGGCGCTGCCGCACGGCCTGCAGCAGGTCGCTCACCGGCGGCATCGCGGTCTCGCGCTCGACCCAGCGCGCCTTGCCGTCGGCCAGCATGCGGGCATAGGCGTCGAGGAAGACCTCGCACAGGTGCGGCGCCACCGTCGGGTCGCGATGCAGCGTGCTGCCGCCGACCAGGATGCTCGCCAGGCCGCGCACCGGGTCCCAGCTGAGCGGCGCCAGCAGCGCCTCGTCGAAATCGTTGAGGTCGAAATAGACCTGCCGGTTGTCGCCCTTGTAGCTGCCGAAGTTCTCCAGGTGCAGGTCGCCGCAGGCCCAGGCCGCCGGCGCCTTGACCATGACCGACTCCATCGGCATGCGGGCGTAGAAGAGGTGGCAGGTGGCGCGCAGGAAGACGAAGGCGTCGCTGCGCATGTTGCGGTACTTGAAGGCCAGCCGCTCGGGCTCGCGACCGGCGTTGAACTTGAGGATCTGCTTGACGATGTTCATTCGGCGACGGGCGATGCGGGCATCGGCGGATTCTAGGAGCCGGCCGTTCGACAACCGGCGTTCGGCGCTCAGCGCCGCACCACCATCACCCGCGGCGGATCCTCGTAGACGACGCGCATCGGCACGCGCCGCTTCTCCAGTTCGAGGAAGGTGCCGAAGTCCAGGTAGGCCGCGCCCTGCGGCAGGGCCCGCCAGCGGTCGAGGAATTCGTCCAGTGTCGGTATCGCGCGCTCCGGCTCGAGCGACTGGCCGAAGGCGAACTCGTCGTGGTAGTCGACCAGCGTGACGTCGCGCTGCAGGTAGAAGGGCAGGGTCTGGTCGTAGCTGCGCACCGCGAAGACCGGCGCGGTCGGCTCGATCTCGACTTCCAGCGCGGCCGCCATGGCCGCCGCGCTGCGGGTCTGCCCCACCGCGTCGAAGGAGGCCAGCACGATCGCCAGCGCGATCACCTGGCCCAGCGCCAGCGCCAGCACCGCGGTCGTCACCCGCTGCCGGCCGAGCGCCCACCAGCCGATGCCGGCGGCCAGCAGGAAGACCGCCGCGCCGTTGCGGATGCCCATGGCCAGCGGATGCAACAACTCCGTGGTCAACGCCGGCGTGGCTAGGCGATGCGCCTGCGTCGCCACCGCCAGCACCGCCGTCCACACCGCCGCGGCCAGCCACAGTTGCAGGCGCAGCGCGCCGGGCTGCAGGCTGCGCAGGCGCAGCCCGAGCAGCAGCGCCAGCGCCGGGAACATCGGCTGGATGTACGACGGCAGCTTGGAACCGCTCAGGCTGAAGAAGACCAGCACGAAGACCGACCAGGCGACCAGCAGGTCCGCCACGCTCAGGCTGCCGGTGCGGCCCGCGTCGCCCGGCAGCGGCCGCAGCAGCGGCAGGCCGCCGGTCCACGGGAAGAGGCCGATCGCCAGCAGCGGCAGGTAGTACCACCACGGGCCGGTGCGCTCGTGCACGTGCGTGAGGTAGCGCATCAGGTGCTCGTGCACGAAGAAGAACTGCGCGAAGCTCGGATTGCGCATCTGCACCAGCACGAACCACGGCGTCACGAGCAGGAGGAAGAGCGGCAGGCCGAGGCCCCATTGCAGCTGGCGCCAGAGCCGGAAGTCGCGCCGCCAGAGGCTGCTGGCGAACAGCACCGCACCGGGGACGAGGATGCCGATCAACCCCTTGCTCAGCACCGCCGCCGCCATCGAGGCCCAGGCCAGCAGGACCCACCGCCGCTGCTCGGCCGCCGGCACCTCGCTCCAGAAGGCGACCAGCACCGCGCACAGCGCCACCGTGAGGAAGAAGGTGAGGCCGGCGTCCAGGGTCAGGTAGTGCCCGTTGGCGAACACCCAGGTCATCGACGCCGCGATCGCGAAGACCCGCACGCCGGTCTCGCGGTCCCGGAGGCGCCGGGCGGCATACCCGACCGCGAGCGCGGTGAGCAGGCTGGCCAGCGCCGGCCAGGCCCGCGCCGCGAAGACGGAAACGCCGAAGACCTTGAAGAAGATCGCGCCGATCCAGTACTGCAGCGGCGGCTTCTCGAAGTAGATGAGGCCGTTCAGGCGCGGCGTGATCCAGTCGCCGCTGCGCGCCATCTCCCAGGCCAGGGTGGCGTAGCGGCCTTCGTCGGGGCTGATCAGGGCGCGGGTGCCGAGCGTCGCGAACCAGGCGATGCACAGCAGCACGAAGAGCACCGCGAGCAGGCCGGGCGAGAGCGCGTCCGACAGCGCCGGCCCCGCGCTCCAGGGCATGGAAGAAGGCGAAAGCGAAGGCGATCCGGTGCGGGTCTGTCGGTCCATGGTTGCAAGTCGTGTCGGCCTGCCGCCCCCGCGGCAAGCTGACAGAGATGTTATTTAGACAACCTGTCCGAAGCCTGATCTCGGGCGTAGGCGAAGGCCTCGTCGATCCGTTCGTGCCTGCGAAGCGTCCGAAAACGCCAAGAAATGCCGGTTGAGGCCGCGATGTAGCCCCAGGGACGGCCGCTTTTCCGACGTTTGACGGCCGCGCCGGCCACTATGGTCGACCTTCCCTCCTTCCATCCCCATGTCCACGCCCGCCTTCAACCCCGCCGAGGAGCGTCGCCTGCAGGCGCTCGCCGATCTCGGTCTGCTCGACACCGCCGTCGAGCAGGCCTACGACGACATCGCGGCGCTGGCGTCGCAGATCTGCGGCACGCCGATCGCGCTGATGTCGCTGGTCGACCGCGACCGCCAGTGGTTCAAGGCCAGCATCGGGCTGGCCGAGCGCGAGACGCCGCGCAGCGTGTCGTTCTGCGCCCACGCGATCGAGACGCCGGATTCGCTCTTCGTGGTCGCCGACGCCACCGGGGACGCCCGCTTCGCGGCCAATCCGCTGGTCACCGGCGAGCCGCGCGTCCGCTTCTATGCCGGCATGCCGATCGTCACCGCCGACGGCCTGTCGCCCGGCGCCGTCTGTGTCATCGACACCGTGCCGCGCCAGCTCGACGAATCCCAGCGCGAGGCGCTGCGCAGGCTGGCGCGCCAGGCCGGCGTGCTGCTCGACCTGCGCGGCCGCACCCGGCAGGCGGCGACGCTGGCGGCCGAGCGCGACGCGGTGCGCGCCGAGGCCGAACTCGGGCGCCACAAGAGCGGCGAACTGCTGGAACTGGTGCTGCGAGGCGGCGACCTCGGGCTCTGGGACCTCGACCTCGGCAGCGGACACTGGACCACCAATCCGCGCGAGCGCGAGATGCTCGGCTACGGCCCCGAGGACGCCCGGCCCGACAAGCTCGACTGGAAGTCGCTGATCCATCCCGAGGACTGGCCCGGCCTGTCGCGCATCGTCGGCGAGCACCTGCGCGGCCTGGCGCCCTACATCGAATCGACCCATCGCCTGCGCCATCGCGACGGCCACTGGGTCTGGGTGCTCGACCGCTCGGTGGTGGTCCAGCGCGACCTGCAGGGCCGGCCGCTGCGCGTGGTCGGCACCCACATGGACGTCACGGCCCAGAAGCTGTCGGAAGAGGCGCGGCGCAAGAACGAGGAGCGCCTCGAGCTGGCGCTGAGCGGCGGCAACATCGGCCTCTGGGACATGGACATCCGCACCGGCCTGGTCACCTACAACGATGCCTGGTGGCAGATGTTCGGCTACCCGCCCGAGGAGCGCCAGGCGCGCGAAGGCCTCTGGCGCGGCATCGTGCACCACGACGACCACGAGGCCTCGCGCCTGGGCCTGCAGCGGCACATCGACGGCCAGACGCCGATCTACGAGGGCGAGGTGCGCGTTCGCCATCGGCAGGGCCGCTGGCTCTGGATCCAGACCCGCGCCAAGGTGGTCGAGCGCGACGCCGAAGGGCGGGCGCTGCGCATCGTCGGCGTGACGATCAACATCACCGGCGAAAAGCACACCCGCGACCTGCTGGAGCGCACCAGCGCGTTGGCCAAGGTCGGCGGCTGGGAGGTCGACCTGGCCACCCGGACGCTGACCTGGGCCGACGAGGTGTTCCGCATCCACGACCTCGAGCCCGGGCCGCCGCCCACGCTCGAGCAGGCCTTCGGCTACTACGCCGAGCCGGCCCGCCCGGTCATCGCCGCCGCGATCGAGGAAGCCGTGGCCAGCGGCAACGGCTGGGACCTGGAGCTGCCGATCGTGACCGCGCAAGGCCGCGAGATCTGGGTGCGGGCCATCGGCCATGTCGAGCTCGACGGCGGCCGGCCTTCGCGCCTGCTCGGCACGGTGCAGGACGTGACCGAGCTCAAGCGCCGGCAACTGCTGCTCGATGCCCTGGCCGGGCAGGACGCGCTGACCGGGCTGCCGAACCGGCGCTCCTTCGAGAGCCGGGCAGCCGATGCGGCCACGCGGGCGCTGGAGACCGGCGCGGCCATCGGCCTCATGTACCTCGACGTCGACAACTTCAAGACCCTCAACGACGCCCACGGCCACGCCGGCGGCGACGCGGTGCTCAAGGAATTCGGCCGCCGCCTCGAGCTGTGCCTGGGCGCGGATGACATGGCCGCGCGCATCGCCGGCGACGAGTTCGTGATCCTGCTGGCAGAGGTGACCGACGAGACCCAGGCGCGGCAGGCGGCCTCCAAGGTGATGGACGTGATGCACGGCGCCTTCCAGGTGCTGGGCAAGGCGCTGAAGGTCACGGCCAGCATCGGCATCGCCCTGTCGGACGGTGACGAGGACCTGTCCGAGATGCTGGCCCGCGCCGACGCCGCGCTCTACGACGCCAAGAACTCGGGCCGCAACCGCTACCGGCTGCATGCCGCGCTCGGCGCCCGCGACGACGAGAGCGTCACCGAATTCGCTTCCGCCTTCGGCAGCCTCGACAGCCTCGGCCTGGCGCCGCCGTCCGGCGCCACCAATCGCCGGCCGCTGGTCGGCAACCTGATCGGCAACCTGGCCAGCGCGATGGCCACGCCGGCCTTCACCATCGCCTTCCAGCCGATCGTCGACCCCCACGCGCGCGAGGTCTTCGCCTACGAGGCGCTGGTGCGCGGCATCGACGGCGAGGGCGCGGCACAGGTGCTCGGCCGCGTGCCGCAGGAAGAGCGCCTGGCCTTCCACGAGGCCTGCCGGTTGAAGGCGATCGAGATGGCCGCGAAGCTCGGCATGCGCACGCACCTGAGCCTCAACGTCGATCCGAGCGACCTGAAGAGCGGCAACCGCTGCTTCCTGTCGGCGATCCGCTGGGCCCGGCGCTTCGGCTTCCCGTCCGAGCACCTGATCTTCGAGATGACCGAGGGCGAGCGGGTCGACGACCTGCCGGCGCTGGTCGCGGCCTTTCGCAGCTTTCGCCACTACGGCCTGATGTCGGCGATCGACGACTTCGGCGCTGCCTATTCGAGCTTCGACCTGCTGGCCGGCTTCCAGCCCGACGTGGTGAAGATCGACATGAAGCTGGTGCGCGACATCCACCGGCATCCGGTGCAGCGCACCCTGGTGAAGAACTTCGTCGAGATCTGCGCCGAGCTGCAGATCCGGCTGGTGGCCGAAGGCGTCGAGACGGTGGAGGAGTTCGAGGTGCTGCGCGACCTCGGCGTGCCGCTGTTCCAGGGCTATCTCTTCGCGCGGCCGGCGATCGCGATGCTGCCTCCGGTGGCGTGGCAGGAGACGGTCGCATCCGCGTCTTTGTGGGGCCGGCCGGACAGGATGCCGTCCTAGAATTCCGGCTCTTCGACCCCACGGAATCCGCCATGGACGCCTTCAGCGACACCCCTTCCCTCTGCGGCGCCTTGCGCCAGCCGCGCCAGATGCTGGCCCAGCAGAGCTACGACGGCCACAAGTCGATCCACGACGACGCGATGGCCGAGGGCCTGGGCCTGCGGGCCGGCCCGATCGAGGGGCCGACCCATTTCAGCCAGTTCGATCCGCTGCTGTATCACGTCTTCGGCCGCGCCTGGTTCGAGACGGGCTGCATCAGCGCCCACTACCAGAACATGGTGGTCGAGGGCGAGGAGGTGCGGGCCTTCGTCGATTTCGTGCCGGGCCGCGCCGACTTCGTGCGCGTGCGCGCCGAGAAGCGCGACGGCACGCCGGTGCTGACCGGCACCGCGTCGGTCGGCGATGTCGACGAGCGCGAACACGAGCTGCCGCAGCGCATGGCCCGGCTGCGTCCGGCCACCACGCTGGTGATCAACCGCGACCTCGCGGTCGGCCAGCGCGGCGCGGTGGTCGAGAAGATCCGCATGGGCTTCGACCAGCACATGGGCGACCACTACCCCTTCACGCTGGCCGACAAGCTGAAGGTCATCACCGAGCCCAGTCCCTGGTATGCGCGCGACACCGGCGCCGAGTCGCCCTGGGGCCGGCCGATCATCCCGACCGAGATGATCAGCGTGCTGCTCGGCTCGACCTCGGCGCAATCGGGCCTCTCCGGCCGCAAGCCCGCGGTCGGCCTGTTCGCCGGCCAGCAGATCCGGCTGCTCGCCGGGCCGCTCCTCGTCGACCAGGACTACGAACTGGAGCGCGAGATCGTCGCGCTGAGCGAAAGCGCGCGCACCGAGTCGGTCTGGATCCGCACCCGCGTCTTCGAGGCCGGCACCCGCCGCGCGGTGGCCGAGATGATCCTCAACGGGGCGGTCATGAAGGCGTCCTACGCCGCCTACGAGAGCGAGGCGCGGGCGCTCGGCTACGCGGCCTGAGCGCGGCTCGCGCCGCCTTCAACGACCGTCGACCAGCCCTGCGAAGCCGCCGGCCCTGAAGCGCTCGACCACGTAGTCCACGAAGACTCGCGTCTTGGCCGGCAGCATCCTGCGGCTCGGGTAATAGAGCGAGAGCGGGCCGCTCTCGCTGTACCAGCCGGGCAGCAGGCGCAGCAGCTCGCCGCTCGTGATCGCCGCGAAGACGAAGGGCATCGGCACCAGCGCCACGCCGAGGCCGCCGCGCACCGCCTCGGCGATCGCGTCCGGATCGCTGAAGATGATCTTCGGCTGGCAGGCGACCGTGACCTCGGCCGAACGGCGGGTGCGCAGCGCCCACGGCCGCACGCGGCCGGTCGGCGAGGAGCGGCGCATGATGCCGTCCAGCCCGGCCAGCTCCTCCGGATGCCGCGGCATCGGCCGCCCCGCCATGTAGGCCGGCGAGGCCACCGCCACGATGTGGATCGCCGCCAGCTCGCGCGCCACCACGCCCGGCATCAGATCGAAGCCGCCGCCGATCGCGGCGTCGAAGCCCTCGCCGACCAGGTCGACCCGCCGGTTGTCGAAGTGCCAGTCCGGCACGATGGCCGGATGGCGCGCCAGGAATTCGCCCAGCAGCGGCAGCAGGAAGCGCCGGCCCATCGCGTGGCCCATGCTGACCTTGAGCGTGCCCGAAGGCGCGTCGTCGCGGGTGCCGACGTCGGCCAGCGCGCCCTGCAGCGAGGCCAGCGGCACGTCGACCTGCTGCAGCAGGCGGGCGCCGCCTTCGGTGAGCGCGAGGCGCCGCGTGCTGCGATGGAAGAGCCGCGTGCCCAGCTCGGCCTCCAGCCGCGCCACGTTCTTGCTGATGCCGGCCGGCGTCAGCCCCAGCACCCGCGCCGCCGCCGAGAAGCTGCCGTGCTCGGCGGTCTGCACGAAGGAGACCAGATGCTGCAGGTGAGGCATGCGCGCGATCTTAAACCGCGGGTTGAAGCTGATTGCCGCACCAACCGGCTATTCGGCGCGCGCGGCGCCCCGGACACTTCGGAGTCTTTTCAAGCCACAGGAAAATCCCGATGCGCCCTCTCGCCCTGCTCTTCGCTCCCTTGCTGATGGGCCTGGCCGCGGTCGCGCCGGGCCAGGCCTCGGCGCAGGGCTTCGACTTCCCGCCCGACTTCACGGTGCGCGACATCGCCACCAACGGCGCGACGATCCACGTGCGCTCCGGCGGCAGCGGCCCGGCCGTGGTGCTGCTGCACGGCTACGGCGAGACCGGCGACATGTGGATCCCGATGGCCCGCGACCTGGCGCGCGACCACACCGTGATCGTTCCCGACCTGCGCGGCCTCGGCCTGTCGTCCAAGCCGGCCGGCGGCTTCGACAAGAAGACCCAGGCCGGCGACGTCGCCGGCGTGATGGACGCGCTCGGCGTGAAGCGGGCCGACGTGGTGGCGCACGACATCGGCAACATGGTCGCCTTCCAGTTCGCGGCGCAGCACCCGGAGCGCGTGTCGCGGCTGGTGCTGATCGATGCGCCGGTGCCCGGCGTCGGGCCGTGGGAAGAGATCCTGAAGAACCCGCTGCTGTGGCACTTCCGCTTCGGTGGCCCGGACATGGAGCGGCTGGTGGCCGGCCGCGAGCGCATCTACCTGGACCGCTTCTGGAACGAGTTCTCGGCCTCGCCCGACCATTTCCCGGAAGCCTCGCGCGAGCACTACGCGCAGCTCTACGCGCTGCCCGGCGCGATGCATTCCGGCTTCGCGCAGTTCGCGGCCTTCGACCAGGACGCGATCGACAACCGCGAGTTCCTGGCGCACGGCCGCCTGAAGATGCCGGTCCTCGCGCTCGGCGGCGAGAAGTCCTTCGGCCCGACCATGGCGGTGGTCATGCGCGCTGCGAGCGACCAGGTGACCGAAGGCATCGTGCCGGCCTCGGGCCACTGGATCATGGAAGAGAACCCGGACGCCACGATCCGGCTGGTGCGCGACTTCCTGGCCTTGCCGCTGCCGCGGGCCGCCGGCTGAGGTTTCAGTCGATCGGCCAGGGCATCGACTTCGGCATCGTCAGCACCGGCTCCTCGGCCGGCGCCGCCACCGGGCCGGCCGGATCGACGCCGCGCCACCACGGCACGACCTTGTCGGCATGCGCCGGCTCGACCGGCTCGCCCAGGCGCGGCATCGACAACTGCACGCCGCGCGCGGACGCCATCGCGAGCAGCGCCTCGGCCGGCTGGTCCCAGTCGTGCATCGCCAGCGCGAAGGTGCCCCAGTGCACCGGCAGGAAAGTGCCGCCGCCGAGCAGCGCATGGGCCTCGAGCGCGTGCGCCGGCCCGAGGTGGATGTCGCCCCAGGACGGATGGAAGGCGCCGACCTCCAGCATCACCAGGTCGAAGGGGCCGAGCCGTTCGGCGATGGTGGCGTATTCGCTGGTGAGGCCGGTGTCGCCGCTGAAGAAGACCGAATGCCGCGGCGAGCGGATCACCATCGAGGACCACAAGGTCGCGTTGCGGTCCTTCAGTCCGCGGCCGGAGAAGTGTTGCGAAGGTGCCGCGGTCACGCTCAGCCCGGCATTCGGCAGCGTGTGCGTCTGCCACCAGTCCAGCTCGGTGATGCGCTCCGGTCGCACGCCGAAGGCCTCCAGGTGGGCACCGACGCCCAGCGAGGTGACGAAGGGCACGTCCATGCGGGCCAGCTCGCGGACGGTCGGGTAGTCGAGATGGTCGTAGTGGTCGTGCGACACCACGACCAGGTCGATCGGCGGCATCGCGGCCAGCGCGATCGGCACCGGCTGGAAGCGCTTCGGCCCCGCCAGCCGGGTCGGCGAGGCGCGCGGGCCCCAGACCGGGTCGGTCAACACGCGCAGCCCGTCGATCTCGATCAGCACGGTCGAATGCCCGAGCCAGGTGGCGCGCAGGCCGGTGGCCGAGGGCCGCGACCAGGTCTCGGCCGGGTGCATCGACGGCAGCGGGCCGCTGGGCGAGCGCCGCCCGCCGCCGCAGAGGAAGTCGCTCAGCGAGGGCTTGCCTTCGCTCAGGTTGCGCAGGCCGGGCGTGATCGGATGGATGTTGCGAAAACCCTCGCCGGCCCACAGCGGCGAGGCCTTCATGCGTTCGAGCCGCAGTCCGTGGGCCTTCGCGCCGAGCGATTTCATGGCGCGGCCGGGGTCAGCGGTAGAAGGCCTCGACCCGACCCTTGAGCTTGATCATCAGCGGCCGGCCCTTGCGGTCGAGCGTCTTGCCGGCGGGCACCTTGATCCAGCCTTCGCTGATGCAGTATTCCTCCACGTCGAGGCGCTCCTTGTCGTTGAAGCGGATGCCGACGTCGTGCTCGAAGACCGCGGCCAGGTGGTGCGGGCTGCGCGGATCGACGGACAGGTGGTCGGGCAAGGGCGGGCGTGTCGGGGCTTCGGTCATGGGGTCGTTCTGGAGGCGGTTCGGGGCCGCCGGCACTGGCCACGAAATTGCCAGGACCGCGGCCCGCGAGGTATTCTGCATCAGTCACGCAAGCCCCGATGCCCACATCCCCGACCCCCACCGACCGCCTGCCCCGAGCCCCGGAACCGGGCGATCCCGAGGGGGAACCGGCCATCCTGCTGGTGGACGACCACCCCTTCATCCTCGGCGTCGGCCTGCAGATGCTGGCCGGCCTCGGCTACCGCCGGGTGGGCAGCGCGGGAAGCGCCGGCGCCGCGTTGGGCCTCATGAAGGCCGACCCGGCCGCGGTGGACCTGCTGGTCTGCGACATCAACATGCCGGGCATGGACGGCATCGAGTTCCTGCGCATCCTCGAGGCCGACGGCTTCGCCGGCGGCGTCATCCTGCTGAGCGGCGAAGGCACGCAGGTGCTGCAGACGGTGCAGCGGCTGCTGACCGGCGGGCGTCTGCGCGTCCTCGGCGCGCTCGAGAAGCCGGCGCAGGCCGCGCCGCTGCGCACCCTCATCGAGAGCTGGCGATCGGCGGCGCCCCGGCGCGGTGCGCCGGCCGATGCGGCGGCCTTCACCGAGGCCGACCTGCGCGCGGCCCTGGCCAACGACGAGTGGACGCTGCACTACCAGCCGAAGGTCGACCTGCGGCGCGGCGGCCTGTCCAGCGTCGAGGCGCTGATGCGCTGGAACCATCCGACCGAGGGCCTGGTGATGCCGGGCCGCTTCATCGAGCTGGCCGAGTCCTGCGGCCTGATCGACGCGATGACCGAATGGGCGCTGCGAGAGGCGATGACACAGCTCGGCCGCTGGCGGGCCGCGGGCCTGCGCACCCGGGTCGCGGTGAACGTGTCGGTGGCGAGCCTCGACGCGCCCGATTTCGCCGGCAAGGTCGGCGCGCTGCTGCGCGAGCTGGCGGCGGCGCCGGAAGACCTGATCCTGGAGATCACCGAGAGCCAGCTGATGTCGTCGTCCGCGGTGCCGCTGGAGAACCTGGTGCGCCTGCGCATGCGGCGCATCGGCCTGTCGATCGACGACTTCGGCACCGGCCATTCCTCGCTGGCGCAACTGCGCGACATCCCGTTCACCGAGCTGAAGATCGACCGCGGCTTCGTCACCGGGGCGCATGCCAATCCGGTGACCCGCTCGATCCTCGAAGGCAGCATCGGCATCGCGCGGCGCGCCGGCATCCAGTCGGTGGCCGAGGGCGTCGAGACCGAGGAAGACTGGCGCCTGCTGCGGCAGCTGGGCTGCGACCTGGCGCAGGGCTACCTGGTCTCGCGGCCGCTGCCGCCGGAGCGCCTGGTCGACTGGCACGAAGCCTGGCAGGGCCGCGTGGCGACCTTCGTCATCTGAGAAGGTACGAGGAAGGAGCAGCGGCGGCGCGAGCGGGCACACCGCTTGCGTGACACTCGGTGTCCATGTTCCAAGAATCACCCCGCATGAACGCCCCCCGCAAAAACGCTTCCTCCACCCCTTGCCTGCGGGTCTCGCCGAGCGGCATCCACGGCCTCGGCGCCTTCGCCACCCGGCCGCTCGAAGCGCTGGCCTGGCTCGGCAACTACGAGGGCCGCCGCTACACGCAGGCCGAAGTGGCGGCCAAGAGCTGGAACGACCAGCTGACCTATCTCTTCCTGCTGTCCAACGACGAGATGATCGACGGCGCCAAGGGCGGCAACGCGACCCGCCACCTCAACCATTCGTGCGAGCCGAACTGCGAGGCGATCGAGGAATACGACGACGCCGGCCGGCTCGAGCTGAAGTTCCGCACGCTGGTGGCGGTCGAGGCCGGCGAAGAGCTCTTCATCGACTACGGCCTCACCGCGGACGACGGCTCGCCGCCGGAGGCCTATCCCTGCCATTGCGGCGCGGCGCGCTGCCGCGGCACCCTGCTGGCGCCCTGACCCGCGACGTTCAGCCGCGCTCGCGCTGGGCCAGCATCTGGCGGATCTTGCGCGCCAGGTCCTCGCGCGAATAGGGCTTGCTCAACAGCGCGACGCCCGGATCGAGCCGGCCGCCGTGGACGATCGAGTTCTCGGTGTAGCCGGAGGTGAACAGGATCTCGATGCGTGGCTGCGCCAGCTTGGCGCGCCGTGCCAGTTCGGGGCTGCGCAGCGGCCCCGGCATCACCACGTCGGTGAACAGGAGGTCGATCGGCACGCCGCTCTCGATCACCGCCAGCGCGCTCTGGGCGTCGTGCGCCTTCAGCACCTGGTAGCCCATGTCGCCGAGCAGCTCGACCACGGTCTCGCGCACCTGGGCGTCGTCCTCGGCCACCAGGATGGTCTCGCTGCCGCCCGCCACCGGAATCAGCGACAGCGGGCCCGCGGCCTGCTCCGACTCCAGCGAACGCGGCAGGTAGAGGCGCACCGTGGTGCCGTGGCCGGGCTCGCTGTAGATCTTGACGTGGCCGCCACTCTGCTTGACGAAGCCGTAGACCATCGACAGGCCGAGCCCGGTGCCGCGGCCCTCGGCCTTGGTGGTGAAGAAGGGCTCGAAGACCTTGCCGAGCACCTCCGCGTCCATGCCGCAGCCGGTGTCGGTGACCGCGATCATCACGTACTGGCCCGCGGCCACTTCGGCGTGCGACAGCGCGTAGTTGTCGTCCAGGCTGGCGTTGCCGGCCTCGATCGTGAGGCGCCCCTGCCCGTCCATGGCGTCGCGCGCATTGATCGCCAGGTTGAGCAGCGAGTTCTCCAGGAAGCTGCCGTCGACCAGGGTGTTCCAGATGCCGCCGGCGACCACCGTCTCGAGCTCGATGGCGCCGCCGAGCGCGCGGCGCAGCATGTCGTCCAGGTCGCGCAGCAGCCGGCCGACGTGCAGCGGCGCCGGGGAGAGCGGCTGCTTGCGCGCGAAGGCCAGCAGGTGCGAGGCCAGCTTGGCGCCGCGCGACACGCCTTCGAGCGCGCCGGCCAGCCGGCGCTGCGCCGCCTCGTCGGTGGCCACCGTCTTGCGCAGCAGGTGCAGGTTGCCCGCGATGATCTGCAGCACGTTGTTGAAGTCGTGCGCGACGCCGCCGGTCAGCTGGCCGACGCTTTCCATCTTCTGCGCCTGGTAGAGCGCGATCTCGGTGCGGCGCAGGGCCTCGGCAGCCTCGCGGTCGGCGGTGACGTCGCGGCCGACCGCATGCATGAAGCGCTCGTCGGGCACCGCGGTCCACATCAGCACGCGCCAGCGGCCGTCCTTGCAGCGGTAGCGGTTCTCGAAGCGGAAGGTGGTCACGCCGCGGCCGAGGCCGCCGACCTCGGCCAGCGTGGCGGCGCGGTCGTCCGGATGCACGTATTCCAGGAAGCTGTGCCCCACCAGTTCCGCCTCCGACCAGCCGAGCAGCCGCGTCCACGCCGGATTGACCGAGACGATGCGGGCCTCGAAGTCGGCCACCAGCATCACGTCGGTCGACAGCCGCCACATGCGGTCGCGGTCGGCGGTGCGCTCGGCCACCTGCTGCTCCAGGCCGGCGTTCAGGCGCGCCAGCACCAGCGCGGCGGCGCGCTGGTCCTCGATGTCGGTGCTGGTGCCGATCCAGCGGACGACCCGGCCGTCCTGGCGCAGCGGAACGGCGCGCGCGAGGTGCCAATGCCAGGCGCCGTCGGCGCGGCGAAGCCGGAACTCGACCTCGTAGGACGTGCCGGTGGCATGGGCCTGCGCCCATTTGCCGGCAGCCTCCGCCACGTCGTCCGGATGCACGAGCGAGGTCCAGCCGTTGCCGAGCATGGCGGTCTCGGGAAGGCCGGCGTAGTCGGTGGCCTTGTCGTTGACCCAGTCGACCAGGCCATCCGGCGTGGCGGCCCAGACCTGGTTCGGCATGGCCTGGGCGAGCAGCCGGAACTGGCTCTCGCGATGCCGCACCTCCGCCTCGGCCTGCACCCGCTCGGTGACGTCGGAGCCCTGCACGAAGATGCCCGCGACATGGCCCGCCGCATCGCGCAGCGGGTGGTAGAGCACGTCCACGAAGCGCTGGTCGATCGGGCCGCCCGGCGTGCGCTGAAGGGTGGCCGGCAATGCGCTGCCGAAGAAGGCCTCGCCGCTGCGATAGACCTCGTCGAGCCGCTCGAAGAAGTCCTGGCCTTCCAGCTCGGGCAGCGCCTCGCGCGCCGGCTTGCCGATCACCTCGCGATGGCCGACCAGCTGCAGGTAGGCCGGGTTGGCGATGTCGAAGACATGGTCCGGGCCGCGCAGGGTGGCCATGAAGCCCGGCGCCTGCTCGAAGAGGCTGGCCAACCGCTCGCGCTCTCCGCGCACGCGGGCCTCGGCACGTACCTTGGAAGTGGTCTCGGTGAGGATGGCCAGCACGCCGAAGGTCGCGCCGTGCTCGTCGATGAGCGGCGAATAGTCCAGGTCGAGGAAGACCTCTTCCAGGCCGCCGCCGTTGCGGTTCAGCTGGAAGGGCTGGTCGCGCCAGGTCAGCGTGGCGCCGGCCAGGCATTGCGCGATGACCTGGCCGTTGAAGTCCGCCGCCTCCGGCCAGGCGACGCGCGCGGTGGCGCCCAGGATGTGCGGATGCCGTTCGCCTGCGATCGCGGCGTAGCCGTTGTTGTAGACCAGGACGCCTTCCGTGCCCCACAGCATCGCCATCGGAACGTGCGAGGCCAGCATCAGCGAGACGACCGCCCGGGTCGATGCCGGCCATGCCGACCGGGGTCCGAGCGCGGTGCGGCCCCAGTCGAAGGCTTCCACCAGCACCCGAAGGTCGACCTCGGGCTCGGCCCGGGGTGGCAGGGGTGGCGGGGCGCTGTACATGCGGGCGGGATTGTCTCACCCGCTGTGCGAGGCCGTCGATGCTTCTCTAGAGGCTTTCCGGCCGCTCGCGCATCTGCTTCGCCGCTTCGCGCATCGCCGCCCGCTCCTCTGCACCGAAGCGCTGCAGGTTGCGCACCATCATCACGGTGCGCGGGTTGTGTTCCAGCAGGCGCTCGTGGCGCGCCACGAAGTCCCAGTACATGACGGTCATCGGGCAGGCGCCCTCGCCGCTGCGCCGGGCCGGTTCGTAGCGGCAGCCCCGGCAGTAGTCGCTCATGCGGTTGACGTAGGCGCCGCCCGCGGCATAGGGCTTGGTCACGAAGCGGTCGCCGTCGGCGAAGAGCGACATGCCGACGGTGTTCGGCAGCTCGACCCACTCGACCGCATCGACGTAGACCGACAGGTACCAGGCATGCACCTGCGCCGGCTCGACGCCGAAGGTGAGCGCGAAGTTGCCGGTCACCATCAGCCGCTGGATGTGGTGGGCGTAGCCGGTGCGCAGCGTCTGGCCGATCGCCTGCCTCATGCAGTTCATCTGCACCTCGCCGGTCCAGTACCAGTCGGGCAGGTCCTGGTCGTGCTTCAGGGCATTGGCCTCGGCGAGGGCCGGCATGCGCCATCCGTAGACGCCCCGCATGAACTCGCGCCAGCCGAGGATCTGCCGCACGAAGCCCTCGACCGCCTCGATCGGCGCCTGGCCGGCGCGCCACTGCGCCACCGCGGCCTCGATCACCTCGCGCGGGTCCAGCAGCTTCAGGTTGAGCGACGAAGACAGCAGCCCGTGATAGAGGAAGGGCTCGTCGCTCCACATCGCATCCTGGAAGCGGCCGAAGTCCTGCAGCCGATGCGCCATGAAATCGCGCAGCGCCACCAGCGCGTCCTCGCGGGTCACCGGCCAGTCGAACCCGGCGGCACTGCCGTAGTGATCGCCGAAGTGGGTCTCGACGTCGGCCAGCACTTCTCGCGTGATCGCGTCGGGGGCGAACGAAGGCGGCCGCGGCAGCATGCCGGGGCCGGCCCGGCCGAAGGCGCCGCGGTTGGCCGGATCGAAGTTCCATTGGCCGCCGGCGGGGCCGCGGTCGCGGTCGAGCAGCACGTCGTGCTTCAGGCGCATGCGGCGGTAGAAGGCCTCCATCACGAGGCGGTGCTTGCCTTGCGCGTAGTCGGCGAACTCCGCGCGCGACGCCATGAAGTGCAGGTCGTCCATGAGCCGCAGCGGCACCTTCGCCTCTTCGCAGGTCCGCCGAATGTCCTGTTCGAGCCGCCATTCGCCGGCCTCCAGCATCGTCACGGTGTCGGGGCGCCGGCGCGCGATCGCATCGGCCAGCGCCTCGGCGATCGATACGAAGCGGTGCGTGCCGAGCTTCAGGTAGTCGAGCGGCAGGCCCCGCTCCGCGATGGCGGTCGCGAAATGGCGCATCGCCGACAGGAAGATGGCGGTGCGCATCTTGGTGCTCGGCACGTGCTCCGATTCCTCGCGCACCTCGGCCATCCAGAAGCGGTCCTGGGCGGGGTCGAAGCCCTCCAGCGCCACGCTCGAGAGGCTGAGCTGGTCACCGAGCACGACGACGAGGTTTCGCATGCGTGCACCCTACCCTGGGCGCCGCGACCGGCTGTCAGCCGGCACCCACCGGCGCCGTGGTTCGATGGCGATCCCGGCTGGCGACCTCAGCTGGCCAGGAGGCCCTTCAGCGCATCGTCGAGCACCTTGATGTCGACCGGGCTGGTGCCCGGTCCGCCGGCGAAGTGGCCCCAGTCGGTCTTGATGACCTGCAGGGTGGCGTTGGGCATGTGGGCGACCTCGAAGACGTTGTCTTCCGGCGGGAAGTAGAGGTCGGTCGACGCCGGCATGACGATCGCCTTGGCCTTGATCGCGCCGAGCGCCTTGACGAAGTCGCCGCCGAAGACCTCGTTGTCGCTGATGTCGCCGTTCTGCCAGGTCCAGAGCATCGTCAGCAGGTTGTTGGCGTCGCGGTGCAGGAAGAGCTCTTCCCAGAAGCCGACCAGGAAGTCCTCGAGCGAGGCGTAGCCCATCTTCTCGAGGTCCATCTTGTGGCGGTAGAAGGCCTGCGACAGACCCCAGCCGGCATACACGCGGCCGAAGGCGCGCAGGCCCTTGGTCGGCGGCGTGTCGTACCAGCCGTCCTTGAAGGCGGCGTCGGCCTGCAGCGCGGCCTTGGCGCCTTCGAGGAAGACGAAGTTGTGGCGCGAGCACTTCGCCGAGCCCATGAAGGGCAGGATGCGCTCGACCATGTCCGGGTAGAGCGCGCCCCAGTGGTAGGTCTGCAGCGCGCCCATCGACCAGCCGGTGACGAGCTTCACCTTTTCGATGCCGAACAGCTCGGTGATCAGCCGGTGCTGCACCCGCACGTTGTCGTAGGCGGTGATGTTCGGGAAGCGCGAGGCGTTGAAGGGCGTGGCCTGGTTGCTGGCCGAGGTCGACAGGCCGTTGCCCAGCATGTTGGGGATGACGATGAAGTATTTCGTCGGGTCCAGCGCCATGCCCTCGCCGATCAGCCACTCGTTCTCGTAGTGCTGCCCCGAATACCAGGTCGGGTAGACGATCACGTTGTCCTTCTCGGCATTGAGCGTGCCGTAGGTCTTGTAGGCGAGCCGGGCGTTGCGCAGCGTCTTCCTGCACTGGAGCACGACGTCGCCGAGCTCGAACATCTGGTAGTCGGTCATGGGAGCTTTCCTGGTTCGTTGAGAAATGAAATGAAGCGAATGGCGGGTCCGGCGTTCAGGCCATCTCGGCCAGGCCGTGGGCCTCGTGCGCGGCCCAGCTGCAGCACACGCGCTGGCCGACGGCCACCGGGTCGCGGAAGAAGGTGGTTTCCTCCACGTAGACCACGCAGCCCGGTGCGGCGGGGTCGTCGGTGACCAGGCTGACCTTCATGTAGGTGCCCTGGTATTCGAGCTCGCGCACCCGACCGCGCAAGGTGTTGGGTGCCAGCACCGCGGCCTCGTGCTCGCCGGTCACCCGCATGCGGTCGCGCCGCACCGCGAAGGACACGGTCGCGCCCGGCGCCGGCGCGTCGCCGCCCGCCGGCAGCACGTAGGAGGCGCCCTGCGCGCCGCTCAAGGTCACCGCCCCTTCGCTGCGCGCGGTCACCTGCCCGTGCAGCACGTTCTGGCCGCCGATGAAGGCGGCCACGTAGGCGGTGCGCGGCTCGGCGTAGATGTCGCGCGGCGAGGCCGACTGCGCGATGCGGCCCTTGTCCATCACCACCACCTGGTCGGCCACCGCGATGGCCTCCAGCTGCGTGTGGGTGACGTGCACGAAGGTGATGCCCAGTTCACGCTGCATGCCGCGCAGCTCGCCGCGCATCTGCAGCCGCAGGAATTCGTCGAGCGCCGAGAGCGGCTCGTCCAGCAGCAGCACCGCCGGCCGCATGATGATCGCCCGCGCCAGCGCCACCCGCTGCTGCTGGCCGCCGGACAGCTGCGCCGGCAGGCGGTCG
This sequence comes from Xenophilus sp. L33, assembly GCF_009765735.1. GTDB lineage: Bacteria > Pseudomonadota > Gammaproteobacteria > Burkholderiales > Burkholderiaceae_C > Variovorax. The sequence continues at coordinate 21,045 of NZ_LMUW01000054.1, forward strand.
GCCAGTGCGGTCAGCTGCACCTGCTCGATGACGCGGTCGGCCTCGTAGAGCCGCTCTTTCTTGGCAACGCCGCGCACCCGCGCCGCGAAGGCCACGTTGTCGCGCACCGAGAGGTGCGGGAACAGCGCGTAGTTCTGGAACATCATCGCGGTGCCGCGCTCGCGCGGGCTCTTACCGATCACGTTCTTGCCGTCGATCAGGATCGCGCCGTCGCTCGGCGTCTCGTGGCCGGCGATCATCCGCAGCATCGTGGTCTTGCCGCAGCCGCTCGGCCCCAGCAGGCAGCAGTAGCTGCCGCCCTCGATCTGCAGGTCGATGCTGTCGACCGCCGTCGTGCCGTCGGCGTAGCGCTTGCTGAGGCCGGCCAGCAGCACCTTGCCGCTGCCGCCCGTGGCGGTGGTTCCGAGTGAAGAGACCGAGATCGGGGTGTCCATGGGAGAGAGGAAGGTTTGCGTCGTGAGAAGTGATCGAAGGCCGCTCGGTGGCCGCTCAGTGGGCGCCGGCCGGCGGCGCGAGCCGGCGCCGCTGCACCCGCACCACCGCCAGGATGGCCAGGCCGATGATCAGGAAGGACACCGCGGTGGTCACCGTGCCGAGCGCGTAGATGGTCGGCGAGGTCACGTTCTGGGTCATGCTCCAGATCTCGATCGGCATCGTGTTGCGCGAACCGGTGGTCTGCAGGGTGCGGGCGAATTCGTCGTACGAGAGCGTGAAGCCGAAGAGCGCGATCGCGATGATCCCGGGCGTGAGGATCGGCAGCACCACCAGCCGCAGCGTCTGCGACGGCGTGGCGCCGAGGTCGCGGGCCGCTTCCTCGAAGGCCGGGTTGAAGCGGCCGAAGACCGCGAAGGTGATCAGCACGCCGAAGGGCAGCGTCCACGACAGCTGTGCGCCGAGCGCCGAGGTGGTCCAGTCGGTCTGCCAGCCGAAGATGTTGAACATCAGCCCGATGCCGATGCCCAGGATGTAGCCCGGCGCGGTCAGGCTGACGATCACCGCGTAGAAGATCACGCTGCTGCCGCGCACGTTGCGCCGGAAGCCGAGCCCGGCCGCCACCGAGAAGACCACGGTGACCCCCATCACCACCAGCGCCAGCGGGATCGAGCGCTGCACCGCGCCGGCGATGTCGCCGCTGCGGCCTTCCCACAGCTCCTGGAACCAGTAGAGGCCGACGCCGCGCATCGGGAACGACAGCGCGCCGCGCTCGCCCTGGAAGGACAGCAGGTACATGCACAGCATCGGGCCGTAGAGGAACAGCACGTAGGCCGCGAAGAACAGCGCCAGCAGGTAGAAGGTGAAAGGCCGGGCCGGCGCGTCGCCGCGGACCGGCTTGGGAGTAGAGGTGCTCATCGCCGCTGCACCAGTTCCTGGCGCACGTCGACGAAGCGCGTGAGCACCGCGATCAGCACCGTGAGCACCAGCAGCAGGATCACCGCCGAGGCCGCCGCCGGCGGGAAGAGCAGCGTGGAGACGTTGTCGTACATGGCCGAGACCACCGAGGCCGAGCCGCCGCCGCTCATCACCTTGACCACGTAGAAGTCGCCCATCACCAGGGTGACCACGAAGATCGAGCCCAGCACGATGCCGGAGCGGGTGAGCGGCAGCACCACCAGCCGCATCGTCTCGAAGCGGCCGGCGCCGGCGTCGCGTGCCGCCTCGAAGATGTTGCGGTCGATGCGGCTCATCGAGTTGAAGATCGGGACGATCATGAAGATGGTGAAGAGGTGCACGTAGGCCAGCACCACCGAGAAGTCCGAGAACAGGAGCCCGCGCAGCGGCATGCGCACCAGGCCGAGCGTCATCAGCACGCTGTTGATCACGCCCTGCTCCGCCAGCACCGGCATCCACGAGATCATGCGGATCACGTTGGAGGTCCAGAAGGGCACGGTGCACAGCAGGAAGAGGCCGATGGCCACGGTCCGGCTGCGCACGTGGAAGACCAGGAAGTACGCGACGAAGAAGCCGATCACCAGCGAGGCGGCCCAGGTCATCAGCGCGTACTTGATCATCTTCAGGTAGAGCGACAGCGTGAGGCTCGAGCCGAGCACCGCGCGGTAGTTGTCGAAGGTGAAGGCCGGCACGGTGTCGAAGCCGTCGACCCGAAAGAAGCTCACGATCAGCACGAACACCAGCGGCGCCGCCACGAAGAGCAGCAGCACCAGCGTCAGCGGCGCCAGCTGGAGATAGGAACGGATGCGTGGCTGCATGTCGGGGTCTCAGGCGGCCTTGAACTCGTTCCAGCGCTGGACCATGTACTGGTTCTCGTCCATCACCGTGTTCCAGCAGGCGATGTTCGAGAAGCGCTGCGCCAGCGAGCCGCCGTCGCGCACCGAGCCGACCGCCGCGATCGGCAGGCCGTGGTCGCTCTTGATGACCTCGGTGGCCGGCTTGCCCATGTACCAGTAGTCGAACTCGGCCGGGCTCATCTGCGCCTTGGCGGTTCGCAGCACCGGGCTGTAGTAGCCGTGGCGCGCCACGTAGGCGCCCTGCCAGCCGCCGTAGTACCAGTTGAGGTATTCGTAGGCCGCTTCGAGCTTCTTGCCGCTCAGGTGCTTCATGAGGCCCATGCCGTTGCACCAGCCGCGGTAGCCTTCCTTGCCGTTCGGCTTGATGGCCATCGGCGCGTAGACGCAGGGGATGCCCTTCTCGAGCACCGCGGTCACCGCCGGCGACCACATCGACTGGATGTAGACCTCGCCGCTGGCCATCAGCTCGACCGACTGCTCGAAGGTGCTCCAGGAGGCGCGGAAGTGGCCCTTCTTCTTGAGGTCGATCAGCGCGTTGATGGTGGTGTCGATCTCGGCGCGGGTCATGTTGCCCTTGTTGCCGTAGACCAGGTCGCCGCGCGACTCGAGCGCCTGCGCCGCGTCCATGATGCCGATGTTCGGGATGTCCAGGATCGCCGCGCGGCCCGAGAACTTCGGGTCGATCAGGTCCTTCCATTCGGTGACTTCGCGGCCGACCTTGTCGGGCCGGTAGCCGAGCGAGTCGGCGTTGAAGACCTGCGGCAGGAAGGTGAGGTAGCGCTGCTGGCCTTCGACGATCTTCTTGGCCTCCGGGCCTTCGGTGTACATCACCTCGTAGGGCGAGATGCCCTGGCGCGAGATCTTGCGGCCCTCGTACACGCCGGTGGTGAAGATCGGCAGGATGCCGTCGAATTCCTTGATCTGCCTGGAGTCGATGCCTTGCAGCAGGCCGCGGGCCATCGCCACCTTGACCTGCCAGCCTTCCATGTCGGCGATGTCCACGCTGTTGGGCTGGGTCACGAAGCGGGTGATCGAGGCCGAGGTGTCGAGGTTCTGCATCTCGATCTTGAAGCCCAGGTCCTTCGAGGCCTGCTCGCCGATCTCCGGCTGCACCGCGTACGACACGCCGATGTGGCGCAGCGTGATGTCCTTGAAGTCGCGCTTCATGATCTGCGGGAAGCCCGCGATCGGCAGCCCGGTGATGGCGGTGCCGACCACCGCGCCGGCGGCCGCCTTGAGCACGCCGCGGCGGCTGGGTGCGCCGAGGGTCGGCGCGGGCTTCGGGTTCTCTTCGTTCATGCTGTGACTCCGGGGGTATGTCGAGGAATGTCGATGGGTTCAGTGTCCCGGCTCGCTGCCCAGCCACCAATACGCGAGATCGCGCAGATGCCGTCGGAATGGCTCAGGCGTTGGATCGCGCAGGGTCGAGCACCAGCGACGCGGCAGCGGTGCGGGTCTCGACATGCAGCTTCTCGAAGATGTGCTGCAGGTGCTTGTCGACGGTGCGCGCGCTCATGCCGAGGATCTCGGCGACGTCGCGGTTGATCTTTCCGCAGGCGACCCAATACAGCACGTCGGCCTCGCGCGCGGTGAGTCCGAAGTTGGCGCTCAGGGCCTGCGGCTCGGGCACGCTGGAGCGCTTGCGCACCAGCAGCGTGGTGCCGCCCGAATCGGCGGCCAGCCGCGACAGCGCGAGCCGCCGGCCTTCCACCAGCAAGGGCAGGCTCTCGCTGCCGCCGCCCGCCAGCCAGCGGAGCGCGGCCGCCGGCAGGCAGGCCTCGTCGACCAGGTAGTCGCGCAGCCATTCGCGCGCGGCCGGCGAGCACCAGCGCAGCCGCCCTTCGCCATCGACCGCCAGCATCGCGTGGCCGGCCGCATCGACGGCCTGCCGCGCGCTGGCGGTCTGGCGCGCGTTGCGCACGTGGGCCGCGATGCGTGCCAGCACCTCGGGCGGATTGAGCGGCTTGGTGAGGTAGTCGACGCCGCCGGCCTGGAAGCCGGCCAGGATGTGCCCGGTCTCGGCCAGGCCGGTCATGAAGACCACCGGGATGTGCGCGCTCGCCGGGTCGGCCTTGAGCCGCCGGCAGGTCTCGAAGCCGTCGAGGCCCGGCATGACCGCATCGAGCAGGATCACATCCGGCATCAGCAGCGCGACCTTGTCGATCGCGCCGAGGCCGTCGAGCGCGACCAGCACCCGGTAGCCGCCGGCGTCCAGCGCCTCGTGCAGCATCGCCAGGTTCTCGGGCGCGTCGTCGACGATCAGCACCACGCCGGTGTCGCTCGGTGCGTCGCTCATGCGCCCTCCCGTTCGAGCTCGTGCACGAAGCCGCGCAGGTCGAAGCGCTGCACGTGCTCGCGCAGGCTGCGCGTGATCGGCGCGTAGGCCGACTCCAGCGCATCGAGTTCGTCCAGCTTCTCGAGGATGCCGCGCACGTAGCCCATCTCGCCCAGCTGCTGCAGCAACTGCCGGCTGGCGACCGGCAGGCGCGGCGCCGCGTCGACGGCCGCCGCCTCTTCGTCGAGCGTGACCCAGTGCAGACCGAGCCGGGCGCGCACCCGCTCCAGCAGGTCGTCGATGCGCAGGGGCTTGATCACGAAGTCCTCGCGCGCGACGCCGACCTGGTTGCGCAGGTCGCTGTCGAAGGCATTGGCCGAGACGATCAGGATCGGCGCGTTCGAGATGCGGTTGGCGCGGAGCAGCCGCGCGGTCTCCCAGCCGTCCAGCTCGGGCATGTCGATGTCCAGCAGGATCAGGTCGGGCATGAAGCGGCTGCAGACGCCGAGCGCCTCGACGCCCGAAGCCGCCTGCAGCACCACGAAGCCGAGCGGCTCCAGCACGTCGCACAGCAGTTGCCGGTCGACCTCGGCGTCGTCCACCACCAGCACGCGGCGCGGCTCGCCCTCGTAGCCGGTGATGTGGCGCGGGATCGGCACCGCCGTCGGCGTCGGCGGCGGGGCCACCGAAGGCAGGAAGAGGCGCACCGTGAAGCAGGAGCCGGCGCCCGGCGTGCTGCGCACCGACAGCTCCCCGCCCATCAGGCTGACCAGCAGGTTGGTGATCGTGAGGCCGAGGCCGACGCCGCCCACCGTCGGCACGCCGGTGTGGTCGATGCGCTCGAACGGATAGAAGATGCGCTCCAGGTCTTCCGGCGCGATGCCGGGTCCCGAGTCCTCGATCTCGAAGACCGCGATCTCGGTCGCATAGCGGATGCGGAAGACGACCCGGCCGTGCGAGGTGTACTTGACCGCGTTGGCCAGCAGGTTGATGAGCAGCTGTGCGACCCGCTTGCGATCGCAGCGCACCGCCGGCGGCAGCGGTCGGGTCGGCAGCCAGACGAAGTCGATGCCCTTGTGGCGCGCCTCCGGCTGGAACATGTCGACCAGCTGCGTCAGGAAGTCGTCGAAGGCAACCTCCGACTTCACCAGCGCCAGCCGGCCGCTCTCGATGCGCGCGATGTCCAGGAGGCCGTCGATCAGCGACACCACGTGGTCGCCGCTCTTGCGGATCACCTCCAGCGCGGCGCGGCGTCCGGGCGGCAGGCCGAGGTCGCGCTCCAGGATCTGCGCATAGCCGAGGATGCTGTTGAGCGGCGTGCGCAACTCGTGGCTCACCGTCGTGATGAAGCGGCTCTTGGCGTGGTTGGCGGTCTCGGCCACCTGGCGCGCCGCCTGCAGCGCGGCGTCGGTGGCCTCGTGGGCCTCGATCTCCTCGTGCAGCAGCTTGGCCTGCCGGTTCGATTCGTCCTGCGCCACCCGGCGGCTGTCGGCGCTCAGCAGCAGCCAGCAGGAGCCGATCGCCACGATCAGCAGCACCAGCGCGCAGGCGATCTTGATCTGCATCAAGTGCCAGAGCGCCGGCGAGCCGGGCGCCAGCTCGCGCAGCACGTACGTCTCCTGCGCCAGGATGAACGAGAGGATCGCGCCGAGCACGCCCGCCAGCCCGAGCAGACAGGCCAGGTAGTGCATGCGGCGGCTGAGCGCGAAGCGCAGCGCGCCCGGCGCATGGCGACCGAAGGCCGTGCCGAAGGTCGTCCCGAACCAGTGGCCGAGGCTGGTGCGCGGCTTGCACACGTCCTTGCAGCGGGCGTCGAGCGAGCAGCACAGCGAGCAGATGTTGCAGCCGTAGGCCGGGCAGTGCGCCATGTCCTCGACCTCGTAGGACTTCTGGCAGACGCCGCAGACCTGCGAGGTGCCGGCCTCGAAGACCACCGGCGGCCGCGCGATGTAGTAGCGCCCGCCGGTGGCCCAGGCGATCAGCGGCGCGCAGCAGAAGGCGACCGCGAAGCCGATGCCGGTGCTGAAGGCCTGTGCCAACGGCCCGAAGGCGCCGACGAAGGCGCTCAGCGCCACCACCGTGCCCAGCCCCATCGAGACGAAGCCGACCGGGTTGACGTCGTGCAGGTAGGCGCGCCGGAACTCGATGCCGGGCGGGCTCAGGCCGAGCGGCTTGTTGATCACCAGGTCGGCCACCAGCGCGCCGATCCACGCGACCGCGAAGTTGGCGTAGAAGCCCAGCATGCTTTCGAGCACGTCGAAGATGCCGACCTTGATCAGCGCGACGCCGATCAGCACGTTGAACACCAGCCAGACCAGCCGGCCCGGATGCGCGTGCGTCAGCCGGGCGAAGAAGTTCGACCAGGCGAGCGAACCGGCATAGGCGTTGGCGACGTTGATCTTGATCTGCGAGAGCGTCACGAACAGGCAGGTCAGCACCAGCACCCAGGCCGGGTCGCGCACCACCTGCGAGAAGCCGACGAGGTACATGCGGGTCGGCTTGGCGGCCTCGGCCGGCGACACGCCCTGGCGCACCGCCAGGTACACCAGCACCGCGCCGCCGAGCATCTTGGCGCTGCCCACCAGGATCCAGCCCGGGCCGCCCGCCAGCACCGCGGTGCGCCAGCGCCAGGCCTGGCCCGGCTTCGGTGGCGGCATGAAGCGCAGCGAGTCGACCTGCTGACCGATCTGCGCCACCATCGACGCGACCACGGTCCCGGCCGCGCCCAGCGCCAGCCAGTCGAAGTGGCCGTCGCTGATGCCGTAGGACGCGTGCATCAGCCCCTGCAGCGCTTCCGGCCGGCGCAAGAGCAGGAAGGCGTAGGGCAGCACCAGCAGCACCAGCCAGAGCGGCTGGGTCCAGGCCTGCAGCCGGCTGATGGTGGTGATGCCGTACATCACGAGCGGGATCACCACCACCGAGCAGATGAGGTACCCCAGCCACAGCGGGATGCCCAGCCCCAGCTCCAGCGCCGAGGCCATGATCGAGGCTTCGAGCGAGAAGAAGATGAAGGTGAAGGAGGCGTAGATCAGCGAGCTGAAGGTCGAGCCCAGGTAGCCGAAGCCCGAGCCACGGGTGAGCAGATCGATGTCCACCGCATGCCGCGCCGCGTAGAGGCTGATCGGGATGCCGGTCATGAAGATGAAGATGCCGACCAGCACGATCGCCCAGAAGGCGTTGAAGAAGCCGTGGTCCAGCGCGACCGAGGCGCCGATCGCCTCCAGCGCCAGGAAGGAGGTCGCGCCCAGCGCGGTGCTGGCGACGCGAAAGCCGCTCCACTTGCGAAAGCTGCGCGGCGTGTAGCGCAGCGCGTAGTCCTCGATGGTCTCGTCGGCCACCCAGGCGTTGTATTCGCGGCGGATCGGGATGATCCGCTGGCTGGGCGCCGGTGCGGCGACCGCGTCGGCCATCGCTGGGCTGCTCACCGCGCAGCCGGCGGCAAGGCTGGAGGGAACGGCGGCCGGATCATGGGCGCAGTGTCGCCCGCGCCACCGCGCCCTTTAATACGTTGAATAGCGTAGATCGCGCGGGCGTCGGCCGCCGCGCCAGCCTCAGCGCGACGCGTCGCCCGCCACGAAGTAAGGCGCCCAGAAATACGGATGCTTGTAGAGCGCGCCGTACTTGCCCGCGATCATCTCGCGCTGCGTCGCCGCCAGCGCATCGGCCTTGCTCAGCGCCGGGTCCGTCGCGCTCGCCTTGAAGACGCCCACCGTCAGCTCCTTGGCCGACTGCGACTCCACCGCCCACTGCGTGGCCAGCACCGTGCGGCTGCCGGCGGCGAAGAAGCCGCGCGACAGCGCCGACATCGAGTCGCCGCCGTAGCCGTTGGCGAAGCCCGTGTTGCACGCCGACAGCACCACCCAGTCGGCATCCAGGCGCAGGCCCACGATGTCGTCGATGGTCAGCACCGAGTCGGCCAGGCCGTTGCCTTCGTAGGCCATCGCCAGGCCCGCCTTCAGCATGCCGGGCACTTCACCGGGCAAGAGGCCGTGCGTGGCGAACTCCACCACCCGCACGTCCGACATGTCCTGCTTCATCACCTGGCTGCGCGTGGCCGCGGTGCCGCGGATCACGCTGGCGTCGCCGGCGTTCAGTGCCGCGCCGATGGCGCGCGCCTCGTCCAGCGTCTCGGGCAGCCGGTTGACCGTGCGGTAGTCGAAGGCCACCGGCACCGCGCCCGCGGGGAGCGGCGCCGCGCGCACCGCGCGGGTCTCGCCGGGTGCGGCCGGCGGCGTGTCGCGGCCGTCGAAGCTCGGGTCGGCGAAGGCCACGAAGGGCTGCTTCGCCGGCTTGGCCTGCTGCGCCCGCGCCAGCACCAGCGAAGAGGCGCTGGGCATCTGCACCGGCGTCACCTGGTTCACCCACCACGACGCATCGGCCAGGCTCTTGGCCGGCGCTGTGGTCAGCACGTTCCAGGGCAGGCTGCTGAGCGGGCCGCCCGCGGAGATGTAGACGGTGTGCGCGCCCTGCAGCGAATCCTTCAGGGGCGCGAGCCAGGCCGCGTAGAGCGCATTGGCGGCCGCCAGGTCGAAGCCGCCGAGGTCGCCTTCGCGCTCCGGTGGCGCGCCGGCGTCGAAGGGCTTGCGCAGCGCCGCGATCAGGCTGCGGGTGCGCGCGCGGCTCATGTCGATGCGCACCGCGGTGAGCTTGCCGCCGGGCTGGATCACGAAGGCATAGCCGGCGTTGCTGGCCGAATAGAAGTTGACGTAGACCTCGCCCGGCCGCAGCGCCGCCGCGACCTTGGCGGCACCCGGGATGTTCGGGCTGACCAGCTCGCGGTAGACCGGGAACTCCGCGGAGATCTGCCGCCGCAGCTGCTTCAGCTTCTCGCCGCTGGCCTCGTAGCTCTTGCCCTTCTCGGCGGCGTCGTCGGCGGTGCGCTTGAGCACCTGCTCGTCGGCATTGCCGTTGCGGGTCAGGCGGTCGACCCGGTCGCTGGCCCGCGCGAAGCTGGCGCGGCTGGTGTTGCGGTCGAAGCGCAGCGCCTGTTCCTGCTCGATCAGGCCGCGCAGCTTCGGGTTGCCGGCGGCCAGCCGCGAGGCACCGTCGGCCAGCGCGCCTTGCGACGCGTTGCTGCGCAGCAGTTCGGAAATGCGGAAGGCCAGTGCCGCGCCGCTCTCGCTCGCCGCGCCGCCGGCGGGCACCAGCTGGCCGAGCGCGGTCGACAGCGCGCCGTCTTCCACGTAGGCGCCGCGGTAGCTGCCGTCGGCCCAGTCGGCGTCGTCGCTCGCCAAGGTGCCGACGAACTGCTCGAGATCGCCTTGCGTCACCGGCCTGGCCGGATCGTTCATCTGGTAGAGCAGCTGCATCGCCGTCTGGTACTTGGTGAACGGGCTTTCGACGCCCTGGCGCTTGAGGTTGCGCAACACGATCTTGTTGATGGTGGCGGCCGCGTCGGCCCACTGGCCGCGCGAGGCCAGCGTGAGCGAGTCGGCCTCCTCGGGCGGCCAGCTACCCGCCAGCACCGCGTTGGCGGCGCGGCCGCGCTGCATGGTGTCGGCATCGGCGGCGTAGTCGCGGATCCTGCCGGTGGCCAGCCCGATCATCAGCTTCATGCGCAGCGCGTAGTTGTAGCCGCTGTCGAATTCCGGCAGGTTCTGGCGCTTGTAGCTGGCGATCGAGGTCTCGATCGCCGCGAGCGCGCCGTCGTAGTCGTCCTGCGAAGACAGCGCGATCGCCTCGGCTTCGCCGATCTCGGCGATCTGGTGCGGCGTCGCCCTGAGTTCCGGATAGGTGGCGATGCGCTGCTTGATCTCGCCCACGTAGCCCAGGGCCTCGCTGCGGCGGTTGTTCTGCACCAGCAGCCGGACCTGGAAGTTCGCGTTGTTGAGCAGCTCGTTGGCCGCCGCGCGATGGCGCTTGTCGCTCAGGCTCGGGTCGGTGAAGTTGCGCCAGGCCAGCTCGGAGGTCTCGCGGGTCTTGGCCAGCGCCTGGTCGTGACGGTTCTCGGCGCGCCGCGCGATCTCGCCCTCGGCATGCAGGTAGGAGTAGGCGGGCTCGCGCGGCAGTTCTTCCAGCTCGGCCGCCGAAGTCTGGCCCGCCAGCGTCTTGGCCTGGGCGATGTAGCGGCGGCTGCGGTTGAAGTCGCCGAGCAACGCCCAGCTGAGGCCCAGCTGCGAGGCCCGCAGCGACCGGCGACCCGGGGAGATGGTGGTGTCCTGGACCAGCTCGTCGCCGACCTTGAGCGAATCGGTGATCCGGCCGGCCTTGTAGTAGGTGTCGATCAGCTCGCCGTAGACGGCGTAGCGCTGGGTCGGTTCGGTGGCGGCGGTCAGCTGCTGGCGCAGGGACTGCACCTTGGCGTCGAGCTCGGCCTGGGCGGCGGCGCTGCGGTCGCGCTGGGCGGCCTCGGCGGCCGCCGGGTCGTCCGAGGCCTCCTGGGCCCGGACCTCGGAGCGCAGGCCGAAACCGAGGGCCAGCACAAGGGCAAGCGCCGGAAGGGCGCGAAGGGAACGCAGCGACAAGGGACACCTCCGGAAGCGCACACCCATGCGCAGCGTGTCCCGACTATAAGTGATTTGTACTAATTGTCACAAGTAACGCGTGAAAGGTCCGACCAGTGGCCGCGGGCCCTTTCAGCGCTTGCGGCGGCGCAGGGTCAGGGCGTCGACCGGCCGCTCGACCGCGACGCCGAAGTCGGATTCCATGTGCTGCCAGCCGGTGTCGCCCAGCCGGTGGGCGGCGACGAAATCGAAGTCGTCGATGCCGTCGTCGTCCTGGATCTCCTGGGCCAGACGGTTGAAGGCGCTCTCGCTCATGTCGAGCGCCGCCGCCTTGACGACGATGGTGCCGCCGGGCGGCACGTTGCGGATCAGGTTGTCGAGACTCTTCATGTCGGTGGCCCCAGGATCGTCGGCCCCGGGAGGCCGACAAAATGTGTCAGATGCCTGATGTCTGCAATCTCCGTTCCACGGGTTGCCGGCCGAAAATTGTCACACTTCGACACTGTTACGTTTTCAGCGGCCAGGGGTGAAATGGACCGCCTCGGCCACCGCTTCCTCGTAGTCGCGGTCGCCGACGAAGCGCAACCGGTAGCCGCCGAAATTGAGGATGTCGCCGCTGAAGAGCGCCCGGGCATGCACCACCTTGCCGTTGACCGAGACACCGCGCTTCTGCAGGTCCTTGACGATGAAGAAGGGCCGACAGTGCTCGATCGCGGCATGCCACCGGCTCACCCCGAGGTCGTCGAGCACGACCAGGTTGTCCGGCGCGCGGCCGATGGTGGTCCGATCGTCTTCCAGGTCGATCACGTCGGCGGTACCCATGGGGCTTTCTACGAAGAGCATTGGCATGCCGCAGGTGTAGCGCTCCCGCATGAGCACCGTCGTAGGAAGAGCGCGCAACCCGTTGCAAGGGTCACGAGCGGCGCCGACGCTCAAGGCTCGACCGCGGCCTCTTCCTTCTCGCGCTTGCGCCGCAGCCGGACCATGATCACCAGCGCGGCCACCGCCACCACCAGCGCGAGGCCGAGCGCCTCGTAGTGGCCGAGGTCGGTGATGAGCCAGCCGATGGTCTCGCCGAACATGTAGCCGACGCCGACCACCAGCGGCGCCCAGATCGCGGCGCCCAGGATGTTGAGCAGCGCGAAGCGCGTGGTCGACACCTCGCTCATGCCGATCACGAAGGGGCCGACCAGCCGAAGGCCGTACATGAAGCGCACGCCGACGATCAGCACGTTCTGGTGGCGCTCGATCTGGCGGTGGACCAGCGCCGCCCGGGCCATCATGCTCGGCGAACGCGCCAGCAGGTTCACGCCGTAGCGCCGCCCGAGGCGGAACAGCACCTGGTCGCCGATCGTGCCGCAGACGAAGGCCAGCCCCACCACCACCGGAAACGACAAGAGTCCCTGGTGCACCGCGATGCCGGCCAGCAGCAGCACCGTCTCGCCTTCGAGCAGGCTGCCGAGCAGCACCGCGGCATATCCGTATTGGGCAACGAGGTCGGCGAGCATGGCCCGAAGCTTATCGCCCCCCTTCAGCGGGTTTCCACCAACCGGCGCTGTGTCGGGAACAACGACCAGCCCCAGCGCTGCTGCGCGAAGCCCCAGAGGCCTTGCTTGAAGTAGATGGTGACCACGATCGCGAGCAGGCCGAGCCCGAGCAGGTACCAGGTGCCGTAGTCGCTCAGGAACTTGTTGAGCGCCCAGAAGATGAGCGCGCCGACCAGCGGTCCCTCGATGCGGCCGATGCCGCCGATGACCACCATGAAGATCGCGAACGCGGTCCAGTTCACGCTGAAGGCCGCGTCCGGGCTGATGCGCAGGTTGCCGACGAAGTAGAGCGCGCCCGCCAGCCCGGCGCCGAAGGCGGCCACCACGTACACCGCCAGCTTGGTGCGCGCCACCGGGATGCCCTGCGACTCGGCCGCCACCTCGTTGTCGCGGATGGCCAGCAGCGCCAGCCCGCGCTTGCTGCGCAGGAACAGGTAGACCAGCGCGATCGCCGCGATCACGCAGGCGAGCGCCATCCAGTAGGTGGTGCGCTCACGTGTCGCGCGCTCGATGCCGCGCAGCGCGGTGAGCGTGGTGCCCGAGCCGCCGCCGACCGCCGACAGGTTGGCGAAGCTCAGCCGGAACACCTCGGCGATGACCCAGGTGCCGATCGCGAAGTAGCCGCCCGAGAGGCGGAAGGCGACGAAGGACACCGGCACCGCGATGGCCGCCGCGGCCAGCCCGCCCAGCGGGATCGCGAGAAAAGGGTTGAGGCCGAGGAAGTTGCCCAGCAGCAGCATCACGTAGCCGCCGAAGCCGAAGAAGGCCTGCTGGCCGATGCTGACCATGCCGCCGTAGCCGGCCAGCAGGTTCCACATCATCGCGAAGACGAAGTAGCAGGCGATCTCGACGAACTCGCGCATCCAGCTCGATTCGCCCCAGAAGGGCAGGCTGGCCGCGACGAGCGCCAGGGCGATCGCGACCCCGAGCGCCCAGCGGCTGGCGGCGCTGCCGCGCTTGACGTCGAAGTGCATGGGGTCGTTCATGAGCGGGTCTTCGGGAACAGTCCCTGCGGCCGCAGCACCAGCACGACGAGGAACACGATGTGGCCGAACCAGATGCCCCAGCCCGGATCGAGCCGGAAGCCGATCTGCTGCGTGAGGCCGAGGATCATCGCGCCGGCCAGCGTGCCCCAGAAGGAACCCATGCCGCCGATGATCACCGCCTCGAAGGCGAAGAGCAGCAGCAGCGGCCCGTCGGCCGGCGACACCGTGGTGCGCATGCCTTGCAGCGCGCCGGCCACCGCGATCAGCACGAAGGCGATCGCGGTCGCCAGCGCATAGACCTTGCGCGCGTCGAGCCCCATCAACTCGGCGATCTCGCGGTCGTCGGAGACCGCGCGGAAGGAGCGGCCGAGCGCGGTGCGGGCGAAGAGCCACTGCAGCGCCGCCGTGGCCGCCACCGCGACGAGCAGCACCACCAGCGGCAGCAGGCCGATCGACAGCGTGTCGCCGAGCTGCAGGCCCTGCGTGGCAAGGCCGCCGGTCTCGATCGAGCGCGGGTCGGCCGAGAACAGCTCCAGCAGCAGGTTCTGGATCACGATCGACAGGCCGAAGGTGACGACCAGCGAAGGCAGCGGGTCCTTGCCGAGCGTGCCGTTGAGCACCCAGCGCTGCAGCGCGTAGCCGAAGCCGAAGGCCACCGGCAGCACCGCCAGCGCGGCCAGCGCCGGCGCGCCGCCGAAGAGCGTGGTCGCGCCGATCACCGCGAAGGCCGCCAGGATGATGAAGTCGCCCTGCGCGGTGTTGGTCAGCCGCATGACGCCGAACATCAGCGACTGGCCGAGTGCGAACAGCGTGTAGAGGCCGCCGAGCAGGATGCCTTGGACGAGGGTGTCGATCACCGGAGGCTCCTGCGCGTCATAGCCCAAAGTAGGCTTGCGAGATCTGCTCGCGGGTCAACGCATCGGAGCGCCCCTGCAACGACACCCGCCCTTCCTGCAGGCAGCACACCACCTGCGACACGCGCTGCGCCATCGTGATGTCCTGCTCCACGATCATCACGGTCATGCCTTCGCCGGTGATCGCCGGCATGGCGGCGTAGATCTCGCGGATCACGATCGGCGCCAGCCCGAGCGACAGCTCGTCGCACAGCAGCAGCTCCGGGTTGCTCATCAGCGCGCGGCCGAGCGCGACCATCTGCTGCTGGCCGCCCGAGAGCGAGGTGGCGGGCGCATGCCGCTTCTCGGCCAGGATCGGGAAGAGCGCGTAGAGCCGCTGCAGGTTCCACGGGCCCTGGCGGCGGGTGAGTCCGCCGATCTGCAGGTTCTCTTCCACGCTCAGGCTGGGGAAGAGCCGGCGGCCCTCGGGCACCATGGCCAGGCCGCGCTTGACGATCTCGCCCGGCGGCAGTCCGCCGATCGCCTCGCCCTTGAAATGCACCGCCTCGCGCGGCACGCCGACCAGGCCGGTGAAGCACTTGAGCAGGGTCGACTTGCCGGCGCCGTTGGCGCCGATGATCGCCATCAGCTCGCCCTGCGCCAGCGCGACGTCGACGCCGAACAGGGCCTGGGCATCGCCGTAGAACGCCTTCACGTCGCGGGCTTGCAGAAGGGAAGTCATGCCTCCATGCCCATGTAGACCCGCCGGACCTCGGCATCGTTCATCACCGCCCGCGGCTCGCCCTCGGCCAGCCGCTGCCCGAAGTTGATGACGAAGAGCCGGTCGGCCAGCGACAGCAGCGCATGCACCACGTGCTCGATCCAGATCATGGTGACGCCGCGCGACTTGATGCGCTGCAGTTCCTCGACCAGCAGCCTGGCCTCGTGCTCGGTCAGGCCACCGGCGATCTCGTCGAGCAGCAGCAGCCGCGGCCGCGTGGCCAGGGCGCGGGCCAGTTCCAGGCGCTTGCGGTCGAGCAGGGTCAGGCCGCCGGCCGGCTTGTTGGCATGCGGCATCAGGCCGGTCTGCTGCAGCACCTCGTGCGCGGTCTGCCAGGCCTGGCGCTCCGACTCCTGCGCGCCGAAGCAGGCGGCGGTCACCAGGTTCTCGAAGACGCTCATGTTCCCGAAGGGCTGCGGCACCTGGTAGCTGCGCCCGATGCCGGCATGGCAGCGCTGGTGCGGCTTGAGCGCGGTGACGTCGCGCCCTTCGTAGTCGATGCGGCCGGCGCCGACCCGCACGTCACCGGAGATCAGGTTGAAGAGCGTGGTCTTGCCCGCGCCATTCGGCCCGAGGATGCCGAGCGTCTCGCCCTCGGCCACCTCGAGGCTGATCGCATCGGTGACCTTGAGCGCGCCGTAGGACTTGGAGACCGCATGCAGCGCCAGCAGGGCCATCGCTCAGGCCGCGGGCATCGGCCGCAGCTTGCCGCCGACCGGGATGTTGGTCGCGCCGGCGTTGTCGACGATCACCAGCTCGTTCTTGTAGGTCTTGCCCTTGCCCCACTGGCCGAGCACCAGCGGCGTCTTGCTGACGTTCCTGAACGGGCCCTGGCCGCCCCACTTCACCGGGCCGACCACCGAGTCGATCGAGGTCGCGGCCACCGCATCGCGCACGTCGCCGGGCTGCGTCGACCTGGCGCGTCCGAGCGCGTTCGCCGCCACCTCGAAGAGCGCATGGGCGAAGCCGATCGGCTGGGTCCACTGCTTCCTGGTGCCGCTCTCGTAGGCCGCGGCCAGCGCCTTGGCGCTCTGCCTGGTGAGGCTGGAGGTGTAGGGATGCGACGGGCTCCACCAGACCTCGGTCGACAGGCCGTCGCCCAGCTCGCCGAGCGCATCGATCGCGCCCGGGAACAGCAGTGCCTTGCCCAGCGTGATCACCTTCGGCCGGAAGCCCTGCTGCCGCGCCTGCGTCAGGAAGGTCTTGGCATCCGGCGGGATCACCACGCCGGTGACGATCTCGCAGTTGGCGCCCTTGAAGGCCGCGATCTGCGCGCTGAAGTCCTGCGTGCCGTTCTGGAAGCGGCCCGGGTCGGTCAGCGTGAAGCCCATCTGCGCGAGCGGCTTCGGGAAGCCCAGCTCCTTGTCGCCCCAGGCGTTGCCGTCGCCATCGTTCGGGAACAGGCCGCCGACCTTCATGTTGGTGCTGACGCTCTTCCAGCCGCTGGTGTAGGTGGCGATGACGTCCTCCAGGCCCCAGAAGACGTGGTACGTCCAGTTGAAGCCCTTGGCCGGATCGCCCTTGCGGCCGAAGAACCAGGGCTGCCACGGCACCACGCTGGAGACGCAGGGCAGTTCGTTCAGCTCGCAGGCATCGCTCACCGGGTTGGCGGTCTCGGGCGTGCCGGCCGTCAGCACCAGCGCGACCTTGTCCTTCAGGATCAGGTCGTTGGCGACCTCGCCGGCGCGGTTCGGGTTCGACTGGCTGTCCTTCAACACGATCTCGACCGCGTACTTCTTCCCGCCGACCGTGAGGCCGTCCTTGAAGGCGCTCTTCATCTGCTCGATGACCCACTTGTCGGCTTCGCCGAAGGGCGCGAGCGGCCCGGTCTGCGGCGAGACGTAGCCGATCTTCAGGGTGTCGGCGGCGAACACCAGCGGTGTCGCGCCGGTGGCGGCCAGCGCGGCGGCGGCCTGGGTGAATTGCCTGCGATTGAGGGCCATGGTGTCTGTCTCCTTCGTTGTTGTGATCGGGAAGTCCGCGGGTTCAGCGCTCGAAGTGCGGCGGTATCCGGGCATCGACGTTCACCCAGACGCTCTTGACCTGGGTGTATTCGCGCATCGCGTCGAAGCCCATCTCGCGGCCGTAGCCGCTCTGGCCGACGCCGCCGAAGGGCGATCCGGGGTTCACGCGCTTGTAGCTGTTGATCCAGACCATGCCCGCATGCAGGTCGCGCGCGACGCGGTGCGCGCGCTGCAGGTTGGCGGTCCACAGGCCGCTGCCGAGGCCGTAGTCGGTGCCGTTGGCGATCTCCATCGCCTCCTCGTCGCTCTTGAAGGTGAGCACCGTGACGAAGGGCCCGAAGACCTCTTCCTGCGCCACCCGGTCGCGGTAGGACTTCGCGCGCACGATGGTCGGCTCCACGTAGCAGCCCCTGGCCAGCGCGCCGCCGGCGGCCTGGCCACCGGCCAGCACCTCGCCGCCCTCGCCGCGCGCGACCTCGACGTAGTCGAGCACGCGCTCGCGATGCAGCGCGCTCGTGAGCGGTCCCATCTCGGTCGCCTCGTCGAGCGGGTCGCCCAGGCGGATCGACTTCGCCAGCGGGATGAACCGGTCGAGGAAGGCGTCGGCGATCTTCTCGTGCAGCATCAGCCGCGAGCCGGCGATGCAGGCCTGGCCCTGGTTGTGGAAGATGGCCCAGGCGCTGCCGTTGACCGCGGCCGGCAGGAAGGCGTCCTCGAAGACGATGTTGGCGCCCTTGCCGCCCAGCTCCAGCTGCACCTTCTTCAGGTTGCCGGCGCTGGCCTGCACCACGCGGCGGCCGGTGGCGGTGCTGCCGGTGAAGGCCACCTTGGCGATTCCCGGATGCTCGGCGATGTACTGGCCGACCACGCTGCCCAGGCCCGGCACCATGTTGACCACGCCCGGCGGCAGGCCGGCCTCGCTCATCAGCTCGGCGATCCTGAGCGAGCTGAGCGGCGTGATCTCCGAGGGCTTCATCACGATGCAGTTGCCGGCCGCGAGCGCCGGCGCCATCTTCCAGCTGGTGAACATCAGCGGGAAGTTCCACGGCACGATCTGGCCGACCACGCCGACCGGCTCGCGCAGCGTGTAGTTGAGGAAGCCGGCCTCCACCGGGATGGTCTCGCCCTGGAACTTGTCGGCCATGCCGCCGAAGTAGCGGAAGCACGCCGCGGTGCGCGGCACGTCGAGCCGGCGCGAGTCGCGCAGCGGATGGCCGGTGTCGAGCGATTCGAGCCGGGCCAGCTCCTCGGCGTTCTGCTCGATCAGGTCGGCGAGCTTCAGCAGCACGCGGCCGCGGTCGGCTGCCGCCATCCGGCTCCACGCCGGGAAGGCGCGCCTGGCCGCCGCCACCGCGCGGTCCACGTCTTCCCTGCCGGCCAGCGCCACGTCGGCGATGGTCGAGTTGTCGTGCGGGTTGAGACTGGCCAGGGTCTCGCCCGAGGCGGCATCGACGAAGCGCCCGTCGATGTAGAGCTGGTGCCGGATCGGCGTGCGCAGGCCGGCGGCGGCCTGGATGTCCGCGAGGGTCATGACAAGAATCCAATCAGGAGGACGGGCCGCGCCCGTCATTGCGCTAGAACTGAACCGGCACCTCGGGGCTCTCGCCCTTCTGGATCTCGTACACCAGGGTCGGCGAGCCGTTCTCCCACACCAGCAGCATCGAGCGCTTCGGGCTGTAGCCCTGGTGGCGGCAGTAGGCGGGCATGGCGGCCATGTCGCCGGCCTTCATGATCACCCGCGCCATCGGCTTGCCGGTGTTCTTGTCGGCGCAGTCCCAGTGGATCTCGTCGGTCATCTGGAAGAACCACTCGACCCGGTCGTTGCCGTGGATGATCGGCAGGATGTGCTCCTCGGTGGTCGGGCACATGTAGCTGTGCTTGACGACCGAGGTGAAGCTCGGGTTCCAGGTGACCTGCGAACGGCTCAGGAAGCCGAAGAGGTTGAAGGCATGCACCTGGTCCTCGAAGCCGGGCTCGGCGTGCAGCTCGGGCTGGCCCTGCGCGACGTCGGCGAAGGCGCGGTTGACCGGCGCGCCGCTGGCATCGCTGCGCAGGTCAAGGTCGCCCTTCAGGCCGACGCAGCGCGTGGCCAGCTCGCGGGCCCGGGTGAGCTTGGCGGTGTTGCTGCCCTTCTTGCGGCCGTAGGGCGAGCCGGTTTCCTGCGGCGCCGAAAACGGGTCGAAGCTCTCGTTGGTCCAGTCGTCGAGCATCGCCTCGAAGGTGGCGCGGATCTGCGCGGTCGGGAAGTTCTCCAGGAGGTCGATGCCGGCTTCCTTCATGGTGCCGTTGAAGCTGCCGGCGTACATGTCGACCGACTGGTAGTGGTTGACCGTGCCGAACACGTTGTCGAAGTTGACCCAGCCGTAGAAGAAGCCCCAGGCCACGTCGCGCATCAGGGCGCGCAGGAAGTTGCCGACGTCCATCGTGTGGCTCATCGGCCGGCCGTCGCGGGTGCTCCAGTTGATGTGGGCGAAGTATTCGTCGCGCCGGAAGCCGAAGCTGCCGAGCTTGAAGTCCTTGTAGCCGAGCGAGGCGTCGGGCTGCGACGCGATCACCTGGGCGAGTTCGGCGGGTGCGTTCATGTTCGTCTCCTTGGCTGGGGTTCAGGCGGTCTGGCAGATGTCGGCCCACTTCTCGACGGAGAGGTCGCCCTTGCAGGTCTGCAGCACGATCACCGCCGGTTCGCCGGGTGCGCGGAACTGGTAGGCCGCGTTCTTCGGCAACAAGGCCTGGTGGCCGCGCGTGAGCTTCATCCAGCCCATCTTCTTGCCCTTGGGCTCGCCCTTGACGAGCACCGCGCCGTTCTTGTCGGCGTCGGTGACCTGCTGGCCGGCGTCGAGCTGCACCAGGTGGACCTCGACCGTGCCGTCCATCACCAGCGCGAACTCGTCGTGGGCGCAGGTGTACCAGGGCGAGGCGCCTTCGGCGCGCAGGGTCTCCAGCACGTAGATCTGGTTCTGGCCAAACACCACCTTCTCGTAGGGCTTGCTCCGGCTGGCGATCTCGAAGCAGTTGGAGAAGGCGTAGTGCTTGACGTCGTCGGCGATCGGCTCGACCCGGCCCTTCTCGAAATGCTTCAGGGAGCCGAATCGCGTCTGGTAGGCGGTGGCGGTCATGGGGTGTCTCCTGTCTCGGTGATGCGGACTGTAGGCACCCGGACGACATGGCGGTAGACCTCGAAGACGGGCCGCATTGTTCGCTGATCGCGATCAATCGTCGGGGTAAACCCCGCTTGGGCTCAGCCCTCGATCAAGGTCGCCGGCAGCAGTCCGCGCTCGATCATCCGCGCGTCCCAGGGCGGCACGCGGGCGAAGGCGGCGGCGATGTGCTCGATGAAGAGGCGCAGCTTGAAGGCGTTGCGCGAGGTGCCCGCATAGACCGCGCTGAGCGAGAAGGACGACAGCTGGTGCGCCGGCAGCACGACCTCCAGTTCGCCCCTCAGGATCGAATCGCCGGCGACCAGCGTCGGCAGGCAGACGATGCCGGCATGCTCCATCGCGTACTCGCGCAGCAGGTGCACGCTGTTGCTGAGCAGCGCGGCGTTCATGTAGATCGTCACCTGCTCCGCGCCGTGATGGAAGGTCCAGCGGTCGCGCGTCGGGTAGCCCGAATAGAGGCCGAGCGCATGCTTGTGCAGGTCGCGCGGCGACTCCGGCCGGCCGGCGCGCTGCAGGTACGCGGGTGTCGCGCAGAACACCCGCCGCACCGGGAACAGCGGCCGCGACACCAGCTCGGTCGACGCCGCCGGGAAGATCTGCAGCGCGCAGTCGACGCCCGCCTTGACCGGGTCGACCACCGTGTCGCTGACGATCAGCTCCAGGTGGATGTCCGGGTAGTTCACCTGGAAGGCATGCAGCAGCGAAGCGAAGTGGCCGAGCACGAAGCCGGTCAGCGCATGGATGCGCAGCACCCCGGTCGGGCCGGCGCGGGCGCCGCGCATCTGGTCCATGACGTCGTTGGCGCGCGCCACCAGCGCGGCGCAGTCGCGCAGGAAGGCCTGGCCCACGTCGCTCAGCCGCACCACCCGCGTGCTGCGATGGAAGAGCGGCGCGCCAACGTGTTCCTCCAGCTGCTTCACCCGATGGGTGACCACCGACTTGGCCACGCGCAGCTGCCGCGCGGCCTCGGCGAAGCTCTGGGTCTCGGCGACGCGAACGAATGTCTCTATGTTTTCGAGGCGATCCATGGCCGCAGTATCCGTCCTACGACGGCCGGCTTCGGCCGCTGACCGGCCGGCGAACGATTCCACCGAGCATGGGGCCGAGTCAACTCTGGAGCCCCTGCAATGCCGCCTTCGATCGAAACCCTCGGCACCGCCGCGTTGCCGCGGCGCGGCTTCCTGTACGGCGCTGCCGGTGCGCTGGCGCCGCTGCTGGCCGGCAATGCCTTCGCGCAATCCGCCCAGCCGAACAGGATCGAACTGCCGCCGACAGCCGCCTCCACCGAGGTGATCGACAAGATCCCGGGCCCGGGCGATGCGCCGGAGCAGCGGGTCGGCTTCGCGATCGTCGGGCTCGGCCACCTGAGCCTGGAGCGGCTGCTGCCGGCCTTCGGCCGCACCCAGCATTGCCGCCCGGTGGCGCTGGTGAGCGGCGAGCGCGCCAAGGCGCGGAAGGCGGCAGCGCAGTACGGCATCGACGACGACTCGGTCTACGACTACGCCGGCTTCGACCGCATCGCGCAGAACCCGAAGGTGCAGGTGGTCTACGTGGTGCTGCCCAACAGCATGCATGCCGACTACACGGTGCGCGCCGCGCGGGCCGGCAAGCACGTGCTGTGCGAGAAACCGATGGCCACCACGTCCGCCGACTGCCGCCGGATGATCGACGCCTGCGACAGCGCCGGCGTGAAGCTGATGATCGCCTACCGCAGCCAGTACGAACCCATGAACCGCGCGGTCGTCGACATGGTGAGGAAGGGCCGCCTCGGCACGCTCAAGGAATTCATCTCGACCAACTCGCAGAACATGGGCGACCCCGGCCAGTGGCGGCTGCGCAGCGCGCTCTCCGGCGGCGGCGCGATGCCCGACGTCGGCGTCTACTGCCTGAACGCGGCCCGCTTCATGAGCGGCGAGGAGCCGACCGAGGTGGTCGCCTGGATGCATTCGCCACCCGGCGATCCGCGCTTCGCCGAGGTCGAGGAAACGATGCGCTTCATGCTGCGCTTTCCGAGCGGCTTCCAGGCCACCTGCCACACCAGCTACGGCGCGCACAAGTCGCAGATGCTGCGGCTGCTCGGCAGCGACGCCTGGGTCGAGATGGACCCGGCCTATGCCTACGAAGGCCTGCGCCTGCGCAGCTCGCGCGTGGTCGACGGCCAGGAGCGGGTGGAGCAGCCGGGCATCGGCGAGAAGGACCAGTTCGCGCTCGAGATGGACCACATGGCCCTGTGCCTGCGCACGAACCGCGAGCCGCTCACCGGCGGCGCCGAAGGGCTGCAGGACATGCGCATCACCGAGGCGATCTACGAATCGGCGCGCGCCGACGGCAAGGCCGTGAAGCTGCAGGCCCCGGCCGGCCCGACCCGCGGGCCGGACCCCGAAGCGCCGCAAAGCTGAGGCCGTCGTCGCTCAGGTGCTGCTGGTGAACACCACCACCGAGCGGCCGGTCGCCAGGTAGTCGCCGAAGCTCTTGCTGTCGTCGCCTTCGAGGCCGATCTGCGGATCGGTGGTGTCCAGGCGCAGCTTCCAGCCGCCGACCGGCGGCGTCGGCAGCCGGAAGGGCACGCCCTCGTGCCAGCCGTTGATCACGATCAGCACGCTGGTGTCGTGCGCCTCCTGCGGGATCGCGGAAGCGGGCGCGCGGCCGTCCAGCAGCAGCGCGAAGGAGCGGGTCTGCTTGTCTTCCCAATGCTGCGGCTTCAGCTCCTCGCCCGAGGGTGCGAACCAGGCCGAGTCGCGCCGGGTCAGTGGCTCGATGGCGGCGCCGGTGAGGAAGCGGTTGCGCCGCAGCACCGGCAGATCGCGCCGCATCGCCAGCAGGCGCTTGACGAAGTCGGTGAGCGAGCGGCCGGCGTCGCCGCCCGCCAGTTCCCAGTCGACCCAGGAGATGTCGTCGTCCTGGCAATAGGCGTTGTTGTTGCCCTGCTGGGTGCGGCCGAACTCGTCGCCGGCCAGCACCATCGGCGTGCCCTGCGACAGCAGCAGCGTGCTCAGCTGGTTGCGCTGCTGGCGGGCCCGCAGGTCGAGCACCGTCTCGTCGTCGGTGGGCCCTTCGGCGCCGCAGTTCCAGGAGCGGTTGTCGGAATGGCCGTCGCGGTTGTCCTCGCCGTTGGCCTCGTTGTGCTTGTCGTTGTAGCTCACGGTGTCGGCCAGGGTGAAGCCGTCGTGCGCGCTGATGAAGTTGACGCTGGCCCACGGCCGGCGGCCGCGATGGTTGAAGCGGTCGCCGCTGGCGGTGAGCCGCTGGGCCAGCGCCGGCGCCATGCCTTCGTCGCCCTTCCAGAAGGCGCGCACCGTGTCGCGGAACTGGTCGTTCCACTCGGCCCAGCCGGGCGGGAAGCGGCCGACCTGGTAGCCGCCGGGGCCGACGTCCCACGGCTCGGCGATCAGCTTGATGCTCGACAGCACCGGGTCCTGGCGGCAGCTCTTCAGGAAGCCGCCGCCTTCGTCGAAGCCGTCGGGCTCGCGCGCCAGGATGGTGGCCAGGTCGAAGCGGAAGCCGTCGA
Organism: Xenophilus sp. L33; assembly: GCF_009765735.1. GTDB lineage: Bacteria > Pseudomonadota > Gammaproteobacteria > Burkholderiales > Burkholderiaceae_C > Variovorax. The sequence goes on from NZ_LMUW01000054.1 coordinate 44,786, forward strand.
CCCGCATCTCGGTGGCCCAGTAGCGCAGGCTGTCGGTCACCATCTGCAGCACCCGCGGGTGGCTCAGGTTCACGGTGTTGCCGGTGCCGGTGTCGTTGATGTAGTAGCGCGGGCCGGGGCCCTTGCCTTCGAGGCCGCCGGGGCCGCCCGGCATCAGCCGGTAGTAGCTGGCGTTGTCGATGCCCTTGAACGAAAGGGTCGGGCCCAGTTCGTTGCCCTCGGGCGTGTGGTTGTAGACCACGTCCATGATCACTTCCAGCCCGTGCGCGTGGAAGCGGTCGACCATGTGCTTGAACTCGTCGATGTTGGGGCCGTCCATGTAGCGCTGGTCGAGCGCGAAGAAGCCGATGGTGTCGTAGCCCCAGTAGTTGGTCAGGCCCTTGTCGGTGAGGAAGGGCTGGTTGAGGAACATCTGGATCGGCAGCAGCTCGACGCTGGTCACGCCCAGGTCGCGGATCGGGCCGATGACCTCGTCGCGCGCCATGCCGGCGAAGGTGCCGCGGAACTGCTCCGGCACGCCCGGATGCTTCTGGGTGAAGCCGCGCACGTGGGCCTCGTAGAACACGGTCTGGTTCCACGGCACGCGCACGTCGTCGGTCTGCACCCATTCGAAGCGGGAGTCGACCACCACGCACTTGGGCATGAAGGGCGCGCTGTCGCGCTCGTCGAAGCTGAGGTCGCCGTCCGGATGGCCCACCGTGTAGCCGAATACCTCGGGGCCCCACTTCAGCTCGCCCATGTGCGCCTTGGCATAGGGGTCGAGCAGCAGCTTGTGGTGGTTGAAGCGGTGGCCGTTCTCGGGCTCGTAGGGGCCGTGCACCCGGAGGCCGTAGCGCGCGCCGGGCTGCAGGCCGGGCACGAAGCCGTGCCAGACCTCGTCGGTGTATTCGGGCAGGACGACGCAGCCGAGCTCCGTCTGGCCCGACTCGTCGTAGAAGCAGACCTGCACCTTGGTGGCATGCGCGGAGAACACCGCGAAGTTGACGCCTTCGCCGGTGAAGCTGGCGCCGAGCGGATGCGCGGTGCCTTCGGACACGGTGAAAGGCGGAGAGTCGGTTTGGGACATGGGCGGCGTGGGTGAGGAGTGAATGGAGGCCCCGGAGGGCGCACTCATTCTGGCCGTCGCCGCGGCCGCCGTTCGTAGGCCGGCGGCGCTTCCCAGCGCAGTCTGCGCGCGAGCCGCCCGGCTAGCGGGCCCGGAAGGAAGGCCCGTTCACGTAGTCGTCGCCCACGTTCCAGTGGTCGACCACGCCGTTCGGGTCGAGGTAGACGTAGAGGAAGCGGTCGTCGTTGATGTGCCGATAGCGGTAGGTCCAGACGTTGCCGTTGAACGAGAAGATCCGCGTGATCTCGTACGGCCGGCCGTAGGTGCGCATCAGGTCGGGCTCGCGCCAGACGCCGGACTTGATCGTGCTGTCGAACAGGCCCTCGTCCATTTCCTGGCGCACCGAGTAGACGCGGCCGGCGGCATTGACGTCGACGTTGGTCACCTGGAAGCCCAGCGGCGCGCGCGAATACTGCAGCCGCTCGCCGCCGTCGAGCGGGTAGGTCGAGGTCGGCGGGCCGAGCTGCTGCAGCGCCCGTTCGCGGGTCACGCCGGGCGTGAGGTTGGCCGGGTCGCTGGCACAGGCGGCCAGGGTGAGCGCGGCGAGCGCGCCGGCGGTGATTCGAAAAATGGCATTGCGTGTCATGGGAGCCTCCGGGCGTGGATTCTCGTCGCGGACGGTCCGGTTCAATACCCGACGATCGCGCTGAGTCTCTCCCGCGGCGGCGCGAACGGCCGCAGGACGGCGCCTACACCCCGCGAAAGAGGCCGCGGCGCTGGGCGCCGATTGCGGTCACCGCCGCGCAGCACACCAGATTCAGGAGCGCGATCAGGGTGAAGAAGACGTCGTCGACCACCAGTGCGCCGTAGGCCACCGCGGTGCCGTTGGCGATCACCCAGGAGCCCCACGTCAGCAGGGAGACCGAGCGCGCGCCGTCGCTGCTGCGCCAGACGGCGAGCATCTGCGGCACGTAGGTGAAGACCCGGGCCGCATTGGTGAGGATGTAGGCCCAGGCGATGGCGGAATTGGGCGAGCAGGGCACGGCGAGAGCGGTCAGGATCATGGCGGCCCACTTTAGGAAGGGCATCGCATCGAGGGAATGCCGCATCCGCGTGGGGCATCGCGCGAGTGCGGGATGCGCCTGCCGCGCCGCGGTTCAGCCGCCGGCCTGCACCGGCGCGCGCAGCCGCACGCGGGTGCCGCCGGCGTCCTGCTCGAGCTCGAGCAGCCCCTGCAGCTGGCGCGCCCGCGCCTGCATGTTGACCATGCCGCGGCCGCGGTTCGCGCGCGCGCCCGCCGCCGCCTGGCCGTTGTCGGCCACCTCCAGCTCGACGAAGCCGGCGTCGCGGCGCAGGCTGATCGCCACCCGGGTCGCCCGCGCGTGCTTGAGCACGTTGGTGAGCGCCTCCTGGGCCACGCGCAGCCATTGCAGCGCGGCCTTGGGCGGCAGCTCCAGGGCCTGGTCCTCGCCCAGGTCGAGCGTCCAGCTGGGCTGCACGCCGGCCTCCTCCAGCTGGCCCTGCCAGCGATGGCGGAAGCTGCTCCAGGCGGCGTGGAAGTCGTGCTGGTCGGGCGCCAGCGCATCGAGCGCCAGGCGCATGTCGGCGATGCAGCCACGCAGCGCGTCGGCAATCTGGCCGCCGTCCATGTCACCGCGCTCCACGCGCGACAGCGAGGTGAAGAGACGCGAGCCGAGGCCGTCGTGGATCTCGCGCATGATCAGCTGGCGCTCCTGCGCCGCCGCGGTCTGCTGCTGCAGCGCGGCCATCCGTGCGAAGTTGTCGGCCAGCGCGCGCTCGCGGTCGTCGACCTTGGCCTCGAGCGTCTGGTTGAGGTCTTCCAGCGCCGCCAGGGTGTGGATGAAGCGCAGGGTCAGGAGCCCGCCCATCGTCACCAGCAGCAGGTTCGCCGCGTGGTGCAGCAGGAAGATGCGCTCGGCCGCCCAGGCCGGCCAGAGCCGCGCGATGCCGCCGGCATCCCAGGCTACCGCGTAGTCGTGCACGCCGGCCACGACCGCGATCACCAGCGCCGCCGGCAGCACCGCGGCCGCCACGGTCCGCTCGCGCGCCATGTGCCAGAGCGAGAGCACCAGGATCGCCAGCCCGATCGGGATCAGGCCCGCCGTCCAGACCCGGTTGACCAGCGGCTCGGCGGCGACGCCCTGCAGCAGCAGCCACAAGGGTCCGATCACCGCGTAGAGCGTCATCGCGCGCTCGATCCTCACCTTGCGCAGGCCGACGAACTGCATGGTGAAGATCGCCATCACCACGATGAAGCCGCCGGTGGCGGCCAGGTACAGCACCCGCCACGCCAGCCAGCGATCGGCCGGCACCTGCTCGACCACGAAGGTCAGCGTGCGCATGCCCCACAGCAGCGCCGCCAGGCCGAAGAGGCCGTAGAGCACCTCGGCGCGGCGGCGCCACCAGATGAAGAGCACGAAGACAGACACCAGCAGGCACACCACCGCGGTGATCTGCGGCATGGTGCGCACCCAGAAGAGCCGCCGGTCGTCGACCGGCTGCAACTCGGCCTCGGGCCCGACCTGGATGCGCGGGAAGCGTCGCAGCGGCTCGTCGCCGGCCACCGCCGCGCGGATCGCCAGCACGTTGGCGGCGCTGCGCAACGCGGTCGGTGGCAAGGGCACGAGATGCGGCCGGTCCCAGCGCACGTGGCGTTCGGCATCGCTCTCGGCCACCTCGGCCACCCGCTGGCCGTTGAGCCAGAACTGGCCGCCGTTGTAGAGGTAGGGCAGGTACACCGCCCAGTCGCCAGTGCCCTCGGGCGCGTCGAAGACGGCGCGGTACCAGGTGGCGCCGGCGGCTGTTCCCGAAGGCAGCGAGGCAGGGCTGCCGCTGGCGATGTCGGGCAGCGCGATGGTCGACCAGGGCCGGTCGTCGGCCGGCGGCTCGGCGTCGTCGGCGTGCAGCGACTGCACCTGGACCAACGCGTGGATCCGCTCGTTCACCTGCGCCGTCGCGGGGAAGCCGACGAGGCAGAGCAGCAGGAAGAGCCACGGCCAGGGCGACCGCCTCACAGCAGGCCCATCTGGCTCGCTTCGTAGACGGCTTCGCTGCGCGAGTGGACGGCCAGCTTGCGGTAGATCTTCTTGACGTGCGCCACCACCGTGTGCGGCGAGATGCCCAGCACTTCGGCGATGGTCTCGAAGGTGAAGCCCTTGGCGGTCAGGCGCAGCAATTCGGTCTCCCGTTCGGTCAGCGGATTGGCCGCCGACGCGGCGGCCGGCGGCGGCGCCGACTCTGGCTGCGGCGGCACGCCCGGCCGCACCGCCAGCCGGAAGCGCGACAGCACGCGGCGCGCGATGCCCGGGCTGATCGGCGCACCGCCGGCACGCAGCTCGTGGATGCTGGCGACGATGCGATCGGCCGAGGCGTCCTTCAGCAGGTAGCCGGTGGCGCCGGCCTCGATCGAGCCGACCACGTGCTCGTCGTCGGCGAACATGGTCACCACCAGCACGTCGCAGTCCGGATGGTGTTGCGCGGCATGGCGGATCAGCTCGATGCCGTCGATGTCCGGCAGGCCGAGGTCGACCAGCAACACGTCCGGCCGCTGCAGGTCGAGCATCGCCTTGCCGGCCAGCCCGGTGGACACCGCGGCGACCAGGCCGAGGCCCGGATCGCCCAGCACCGCGTTCGAGAACCGGCGCAGGAACTCCGGCTCGTCCTCGACGACGAGGACGCTGGTGGTCGATCGGGCCCCCTCGGCTTGGTTCTGCGACATGGTGAACGACATGATGGAATCGGTGGCATTCTCGCCGCCGCCCCGGCGCCGGACCATAGCGCGAAGGCGCTATCGCCAGCATCCCGTGGCATCCCTAGGCTCCGGGCACCCTCCTTCAAGGAAGCACGCTTCGATGCAGACCCTCGACCAACTGCTGACCCGCGCCCTCGGCATGCGCGGCCGCGACACGCTCTACTGGCTGGGAAGCGGCGGCACCGATCCTTCCTCGCCGGTCGCGTCCCAGGCGCTGCCGATCGGCAAGCTCTGGCCCGGCCTGCCGCAGGATCAGCGCGACATGCTGCGGCCCCTGGCCGAGGCGGCCGGCCTCGACCTGGACGACCCGACGCTCGTGCGGCCGGCCTGCGACTGTTCCGGCTTCGTCTGCTGGGCGCTCGGCTTCCCGCGCAAGGCGTCGCATGCCGCGAGCTGGACCAGCACCGACGGCTGGATCTCGACCGACAGCATCTGGCAGGACGCGATGGGCGCGCAGGGCTTGTTCGTGAAGCGCACCCAGGCCACGCCGGGCTGCCTGGTGGTCTATCCGCGCATCGGCAGCGGTCACGCCCAGGGCCACGTCGGCATCGTGACCGAGGTGGATGCAGCGGGCCGTCCGACGCAGGTCGTGCATTGCTCCGCGAGCAATTTCGAGAACGCGCCGTTCGACGCGATCAAGACCACGGATGCGGAGGTCTTCACGTGGCAGGCGAAGAGCGTCTTCGCCTGGTGCCGATCCGTGCAGGCTAGTGCAGCTTGAGGGCCGGCTGGTACGCATGTCCCAGCCAGTCCACCAGCATCCGCGCGATGCCGCCGCGCCAGCCGAGGATCGAGAACTCGTGCTGCCGGTAGAGCATCGTGTAGACCAGCCGGGCACTGAGCCCCTGGATCGCATGGTCCTTGCTGTGCTGCCCGAAGCGGGTCGTGAGGTTGCCGGCGGCGCCGCCCTCGCCCAGCGACACGATGGTGCCCGCGTTCTCGAAGCGGAACGGCTTCACCGCGCGCTCGTGCTCGCGCGCCTCGATGGCCTCGGCCAGGTAGCGCGCCTGCGCGGCCGCCACCTGCGCGGTGTAGGGTGCCGGCCGGCCGGTCGCCGGGTCGGTCCATTCGGCGCAGTCGCCCAGCGCATGGATGTCGGCCAGGCCCTGGCATTGCAGCAGCGCATTCACCGGCACGCGGCCCGAGCGGGTGCGCGGCAGCGCCGGCATCTGCTCGAAGACGCGCGGCCCGCGGATGCCCGCGGTCCAGATGCGCAGGTCGGCGACGATGCGGCGGCCGTCGTGCAGCACGATGCCTTCACCGTCGACCTCGGTGACCTGCTGACCCAGCACCACCTCGATGCCGCTGCGACGCAGTGAATCCTGGGCGTAATCCGACATCTCCTGCGGGTTGCCGTTCAGGAGGCGCTCCGAGGCCTCGACCACCACGATGCGCACCCGGTCGGCATCCAGCCCGGGCTCGTGCTGGCGGAATTCGTCCATCGCATGCTTGATCTCCGCGGCCAGCTCGACCCCGGTGGCGCCGCCGCCGATCACCGCGATCGACAGCCGGTGCTGCTGCCCGCGCGCCGCGGCGAAGGCGCCCGCCAGCAGCGCCGCGCGGATCTGGCCGGCCTGCTCGGCGGTGTTGAGGAAGAGGCAGTGCGCCTTGGCGCCCGGCGTGCCGAAGTCGTTCTCCTCGCTGCCGAGCGCCAGCACCAGCGTGCCGTAGCGGATGCGCCGGCTCGGCAGCACCTGCCGGCCTTCGGGGCCGACCAGCTCCTCGAGCTCGATCTCGCGCCGGTCCGGATCGATGCCGGACAGCACGCCCGGCTCATAGCGGTAGTGGTGCTCGCTGGCATGCCCGACGAAGGAGCTCTCGGCATCGGCCTGGCTCTGCATCGCGGTCGCGATCTCGTGCAGGCGCGGCTTCCAGATATGGCCGAGCTGGCGGTCGACCAGCACCACTTCGCGCCGAGGTCTGCGCCGGCGCGACAGCCGCGTCACCAGCTCGAGCCCCGCGGCACCGCCGCCGACCACCACGATGGGGTCGCCCGTTTCGGCCGGCGCGCTCACGGCAGGCTGCGGATCAGCACCGCGTTCGACTTCGATTCGTCGAAGGCCAAGCGGTCCTTCAGGTCGGCGTGCTCGTCGTAGGGCTCCTCGTAGCTCCAGGCGAGGTCCTTGACCGACCGGCCGCCCGCATCGAAGCCGAAGTAGCTCGAGGTGCCCTTGAACGGGCACTGGGTGCTCGTGTCGGAGCGCGCGGCGAGGTCCATGCGCACGTCCTCGCGCGGGAAATAGAAACGAGGCGGACAGCCGTCCTCGTCGACCTGCAGCACGTTGCGCGAATCGGCGATCGTCTCGCCGTGAAGCTCCACGGTCATCCGCGCCGGCACCGGCGACTCGAGGACCTTGTGGTTGGGGGCACGTTGGTGGCCAGGGGATTTGCTCATCGTGCGATTGACGCCCATCGCTCGCTCCACCGCGAGTGGCGATGCGCTCATGCCCGTGTAGGCGAGTTCTCGCGCGCCCCCCTAAACTCGGTCGCCGAATCGACCTCACCGGGAACCGCCATGCGTCCATTGCCGAAGCCCTTCCTCCGCATCCTGGCCTGCTGCGCACTGGCTGCGGCGTCGAGCCTCTCGGCCGGCCTCGCAGCCGCCGCGGACCTGGCCGACCGCCCGGTGCGGATCATCGTGCCCTTCTCCGCCGGTGGCCTGGCCGACGTGCTGGCCCGCGTGGTCGCGGCGAAGCTCGGCGACCAGATGCCCAAGGGCGTGATCGTCGAGAACCACGTGGGCGCAGGCGGCAACATCGGCGGCGAGCTGGTCTACCGGGCGCCGCCCGACGGCAGCACCCTGCTGGTGTCCAGCCCGGGCCCGATCGTGATCAACCAGGGCCTCTATCCCGCCCTGCCCTTCGATCCGGCGAAGTGGGCGCCGGTCACCATCCTCGGCTCGGTGCCGAACGCGCTCATCGTCAGCCCGACGCTGCCGGTGAAGACGGCCGAGGAATTCATCGCCTACGTCAAGGCCCATCCGGGCCGGGTGACCTACGCGACGCAAGGCAACGGCACCACCTCGCACCTCACCGGCAAGCTGTTCGAACTGCTCACCGGCACGCAGATGGTGCAGGTGCCCTACAAGGGCGACGCGCCGGCGCTGACCGACCTGGCGGGCGGCCAGGTGGACGTCTTCTTCGGCAGCGTCGGCGCCGCGCTGTCGCTGCATCGCGGCGGCAAGGTGCGCATCCTGGCCGTGGCCGACGACCACCGCGCCGCCACGCTGCCCGACCTGCCGACGATGGAGGAAGCCGGGTTGAAGGGCATGCGCAGCGTGACCTGGTACGCCATGGTCGCGCCGCCGGCCACGCCGCTGGCGGTGCGCGAAGGCCTCAACGCGGGCGTGACCAAGGCGCTCACGGACCCGGCCACGCGCGAGCGCTTCGGGCAGCTCGGGCTGGACGTGGTGGGCGGCAGCGTCGGCGACACGGCGCAGTTCCTGCAGCAGGAGACGTTGCGCTGGCAGAAGCTGATCAAGGACGCGCACGTCACGCTGGATTAGCCGAGTTTTCTCCCTGCGGTCGAAGACGAAGCCGGCACTCGGTCGGTGGCGCCGCCGCATGGCCCTGCGGGCCGGTCCCCTTGACGCCGAAGCGCACGCGGACCAATAATTGCCGGACATTGCGAATCCATAATTCGCACAGCAAATCAACTGGCCGGTCGGCCGGTCTGGAGACCTTCACATGAGCCACCCTGCCTATCCGCGCATCGGACTGTTCATCGACGGCCGCTGGGAGGTCGACCACGAGGGCTCGTTCGAGGTCCGCAATCCGTCGGACGAATCGGTGCTCGCCTGCGTGCCCGCAGCCAATGCAGCGACGTTGGACCGGGCACTTGCCGCGGCGCAGAAAGGCTTCGAGGTTTGGCGCGACACCTCGCCGGAAGAGCGCGCCCGGCTGCTGACCCGCGCGGTCGCGCTGGTACGCGAACGACTCGAAACGCTAGCGCAGATCATCACGCTCGAGCTCGGCAAGCCGATCGCCGACTCGCGCTTCGAGGTCGCTCGCACCTGCGCGATCATGGAATGGGACATCGGCGAAGGCCTGCGCAGCTACGGGCGCATCAACCCTTCCGGGCCCGGCATGCAGCAACTGGTGATGCGGCTGCCGATCGGCCCGGTCGCTGCCTTCACGCCATGGAACGCACCGCTCGGCTCGCCCTCGCGCAAGATCAGCGGCGCCCTGGCGGCAGGCTGCTCGATCGTGGTCAAGGGCGCCGAAGAGACGCCCGGCGCGCTTTGCGCCTATGCGCAGTGCTTCGCCGATGCCGGGCTGCCGCCGGGCGTGCTGAACGTGGTCTTCGGCGATCCGGCGCTCATCTCGGCGCACCTGATCGCCTCGCCGATCACCCGGCTGGTCACCTTCACCGGATCGATCGCGGTCGGCAAGCACCTGTCGACGCTGGCCGCGGCCCAAATGAAGCCTGCCGTCATGGAGCTCGGCGGTCATGCGCCGGTGATCGTCTGCGACGGTGTCGATGCGGCCCAGGTCGGCCGGCTCGCGGCCGCGGCCAAGTTCCGCATGGCCGGGCAGATCTGCACCTCGCCGACCCGCTACATCGTCCACGAGAAGATGTATCAGCCGTTCGTGCAAGCATTCGCCGAAGCCGCGAGCGCGATCAAGGTCGGCGACGGCTTCGCTGCCGGCGTCCAGATGGGCCCGGTGGCCAACCGGCGCCGGCTGTCCGCCATCGGCGAACTGGTGGACGAGGCGGTATCTGCTGGCGCGCGCATCGCCGCCGGCGGCAAGCGGATCGGCGACAAGGGCTTCTTCTATGCACCGACGGTGCTGGCCGACGTGCCGCTCACCGCGCGCGCGATGAGCGTGGAACCTTTCGGCCCGCTCGGCCTGTGCGTGCCGGTGCCTTCGCTGGACGACGCGATCGAGCTGGCCAACAGCCTGCCCGTGGGCCTGTCGGGCTACGCCTTCACCAACGCGCTGGCAGACGCCGAAAAGCTGTCGCGCGGCCTCGAGTGCGGAATCATGTCGATCAACCATTTCGGCGGGCCGGCGGCCGACATGCCCTTCGGCGGCATCAAGCAGAGCGGCATCGGCCGCGAGGGCGGCCACGAGAGCCTCGACCCCTACACCGTGACCAAGATGGTGTCGCAGAAAACCGCGCGGGTCTGAGCTTGACGGCGATACGCATCGGGAACGCGGAGATCTCGCGCGTGCACGAGGTGAGCGTCGCCTATGCGCCGAACCACCTGTTCAAGAGCCTGCCCGCGGGCTACGTGCCCGCGCACCGCAACTTGCTGCCCGCTTGGTCGCTGGCGCCGGACGGCGAACGCATCACGCTAGCCTTCCAGTCCTTCGTGGTCCGACACGCCGGACGCACGATCCTGGTCGACACCTGCAATGGCAACCACAAGTCGCGGCCCGACATGCCGCGCTGGCACCAGACCGACTTTCCGTACCTGGCGCGACTGTCGGAGGCCGGCGTGCGGCCCGAGCAGGTCGACTTCGTCCTGTGCAGCCATCTGCATGCAGACCACGTCGGCTGGAACACGCGGCTCGAGGACGGCCGCTGGGTGCCCACCTTCCCGAATGCGCGCTACCTGGTGTCCGACGTCGAGCTGGCGCACTGGCAAGGCCTGCATGCGGCCGACCCATCGGCGCCGCTGAACCACGGCGCTTGGCAGGACAGCGTGCTGCCGGTGCTCGAAGCCGGTCTGGTCGACGCGGTGCCGGTGGACCACGTCGTCTCGCACGACTTCGACACCCACTTGTCGCTCGAGCCGGCGCCCGGCCACACGCCGGGGCATGTGCACCTGGTGATGCGCAGCGCCGGCCGCGAACTCATCTATTGCGCCGACACCTTGCATCACCCCTTGCAGATCGCGGCGCCGCAATACGGCCTGATCGACGGCGACCCCGCGCAGGCAGAACAGACCCGGCGCACGTTCATCGAGCGGGCCGCGGGCTCCGGCGCGACGCTGCTGCCTGCGCATTTCGCCGTCGCGGGACAGATCCGCGAATCACGCGGAGCGAACGGAACGCTGCGCTTTCACGACGACGCCTGATCTCGTCGCCCCTTCACACGCTCACACGGAGCCTCCCCATGCCGATCACGCGCCGCGCCTTCACTTCCTTCGCCTCCCTTGCCGCGGCCAGCTCCCTGGCCAGCAGCGCCTGGGCCACCGACGGCTTCCCGAGCAAGCCGATCCACATCGTCGTGCCCTACACGCCGAGCGGGTCGACCGACATCCTGGCGCGGGCGCTCGCGCAGCAGCTGGGACAGCGTCTAAACACCTCGGTGATCGTCGACAACCGGGCCGGCGCCTCGGGCACCATCGGCACCGACTTCATCGCACGGGCCGAGCCCGACGGCTACACGATCGGCGTCGCGGTGCCCGGGACGCTGACCCTGCCGGTCGCGCTGGCGCGAAAGATTCCGTACGACCCGATCGAGAGCTTCACGCCCCTGAGCATCGCAGTCGACAACCCGCTGGCGATCGTGGTGCCCGCCGATCTGCCGGTCAACAGCCTGCAAGAGCTGGTCGACTATGCCCGCAAGAAACCGGGCAAGCTGTCCTACGGTACTTCCGGCGCCGGCACCTCGGAACACCTGGTGGGCGAGATGCTCAACCAGACGGCGCACATCAACATCGTCCACGTGCCATACAAGGGCGGTAGCGCAGCGCTGAACGACCTCCTCGGCGGCCAGATCCAGGTCGGCTTCGTCGTCATCGCGACGGTGCTGCCGCACGTGAAGGCGGGCAAGCTGAAAATGCTGGCTGTGATCGGCGAGCACCGTTATTCCGGGCTGCCCGACGTGCCGACCAATCACGAGGCGTTGCCCGGATTCGAGCCGAAGACTTCCTGGATCGGCGTTATCGCCCCGGCCCGGCTGCCGGCACCGATCGCCGCGCGCTTGACTGCCGAGATCCAGAAAGCGGTGCTTGACCCGAAGACGGCCAAGTACCTCAATGACGCCGGCATGCCGGTGGTGGCCAGCAACGGCGCGCAGTTCGCCGCGCGGATTCGTGACGACATCGCGGGCTGGACGCCGATCGTCCAAGCCGGGCACATCACGGTGGGCGACTGAAGGAGCGCCGGATTTCCGTCAAATCTCGCCGGACTTCGGCGGCGGCCGCCAGCCGGCGAATTCTGGCGCGATGCGCGCCACCACCGGACCGTCGAAATCCCAGCCAAGGCACTGGCCCATCTGGCGGCTCGGCCGCGACAGGACCTGGCGCGGTTCGCCGCGAAGACGCCGTTGGTGCAGTCGGTAGTTGGGCACCGTCTGGAAGGCGACTGTCGCCATGGCGGCGATCAGCTCGCGCACGTGTGTGCAGCCGCGGATGCCGCCCATCGCCTCATCGATCGCTTTGCGCCAGCCGCGACCGATGGTCAGGCCGACCAGGCCGCGCACCGGATCGGCCGCGGCCGGGCACTCGTCGAAGGGCGTCGCAGGCATCTCGGCCCAGGCGGCGACGACGGTCAGGTTGTCGTCGATGGTCAAGCACACCTTCATCTGATGCAGCGACTCGCCGGGCGCGCGCTCGCGGCCGTCCGCGTTGCGAAAGCCGTAGCTCTTGCTGTCGCGGATCTCGGATTCGATGTCCCAGAGTCCGTCGGCCCGCAGGTAGCCGTTGTGGACGACCTCGCGGCGATGGATCGGCTCGCGCGCGATCGGGCTGCCTGGGACGTCCGCGGAATTCATGCCGGCTCCGCCGCCTGCAGCGGCATGCCCAGCCGCACCTTGCCCGGCGCATCGATGAGCGCCGCCGCGACCCGGCGCCGATGCTCGCGCACCGTGCCGCAGCGCAGGCTCCAAGCGACGATCCGCCGGTACCAGAGTTGCAAGTCGAATTCCAGCATGAAGCCCATGCCGCCATGGATCTGCTGCGCCGAGCGGGCCACGAAGATGCACTTGTCGCTGGCGAATGCCTTGGCCTGCGAGACCTCGATCGAGGCCGGCAGCCCTTGTCCCAGCCGCCAAAGCGCCTCGCGCACCAGGAGCTGGGCACCGTCGACCGCGATCAGCATGTCGGCCGCCAGGTGCTGGATCGCCTGGAAGGCGCCGATCGGCTGGCCGAAGGCCTCGCGCTCCTTGGCATAGGCGACCGCGAATTCCATGTCGCGCCGGGTCGCGCCGACCAGCTGCGAGACCATCAGTGCGCTGGCGATGTCGCACAGATCGCGCGCCACAGCGCTGCCGTCACTGCCGACCTGTTCGTCGGCCGCGACCCGCACGCCCTCGAAGCGCAGCAGCGCCTCGCTGTCCTTGGCCGAGGTCACCAGGTCGATGCATTCGATGCCGGGCGAATCGGTCGGGATGCTGGCGGCGTGGACGTGGCCGGCCTCGTCCTGGAACAGCAGCAGGCAGTGCTGTGCGATGCGAAAGCCGTCGACGAAGGCGCGCGTGCCGTCGAGCACCCAGCCGTCGCCTTCGCGCCGGCCGACCAGCCCGTGGCCGTCGCCGGTCCAGGCGCCGTCGCGGCCCTGCACCGCGAAGCACAGCACCCGCTCGCCATCGATCACCCGGCGCAGCGCGTCGCGTTGGGCCGGCGAGCCGTGCCGCGCCAGCACCAGCGCCGCCGTCAGCGTGCCGTGCAGGGGCAGCGGTGCCAGGTGGCGGCCGGCCTCCTCCATCAAGAGGCCGGCGTAGCCGAGCGGCAGGCCCTGGCCGCCGCACGATTCGGGCAGGCTGACGCCGATCCAGCCGAGCGCGGCCAGCTTGTGCCACAGCGCGGCCGAGCTGCGTTCGGGCTGCTTCTCGGCATCGCGCACCAGCGCGGGCGTCGATTCGGCGGCGAAGAATTCGCGCGCGGATTCCTGGATCAGGATCTCTTGTTCGTCGGGAAGTACGTCCACTGGCTTGACCTCGGGAAAAAGGGAAGCGCTACTTGCGCGGCTTGGGCAGGCCCAGGCCGCGTCTTGCGATCTGGTCGCGCATGACCTGCACGCTGCCGTGGTTCACGGTCGACTGGAAGGCCGACAGGAGGTTGTGCGCGTAGAGGCCGTCCTGCACGTTCTCGGGCGAGCCGTTGAGCAGTTGCGCATGCGGGCCGAGGATCTGCGCGATCGCTTCGGTGGCCCGCACGCCGTGCTCCGGCGCCCACACCTTCTCGGCAGCGCCCTCGTAGCTGAAGCCGCTGCCGCGCTGCTCGATCGTCATGCTGCGCATCGTCATCAGGCGGCAAACCTGGCCTTCGATCCACAACTCGGCCACCTTGTCGCGGACCGCCTCGTCGTCGCGCAGCGGGGCGGCGCGCTCGTCGTCGGACTTGAGCCAGTTGACGATGTCCTCGTCGCGCTTGACCGAGATCAGGTAGCGCCAGGCGCCGACCCGGTCGAGGTTGAGGCCGCGCTGCGACACCGCCCAGCCGTCGCCTTCGTCGCCGAGCAGGCAGGCCACGGGTACCTTGACGTCGTCGAAGAAGACCTCGTTGGTGCGCTCTTCGCCGTAGGTCGTGCCGGGCGGGCCGCCGGGCTCGTTCTGGATCGTCAGCAGTGGCCGGATCGTGATGCCCGGCGTGTCCATCGGCACCAGCAGGATCGACAGGCCCGCGTGGCGCCTGGACTCCGGGTCGCTGCGCACCAAGAGGAAGATGTGCGTGGCCACCTGCGCATTGGTCGTGTAGATCTTCTGGCCGTTGACGAGGTAGTGCGCTTCGGCGCCTTCGCCGGTGCGAATGCCCCGGCAGCGCACCCCGGCCAGGTCGGTGCCGCACTGCGGTTCGCTGTAGCCCTGGCAGAAGACGATCTCGCGGCGGATCGCCTTCGGCACGAAGTCCTGCTTCTGGGCCTCGGTGCCGGAGGCGAGGATCGCCGGCGTGCCGGTGCCGCCGCCGCCGATCACCACCTGGGCCGCGCGGTAGAACTCTTCCTCTACCAGGAACTGCGTGATGCGGTTGCCGCCCTGGCCGCCGTAGGCCTTCGGCCAGGCAATCGCGTTCCAGCCGCGCTCGGCGATCTTCTCGAACACCGGCCCGGTGCGCGGGCCGAAGCCGCGGCCGCGCTTGCCGCCGGCGAAGTCGGCCAGCACCTCGGGCGTGAAGTGTTCCTTGATGAAGGCCTGCACGTCGCGGCGCAACGCTTCTTCTTCTTCGCTGAAGATGAAATCCATGGTTGTCCTCGGGCTCGAGTTGCTGCAGGGTTTTCAGCGGCCGATGCGGGCTTCGATGAGGAAGGGGCCGGGCCGTGCCACCGCGTGGCGCAGCAGCCCGGCCAGCGCCTCGCAGCTGTCGGCACTGGCCGCCTCCACGCCCATGCCTTCGGCCAGCTTGACCCAGCTGATGTCGGGATCGACGATCGTCAGCATGCGTTCGGCCTGTTCGCCCCACTGGCTGGCGCCGACGCCGGCCAGCTCGCCCTTGAGGATCTGGTAGCCGCGGTTGGCGAAGACGACCGTGACCACGTCCAGCTTCTCGCGCGCCTGCGTCCAGAGCGCCTGGATGGTGTACATCGAGCTGCCGTCACCTTCCATGGTGATCACCTTGCGCTGCGGGCAGGCGATCGCCGCGCCGGTCGCCATCGGCAGGCCATTGCCGATCGCGCCGCCGGTGAGCTGCAGGTAGTCGTGCGGCCGGGCACCGAGCGAGGCCGGGAAGAAGCTGCGGCCCGCACTGATCGATTCGTCGACGACGATCGCCTGATCGGGCAGCAGCGCCGCGATCGTGCGCAGCACCGAATCGGGCGTCAGTTCGCCATTGGGCAGCGCCAGCTCGCGCGCCGGGTCGAGCAGCGGCGCCAGCGCGGTCGCGCCGACTCGGGCTGCCAGCTCCTGCAAGGTGGCGAGCAGGTCGTCGGTCGGGCCGGTCAGCTCGATCAGCTTCGATCCGGGCGCCATCAGGTAGTCGGGCTTGCCGGGATAGCCGAACATCGGCGCCGGCACCTTGGCGCCGACCAGGATGACGTGGCTGGCGTCCTTGAAGGTGGCGACGCCGGCATCGACCGGCGCCGGCGTGCGCGCGATCGCCGCGCGGCCTGCGCCGCGCTCCATCCGGCCGTTGCTGTACGAGGCCAGCATGCGGGCGCCGGTGCGCTGGACGATGCGGCTGGCCGCTGCCAGGGCCTCGGCCCGCAGCGCCCGGCCCGACAGCAGCAGGATCACCTGGGAGCCCGATTGGAGCGCCTGGATGGCCTCGTCCATCGCGCTGTCGCCGGGCAGCGTGGCCGGCGGCGGCGCGAAGTCGAGCCGGGCATGCGGCCGCGCCGGCGTCCAGGCGGTGTCGGCCGGAAGGATCAGGGTCGCGATGCGGCCCGGCAGCGTGTTGGCGACCCGGATCGCCTCCGCGGCGTCACCGGCGATGTCGTCGGCCGAGGTGCAGGTGCGCACCCAGGACGACATGGTGGTGGCGATGCCCTCGATGTCGCCGGTCAGCGGCGAATCGGTCGCCTTGTGGCCCTGCCGGTGCTCGCCGACGATGTTGACCAGCGGCACCTGCGCCCGCTTGGCGTTGTGCAGGTTGGCCAGGCCGTTGCCCAGGCCCGGCGCCAGGTGCAGCAGGGTCGAGGCCGGCTTGTCGGCCATCCGCGCATAGCCGTCGGCCGCGCCGGTGACCACGCCTTCGAACAGGCCGAGCACGCAGCGCATGCCAGGGATGCGATCGAGCGCCGCCACGAACTGCATCTCCGAGGTGCCGGGGTTGGCGAAACAGACGTCCACCTTGCCGGCCAGCAGCGTCTCCACCAGCGTCTCGGCGCCATTGCGTTCTTGCATTCCGGGTCTCCGAATTAATTCGCATAGCAAATGTTCAATTCATTTGCGCATTAGAAGGGGATGTTAGCCCTGGCCTGCGCGCCGGTCAACGGGAAACGCTCGCGTTGACACGCACCGCTGGCGCCACTATCATTTTCCGTGAATTAAGTATTCGCCTTGCGAATTATTGCGAATTGCAGAAAGAGACGACATGCTCGTGACCGACGAAGTCCTGGCCTACGTGGGCCTCTCGACCGAGGCGGAATTCGCCTGCGATCCGGTCGAGGCCGGCGCCGTGCGCCGCTTTGCCCAGGCCATCATGGACGAGTCGGCCGCCTATGGCACGGAACCGTGCGAGGCCCATCGGCGCTACGGTGGCCCGGTGGCACCGACGCTCTTCGCCAACCACATGATGCGGCGCCCGCTCGGCACGCCGGACCCGGTCGCGCTCAATGCCCACGATCCCGACTTCGATGGCATCGTCCCGGTCGCCAGCCTCCCGGGCATCGCGCCGCTGGGGCACCTGGCCTCGCTCAACGGCGGCTCCGAGTTCGAGTTCTTCCGCCATGCGCGGCACGGCGAGCGGGTGAGCCTCAGACTCAGTTACGAGAGCATCACCGAAAAGGCATCGAGCAAGGGCCCGATGGTGCTGGTAGTGCGCCTCTACGAATTCCGCAGCGCCGGCGGCGAACTGCTGCTGCGCTCGCGCATGACCACTCTGCGGAGATAGACGATGCAACCTCTTCACTTCGAGGATGTCGCGCCCGGCCAGCTGCTGCCGGTGCTGGCCAAGGGTCCGCTGCGCGAGATGCACCTGTTCCGGTGGTCCGCCGCAATGGAGAACTGGCACCGCATCCACTACGACCGGCGCTTCGCGCAGGAACACGACAAGCTGCCCGATCTGCTGATCAACGGCTCCCTCAAGCAGCAGTTCCTGGTGCAGCTGGTCAAGGACTGGGTCGGCCTCGACGGCTGGGTCTGGAAGATCCGCTTCCAGTTCCGCGCCATGAACACCGTCGGCGAGACCCTGAACGTCTGGGGCAAGGTGCTCTCGACCGAACGGCTCGCCGACTACGGCCTGGCCACGATCGAGCTGGGCATCCTGAACCAGGACGGCAAGGAATCGACACCCGGCGAGGCCGTGGTCGCCCTGCCCTTTCGCGACGGGCCTGCGGTTCCGTATCCCTTCGTGCCACCCCACTGAACCCGCCGAGGACTTCCCATGCCATCCATTCCCAGCAAGGTCCAGATCAACGAGGAAGGCCCGCGCGAGGGCTTCCAGATCGAGAAGAACCCGATCCCGACCGCACGCAAGATCGAGTTGATCGACAGCCTGTCGCGCACCGGCCTGAATCGCATCCAGATCGTTTCCTTCGTCAATCCGAAAGCGGTGCCCGGCATGGCCGACGCCGAGGAAGTGGTCGAGGGATTCCACAAGGCGCCCGGCATCAGCTACGTCGGCCTCTGGCTCAACGACAAGGGCCTCAAGCGCGCGATCGACAGCGGCCGGCTGGAGGTCAAGGGTTCGGTCTCGCTGTGCGCCTCCGAGCCCTTCCTGATGCGCAACCAGAACCGCACGAAGGAAGAGAACATCCCGCTGCAGCACAAGACCATGGAGATGTTCAAGGCGCACCAGGTGGCGGTTCGGCGCGGCGCGGTGATGGCCGCCTTCGGCTGCAACTTCGCCGGCGACATCCCGGTGGAGACGGTGCTGGACACGGTCGAGCAGGCCGTGAACATCGCGGCCGCGCACGATTTCACGCTCGACACCATGATGCTGGCCGACACCATGGCCTGGGCCACGCCGGCGTCGATCAAGCGCGTGGTCGGCGCGGTGCAGGACCGGCATCCCGGGCTGGAGGTCACGCTGCACCTGCACGACACCCGCGGCATGGGCATCGCCAACGCCTATGCCGGGCTCGAGATGGGCGTGAAGACCTTCGACTCGGCCGTTGGCGGCCTCGGCGGCTGCCCCTTCGCCGGCCACGCCGGCGCGGCCGGCAACGTCTGCACCGAAGACCTTGTCTTCATGTGCGACGAGATGGGTATCGAGACCGGCGTCGACCTCGAGGCGCTGCTCGAATCCGCGCGGCTGGCCGAGGACATCGTCGGCCATCCGTTGCCCGGCTCGGTCATGCGCGGCGGCAGCCTGCGCGCCCTGCGCGACAAGGTCGGCGCCGCCCGCGCCGCCTGAACACCCCCTCAGAAGGACACCCGAAGGACACATGGCAAATCACAAGGACTTCCAGGCCAGCGGGCCGCTGCGCGGCCTGCGCGTGGTCGAGTTGGGCATGCTCTTCGCGGGACCGCTGATCGCGACCAACCTGGCCGACATGGGCGCCGAGATCGTCAAGATCGAGCACCCCAAGGGCGACGTGGTGCGCGGCCTCGGGCGCGGCGAGAACTCGCTCTGGTGGAGCGTGGTCGCGCGCAACAAGAAACTGGTGGCGGCCGACGTCAAGAAGCCCGAGGGCGCCGAGGTGGTGCGCAAGCTGATCGCCAGCGCCGACGTCTTCATCGAGAACTTCCGGCCCGGCCGGGTCAAGGAATGGGGTCTCGACTACGACACGCTGCGCGAGATCAATCCCGGGCTCGTCATGGTCCACGTAAGCGGCTACGGACAGACCGGCCCGTACAGCGAGCGGCCCGGCGTCGGCACGCTGGCCGAGGCCTTCAGCGGCTACGCGCACGTCACCGGGCAGCCCGACGGTCCGCCTACGCTGCCCTCCTTCCCGCTGGCCGACGGCGTCGCCGCGCTCACCGGCACCTATGCGGTGCTGGCCGCGCTGTGGGCGCGCGACCGCAATGGCGGCATCGGCGACGAGATCGACGTCAGCCTCTACGAGCCGCTCCTGAGCATGACCGGGCCGATGCTCATCAACTACACCAAGGGCGGCGTGGTCTCCAACCGAGAAGGCAATCGGGCTCGCTGGTCGACCCCGCGCAACACCTACAAGACGAAGGACGAGCGCTGGATCGCAGTCTCCAGCGCCGCCGACTCACCGGCGATGCGCCTCTTCACCGCCATCGGCCGCGCAGATCTCACCACCGACCCGGACTGGTCCACCAACCGCGAACGGCTAAAGCGCGTCGAGGAATGCGACGGCATGATCGCCGCCTGGATGCGCGAGCACACGCAGGCCGAAGTCATGGAACACCTGAACAAGTTCGACGTGCTGGCCGCGCCGGTTCACGACATCGAGACCATCCTGGCCGACCCGCACGTGCAGCAGCGCGGCACCGTGGTGACGCTGCAGGACCCGGTGCTCGGCGACACCGGCGTGCAGGAGGTGGTGCCGCGTTTTCGCAATTCGCCGGGCCGCATCAACTGGCTCGGCAAGAGCGAGGTCGGCACCGAGACCCGCGACTTCCTGGTCGAGGCCGGCTACACCGACGCCGACATCGAGCGGCTGCATCGCGAAGGCGTGGTGAAGGCGGCTTGACCGGGCCGGCCGCGAGGACGTGCGCATGGATCGATTGAGTACACTCGGCACGCACTTTTTCGCCTTCCAGGCGTGCCATGGCCACCACCGTCACCAAGAAAACAACCGCATCGCGCGGTGCTCCCAAGAAGCCCGTCGACCGCCAGTTCGTGACCGCGCTGGCGCGCGGGCTCGCGGTGCTGCGCTGCTTCGATGCCATCCGGCCGCAGCTCGGCACCACCGAGATCGCGCAGATGACGAAACTGCCGCAGCCCACCGTCTGGCGCCTGTGCCACACGCTGCAGCAACTAGGCTATCTCGTGCAGGCCCCCAACAGCGACAAGCTCTGCATCGGCATGGGCGTCCTGGGCCTGGGCCAGTTCGCGCTCGGCTCGACCGACATCGGCGAGATGGTGCTGCCCGAGATGACCCAGATCGCCAAGCTCTCAGGTGCCGCGGTGTCGCTTGGCGTGGTCGACCAGGACGAGATCCTGATCGTCAAGCGCGCGCAGGGCGACGGGCCGCTGCTGATGAACCTGGCGGTCGGGTCTCGGCTGGCAATGGCGACCTCGTCGGCCGGCTGGTCCTACCTGGCAGCGTTGTCGCCGGACGTGCGCGAAGAGACGCTGCTCAGGCTGAAATACCAGTACAGCGGCAAGTGGGCCGAGCTGCGGGCAGCGATCGAGGTCGCGGCCAAGGGCCTGGCGAGCACCGGCTTCGTGATGAACGAAGGCTTCTATCACTCCGGTGTGAGCGCCGTGGGCGCACCAGCCTGCGACAAGACGGGCAAGCCGCAATTCGTCATCACCTGCGGCGGCCCCTTGCTCAAGCCGCGCTTCATGCGCGAGGAAATCGGCCCGCAGGTCGCACGGCTCGCACGCAAGATCACGGTGGCGCTGGCCGGGCGCTCGATGGGCTTCGGCTGAGAACCACACGCTTGTCAATTCGCTTGTCGAATTAGTAATCCGCAGAATTGCTCCGCCCGGTGGTTTTGCGCAGAATGCGTCGACCGCCGGGACAGTCCCGTGCGCCGTCACGGAGACAACGATGAAGAGCCTCACCCGATCTATCGCGGAATTCGTCGCGGGCTTCTCGACGGCCGAGTTGCCGCAGACCTCCCTCTCGTTGGCGCGCTCGGCCTTCATCGACCTGGTCGGCGTGATGCTGGCGGGCGGCGTCGAGCCGGTGGTCGGAGTGCTCGAGAAGACGACCCGCGGCGCAGGCGCCGATGCGCCATGCAGCTTGCTGCTCGATTCCTCACGGCGCCGCGGCGCGGTCGAAGCGGCGCTGGTCAACGGCAGCGCCGCCCATGCGCTCGACTACGACGACGTGCAATTCAATGCCCATCCGAGCACGGTGCTGGTGCCGGCGATCCTTGCGGAAGCCGAGCGCATCGGTGCCTCGGGCCTGCAGGCACTGCGCGCCTACGTGCTCGGCTACGAGGTGTGGGGCGAACTGCGCAGCCGCGAGCCGGACCCCTACCACGACGAAGGCTGGCATCCCACCGCGGTGATGGGCACCATGGCCGCGACCGCGGCGGTGGCCTCGCTGCGTGGCCTCGACGCTCACACCGCGCGCGCCGCGCTCTCGATCTCGGCCAGCTTCACCGGCGGCGTGGTCGCCAACTTCGGCTCGATGACCAAGCCCCTGCATGCCGGCCGTGCCGCCGCCGCCGCGCTGCAGGCCTGCGACCTGGCGCAGGCGGGCCTGACCGCGGGCGAGGATGGCATCGGTGCCCGCGACGGCCTGTTGGCCGCGCTCTCGCCGCGCGGACGGGTCGACCTTGAGTCGCCGACGCAACTGGGAGCCTGCTGGTTCAGCGTCAGCGCCCCGATCCAGTTCAAGAAGTACCCGGTCTGCTTCTCGGCCCATCGGCCGATCGACGCGATGCTCGAACTGCGGCAGGACCACGGCCTTCGCGCGCAGGACATCGAGCGGATCGAGGTCGCGGTGCGCGGCACGCAGGCCCGCGTGCTGCGCTTCGACCGGCCGCGCACCGCGCTGGAGGCGAAATTCAGCGTGCAGTTCGCGGTGGCCTGCGCCTTGTTGCGCGGCCAGATCGGGCTGATGGACCTCGACGACGGCTTCGTCGCCAGCGACGCGGTGCAGTCGCTCTTCCCGAAGATCGACTTCGTTCACCTGCCGCCGAATGCCGACGGCACGCCGCCGCTCGCCGACCGCGTGGTGGTCCACCTGCGCGACGGCCGACGACTCGACAGCGGCGAGTTGGCGGCCGCGAAGCCGCACACGCGACTGAAACAGAAATTCATCGACTGCTGCCGCGCTGGTGGCGACGCGCGCGGCGAGGCCCTGTTCGATGCCCTGGAGCGCATGGAGAGCCTCGCCGACATGCGGACGCTATGCCGCGTCGGCGTCCAGGCGACCCGTCACGAGGCGCTGACCTCCTGATCGTCCGGCCCTGCGAACCCGATGCACACCACCCATCTGATCGTCGGCGGCGGTTCCGCCGGTTGCGTCCTGGCCAACCGGCTGTCGGCCAACCCGCGCCATGCGGTGATGCTGATCGAGGCCGGCACCGACTATCCGCCAAGCCAGACGCCCGAGGACATCCTCGATACCTACGCCGGTCGTGCCCTCGGCAACCGTTCCTACTTCTGGGACCTGGCGGTGCGCCGCGGCGACGCCGTGCCGCACCTGGACGCGGCCACGCGCGCGCCGATGCGCTACGAACAGGCGCGCGTCATCGGCGGCGGCTCCAGCATCAACGGCCAGGTGGCGCTGCGCGGCATGCCGCTCGACTTCGATCGTTGGCAGCGGCTCGGTTGCGAGGGCTGGGACTGGAAAGGCGTGCTGCCCTACTTCCGCCGACTGGAGTCCGATGCGCGCTTCGCCGGCGAGATGCACGGCAGCGACGGCCCGATCCCGATCCGCCGCTTCTTTCGCGACAGCTGGGACCAATTCACCCACAGCGTCGCGCGCCAATGGGAGCAGCAGGGCTTCGGCTACATGGAGGACATGAACGGCATGTTCGACGACGGCTTCGCGCCGATCCCGGTGTCCAACGACGGCAGCCGGCGGGTTTCCACCGCCACCGGCTACCTGAGCGACGCGGTGCGCGCGCGGCCGAACCTGCGCATCGTCTCGAGGACCGAAGTGAAGCGGCTGCTGTTCGACGGCCTGCGCGCCACCGGCGTCCAGGTGCGCGACGAGGCCGGCGAGACGCGCGAGATCGCGGCCGACCAGGTGATCCTCAGCGCCGGCGTGTTCCGCACACCCTGGCTGCTGATGGCCTCGGGCATCGGCCCGGGCGAGCATCTGCGTTCGCGCGGCGTCACGGTGCGGCTCGACCGCGCCGGCGTCGGACGCAACCTGCAAGACCATCCGCTGCTGTCGATCTCTTCGTATCTCAGCCGCGAGGCGCGGGCCAACGGCGCATCGCGGCGCAACTTCGCCTACCTGCGCTACACCTCCGGCATGGCGCCCGGCTGGGACAGCGACATGATCATGATGGCCGTGTGCCGGTCCTCCTGGCATGCGATCGGGCAGCGCATCGGCACCCTGTCGGCCAACCTGGGTTACGCCTATTCGCGCGGCACGGTCGACCTCTCGGCCAAGGGCCTCGATGCCGGACCCGACGTGGTTTTCAACTGGCTGGCCGACGCTCGCGACCGCGCGCGGATGATGGATGCCTTTCGCCGGATGGCCGCGATCTACCAGGCGCCGGGCGTGGCGCAGTTCGCTTCCCATCCCTTTCCGAGCAGCTATTCCGCGCGGGTGCGACTGATCCAGCAGAACACCTTCAGGAACGCGGCACTGACAAGGATCGGCGCGTCGCTCATGGAAAGCTCGGACCTGGTGCGGCGGCTCATGATTCGCCACTTCATCCAGGATGCGCCGCCCGTCAGGGCCTTGCTGAAGGACGAAGAGGCGCTGGAGCGCTACGTCTGCGCCAACGTGGGCTCGACCTTCCATCCGGTGGGCACCTGCCGCATGGGTCGCGAGGACGATGCCGAGTCGGTGGTAGATCCGCGTGGCCGGGTGATCGGCACGCAGAACCTCCACGTGGCCGACGCCTCGGTCATGCCCGAGATCACGCGCACCAACACCAACCTCCCAGCGATCATGATCGGCGAGAAGATGGCCGACCTGTTGCCGTCGCTCGGCTGAGCGATCGATCGACTGCTCAGTTGATCGCGGGCCGCTTCATCTGGCAGCTGGTCGGCTGCGAGGCGACGTAGGCGTCGATGGTGCGGTCGATCTTCCAGCCGTAGCCGGTGCCGTCCTGGTCGTACTTCACGTCCTTGCCGTTGATCTTGGTGAGGCTCGTGATGTAGAGCGGCATCTGAATCTGGTGGTCCGACTTTCGCATCTCGGCATCGCCGCCCAGGCCCCTGAAACGCGCGCCTTCCATCGCGATCGCCACCTTCACCGGATCGGTCGAACCGGCCTGCTTCATGCCGGCGGCCAGCGCGGTGATCGTCGTGTAGGTCGGCATCATCAGGAAGTCCTCGTTGTACTTCGCCTTGATGCCGTCGGCGACTTCCTTGCCGGCGAAGCCCGGATTGTTGGCCGTGTAGGGCTGGATGTTCTTGACCCGCTCGCCGGCGGCCGGACCGAGCGACTGCACCACGCCGAAGCTGTTGGCGTAGTAGGTGTAGAAATTGACCTTCAGCCCCGCCTCGTTGGCCGCCTTGACCAGCAGAAACAGGTCGGTGCCCCAGTTGGCGGTGGTCACCGCATCGGCGCCCGAGGCCTTGATCTTCGCGACGTAAGGCGAGAAATCCTTCACCTGGCCGATCGGATGCAGGTCGTCACCGACGATCTCGATGTCGGGCCGCTTGCGCTGCAGGTAGGCGCGGGTCGTCTTGCTGACCGACTGCCCGAGCGCATAGTTCTGGCCGATGATGTAGAGCTTCTTGAGATTCGGGTCCTTGGCCATTTCGGTGGTCAGCGCCTCGGTGAGCATGTCCGAGTTGGGTGCCTCGCGAAAGCTCCAGAAGCTGCACTTCGAATTCGTGAGGTCGGGGTCGGCGTTGGAGTGGGTGAGCAGCAGCACCTCCTTGCCCGGATTGCGCTCGTTGTATTTGTTGACCGCATCGAGCAGCCCCGCGTATACGGCCGAGCTGCCGCCGTTGACCACGTAGCGAAAGCCTTGGTCGATCGCCGACTTGAGCAGCACCTGCGACTCTTGGACGCTGCCGGCGTTGTCGAACTGCACGATCTCGAGCTTGACGTCGCCGCCCGCCAGCTTCTGCTGGTTCACCAGGTCGGCGGCCACCTGCATGCTGTGGGTCCAGTTCAGCGACGGCGCGGCGAACGGGCCGGACGCCGGATCGATCGCCGCGATGCGAACGGTGTCGGCGCTGGCGATGCGCGGCGCGGCCAGGGCCGTCAGACAGGCGGCGGTACAGGCGATCAGGCGTGGCGAAGGTCTCATGGTCGGTCTCTCGTCGGAATGATCGTGGTGCGTCAGGCCGGCGTCGGCTGTGACTCGGCCTGCGGCTTTGGCTGCGCGAGTCGATCGAGCAGCGGCAGCAGGTAGGTGCGGAAGTGCGGGTAGTTCTCGGACATCGGGAAGTGGCCGAGCCGGCTCATCACGGTGAAGGTCGAGCCGGGGACGAGTTCGTGCACCTCCCGGGTGGCCGCCGGCGTCGCCGAATAGTCGTATTCGCCGGTCAACAGGTGCAGCGGCGTCGCGGCGGTGTCGATCGCCTTCAGCGCCTGCGGATCCATGTTGCCGGAGTCCTTGTAGAAGTGGATATCGCCGGCGAACACGCCCGGGCCGCCCTGCATGTAGTACCAGAGCGTTTCCCAGCGTTCGTCCGCCGGGCTCTGCGGCGCCATGATTCCGGAGAGCAGGCCGGCCGCCGCCTCGCTGCCATGCACGTCGGGGCGATTCAGGTATTGCAGCTGGTTCTGCGGCCCGGTCAGCCGGCCGACCACCTGGCGGGTGGTCTGCAGGCCGATGGCGGCACGGAATTCGCCGGCGTGGCGCATCAGCAGGTGCAGCACCGCCCGCCCGCCGATCGAGCAGCCCATCACCACCGGCCGGTCGAGGCCGAGCCCGCGCACCACCGCCATGATGGTGTCGATGTAGAGCTCCGTCGTGAGCTGGTAGTGGCGGTTCATGAAATCCGCGGGCGGCGACGACTTGCCGTGCCAGGGCAGATCGAAGGCGATCACGCGGTAGCGCGTGGTCACGGCCGCATCGTTCATCAGGCCGCGGAATTGCCGGCTGTCGCTGCCGGCGGTGTGCAGGCAGAGCAGCGGGATGCCGCTGCCCGCCTCTTCCACGTAGACGCGCTGCTTTTGGCCTGCAACGACCAGGTTCAGGTAGCGGCCGGTAGCCGCATCGAAATCCGGATTCACCATGACGCCTCTCCCTTGAACATGGCGGCGACGACGCCCTTCACCAGCAGCAGGTTGCCGAAGAAGGGCAGCAGGTCGTCGCCAAGGATCTCGCCGTTGCCGCTCTCGGCCATCGCGATGACATCTTGAAAGCCCGGCAACGGATGCGGCCTGGAGAACTCGGCCCATGCCGCGGGCGAGGCAGCGATCGTGAAGCCGGCCTGGCCGGCGTCGGTCGCCTGCAGCGGCTGCACCGACACCGCGCCCGGCGAGACGGTGACGAGTCGGCGTTCATCGCCGGATGCGACCGCGAAGCGAAGGTGCAGGAAGCGCGCGCGGCGCATCAGCGCCGGGTTTCGCTCGAGCGCTTCCATGAGTCCGTATTGAATGTCGGGCATGTCGGGTTCCTCAGATGACTCGTCTTTCTCGAACCAGGTAGGCGCCCAGCTTCGCGAATTCCGGCGCTACGGCATGCAAGAGCTTCTGGAAGCTGGAGCGTTCGACGGCGCGCCGCGCCGCGCTGTCGTCGGTCCACACGAACTGCAAGAAGGCCGATGCGGCGACCGGCTCGACCGGCAGGTTCGGGCGCGACAGAAGCGCTTGCACCGGATTGAAGACGCTCGCCTGCGCCGAGCCGCCGAGCGCCTCGGACCACATCGACAAGCGCTCGCCCAGCGCCTTCGCACCGTCCTCGCCGGGCCGGCTGGAAGCGACCAGCAGCAGCTTGAATCCGCCATCCGGCTGAGGCGCATCGACCACGTCGTGGCGGGTCATCGCGGACAGGAAGCGTTCCTCGTCGACCGGCAATTCCCGGCCGGCCGGGGATTCAAAGCACATTCGCATCTCGGCCTCGCTCTCGAACCAAAGCTCCACCACGCCGTCGAGCCGGAAAGGCGGCGGCGTGTCGACGCCGCAGGGAATCTCCAGCAGGACCGGGTTCTGCTGGTAGCGATGCACGTGCCCCGCCTGCTTCAGCAGTTCGCCGTGAACCTCGAGCCAGTAGCGATTGAAGTCCGCCATGCTGGTGTCCCGCCGGCGGGTCATCATGGCCATGCGCTTGATCATGTCGGTGCGCGCATGCGGGCTTCAGCCCCAGACATCGTCGGGCACCGGCAGGCCGTCGAGGTCGCCGGCGGTCAAGGGCCGGTCGGGCACGATGCCGTGTGTCTCGAGCATCAGCATGAGCTGGCGCGTGTGCTGCGCCGCATGCCAGACGGTGCGTTCGAAGACGCCGTGCATCGGCTTGTCGCCGTAGTAGGTCGTTGCCGTATAGGTCAGGCTGCGGTCGGCGGTCGCCCACCACTCGCCGAGGCGGTGCCGGATCTCCGCGCCCCAACGCGCGATGTCCTCGGCCTGCCAGTCAGGCGGTGCCAGGTCGGCGAAGCCCTCCGGCGTCAGCGGCCGGCCCTGCGCGGTTTGCAGTCCCATCTCGGCGACTCTGAAGACGTGGTACGCGGTGTCGCCGAGCGTGCGATTGCGGTCGCGGAAGTTCTCGCGCAGCCGGTCGGCCGGGAACTGCCGCGTGAAGCGGATGGCGGCCTCGAGCACCCGCCCGAGCCGCTCGTACAGCACCTCGGGAGGCAGCGCCGGCTTGAGCGCGGTGTCGAGCCCGAGGAACTTCACCACGTCGTCCATCGACTGGCACAGCGTGAATTCCTTGCCGCGCGAGACGATCGGCACCGAGCGCGCGCCCAGCGCCTTGAGTTGGGCCATGCCGTCCGGATGGTGGAGTACATCGATCGACTCGAAGTCGACGCCGTTCTTCGCCAGGAATTCCTTGGTGCGCAGGCACGACGAGCATCCGGGCTGCCAGAAGACCTTGATGCGCTCGGGCGCGGTTGTGTTCATCGAATGCCTTGGGAACGTGAATCGTCCATGGGATCACAGCAGTTTTCTTCAATTCGTTCTGCGAATTCGTAATTTGCATAAATGTTTGAAGAATTACAGCTTTGGTGGCACGATCTGTCAACGCCGCTCGCGACCCGTGTTTTCCCTAGGCCACCTGTGATCCCCTTGTCCAAGCTGCCGGGCTTCGACCCGCGAACCGCGCCGGTGATCGGCACGCATGCCGACGCGGCCGTGCCTTCGGCCGAGGCGCTCACGGCGGCTGGCTTGCGCCGCCTCTTGGGCACGGTGCCGATCGAGACCAGCCCGACCGACGATGCGCCGATGACCGAGGCAGGGGTGCTGATCCCGATCGTGCTGCGCGACGTGCCCTCGGTGCTCTTCACGGTGCGCGGCGCGGCGCTCTCCAACAACCCTGGGCAGGTGGCCTTTCCCGGCGGCAAGCGTGACCCGGGCGACCGCGACATCGTCCACACCGCCTTGCGCGAAGCGCAGGAAGAAGTCGGCATCGAGGCCGGGGAGATCGAGGTCATCGGCCGTCTCGCCCCACTGGTGAGCGGCGCGCGCTTCAAGGTGACACCGGTCGTGGGCCTCCTGCGCCACGGCCCCACGCTGAAGATCGACGGCTTCGAAGTCGCCGACACCTTCGAAGTCCCGCTGTCCTTCCTCATGGACCCGGCGCAGCATCGCAGGCATGCGCTGGAGGTCGAGGGCGTGCGCCGCGAATGGCTGTCGCTGCTCCATGCGGGGCAAGGTCGCGAGCGACTGATCTGGGGCGCGACCGCGACCATGCTGCGTGCGCTGCACACACGCCTGGTGGCATCTCCTTGAAGAGCGGCTACTTGCGTCGCGGCCTGGGGCCTGCGACCGGCAGCGCCGCGGCGGCCGGCTGCCCGCACTCCTTCAACACCTCCGCGAAGCGCCCGACCGCGCGGCTCTCGCTGCCGCGCCGCGTCGCCATCGCGATCGCGACGTCGAGCGAGGTCGCGGCCGCGACCTTGCGGAACGCCACCTGGCGGGTCGACGCCAGCCCGCTGGCCGCCGGCACCAGCGCGATGCCCATGCCACTCTCGACCAGGCTGATCAGCGTCTGCACCTGCACCGCTTCCTGGACCACGCGGGGCGAGAAGCCGGCCGCCTGGCAGGCCTGCACCACCTGCGTGGCGAGGTTCGGCGCGTTGCTGGCGGAGTAGAGGACGAAGGGCTCATCCGCCAGGTCGGCCAGGTTCAACCGGCGGCGCCGGCCGAGCGGATGACCGACCGGCATCACGGCCACCAGCCGGTCCCATTCGATCGGCACCACGTCCAGCGAGGTCGGATGCATCGCCGGATAGCGCAGGAGGCCGAGGTCGAGCGCACCGGCCTCGACGTCCTGCAGGATCTGCACCGTGGTGCCCTCGCGCAACTCGAGCACCACGTTCGGGAAGCGTTCGCGAAAGAGCGGCAGGCTGCGCGGCAGCAGGGTGTAGGTGGCAGAGCCGACGAAGCCGACCCGCAGATGGCCGCCGACGCCGCTTTCGAGCGCACTCACCGCGTTGCGCAGGTGCTCGACATGGAAGGCGATCTTGTGCGCGTCTTCCAGCACCGCCTGCCCCGCTTCGGTCAGCCGCACGCCGCGCTTGCTGCGCTCCAGCAGCCGCGCGCCGAGGCTTTCTTCCAGCCGGCGGATGCCGGTCGACAACGGCGGCTGCGCCATGTGCAGGCGCTCGGCCGCCTTGCGGAAGCTCTGGGTTTCCACGACCGCCAGGAACTGTTGCAGCTGCCGGAAATTCATTACCAAAAGGATATCACCGGCACCTCAATCGGTATTGGACCGGGAATGTGCGCCGGCGTATGGTTCGCAGCCATTGGTCCAGCAGATCGCCCATTCAACCTTAGAGACACCCATGACCACCGAACGCCAGCAGACCCTCGAGCTCCTTGTCGACGCGGTGCGCCGCTTCACCCGCGACGTGCTCATCCCGGCGGAGATCGAGGTGGTCGAGACCGAGGAGATTCCCCAACGCGTGGTGCAGGGCCTGCGCGACCTTGGCCTCTTCGGCATGACGATCCCGGAGGAATATGGCGGCCTCGGCCTCAACATGTTCGAGGAAGCCAGCCTGGTGTTCGAGGTGGCCTATGCGCAGCCGGCCTTCCGGTCCTACTTCGGAACCACCAACGGCGTCGGCACGCTGGGCATCATCAACGATGGCACCGAAGCGCAGAAGCGCAAGTACCTGCCGCGGCTCGCGACCGGCGAGATGATGGCCTCCTTCTGCCTGACCGAGCCCGACTCGGGCTCCGATTCGGCCTCGCTCACCACCCGCGCGGTGCGCGACGGCGACCACTACGTCATCAACGGCACCAAGCGCTTCATCACCAACGCGATCCATGCCGGCGTCTTCACCGTGTTCGCCCGCACCGCGCCGAAGGAAGCCGGCTCGCGCGGCATCTCGGCCTTCCTGGTCGACCGCGACACGCCCGGCCTCACGGTGGCCAAGCCCTACCAGAAGATGGGTTTCTCGGGCTCGCACGAATCGGACGTGATCTTCGAAGACTGTCGGGTGCCGGCCAGCGCGCTGCTCGGCGCCGAAGGCACCGGCTTCAAGAACGCGATGAAGTCGCTCGACCACGCCCGCCTGCACATGGCCGCGGTCGCCACCGGCATGTGCCAGCGGCTGCTCGACGAAGGCACGCGCTACGCGATGGAGCGCCGCCAGTTCGGCCAGCCGATCGCCAACTTCCAGCTGATCCAGGCGATGCTGGCCGACAGCCAGGCCGAGGCCTTCGCGGCCCGCGCGATGGTCGAGAAGGCCGCGGCCGACAAGGACGCCGGCAAGACCACGACCAAGGAAGCGGCCTGCTGCAAGTACTTCGCCACCGAGGCGGCCGGCCGCATCGCCGACCGCATGCTGCAGGTGCACGGCGGCAACGGCTACATCAAGGAATACCCGATCGAGCGGCTCTACCGCGACGTCCGGCTGCTGCGCATCTACGAAGGCAGCAGCCAGATCATGCAGTTGATCATCGCGCGCGAGCTGCTGCGCGAGCACGCCTGACGCGCAGATACGAGAAGAAGGAGACAAGCCCATGACCCAGCGCCGCGCCCTTTTCCTGTGGGCCCTGCTCGCACTCGCACCGGCGCTCGCGCCGGCGCAGGACTTCCCGACCAAGCCGATCCGCATGATCGTGCCCTTCGCCGCCGGCGGCCCGACCGACGTGCTGGCTCGCGCGCTGGCCAAGAGCATGGGCGACGCGCTCGGCCAGCCGGTCATCGTCGACAACCGCACCGGCGCGGGCGGCAGCATCGGCATCGACCTGGTGGTGCGCTCGCCGGCCGACGGCTACACCATCGGCATGGCCCACACCGGCTCGACCGCGATCAACCCGCATCTCTACACCCACCATCCCTACGACCCGCGCAGCGACCTGACGCCGATCACGCCGGTGGTGTCGTACACCAACGTGCTGCTGGTCAACCCCAAGGTGCCGGCCAAGACGCTGGCCGAGTTCGTCGCCTGGACGAAGACCGACGATGCGCACGCCACCTTCGCCTCCGGCGGCAACGGCGCGACCAACCATCTCTCGGGCGAGTTGCTGAAGGCCCTGACCGGCGCGCGCATGTCGCACATCCCTTACAAGGGCAACGCGCCGGCGCTGGTGGACGTGATGTCGGGCAACGTCTCGGCGATGTTCGACATCCCGATCGAGGCGCTGCCGCAGATCAAGGCCGGCGCGGTCCGGCCGCTGGTGGTGACCAGCGCGAAGCGCAGCGTCTACCTGCCGGAGGTGCCGACCATGCGCGAGGCCGGCGTGCCCGGCTTCGACGAGGCCGGCAGCGACCTGTGGTTCGGACTGGTCGGGCCCGCGGGCCTGCCGCCACCGGTCGTCGACCGGCTCTACCAGGCCACCCTGCAGGCCCTGCGCACGCCCGAGCTGCAGCAGGCGATCCGCAACATGGCCTACGACGTGTGGACCTTGCCGCCGGCCGAGTTCAAGACCTTCATCGCGACCGACTACGACAAGTGGGCCAAGGTGGTGAAGCTCGCCGGCGCCAAGATCGATTGAATCGAACGAGAGAACGACACACATGAGCGGACCACTGGACGGCATCCGGGTGCTCGACCTGACGAGCGTGATCATGGGCCCCACCGCCAGCCAGCAGATGGCCGACCTGGGCGCCGACGTCATCAAGGTCGAGCCGCCCGGCGGCGACGTGATGCGGCAGTCCGGGCCGATGCGCCACGCGGGCATGGGGCACTTCTATCTCACCACCAACCGCAACAAGCGCTCGATCGTGCTCGACCTCAAGCAGCCGGCCGGTCGCGACGTTCTGCTGCACATGGCGGCCAGCGCCGACGTGCTGGTCTACAACATCCGGCCGCAGGCGATGGCGCGGCTGGGCCTGGGCTACGAGGACCTGAAGCGGGTGTCGCCGAAGATCATCTACGCCGGCGCCTACGGCTTCAGCCAGCGCGGGCCGTATGCGGCCCGGCCGGCCTACGACGACCTCATCCAGGGCATGTCGGGCATTCCGTGGCTGTCAGCCCAGGCCAGCGGCGAGAAGCCGCGCTACGCCCCGATGGTGTTGGTCGACCGCATGCTCGGCCTGCAGCTGTGCAACGCGATCACCACGGCCCTCTTTCACCGCGAGCGCAGCGGCCAGGGCCAGCAGGTCGACGTGCCGATGTTCGAGGGCATGCTGTCGCTGGTGCTGGGCGAACATCTTGCCGGCCGCCTGTTCGAGCCGGCGACCGCACCGGCCGGCTACCAGCGCAGCCTGGCGCGCGACCGGCGGCCTTACGAAACGCGCGACGGTTTCATCTGCGTGCTGGTCTACAACGACAAGCACTGGCGCAGCTTCTTCGACGCGATCGGCCAGCGGCCGATGTTCGATGCCGACGAACGCTTCCACAGCCAGAACCAGCGGCTGACGCACATCGCGCACGTCTACGGCTACCTCGGCGAGGTCTTCCTCACCCGCACCACCGCCGAATGGCTGGACCTGCTAGAGCGCGCCGACATCCCGGCCGCGCGCATGTACAGCATCGACGACATCCTCGAAGACCCGCACCTCCAGGCGACCGGTTACCTGGAGCAGGTGACGCATCCGAGCGAAGGCGAGATGCTGCGCACCGCGATCCCGTCGGAATGGTCCGCGACCCCGCCGGTGCATCGCCACCATGCGCCGCTGCTCGGCGAGAACACGCTGGAGATCCTGCGCGAACACGGCTACGGCGAGGAGCGCATCCAGGAGCTGCTGGGGGATGCGGTGGTGCGCGGGCCGCAGGCCTAGCCCGGAACCGCCGGCCCCTCCACGAACACGTCGGAGTGGAAGTCCCGCGGATCGAGCCCGAGCCGCAGCGCCGCCTCGCGCACCGCCGCGACCATCGGCGGGCCGCCGCAGCAGTACAGCTCGTGGCCTTGCAGCGCCGGCATGCATTGCACCAGCGCCTGATCGGCACGCGCGCCGACGAAGCCCTCGGGCAGCGCATCGGTCGCATCGCTGAGCGCCGCCACGAAGCGGAAGCCCGGCCACTTCTTCTGCCACTTCTCGACCGCCGGCCGCAGGTAGATGCCGTCGGCCTGGCGGGCTGCCCAGATCAAGGTCGTCGGACGATCGACGTTGCGCCGGGCCATGTCGTCGAGGATCGACTTGATCGGCGCGAAGCCGGTGCCGCCGGCCACCAGCACGATCGGCCGCTCGCCTTCGCGCAGGCTGAAGGCCCCGAAGGGCAGTTCGACCTCGAGCGTGTCGCCGCTGTGCAGTTCGGGCACGCGGGTGCTGAAGCTGCCGCCGGGCACGTGGCGGATGTGCAGGCTCAGCGAGTCGCTCTCGTGCGGCGGATTGGCCATCGAATAGCAGCGGGTGCTGCCGTCGGCCGCGGTCACCCGCAGGTACTGGCCGGCCTTGAACTTCGCGCGCTGCCCGGTCGGCAGCCGCAGCTGCAGCAGCGACACGTCCGGCGCGACCCGCTGGTTGCGGAACACGCGCGCCGTGAACTTCTTGCGCGCGCCGGGGTCGATGCGATGCCATTCGGTCGGCGCGATCACGGCCGTGCTCACCGGCGCGCACATGCAGAACAGCACCTGGCCGGGCAGGCAGGTCTCGTTGGTCATCGGTGCGCCGCGAACGCCGACCACCTCGCCCTCAGGCACCCGGCCGGCGCAATTGCCGCAGACGCCCTTGCGGCAGGAGTAAGGCAGCTCGATGCCGTGGCGTGCGGCGCCGTCGAGCAGGCTTTCGCCGACCGCGCATTCGAAGCTCGCGTCGCTGCCGGCGATGCGAACGACGTTCATGCGGCCACTACTCCCGAGAGCAGCGCGATCGTGCGGATCACCGCGGCCGGGTCGGCGATGCCGCGGCCCGCGATGTCCATCGCGCTGCCGTGGCCGACGCTGGACAGCAGCGCGTCGCCGCCGATGCTCAGGGCGCTGGCCGCGCGCGGCGCCAGCAGCTTGACCGGGATGTGCCCCTGGTCGTGCAGCATCGCGCAATAGAGGTCGTGCCGGCGGTCCGCCAGCAGCACGTCGGCGCCGGTGGGGCCGTCCACCTCGAGGCCTTCGGCGCGCAGCTGCTCGACCGCGGGGAAGCTGATGCGGGCGTCGTGCGCGCCGAAGAGACCGCCCTCCGACGCATGCGGATTGATGCCGAAGACCGCCACCGACGGCTGCGCGAGGCCGAGCCGGCGACAGGCCTCGACGCCGGCACGCACCGCGTCGACCACCAGCGCCGGCGTCAGGCGGTCGAGCGCGCTCTGTACGCTCTCATGCAAGGTCGCGTGCACGATGCGCAGGCCGCCGCCGACCAGCATCAGGAAGACCGCGTTCTCGGGCACGCCGCAGACCCGCGCCACCAGCGACGGGTAGCCGCTGAAGGCGATGCCGGCCTGGTGGATCGCGGTCTCGTGGTGCGGGCAGGCGACCACCGCGTCGACCTCGCCGCGCCGGCAGGCCTCGATCGCGGCCGAGGCCGAGGCGATCGCCGATGCGCCGGCTTCCGGCGCGATGCGTCCCGGCACCGCGGCCTGTGACGACAGCCGGCCGACGTCGACCCGATCGAGGCCGCGCAGCATCTCTTGCAGGCCGAGCTGCGTGGCGGTGCGGTCGACGACCGATGCCGGCCCGTAGAGCACCATGCATGCACGCTGCGCCGGCGAGAGACTGGCCAGTGCCTTGAGCGCGATCTCGGGCCCGACGCCGTTCGGGTCGCCGACGGTGAGTGCGAGCCGCTGGCCCACAGTGTCGATGCTTGACGCTTGCATGGCCTGCACCGTCACAGCGGCAGCGCCAGCAGGGTGTCGGTGCTGGTGCTGTCGCACACCGCCACGCGCGACGCCAGACGCAGTTCGCCGTCGTGCCGCACGAAGCGGTCGCGATAGACGCCGGTCGCGAACAGCTCGGTCTGGCCGCTGGCCATGATGCGCGCCACCATGAAGGGCGTGCTGGCCTCGGCGCTCTCGGCGTCGGCGCGCTCGACGAGCGGGATGCCGAGCAGGTGCCGGTAGCTCTGCCGCTCGTAGATGTTGGCCACGCGCAGCGCGGCGATCCGGTCTTCCAGCATGGCGCGCGAGTCGGCGTAGACGATGCCCGCGGGCAGGCCCTCGCGCTCGTTCTCGGCGTGGGTGATGCGGTAGTGGCAGTCCTCGGTGAAGAAGGCGGGCCAGCGCTCCAGCGCGTCGCTGTCGATCGCGTGGGCGTAGGCGGCATTGAAGGCGCAGAGCGCCAGCAGGTCGATCATGGTTGACTTTCCGAAAGGCCGGGCTCACAGGCCCATGTGCTGCCGATAGGCTTTCCAGAAGCCGCGCACCGAGGTCTCGGTGGCGCGGCCTTCGCTCGATCCGGCGCCGTCGCCGCCCATCTCGACCACCGCCTCGTGGTCGGCGGCACCGGCGATGCCGCGCTGCACGAAGCCGCCGACCGCGCCGTCCTCCATCGAGATGAAGCCGGCCGGGCCGATCAGGTTCGACTGCTTGAGCCGCACCTTGCGCTGCTCGGGCGTGTCGTCGACATAGCCGATGTAGGTCCAGTTGAGCTCGGTGCGCGTGCTGCCCTTGGGCAGCACCTGGCGCACCGCCAGGCAGTTCTGGATCTGCTGCAGCACGAAGCCCGGGAACACCGAGAGGATCTGCAGCGTGATGCCGTCGCCGTATTCCTTGAAGCCGGCGAGCAGGCTCGGATCCTTCAGCCGGTACGCGGCGTTGTCGGAGCGCAGCGCCTGTTCCTTGTACGAGGCGTCCTTCTCGGCGGCCGGGTCGATCATCGAGTAGCTCACGTGATGGCCGCCGCTCTCGTCGACGATGACGCCGCCCTTCTGCGACAGCTTGTTGAGCTCGAAGGTGGTGAAGAACAGGTGCAGCAGGCTCGCGTGGTAGCTGTCCTTCACGTTCTCGACGTACAGCTTCCAGTTGTTGGGCAGCGCCTGCGTGAAGCGGCCGATCACCTCGACCGGCTTGTGCAGCACGCGCTCGACGCGCTCGCAGATCTCCGGGCCGAGGTAGTCCTCGATGTCGGGCACCTCGTCGCTGAAGCTGCCGAAGACCAGGCCGCAGTAACGCGCCACGCGCAGCTTGCGCGGGCCGTGCGCTTCCTTGCAGAAGTCCGGCGGCATGCCGCCCTGGCCCTTCACGCCCTTCTCGAAGGCGACGCCGGTGAGGTCGCCCTGCCGGTTGTAGCTCCAGGCGTGGTAGACGCACTGGAAGTTGTCGGCGCGGCCCGACTTCTCGAGCGCGATCAGCGCGCCGCGGTGGGCGCAGCGGTTCTCGAAGGCGTAGACCTCGTCGTCCTCGCGCACCACGATGACCGGCGTCTCGCCACAGAAGGTGGTGCGGTAGCTGCCGGAGTCGGGCAGCTCGGCTTCCAGGCAGAGGAAGTTCCAGGTGTCGCCGCGGAAGATGCGCGACTCCTCGTCGGCCTCGACCTGCCTGTCGTCGTAGAGCGCGAACGGGATGCGGGTGAGGCCGGCGGCCGGCCAGTGGATCGGTTGGGTGTTCATGGTGGGAGTGCCTGGTTCAGTCGAGGGTCACGTTGGCCAGCTGGATGACCTTCTTCCATTTCTCGGATTCGCTCTGGATGAAGCGGCCGGTGGTCGCGCTGTCCCAGCCGCGCGGCTCGGCGCCTTCGTGGGCGAATTTCTGCCGCACGTCGGGAAGCGCGAGCGCATCGGCAAAGGCCTTCTGCGTGGTCGCGATCGTGGCCGCTGGCGTGCCGGGCGGTGACACCACCGCGAACCAGGTGACCGCGTTCATCGCCGGCAGCTGCTGCTCGGCGAAGGTCGGCACGTCGGGCAGCGCGGCCGACCGATGCTCGTCGGCCACCGCCAGGATGCGCACCTTGCCCGACTGGTGGAAAGGCAGCGACGAGCTGAGGTTGTCGAAGAAGACATCCACCTGGCCGCCGATCAGGTCGACCAGCGCCGGTGCGGTGCCCTTGTACGGCACGTGCGTCATCTGCGTGCCGGTGAGCTGCATGAACAGGCTGGCGGTGAGGTGCGAGGTGGTGCCGTTGCCCTGCGACGCATAGCTGACCTTGCCGGGGTTGGCCTTCAGGTAGGCGATGAATTCGGCCACGTTGTGCACCGGCAGGTTCGGGTTGACCACCAGCACGTTGGGCACCGTGGCCAGCACCGTCACCGGCACCCAGCGCGCCGGGTCGAAGGACAGCTTCTTGTAGAGCGACTGGTTGATCGCGATCGGCGCCGGCGGCGAGGCCAGGAGCGTGAGGCCGTCGGGCTCGGAGCGGTAGACGTAGTCACCGCCGATGTTGCCGCCGGCGCCGGTGCGGTTCTCGATCACCACGCCGTCGGGGTATTGCGCGCGCAGCTTGTCGGCGACCACGCGCGGCAGGATGTCGGCGGTGCCGCCGGCCGGGAAGGGCACGACCAGCTTCAGTGGCTTGTCGGCGAAGGCGGCCGGCGGGGCCAGGCAGGCCAGCGCCAGCAGCACCGAGGCCGCCCAGCGGGCCATTGCAGGGAGTTTGCGGAAGATCATGGTGGGGTGTCTCTTTCTGTGGCAGTCGCTCGCCGGAGAGTGTCTTTCGACGCCCGGCACGCGACAAGGTAGATTTGCGCTATGCGAAAAAATATGACCAATGGTCCAGGCGAAGCCGAGTTGGACGAATCGGAAGACCCGGCGGCGCGCGACAAGGACTTCGTCGGCTCGCTCGGCAAGGGCCTCGAGGTGATGGCCTGCTTCGGCCGCCAGCACGCGCGGCTCACCGTCTCGCAGGCGGCGCGGCTGACCGGCGTCTCGCCCGCGTCCGCGCGGCGCTCGCTGATGACCCTGGCCGCGCTCAGCTACCTCGGCAGCGACGGCAAGCACTTCTGGATGGAACCGAAGGTGCTGCTGATCGCGCAGTCGTACCTGGCTTCGCGGCCGATGCCGTCGCTGGCGCAGCCGCTGCTGGACGCGCTGTCGGAACGCACCCGCGAATCGGCCTCGCTGGCGCTGCTGCAGGACGACGACGCGATCATCGTCGCGCGCTCCACCGGCCGCCGCAGCCTCAGCACCGGCCTGGGCATCGGCTCGCGGCTGCCGGCGCATTGCTCGGCCCTCGGCCGCGTGCTGCTGGCCAGCCTGCCGCCCGACGAGGCGGCTTCGCGCGTCGCCCGCATGCCGCGCAACAAGCTCACGCCGCACACCGTGGACGACAGCGCCGAGCTGCTGGCGATCGTGCGGCGCTGCCGGCTGCAGGGCCACGCGAGCAGCGACGGCGAACTGGAGGTCGGCGTGCGCTCGGTCGCCGTCCCGGTCTTCGACCGCGATGCGAAGGTGATCGCCGCGATGAGCATCGCGGTGCGGGCCGAACGCATGGCGCTGTCGGAACTGCAGGAGGCCTTCCTGCCGGCCTTGCAGCGGGCCAGCCAGAGCCTGACCGCGCGGCTGTATCCGGGCTGACCGGTCGCCGAAGGCCCGCCGACGGCGGTGCTTCGAAGGGGGCGCCACAATGCGGTCCAGCATGTCAGCGCCCGCCCAGCCCGCACCCACCACCGCCGCGCCGTCCTTCGCCGCCCTGCGCCATTCCGGCTATCGCGCACTGGCCGGCACCTACCTGCTGGCCATGATGGCCGACAACGTCGAGCACGTGATCAGCTACTGGATGATGTTCCAGAAGTTCCACTCGCCCGCGCTCGGCGGCTTCGCGGTGGTGTCGCACTGGCTGCCCTTCCTGCTGTTCTCGGTGCCGGTCGGCGGCCTGGCCGACCGCATCGATCCGCGTCGGCTGATCCAGTGCGGCATGGTGCTCTTCATGGCCGCCTCGGCCGGCTGGGCCTGGTTCTTCATCACCGACACGCTCCAGATGTGGCACGCGATGGTGCTGCTGGTCGTCCACGGCTGTGCCGGCGTGCTGTGGCAGGGCCCGACCCAGGTGCTGCTGCACGACGTGGTGCCCGGCGCCGAGCTGCCGAGCGGCGTCCGGCTGCTGGCCACCGCGCGCTACCTCGGCGTGCTGGTCGGCCCCGCAGTCGGCGGCGCCATCATGCTCACGCTGGGCCCGCGCTACGGACTGCTGCTCAACCTCTGCTTCTACCTGCCGGCCCTGCTGTGGCTCTGGCACGCACCGTACGGCCCGCGCTTTCGCCAGCTGGCGACCGCACCCGTGCGGGCGGTGCGCGGCCTGGCCGACCTGTTGCGCGCGGTCGCCGACGTGCGCGCCAACCGCGCACTGGCCTCGATGATCCTGCTGGCCGGCCTCGCCTCCTTCTTCGTCGCCAACAGCTACCAGGCGCAGATGCCGGGCTTCGCACGCGACCTCGGCCACGGCGACCCCGGCACCACCTACAGCATGCTGCTGGCCGCCGACGCCGCCGGCGCGCTCGTCGCCGGCCTGCTGCTCGAGAGCATGGGCCGCGTGTTGCGCATCACGCCGTCGACCGCGGTCGGCTTCTGCATGCTGTGGTGCCTCGCGCTCGCGGCCTTCGCCGCGACCCGCTCCTATCCGCTGGCGCTGCTGCTGCTCTTCGCGGCCGGCGTGTGCGAGCTGTCGTTCAGCTCGATGGCGCAGACCCTGGTGCAGCTGAATGCGCCGGCGGCATCGCGCGGGCGTGTGATCGGCCTGTTCAACATGTCGGCGCTGGGCCTGCGGGCGTTCGCGGGCCTGACGGTCGGGCTGGGCGGGAGCGCGGTGGGGATCCATGCGTCGCTGGCGGGCGCGGCGGGTGCGCTGCTGCTGGCGTTGACGGGGGTGCGGGTCTGGCTGGGAAGGGCAGCCGCCCAGCCAGGTTGACGATCGCGGAGACGACCTGCGACTTTGCGCACGGTCCCTCCGATTTCCGCCGGCCGCGCTTCGGGGCGCCACGGCCGTCGTCATGGCGGCTCGACTACAGTGCCACCCACATGCGTCGAGACCCTTTGATGAGCGAGCGACTCGGGCTGGCTTCAGCGCGGGACGAACCGTTCCGGCCGCCTGCCTCCGGCAATCGGATGCTCGTGCTCGTGGCCTTGGCAACGAGCGCCCTGCTCTGCCTCGCGGTGTCGCAGGACTGGTTGACCTTCGGTCGTGGCGAGTCGCGCCTGCCGCCGCAATCGACGGCCGCCCGGTCCGTCTTTCCGCCCGTCCGGCTGCCGGAGATCGGCGCGGAGCCGGCGCCGCTTCCGGCGGACGCCCCGCGCATCGCGCAGATCACCAAGTGCGTCGGGAAGTCGGCGGCAGCCGCGTATGTCGACGGCGGTTGCCCCGCAGGCACGCGGGCCGTCGCAGTGTCGGTGCAGCCGGACCTGAATCTTGCGGACGGGATGAGTCCCGGCGCGCGCCGCGCATCGGTGGTGGAGAACAGCGTGGCGGCGCAGCAGATCGCCGCATATCAGCGGCAGGTGGCGTCCCGAATCGCTGCAGCGGGTGATGTCGGTCCTGGCGAGTGCGCCCAGATCGAAGCGCAGATCCGGGCCGTCGACGACGCGGCGCGACGCCCGAACGTGGCATCCGAACAGGACCGCCTGGCGAATGAGCGCCGAAGCTTGAGCGACCGGCAGTTCAGGCTTCGGTGCCGGTAGGCGGAGCATCGAGACCTTGCTTCGTGTGCTCTTCATCTGCAGCAGGAACAGGCTTCGCAGCCCCACCGCCGAAGGCATCTTCGCGGCACCGGACATCGAGACCGACTCGGCCGGCCTGGCATCCGACGCGGACTGCGTGCTGAGTGAAGAGCAGGTCGAATGGGCGGATCTGATTTTCGTGATGGAGAGGCAGCATCGGGTCAAGCTCAAGAAGAGCTTTGCGGCGTCGCTGCAGGGAAAGCGGATCGTTTGCCTGGATGTGCCGGATCGGTTTCAGTACATGCAGCCTGAGCTTGTCGAACTCTTGCCGCGGAAGGTCGGGCCGTATCTGCGTTCTGGCGGTTCAGCCGTCGCGATCCTGTGGACGAATTGCGGAGCAAAGAAGAACCTCGGACTCGAGGATGACTAGCAACCGCTACGTTGCCCCTTTTTGCCGGTAGCATGCACAAAACGAACTCACCACCAATGAACGCTGTTGAGCCTGGGCCTTGTGGTTTGACCTAGAAGTGGTGCGGTGGAAACACCTAGATGTCATTGCGGGGCGTTGTTGTGAAGGTGAACTCTTTGAAATGCAGCGCGAGCACGGGGGAGCCATGTGTCGCCACAATAAGCCGCGGAGTCGCGAGCATGTTGTCAGTCGAAAATGTGGACCTGTGGCATCGCCTGTGCGCCGGAAGGGTCGCGTCAGGTCTTCTTTTGGCACCTAGATATGAAGCCTCGCACAACGGATAGGCCTTGGTGGATCGAACGTGGTGGCCATGAAATCAGCATGATGACTGACGTCGGCCCGTTCAGTGTCTATGACGTCTCGCGGGTATTCACCGGCCGTGGATGGGACGCTCAAGGCGCCAGCTTGCTGCTGCGGCGAACCGCTCCGCGTCGAATCCTACTTTTGGGGCTGGGCGGCGGAACGGTTGCGCGGCAATGCCGCGCCCTCTTCCCAGAAGCAGCTATCTGTGCGGTCGAAGTCGATGCACATGTCATTGAGATCGCCTATCGCGAATTCGGTCTGGCCTCTTGCGATGTCCATGTTGTGCAGGACCGTGCTGAGAATTTTTTGCGCGCTTCGCGTGGTCGATTCGACGCGGTGGTTGACGACGCGTGGCCGGCAGAGAGGGGCGACTTCCGTTCCGCGTGGCATGACGACGATTGGGCACGTCGTTGGCGTAGCCGGCTAAGTCACAATGGCATGTTCGCAGTGAACTTGTATGCGCGGCACAAAGACCCTATCGCCCATGGACGAATGCGCACAGTGTTAGGTCGCACCTTCGGACACTTGCGCGAAATCGGCATACCTGGACGGCTCACAACTGTGCTGACAGCTGGCGATGAACTGCGTGGCGGACATGAGGCATCTCGGATCCTGCGCGGACCAACGATGCGACACTTCCCAGAATTGTCCGCGCTCCGTTTACGTTCATATTGAACGCACTCCCGCTAAGAGGGCACCATGCTGCGAATCGTTCACATCAGCGATCTGCATATTCGCCACTCCTCACTCGACAACGAGAAGACCAGCACGCTTCAAAAAGGCGTGAAAGCCGTCTTGAAGTCGGGCGGCATCGAGGTCCACGCCGGTGGTCACGACGACCAGAAACTAGCCTGGCTCAAGACCGCCGTCGTCAGCCTTCGACCGACAGTGATAGTGGCAACTGGTGATCTCACCAATTTTGGCGACGTCGAGAGCTTCAAGATGGCCACAGATTTTTTGGCCGATCTACGTGATGCATCGAAGGCAAGGCACCTCTGGTGCGTACCCGGAAACCACGACTGCCTGGTGGAAAGAGCTGGCGCAATCGACTCGAACGGAGGACTCAAAAAGTGGCTCCTGAAGTTGATAGGCAAGGGTAATCGCGAGGTCGAGGTCATGCGCGAGGCTGCGAGGCTGCATCTTATGGGCGCCACCGACCAGCTTCCGGCAACCCCGCTCCTGCTTGAAAATTACGCGAATGCCTGCAGAGCCAAAGGATTCGGCACCTGCCATCCGGCCAAGCCTGAACAAGTCGATGCTGGATGGGGCCACGTGAGCTTTTTTGCCTTCAACAGCGTGAATGGCGGCGGCCTGATGGCTAACAAGGGGGCCATCGGCGAAGCGCAGTTCTCGACATTCAAGGCGTTCTGCGATGGTCAAGATTGGGCAAGTCATCGCGATGCGATCCGAATTGCCCTACTGCACCACCACCCGATCAGCGCGCCGCAGTCCCTCGACGGCGCTGCAAACCGCGCCTACGACTGGATGGACGATGGCCCGCGACTTCTCAATGTGCTCAACGCAAAGGAATTCCACTTCGTCCTGCATGGGCACCAGCACGAACCTTTCACCTGCGCAGTGGACTATGGGCGGCGCAGCCAGAAGCAGACTCTGATCGTTGCAGCCGGTTCAGCCACCCAAGGTCCGATCTCGCAACGGCAGAACTCGTTCAACGTCATCGATCTGCTGAACCCCTTCGAGGCCCGAGTCCAGCGCTACGACTTGAGCATCAATGGCTTCGATCCCAATTCAGATGCGGAGCGCGTGTATCCGTTGCAGGATCTTGATGGTGTCCGACTGTCGGCGCCGGGCGGCCCCTTGACTGATCACGATCTTGCATTGCAATCGCTGATCCGCAACAGTTTCCGCGAATTTCGCAGCACTGGCGATCACTATCGATATACCGAACTGTCCTTTGACGTCGTCATCGACAAGGCGCACCGCTATTGCGGAACCTATCGGCGCAAAGGGGTAGTGATCGATGATGAAGGTTCGGTCGGACCACTGTTCGTGATCACGGGTAGTCCGGCCATGAAAGTGGAGGACATGCAACTTGCTGGCCTTGATTTCGCGTCTGGAGACCCAAAGCGTCTTTCGGCGCCTGCCGTCTTGGTCAACGAGTTGAAACGCAAGGAGATCGTCGTGCGGCCGCGCCAAGCGCTGCAGGCAGGCGACGCCTTCGATCTCGCACTGCAATTCGTTTGGCAGGCCAGCGAGAACGAGCGCAACGACTTCGACGCCATCAGCCTCATGGGACTGCGCGAACCGGTCGGCCTGTTGCGTTACCGAGTCGAGCTTCCCTGTCAGGCTTCGCAATTGAAGATCGAGTCCATTGGGTCGGTCAAAGGGCAGTTGAAGGGGCTGCGGCCGGTCGTCGAACCCCTGTCGGATGATCGTTGGCGCTACACCTTCGAGGTCAAGGACCCACCGCCAGTGGCTTACGTGATCTCGTTCGAGACGATCTGACGGGCATGCTTTCCGACGTCGAAGTCCAGCGCATGCGCAATCTAGGGCAGTACGGCATGCACGATCACTGGTTCTCGTCGCTGCTGTACGGGGAGCCTTTCCTTGACAGAGACTTACCGGTGTATTTTGATGGGCATGCCTTGACTCTGTGCGCGTATCCGCTCGCCGGGTCGCAGCATCCGGACCCTCGGACGGTGGCTTTGTGGGCACGTGATTGGGTCCGGCGCACGCAAGCCGATGCCTTGATGCTTGTGGCTCCACGCTGTCCCGACCTGCGATTGATCCAGACCGAAGGACTGGGACGCTACTGGACGTGGCGCGCCCAATTGATCGGACGAGAGATGGTGGCGCCATGCGGATCGGA
The DNA here is from genome assembly GCF_009765735.1 of Xenophilus sp. L33. Classification (GTDB taxonomy): domain Bacteria; phylum Pseudomonadota; class Gammaproteobacteria; order Burkholderiales; family Burkholderiaceae_C; genus Variovorax. The sequence goes on from NZ_LMUW01000054.1 coordinate 89,383, forward strand.
GGAAGCTTCACGAGAGCGTCGGCGGCGCGCACGTCGCGCCTCTTCGAAGCCCTACGATTTTCGTGTCCGCAGGGGTGGTTCGATGGACGCCCCTACGCTTTCCCTTGTCGAGCGTTTTCAACGTCGAATCCCCTCAACGCCATATTTGGCTGGGTTGGTCACAGCTTGGCCTGCCATTCTGATGTCGCCGTCGGTGCAATTTCTGGAGGCATGGCAGGGAAATAGGTTAGGGGGGTTCATCGCGCTGCACGTGCCGTTCGCGACCACTGCCGTGGCTATCGCCATGGCACGTGAGGACGATGCGGAAGGTGTAGCGGACTTTCTCTACGCCAACATGATCCAGCATGCAGGAACACTTGGATGCGACGGCGTCAATGTCGGTCCGAGTACAACGAAAGGGCAGTTTCGCTTCAAGTCGAAATGGGCGCAGCCGTCTGGACTTCCTCCACGCATGATCACCGAATGGCGTCGCGCACCCGCAACGAAGCGTACCTACAACCTCTGGGGGCCGCGCAACTTGCGAAAGGGGTGAAACGGAAATGGGGATGCGGACGAATTCCAAAAATCGGCTGCGCGAGGCTTGCTTCGCGAACAATCTCTATTGGCTGCGGTCATTCGGCTGCGAGGTACGACGCGAGGGCGAACAGATTTGGATCCTGCATCCGTTCGATCCGGATTTTCGTGCTCTCCTATTGACAAGGCCACCGTCGCTTGGAAACGAGCGCATGGCTAGAGCCGACCTCCATGCAGCCATTGCAAAAGAGATGGACGTCTACGTCGACACATCCGTGGCGGATTCGTGGGAGCCGGCGCTCCGAGCTTCAGGACTGCGGCAGACCGCCGAAAGCGTGACACGAACCGTGCAGCTTCCCTCCGGACGACAGATTGCCTGCGCACCCTTCAACATCGAGCGCGTTCCGACTTCAAACATCGACGACTGGTCCGCGATCTATTCGCGCCTCTTTCAGCGCGCAAGCGCATTTCAGGAAATCGATCGCCGACGCTGGCGCGTTGGCGAAGCGTTCCCCGACGTCGAGCATTTCGTCGTCCGCGCGCCCCAGACGGTGGTGAGTGTCTTCCAGCTCTGCTGGCATGGCGGCGTGGTCGGGTTGTACAGCGTTGGTGTCGGATACGCCAACACGATTCCCTTGTTCAAGCAGATTCGCGCCAAGGCGGCCGAGTTGGCGGCCGACAGGCAGATCGATCTTCTCTACTTCGAACGTACAAGGGCCAATGGTCGGATCGGTTCCGAAGACACTGGACCGCGCACACTTCGCACGTTCCAAGTGTGGCGGCGTCGCCGTTGAACAACCTTCAGCATGCGGAACCCCGCGTCGACCCCCGCACCACCAGTTCCGGCCTCAACACCAGCGTAGACACCGACCCTTCCCCACCCCCCAGCGCCTCGAACAGGAACTCCGCGGCCCGCCAGCCGAACTCCCGATGCGGCAGCCGGATCGTCGTCAGCGGCGGATCGACCATGTCGACCAGCGGCATGTCGTTGTGCCCGGTCACCGATACGTCGTCGGGAATGCGAAGCCCGGCGGCGCGCAAGGCGTCGTAGGCGCCCAGCGCCACCAGGTCGTTGGAGCAGACCACCGCATCGGGCCGCGCGCCGCGCTGCTGCTGCTGCAGCAGCACGCGCATGGCCTCGGCACCGGCCTCGCGGCTGTACGCCGCGCATTCGGCGATGCCGGCAGGCTTGCGCTTCGCATCCTTCAGGGCCTGTTCGAAGCCTTGCCGCCGCGCCACGCCGGTCGGCACGTTCTGCGGGCCGGCCAGGTGAGCGATGCGCCGATGGCCCGTCTGCAACAGGTGGTCGACCGCCAGCTTCATCGCGAGCCGGTCGTCGCCGACCACGGCCGACAGGCGCCCCGCTTCGTCCGCGCGGTTCACCAGCACCGCGGGCAGCCGTGACGCGATCAGGAAGGGAATCAGCGGATCGTCGCGGGTCGCGTTGGCGAGCACCACGCCGTCGACCCGCTGCGCCAGCATGCGCTCGACCACCGCGCGGCCGATCGAGGCCTCCGCCGCGTGCGCGACCATGACGAAGTAGCCGCGGGCCGCGGCGCTGGCCTCGATGCCCTGGAGGATCGGCGGGAACACCGAGTTGGTCATGTCGGGCACCAGCACGCCGATGGTGCGGGTGCGCCCGGTGCGCAAGGCCGAGGCGGCGCGGTTCGGCTGGTAGCCGAGCCGCCTGGCCGCGCCTTCGACCGAGGCCAGCACCTCGTCGCTGATCAGGCTGCGGCGCGACGGGTCGAGCGCGCGCGACACCGTGGAGACATGCACGTTCGCAGCGTTCGCGACGTCGCGGATGGTGACTCGAGGGGACGACGGAACGGGCTTCATCGTGCAATCGATTGTAGGCATCGCGCCTGCCGTGAAACCCCTGTTTGCTGCGTGGAAAGGGTTTTCCCGAAACACGCCGACGGCGACAACGGCGCAATATCGTGCAATCGTTTGCACGATCCGCCATCTCCATGAACATCGTCACCAGCCCGGCCTCGGTCCTGCCGCTCGCCCTGCGCGCCATGCAGGCCACGACCGACGCGCGCCTGCGCGAACTCATCGCCTCCCTCACCACCCACCTGCACGCCTTCGTGCAGGAGACCCGCCTCACGGAAGACGAGTTCGAGCAGGCCCTGGACTTCATCGTCGCCATCGGCCAGGCCACCGGCGAGAAGAAGAACGAGGTGGTGCTGGCCGCCGACATCCTCGGCGTGTCGACCCTGGTCGCGCTGCAGAACAACCAGGACACGCATGGCGAGTCGCCGGCCGCCCTGCTCGGCCCTTTCTGGCGCGCCCCACGCACCCTGCTGCGAACCGGGCGAGGACATCGCGCGTTCCGGCACTCCCGGCATTCCGCTGAGCGTCTCGGGCACGGTGCGCGACGACGGGGGCCGGCCGGTCGAAGGCGCGACTGTCGACGTCTGGCAGGCCTCGCCGGTCGGCCTCTACGAGAACCAGGACCCGAACCAGGAAGACATGAACCTGCGCGGCCGCTTCCGCACCGACGCGCAGGGCCGCTTCCACTTCCGCAGCGTGCGGCCGGCCGGCTATCCGGTGCCGACCGACGGACCCTGCGGCGTGCTGCTGCGCGCACAGCGCCGGCATCCGAACCGGCCGGCGCACCTGCACTTCATGGTGAGCAAGCCCGGCCACAAGGTGCTGATCTCGCAGGTCTACGCCGACGACGACGAGAACCTCGAGAGCGACCCGACCTTCGGCGTCACGCGGCAACTCATCGGCCGCTACGCGCCGTCCGCCGACGGGCGCAGCGCGAGCCTCGCCTACGACTTCACGCTGGTCCCCGGCGAGATGAAATTCCCGAAACCTCCCATTCCCTGAACCCCTGAACCCCGGAGCGCATCCCTTGGCAAAGACACTCATCACCTGCGCCGTCACCGGCAACCTGGTCAAGCCGGAACAGACGCCGCACCTGCCGATCACGCCGACCCAGATCGCCGACGAATGCCTGGCCGCCGCCGAAGCCGGCGCCGGGCAGGTGCACATCCACGTGCGCGATCCGCAGACCGGCCGGCCGTCGATGGAAGTCGACCTCTACCGCGAGGTGGTCGAGCGCATCCGGCGCGCCGACCGCGACCTGATCGTCAACCTCACGACCGGCCCCGGCGGCCGCTTCGTGCCGGGCGAGGACGACCCGAAGCTCTATGCGCCCGGCACCACGCTGCTGCCGCCGGAGAAGCGGGTCGAGCACATCGCGCTCATCAAGCCCGACGTCTGCTCGCTCGACCTCAACACCATGAACTCCGGGCCCGACGTGGTGATCAACACGCCGAAGAACGTGCGCCGCATGGCCAAGGTGATCCGCGAGGCCGGCGTGAAGCCCGAGTTGGAGATCTTCGATTCCGGCGACATCCACCTGGCGCTCGACATGATCGCCGACGGTTCGCTCGAAGGCCCTGCGATGTGGACCTTCGTCCTCGGCGTGAAGTACGGCTTCGCACCGACGCCGCAGACACTCATGTACGCACGCGACCTGCTGCCGCGCGGTGCCTTCTGGAGCGCCTTCGGCATCGGCCGCTCGGAGTTCCCGATGGTGGCGCAGGCCTGGCTGCTCGGCGGGCACGTGCGGGTCGGCATGGAAGACAACATCTACCTCGAGCGCGGCGTGCTGGCCGAGAGCAATGCGCAGCTGGTGGCGAAGGCGCGCGACATCATCCAGAGCCTGGGCGGCGAAGTCGCCAGCGCCCGCGAGGCGCGCGCCACGCTCGGCCTGCCGGAAGGACGTTGACGCCATGGCCGACGACACGACTCCGACCCGCCGCCTGCGCCTGCCGCAGCGCGTGGCGAACATCGACGCGCTGCGCTTCGACATCCCCGAGCAGGCGATGCCCGCGGCGACACATGACCACGCCGTGGTGCGCATCGGCGCCGCGGCGGTCAACCCGAGCGACGTCAAGGCCAGCTTCGGCCTCATGCCGCAGGCGGTCTTCCCGCGCACGCCGGGCCGCGACTTCGCCGGCACCGTGGTCGACGGTCCGCGCGAATGGATCGGGCGCGAGGTCTACGGCTCCGGCGGCGACGTCGGCATCACGCGCGACGGCTCTCACGGCGCCTTCCTGCTGCTGCCGGTGGCCGCGCTGCATGCGAAGCCCGCGAACCTGTCGATGGACGAGGCCGGCGCGGTCGGCGTGCCCTTCGTCACCGCCTACGAGGGCTTTCGTCGCTCCGGCCTGCGGCAAGGCCAGACGGTGCTGGTGCTCGGCGCCAACGGCAAGGTCGGCCAGGCGGCGGTGCAGCTGGCGGCGCAGGCCGGCGCGCGGGTCATCGCGGTGCAGCGGCGCGCGGGGCCGCACGCGGGCTTCTCGTCCACGCCGGTCGATTCGATCGATGCGAGCGCCGGCGACGTCGCGCCGCAGGTGCGCGAACTGACCGGCGGCCGCGGCGTGGACGTGGTCTTCAACACCGTCGGCAGCGCCTACTTCGAGGCGGCCAACCAGTCGATGGCCAAGGGCGCCACGCAGATCTTCATATCGACCCACGACCGCGCGGTGCCCTTCGACATCTTCGCGTTCTACCGCGGCATGCACACCTTCGTCGGCGTCGATTCGCTGGCGATGGATTGCGTGAGCGCGACCGCGCAGCTGGACGCGATGCGCGAGGGCTTCGAGCACGGCACGCTGAAGCCCTTTCCGGTCGAGCGCGCCTTCGGCCTGGCCGACGCGCTCGACGCCTATCGCCTGGTGCTGTCCGGCAGCATCGACCGCGTTGTGCTGAGGCCTTGAGGAGCGAAGATGGATTCAAGCGCACTGAACCGACGCCAGCTGCTGCTGGCCGCCGCCGCCCTCTCGATCGGCACGGCCGCCCATGCCGACGGCGACTGGCCGACGGGCAAGCCGATCCGCCTGGTGGTGCCCTTCACCGCCGGCAGCGGCACCGACATCGTCGCCCGCCTGGTCTCCGAAAGCCTCGGGCCGGCCCTCGGCGCGACCGTGATCGTCGACAACAAGCCGGGCGCCGGCGGCTCGCTGGGCGCCGCCTTCGTCGCCAAGTCGGCGCCCGACGGCTACACGCTGCTGGTGCATTCGGCGGGCCACCTGGTCAACCCGTGGATCTACACCGGCCTCAGCTACGACACGGTGAAGGACTTCGCCGGCGTCACCCCGCTGGCCAGCCTGCCGAACGTGCTGGTGGTCGCGCCCGGCCGCTTCACCGACGTGCGCGACCTGGTGTCGCAGGCCAAGGCCGAGCCGAACCACTTCAACTACGCGTCCGCCGGCAACGGCTCGGCCACCCACATGAACGCCGAGGTGTTCCGCCTGGCCGCCGGGCTGCAGGCGCAACACGTGCCCTTCAAGGGCACGCCGGAAGCGATGACCGAGGTGATGGGCGGCCGGGTCGACTGGTTCTTCGCGCCGATGGTCTCGGCCCTGCCGCTGATCAGGAGCGGCAAGCTGAAGGCGCTGGCGGTCGGCACCGCGACCCGATCGGCGGTGGCGCCGGAGCTGCCGACCACGGTCGAGGCCGGCGTGCCGGGCTCCGAATACCAGTTCTGGGTCGGCATGTTCGCGCCGGCCGCCACGCCGCGGCCGATCGTCGACCGGCTTCAGGCCGCGATCGCGAAGATCATGGCGTCTCCCGACATGAAGGAGCGGCTCGACAAGCTCGGCGCCGAGGCCTTCACCATGCCGTCCGCGCAGTTCGACCGTTTCATCGCCGAGCAGACCGCCAAGACCGAGAAGGTGGTCAAGGCGGCGAACATCAAGGTGGATTGACCGCGCCGGCGGCGCTCATTGCGCCGTCGAATCGTCCCGCCCGATCCTTCGCGAGATCTCCAGCGCGCACTTGCGCAGCGGCCTGGCGATGCTGCCGTCCCAGTCGCTGTCGAAGGTCGCCGACGGGCCCATCACCAGGATGCCGAGCACCAGGTGGCCCGCCGAATCGAAGACCGGGCCGCACAGCGCATCGATGCCCGGGATGGGCATGCCCTTGGTGCGCGACATGCCGTGGCGCCGGGTCTCGGCGAGCGAGGCCTCGATCGCCTCCGGCGCGAAGGCCTCGCCGACGCCGCGCGGGTAGCTCTTGCGCGCCAGCTCGTTCGACAGCAGCTTCTCGACCACCTTGGGCGGCATGTAGGCGGCGAAGAGGCGGCCGGTGGCGGTGTCGGTGAGCGACATGACCGTGCCGGTGCGCAGGTTGACGTGCAAAGGCTGGACCGATTCCTCCAGCCGCACGATGGTCGGCCCCAGGTTGCCCCAGACCACCACCGCGACGCTCTGGCCGGTCTCCTCGGCCAGCGATTCGATGAGCGCCGACGCTTCCTTCACCGGGTCCATGCGCTGCAGCCGGGTCAGCCCCAGCTGGAGCGCGAAGGGGCCGAGCTCGTAGTGGCCGGCCTCGGTCTGCGTGACGAAGCCGACCTTCAGGAAGCTGACCATGTACGGATGGGCCTTGCCCGCGGTCATGCCGGTCGCCTTCGCCAGGTCCTTCAGCGGCACCGGACGCACCTGACGCGCCAGTTGCAGCAGCAGCGCGCTGCCGATTTCGATCGACTGAATGCCTCGCCGGCTCTTTTCTTCCATGGGAGTGACCGCTAGACCAGAAGGCACGAGTGTATCCATGAGGGTTTTCCATGATATTGGCGGATGCCTATGAACAAATCATACGCTTTGATCCTATCGAATGAATTGACAATGATCAGATGAGAGCCCAGAATCCGCTCCAACCTGCACATGCACTCACGGAGACTCGGAATGAAGGAAGACAGCATCACGGTCGACGTCCTCGTCGTCGGCACCGGCGCCTCGGGAATGGCGACCGCCGTCACCGCGGCGTCGAAGGGCCTGAAGGTCCTGGTGGTCGAGAAGGAAGCGCGCTACGGCGGCACCACCGCGCGCTCGGGCGGCTGGCTGTGGATCCCGGGCACCCGCCTGGCCACGGAGCAGGGCATCCAGGAGCCGCCGGGCGCCGCAAAGGAGTACCTGCGGCACGAGGCCACCACGCATTTCGACGAGAAGCGGGTCGACGCCTTCCTGGAAAACGGCCCGAAGGCGATCGACTTCTTCACGAAGAACACCTGCGTGCAGTTCGACATGCCCGCGGTCTTCCCCGACTACCACGCCGAGGCGACCGGCGGCCAGCCAGGCGGCCGCTCGATGGTCACGCGGCCCTTCGACGGCCGCGAGCTCGGTGCGCGGGTCAAGCAACTGGCACCGCCGCTGCCGGAGCTGACGGTGTTCGGGATGATGTTGGGCTCGGGTCCCGAGATCAAGCACTTCATGCGGGCCTTCAAGTCGCCCACGTCCTTCGTCTACGTAACCAAGCGCCTGACGAAGCACTTCTTCGACGTGCTGGGCCATGGCCGCGGCATGACGCTGACCAACGGCAACGCGCTGGCCGGCCGCCTCGCCAAGGCCGGCATGGACCTGAACATTCCCGTGTGGCTCTCATCGCCGGTGAAGAAGCTGGTGGCCGAATACGACGGCGTCTCCGGCGCCATCGTCGAGCACGAAGGCCGCACGGTGCAGGTCACCGCGACCCGCGGCGTGGTGCTGGCCTGCGGCGGCTTCCCGCACGACATCGAGCGCCGAAAGCAACTCTTCCCCCACGCGCCGACCGGCAAGGAGCACTACTCGCCCTCGCCCGAGACCAACACCGGCGACGGCCTGCGCCTGGCCGAGAGCGTCGGCGGCCGGGTCGACGGCACCATCCCGCACGCGGCGGCCTGGGTGCCGACCTCGGTCACCACCCGCAAGGACGGCACCCACGGCGTCATGCCCCACTTCATCGACCGTGCCAAGCCCGGCGTGATCGCGGTCACCGCCAAGGGCAAGCGCTTCACCAACGAAGGCAACTCGTACCACGACTTCGTGCAGGCGATGGTCAAGGCCTGCGCCGGCGAGCCGGAGGTGTCGGCCTGGCTGCTGTGCGACCACAAGGCGCTGCGCAACTACGGCCTGGGCAGCGTGGCGCCGGCGCCGCTGCCGATCGGGCGCTACCTCAAGAGCGGCTACCTCAAGCGCGGCGCCACCGTCGCCGAACTGGCCCGGCAGATCGGCATCGCGCCGGCCACGCTCGAGGCCACGGTCAAGGAATTCAACGGCACCGCCGAACGCGGCGAGGACCCGGCCTTCGGCAAGGGCAGCAGGGCCTACAACCGCTACCAGGGCGACGCGCTGGTGACGCCGAACCCCTGCCTGGCGCCGCTCGAAGCCGGCCCCTTCTACGCGATCAAGCTGGTGGTCGGCGACATCGGCACCTTCGCCGGCCTGGTGACCGACGCCGAGACCCGCGTGCTGAACGCCGCCGGCAAGCCGATAAAGGGCCTCTACGCGGTGGGCAACGACGCCGCCAGCGTCATGGGCGGCAACTACCCCGGCGCCGGCATCACGCTCGGCCCGGCGCTGACCTTCGGCTACATCGCGGCGATGCAGCTGGCCAAGGCCGAGGCCACCGCCGAGATCCGCCTGAACGTCGAGCGCCGCGAACCGGTGGCGATCCCGCGCAACACCTGAACCCGAACCCCCTGGAGACACACGACATGAAATTCCCCGCCGCAGTCGCACCGCGCCTGCTCGAAGGCCGGCTGGCCCTCATCACCGGCGCCGGCCAGGGCAACGGCCGCACCCTGGCGCTGGGCCTCTCGCAGGCCGGCGCGCGCGTGATCGTGACCGACATGAACGAGGCCACGGTCGCCGAGACCGCGGCGGCCGTGCGCGCCGAAGGCGGCGAAGCCTGGTCCTTCGTGCTCGACGTCACCTCGGCCGAGGCCTGCAACGCGCTGGCGAAGCGGGTCGGGCAGGAGGTCGGGCAGGTCGACCTGCTGGTCAACAACGCCGGCATCATCATCCGCGAGAACGCCACCAGCCCGAACGCCGCCGCCAACTGGAAGAAGACGATCGACGTCAACGTGCACGGCACCTTCAACGTGACGCACGCCTGGCTCGACACGATCAAGGCCACCCGGGGCTCGATCGTCAACCTGGCCTCGATCGCCGCCTTCGCCGGCCAGGGCGCCAGCCTCGGCTACTCGCCGTCCAAGGGCGCGATCAAGATGCTGACCCAGTCGCTGGCGCAGGAGCTGGCGCCCTTCGGCGTGCGGGTCAACGCGCTCGCGCCCGGCGTCATCGCCACGCCGATGACCGCGGCCACGCGCGAGAACCCGCAAAAGCTGGAAGCCTTCATGACGCGCATCCCGATGGGCCGCGTCGGCGAGACCGAAGACCTGATCGGCCCGGTCGTCTTCCTCGCCTCGGACATGTCGCGCTACGTCACCGGCATCACGCTGGCCGTGGACGGCGGCTTCCTGGCCGCCTAGGCCCTTCCCGAATCCTCACCCTGGAGACAACATGAAACTCAAGAGACTCTGTGCCGGCCTGTTCGCGGCCGCCGCCCTCACCGCCGCATCGATCGGCGCCTTCGCGCAGGACATCAAGCTCGGCTACAACGGCGACCTCTCGGCCTCGCCCTCGGCCCAGAGCGGCCAGGCCGCGGTGCTCGGCATGGAAGCCGCCATCGCCGACATCAACGCCGCCGGCGGCGTGCTCGGCCGCAAGCTGGTGCTGGTCACGCGCGACGACGTCTCGGCGCCGCCCAAGTCGATCCAGAACATGAGCGACCTGATCGACAACGAGAAGGTCGACGCGATCTTCGGCCCGACCAATTCCGGCAACGCGATGGCCTGGAAGCACATCGCCAACCAGAAGAAGGTGCCGGTGATCGGCAACGTCGGTTCGGGCACCGACATCACCAAGCCGATGAGCCCCGGCGCCGACAACTACATGTTCCGCGTCTCGATGGTCGACCGCGAGCAGGTCGCCGCGCTGATGGCCTACGTCAAGAAGAACGCCGCCAACTCGAAGGTGGTCGGCCTGATGGCCGAGACCACCGGCTACGGCCAGGGCGGCCTGAAGGACATGCAGGAGATCGCCGACGCCGACGGCATCAAGATCGCCGCCACCGAGCGCTTCGGCGTCGGCGACACCGACATGACCTCGCAGCTGAGCAAGATGAAGGCCGCCGGCGTCGACACCGTCGTGGTCTGGGCGCAGGGCACGCCGATCGCGCAGCTGGTGCGCAGCATGGAGAAGATCAACTACTTCCCGCTCACGCTGACCTCCTGGGCCGCCGACAACATCACCTTCTACGACGCCGCCGGCAAGACGCTGGCCGAGAAGCCGATCTTCATGCGCACCGTGAGCGAGACCCGCACGCCGGCGCAGCAGAAGCTCTTCGACCGCCTCGGCACCAAGCTGAAGGCGCCCGGCTCCTTCTCGTTCGCGCTGCACGGCTACGACTCGGTGCTGATCTACGCCGAAGCGGTCAAGGAAGCCAAGACCACCGACGGCTCGGCGGTGCGCCAGGCGCTCGAGAACCTGCAGACCCCGGTGGTCGGCGTGCTAAAGACCTACGACAAGCCCTTCACCAAGACCAGGCACGAAGCGCTGACCGCCAAGGACTTCGTCTGGATCCGCTGGAAGGACGGCAAGCTCATGCCCTATTCCGACGCGCTGATCACCTCGTTCACCGCCGCCGACTTCAAGGAATAAGGCAGGCCGCGTCGAGACCGGACAACAGGGAGACACGAATGGCAGTAGCGCTCTTGCAGGCGATCATCAGCGGGCTGGCGGTGGGCGGCGCCTATGCGCTGGTCGCGCTGGGCTTCAGCATCACCTTCACCACCACCAAGACGCTGAATTTCTCGCACGGGGAATTCGTCTCGGCCGGCGCCTTCATCGGCATGAGCGCCCTGTTCCTGGTGCTCGGCCTGCCGGTGGGGTCGACCACCTTCGGCGACGCGCTGCCGGGCTCCGGCGCGCAGCTGCTGGCGCTGGCCGCGGCGCTCGGCGTCATGGGCCTGCTCGGCTGGCTGCTCTACGCGGTCGGCGTGCGGCCCTTCGCCGGGCGTCCGGGCATGGCCTGGGTGATGAGCACGCTGGGCTTCGGCGTGATCCTGCAGAGCATCGGCCTGGCCATCTGGGGGCCCAAGCCGGTGGTGGTGCCGGGTCCGGTCGGCGACGCGGTGATCCGCGTGCTCGGCGTCGGCATCCGGCCGCAGGAACTGCTGACGCTGGTGGTCACGGTGGCGGTCATGTTCGCCTTCGACCGCGTCATGAACCGCACCATGGTCGGCAAGGCGATGCGCGCGGTCGCGGCCAACGGCAACGTCGCCAGCCTCATGGGCATCAACACCAACGCGGTGATGATCGGCGCCTTCGTGATCAGCTCGGCGCTGGCCGGCCTCTCGGGCTTCCTCTTGGCGCCGATCGCGCAGGCCTCGCTCTTCATGGGCCTCACCGTCGGGCTCAAGGGCTTCTCGGGCGCGATGATCGGCGGCCTCAGCAATCCGCGCGGCTGCGTCATCGGCGGCTTCGTGCTCGGCGTCTTCGAGTCGCTGGTCAACCTGTGGCAGGCGCAGTGGCGCGAGATCGCGGTCTTCGCGCTGGTGATCCTGGTGCTGGCATTCCGTCCGACCGGCCTCTTCGGCCGCCCGCTGGTGGAAAAGGTATGAATCGCGCGCGCCATCCCCTGGGCGTGGTGGTCGTGGCGGCCGCGCTGGTCGGCCTGACCTCGCTGCTCGGCAACGACTACTACCTGCGCATCGTCTTCATGATGTGCGTCTACTACCTCTGCGCGGCCGGCATGAACGTGCTGGTGGGCTATGCCGGGCAGAAGTCGCTCGGCCAGGCCGGCCTCTTCGCCGCCGGCGCCTACGCGGTGGCGCTGCTGACCGCCAAGGCCGACATGAACCCGTGGCTGGCACTGGTCGCGGCGGCCGCGATCTCCGGCGTCTGCGGCGTGCTCATCGCGCTGCCCTCGCTGCGCGTGAAGGGCCCCTACCTCGCGATGGTCACGCTGTCCTTCGGCATCGTGGTCGAGAAGCTGGTGAGCGAATGGACCGACGTCTTCGGTGGCGCCGAAGGCATCTACGGCATCAAGTCGCTGACCTGGAACGACCAGCCCTTCACGATGACGCAATGGGTCTGGTTCGGCATCGTGCTGTGCGCGGTCACGCACCTCCTGCTGCGCAACCTGCTGCAGGGCCGCTTCGGCCGCGCCCTGCAGTCGCTGCAGGCCGACGAGATCGCGTCCGCCTCGGTCGGCGTCCGGGTCTACCGCGCCAAGGTGATCGCCTTCGTGGTGGCCGCCGTGACCTGCGGCATCGCCGGCGCGCTGGTGGCGCAGCAGAACCAGTACATCAACTCCGACTTCATCAACTTCAACCTGTCGATCTTCATCCTGCTGCTGGTGCTCTTCGGCGGCGCGGGCTCGATGTACGGCCCGCTGGTGGGCACCATCGTGCTGACGGTGATCGACGCGGCCCTGGCGCAGTGGCCGTCGGTGCAGCACTTCCTGTATGGCTTCCTGCTGCTGTTCGCGCTCTATGCGATGCCCAACGGCGTGGTGGGCCTGATCGCGAAGTGGTTCCGACGCACCGCCGACGCACCGCCGTCGGGCACCGGCCAGCCGGAGGCCACCCGCATCGGCCCGGGCGGCGAAGGCGAGCTGCTGGTGGTGCAGGGCGTGACCAAGTCCTACGGCGGCGTCAAGCCGGCGCAGGACGTGTCCTTCCGCCTGCAGCGCGGCCACATCCATGCGCTGATCGGCCCGAACGGCGCCGGCAAGAGCACCATGATCAACATGCTCACCGGCATCGTGGAGCCGAGCGCGGGCTCGATCCGCTTCCTCGACCGCGAGGTGGCCGGCCAGCCGGTGCACAGCATCTGCTGCATGGGCATGGGCCGCACCTTCCAGAACCTGCGCCTCTTCGCCGACCTGTCGGTGCTCGACAACGTCATGCTGGGCCGCCACAGCCGCATGACCAACGGCTTCTTCGCCTCGCTCGCGGCCCTGCCCAGCGCACGCCGGCAGGAAGCCGCGACCCACGCGCGGGCCCTGCAGCTGCTCGACCTGGTCGGCCTGTCGCACCTGGCGCAGCATCCGGCCGGCAGCCTCGCCTATGGGCTGCAGCGGCGGGTCGAGCTGGCGCGCGCCCTGGCGACCGAGCCGCAGCTGCTGCTGCTCGACGAGCCGGCGGCCGGCCTCAATCCGCAGGAGACCTTCGAGCTGGGGCAGCTGCTGGTGCGCATCGGCCGCTGCGGCGTGAGCATCCTGATGGTCGAGCATCACATGGACCTGGTGATGTCGGTGTCCGACCACGTGATCGTGCTCGACTACGGCATCAAGATCGCCGAGGGCAAGCCGGCCGAGGTGCAATGCAACCCGCGCGTGGTCGAGGCCTATCTCGGGGTCGACGAGCCCGAGCTGGCGACCGCCTGAGCCACGAGGAAGAGACGATGCTGCAACTCGAATCCGTCAAGGTTTCCTACGGCGCCATCCAGGCGGTGAAGGGCGTGAGCCTGGAAGTGCGCAAGGGTGAAGTGGTCACCATCATCGGCGCCAACGGCGCCGGCAAGAGCACGCTGCTGAAAAGCATCGTCGGGCTGGAGCCGGTCGCCGAAGGCCGCATCCTGATCGACGGCAAGGACTGCACCGCGGTGCCCTCGCACCAGCGCGTCGGCCTCGGCGTGGCCATGTCGCCCGAAGGCCGCGGCGTCTTCGCCGACCAGACCGTGCGCGAGAACCTGATGCTCGGCGCCTATTCGCGCCGCAAGGACACGGCCGCGACCGAGGCCGCGATCGAGCGCGAGTTCAAGCGCTTCCCGCGGCTGCGCGAGCGCCAGGACCAGTTCTCAGGCACGCTCTCGGGCGGCGAGCAGCAGATGCTGGCCATCTCGCGCGCGCTCATGAGCGAGCCCCGGCTGCTGCTGCTCGACGAGCCTTCGCTCGGCCTGGCGCCGCTCATCATCAAGGACATCTTCGACGCCATCCGCCAGCTGCGCGAGTCGGGCCTGACCATCCTCCTGGTCGAGCAGATGGCCAAGCAGGCGCTCGGCGTGGCCGACCGCGCCTACGTGCTCGAGACCGGCCGCATCACGCTCGAAGGCTCCGGCCGCGCGCTGCTCGACGACCCGAAGGTCAAGGCCGCCTACCTCGGCACCCACTGAATCCCACCCCACATACAGGACCCACCGATGACCGCCACCAAGAAATTCGCCAGCCAGGCCGACCTCGAAGAAAAGAA
>NZ_LMUW01000054.1:103943-174755 GCF_009765735.1 Xenophilus sp. L33
AACGCCTTCGCCGCCTACGGCGAACGCCTGCCGGCGGCTGCCGCCCGCCACGAGGTGCTGCCCACCGCCGCCGCGCTGCTGCGCCTGGCGCCCGGCCTGCTCGCCGCCGGCCGCAGCGTCCCGCCGGCCGAGGCCTGGCCGCTCTACGTGCGCGACAAGGTGGCGCAGACGACCGAGGAGCGCGCTGCCGTGAAGGCGGCGGCTTCGATGGCGGCAGCGACATGAGCGCAGTCTTGCAGCAGCCGCGCGAGGCGCGGCTCGAACCGATCACGCTCAAGCGGATCCCGGCGGTCTGCGCGGTCGAGCAGACCGCCTACACCCATCCGTGGACGCCGGCCAACTTCACCGATTCGCTGGCCGCCGGCTACCACTGCCAGTGCCTGGTGGCGCCGCCGCCCGAGGAGCCGCAGACCCCGCCACCGCGCCACACGCCGCTGCGCTGGGCGCGGGCGCTGCGCGCCGGCGGCGAGACGCTGATCGGCTACTTCGTCGCCATGAAGGGCGTCGACGAGGTGCACCTGCTGAACATCACGGTGGCGCCGGCCTTCCAGCGCCAGGGCTGGGCGCCGCTGATGCTGGAGGCGCTGGCCGGCTGGTCGCGCGGGCAGAACGCGCAGTGGCTCTGGCTGGAGGTTCGCGCCAGCAACCTGCGCGCGCTGGCCATCTACGAACGCAACGGCTTCCGCCGCGTCGGCATGCGCAAGGGCTACTACCCGGCGCTCGGCGGCGGCCGCGAGGACGCGGTGGTGATGAGCCTGCGCCTGCAGGAGTCGAACACCGCCTGGGGCAACCTGGTTTGACCCGCGCCGCATTCCCGCTGGACGCGCGGCAGCGCGCGATGCTCGAGGAGATGGGCATCAAGCTGGTCGGCTGGCGCGATGCGCCGGTGGTGGTCGAAGCGGCTGCCGAGGCGCCCGCGACGGCCGTGCTGGACGCTGCCGAGCCGGCGCCTACGCAGGAAGTCGCCGTCATCGCCGTCCGCCAACCGCCGGCCGCTGCACCGGCGCCGCCTGCAACGCCGACCTCCATGCCCGCCAGCCACGGCGCCGCCGTCCTGGCCGAGCCGCCCTGCCTGCTCGACGGCGCGACCGCCGCGACCGGCGGCTGGCTGATCGTCGCCGACATGCCGCCCGAACCGGACGGCCGCCACGGCGAGCCCTTCGCCGGCGACGCCGGCCAGCTGCTGGACAACATGCTCCGCGCGCTGAAGCTGCGCGGCAGCGAGACCCCGGTGCACCTGATGCGCACCCATCGCGGCGTCGCCTCGGGCCAGCCCGGCAGCCCGCGCCCGGTGGCCGAGGCCTTCGGCGGCGCGATCGCCGCGCTGGCACCGCGGCTGGTGCTGGCCATGGGCCCGCTGGCCGCCCAGTCGCTGATGCAGAGCGCCGAGCCGCTCGGCAAGCTGCGCGGCCGGGTGCTGGCACTGCCGACGGATGGCGGCCCGCCGCTGGTCGCCACCTATCACCCGGCTTACCTGTTGCGCAATCCGGCCGACAAGGGCCGCGCCTGGGCCGACCTCTGTCTGGCGGCCGCGCAGTGGCGCTGAGCCGCTGAGCCCGCCACGGCCAGAACCTAGAATTCCGCCATGAATTTCCTGGACCAGTTGCGCGCCGCCGAGCGCCAGAACGGCTCGCTGCTGTGCGTCGGCCTCGACCCGGAGCCGGCGAAGTTTCCGGCCGGGCTGCGCGGCGACGCCGGCAAGATCTACGACTTCTGCGCCCGCATCGTCGACGCCACCGCCGACCTGGCGATCGCCTTCAAGCCGCAGATCGCCTACTTCTCCGCCCACCGCGCCGAAGCCCAGCTGGAGCAGCTGATGGCGCACATGCGCCGCAACGCGCCCGGCGTGCCGGTGATCCTGGACGCCAAGCGCGGCGACATCGGCTCGACCGCCGAGCAGTACGCCCGCGAGGCCTTCGAGCGCTACGACGCCGACGCGGTCACCCTGTCGCCCTTCATGGGCTTCGATTCGGTCGAGCCCTACCTGCGGCACGCCGGCAAGGGCGCCTTCCTGCTCTGCCGCACCAGCAACCCGGGCGGCGACGACCTGCAGGCGCAGCGGCTGGCCGGCCTGCCGGGCGAGCCCTTTCTCTATGAGCACGTGGCGCGGCTGGCGCAGGGCCCCTGGAACCTGAACGGCCAGCTGGGCCTGGTGGTCGGCGCCACCTACCCGGCCGAGATCGAACGGGTGCGGGCGCTGGCGCCGACGGTGCCGCTGCTCATCCCGGGCGTCGGCGCGCAGGGCGGCGACGCGGTCGCCACGGTACGGGCCGGCTGGCGGCCGGACGCGCCGATCGTGGTCAATTCGTCGCGCGCCATCCTCTACGCCTCGGCTGGCGACGATTTCGCCGAGGCCGCCCGGCGGGCGGCGATCGCCACGCGGGACATCCTGCAGGCCGCCAAGCCCTGACATTTGCGTCAGTCCGTCGACAGAGCCTGTGAAGCAGGTTGACGGAAAAAGTCACAATTTTTCACAGTCGTCGAACTAATGTTCTCTTCGACCGTCCGGCATGCCGTGTAAACGGACGGTAAAGACCCGGGCATAACATTTGCCTCACATCAAAGGCGCGAGGGGCGCCGAGGAGCGAGGAATCCATGCTGGAAGCTATCGAAAGCGGTCGCGCCGAGGCGACCGTCGAGGAAGAACGCGCGCGTCCGATCGCCGCGAGGCCCGCACCGATCGTGTCGTCGAGGCCGATCCCGTTTGCCGCCACCCTGACCGCGGCGGCCGCGCTCGCGGCCTGCGGCGGCGGTGGCGGTGGCGGTTCCGGCGGCGTCGCGCTCAGTGGCACCACGCCGAACAGCTCGGTCAACGCCAACAGCAACACCGGCGCCACCACCACCGTCGCCGCGGGCAGCCTGACGCCGCTGGGCACCACCGCGGCGGCCCAGACCTACGCCTACACCGCCCCGAAGAGCCCGGACGAGGCGGCGCGTTTCCTGCTGCAGGCCCAGTTCTCGGCCTCGGATGCGGACATCGCCGCGGTCACCGCCCAGGGCTACCTGCCCTGGCTCGGCGCCCAGGCCGACCTGCCGCAGACCCAGACCGGCTGGGCCTGGATCTCGTCGAAGACCTATAACACGGTCAACGTCGACGACATGATCTGGAACCAGCTCATGACCTCGACCGACGGCTTCAGGAAGCGCGCGGCGCTGGCGCTGACCGAGATCTTCGTGGTGAGCGCCAACAACATCGGCTCCAACTGGCCCGACCTGATGATGGCCCAGTACTGGGACACGATGGTCGCCGGCGTCACCGGCACCTTCCGCCAGCTGCTCGAGAACGTGACCCTCAATCCGGCGATGGGCTACTTCCTCAACACCAAGGGCAACCAGCAGGCCAACGCGCAGGGCCGCCAGCCGGACGAGAACTACGCCCGCGAGGTGATGCAGCTGATGACCATCGGGCTGTACATGCTGAACCCGGACGGCACCCCGATCAACGGTTCCGACGGCACGCCGCAGCCGACCTTCGCCCAGGCCGACGTCTCGAACCTGGCCAGCGTCTTCACCGGCTACGACCTCGACATCACCGACAACGAGCGCAACGGCTTCACGCCGCCCGGCGCCACCTACACCATCGAGAGCAACGCCTGGACCCAGCGCCCGATGGCGCTGAACCCGGTCTACCACTCGCGCACCGCCGCCACCTTCCTCGGCGCCACGGTGCCGGCCAATGCCACCGGCCCCGACTCGCTGAAGATCGCGCTCGACACGCTGGCCAACCATCCGAACGTCGGCCCGTTCATCGGCAAGCAGCTGATCCAGCGGCTGGTGACCAGCAACCCGAGCGCGGCCTACGTGGCGCGGATCTCGGCGGTCTTCGCCAACAACGGCGCCGGCGTGCGCGGCGACATGAAGAGCGTCTTCGCCGCGATCCTGCTCGACAACGAGGCCCGCAGCCCGGCCGGCCTGACCGACAACACCTACGGCCGTCTGCGCGAGCCGATGCTGCGCTACGCCCAATGGGCGCGCACCTTCGGCGGCACCTCGACCACCGGCAACTGGAAGATCGGCGACCTGTCTTCCACCACCTACGGGCTGGGGCAGAGCCCGCTGCGCTCGCCCTCGGTGTTCAACTTCTTCGCGCCCGGCTACGTGCCGCCCTCGACCGCGATCGCCGCCGCCAAGCTGCTGGCGCCCGAGTTCCAGCTGGTCGACGAGACCACCGTCGGCGGCTACCTCAACTTCGTCCAGGGCCAGCTGCCGATCAACACCAAGGACGTCAACGGCACCTACGCCAACGAGCTGGCGCTGGTGCTCGACCCGGTCTCGCTGGTCGCCCGGCTGAACCTGATGCTCACCGGCAACCAGCTGTCGGCCGACGTGGTCAGCCTCATCACCACCGCGCTCAACACGCCGGCGGTGACTTCCACCAGCACCACCGCGGTGAAGATGAACCGGGTCTATGCGGCGATCCTGATGGTGCTGGCCGCGCCCTCCTACCTGATCCAGAAATAAGGCGAGCCGCGATGTACCTGATCGACCCCAAGGCCCAGACGCGCCGCGCCTTCCTGCGCCGCTCCGGCCAGCTGGCCCTGACCGGCACCGCGCTGCCCTTCGCCCTCAACCTCGCCGCGATGGGCGAGGCCGCGGCCCAGGCGGCCGCGCCGGAGGACTACAAGGCGCTGGTCTGCGTCTTCCTCTACGGCGGCAACGACTATGCGAACACCGTCGTCACCTACGACCAGCCGAGCTACGACGCCTACAACGCGATCCGGCTGCCCAGCACCTCGGGCGGCCTGGCGATCCCGCAGGCCAGCCTCGCCGCCACCTTGCTGACGCCGACCACCGCGCTGCCGAACGGCCGCCAGTACGCGCTGAACCCGACGATGACGCAGCTGGCGACGCTCTTCAACACCGACCAGAAGATGGCGGTGCAGCTGAACGTCGGCCCGCTGGTGGTGCCGCTGACGCGCTCGACCTACAACATGAACAGCAAGGCCTACCCGATCCCGCCGAAGCTGTTCTCGCACATCGACCAGCAGTCGACCTGGCAGTCGGACGCGCCGGCCGGCTCGACCGTCGGCTGGGGCGGCGAGATCGGCGACATCTCGCTGAACCAGAACACCAATTCGCTGTTCACCTGCATCTCGGTGGCCGGCAACGCGGTCTTCCTGTCGGGCGACACCGCACTGCAATACCAGGTCAGCACCGGCGGCGCGGTGCAGATCAACAGCCTCGCCAGCAGCCCTTTCGGCTCCAGCACGGTGAAGGCGGCGATGGTGCAGCTGGCGCAGCAGACCCGCACCCACGTGATGGAGAACGAATACAACCGGGTGACCAAGCGCTCGGTCGACGCGCAGGGCCAGGTCACGACCGCGATCGGCGCCTCGACCTTCACGCCCACCGATGCCTTCGGAAGCCTGAACACCGGCCTGGCGCAGCAGCTCAAGATGGTGGCGCGCATCATCCGCGGCCGCTCCACGCTTGGCGCCAAGCGGCAGGTGTTCTTCGTCTCGATGGGCGGCTTCGACCTGCACTCCGGCCTGATCGCCAACCACGGCCCGCTGCTGCAGCAGCTGAGCGACGCGATGGCCGCCTTCTACCGGCAGACCGTCGCGCTCGGCATCTCGAACAACGTGACCGCCTTCACCGCGTCGGACTTCGGCCGCACCCTGGCCAGCAACGGCGACGGCGCCGACCACGGCTGGGGCAGCCATCACTTCGTGGTCGGCGGCGCGGTGCAGGGCAAGCAGATCTACGGCACGCCGCAGGTGGTGAGCATCAACAACACCTCGACCCTGCCGGGCTACGACGGCCACGTCGGCCAGGGCCGGCTGATCCCGACCACTGCGGTCGACCAGTACGGCGCCACCCTGGCCAAGTGGTTCGGCGTGCCGGCGGGCAGCCTGCCGGGCATCCTGCCGAACCTGAAGAACTTCGGCGGCACCGACAGCAACGGCGTCGCCTACCCGCAGGACGTCGGCTTCATGGCGCCGGCCTGAGGGCTTGCGCGGCGGCGGGCGACCAGCCCAGCCGCTGCGACACCCGGTCGGCGGCGGCCTTCATCGTCGTCGCCAGTGCGCTGTCCCAGGCGGTGTCGAAGATCGCGGCCGGCCCGATCGCGGTCAGCGCCAGCACGATCGCGCCGGTGTGGTCGAAGACCGGCGCCGACATCGCGTTCACGCCCGGCAGGATCTCGCCCTCGGAGCGGCTGAGGCCGTGCGCGCGGACCTCTTGCAACTGGGCCTCGAAGGCCTTCCAGCTCGGCAGCGGCCGCACCGGCAGCGTGCCGTGGCGTGAGGGTGTCGCGGCGGGCGCGCGGCGCTCGCGCTGGCGCTCCTCCTCCAGCAGCCGCTCGACCTCGGCCGGCGGCAGGTAGGCGCCGAAGAGCCGCCCCGAGGCGGTGTTGGTCAGCGAGAAGACCGTGCCGTGGCGCATGTTGACGTGCAGCGCCGACGGCGATTCGGCGATCCGCACGATGGTCGCGCCGCGGTCGCCCCAGACCGCGATCGCCATCGTGTGGCCGACCTCGGCCGCCAGTTCGCCGATCAGCGGCGTGGCGATGTGCACCGGGTCGGCCTGCTGCAGCGCGATCAGCCCCAGTTGCAAGGCCAGCGGTCCGAGCAGATAGTGGCCGCTGGTGCGATCCTGTTCGACCAGGCCGAGCCGGCCGAAGCTGACCATGTACGGATGGGCCTTGGCCGGCGACATCTCGGCCTCGCGCGCCAGGTCCTTGAGCGCCATCGGGCGGCCTTCGTGGACCAGCGCGCGCAGCAGCTGGCCGCCCACCTCGATGCTCTGGATGCCCCGCTGGGCGCTGTTTTGAGATTCGTTCATGCAGAAGGCATTAGACATTAACTGATCGAGGATTTACACTCCTCGAATTCGTCCCACGCGAATTCATTCATCTTAGTCAAACTGCAGGAGACCCGCGATGACCGCCACCAAGAAATTCGCCAGCCAGGCCGACCTCGAAGAAAAGAAGGTCACCTTCAGCCAGATTTCCGAACATGCCTGGGCCTACACCGCCGAGGGCGACCCCAACACCGGCATCGTCATCGGCGACGACGCGGTGCTGGTGGCCGACACGCAGGCCACGCCGGCCATGGCGGCCGACGTCATCCGCCGCATCCGCGAGGTGACCGACAAGCCGATCAAGTACGTGGTGCTCACGCACTACCACGCGGTGCGCGTGCTCGGCGCCGCGGCCTACGAGCCCGAGCAGATCCTGGCCAGCCAGGACACCTACGACCTGATCGTCGAGCGCGGCGAGCAGGACAAGGCCAGCGAGATCGGCCGCTTCCCGCGTCTCTTCCAGAATGTCGAGACGGTCCCGCCGGGCATGACCTGGCCGACGATGACCTTCACCGGCAAGATGACCGTCTGGCTCGGCAAGCTCGAAGTCCAGCTGCTGCAGCTGGGCCGCGGCCATACCAAGGGCGACACGGTCGTCTGGCTGCCGGGCGAGCAGACCCTGCTGAGCGGCGACCTGGTCGAGTTCGGCGCCACGCCCTACGCCGGCGACGCCTACTTCAAGGACTGGCCGCAGACGCTCGACAACGTCGCGGCACTGAAGCCCAAGGCGCTGGTGCCCGGCCGCGGCGCCGCGCTCACCACGCCGGCCGACGTGGCGCAGGGCCTCGCCGACACCCGCAACTTCATCGCCGACGTGTACGCCAACGTGCAGAAGGGCGTGGCCGCCGGCAAGGACCTCAACGCGGTCTACAAGGACACCTACGCCGCGCTCAAGCCCAAGTACGGCCACTGGGTCATCTTCGACCACTGCATGCCCTTCGACGTGACCCGCTGCTTCGACGAGGCCACCGAATATGTCGACCCCCGCATCTGGACCGCCGAGCGCGACATCGAGATGTGGAAGGCCCTGGAAACCTGAAGCCATGGCCGGGCTCGCATCGACGACCGGCGCGCCGGTCGACTACCAATCCCTGCGCTTCGAACACCGGCGCCATCCCGACCAGGACGCGGCGCCGCCGGCGCGCCATCCGGTGGCGATCGTCGGCGCCGGCCCGGTCGGGCTGGCACTGGCCATCGACCTGGCCCAGCGCCAGGTGCCGGTGGTGCTGCTCGACAACGACTGCACGCTCTCGACCGGCTCGCGCGCGATCTGCTTCGCCAAGCGCACGCTGGAGGTCTTCGACCGGCTCGGCTGCGGCGACCGGATGGTGGCCAAGGGCGTGTCCTGGCACGTCGGCCGGGTGTTCTTCAAGGACGAGCAGGTCTACCGCTTCGACCTCCTGCCCGAGGCCGGCCACGAGCGGCCGGCCTTCATCAACCTGCAGCAGTACTACGTCGAGGGCTACCTGCTGGAGCGCGCCGCCGAGCTGCCGCTGATCGACCTGCGCTGGCACAGCCAGGTGACGGGCATCGCGCAGCACGCCGACCACGCGCTGCTCACCATCGAGACGCCCGACGGCCCCTACACGCTGGCCGCCGACTACGTCGCCGCCTGCGACGGCTCGCGCTCCAGCCTGCGCCAGCTGCTCGGCCAGGAAGCGCACGGCCGCGTGTTCCGCGACCGCTTCCTGATCGCCGACGTCACGATGGACGCCGACCTGCCGACCGAGCGCCGCTTCTGGTTCGACCCGCCCTTCCATCCGAAGCAGAGCGTGCTGCTGCACAAGCAGGCCGACAACACCTGGCGGGTCGACTTCCAGCTCGGCTGGGACGCCGATCCGGTCGAGGAGCGCAAGCCCGAGAAGATCATCCCGCGGGTGCGCGCGCTGCTCGACAGCATCGGCCACGAGAAGGTCAGCTTCGACATCGGCTGGGCCAGCGTCTACACCTTCGCCTGCCAGCGCATGGACCACTTCCGGCATGGCCGGGTGCTGTTCGCCGGCGACTCGGCGCACGGCGTGTCGCCCTTCGGCGCGCGCGGCGCCAACTCCGGCGTGCAGGACGCCGACAACCTGGCCTGGAAGCTGGCCGCGGTGCTGCGTCGTGAGGCGCCCGACGCGCTGCTCGACAGCTACGCCGCCGAGCGCGAGGCCGCCGCCGACGAGAACATCCGTCACTCGACCCGCGCCACCGACTTCATCACGCCCAAGAGCGAGGTGAGCCGGCTGTTCCGCGACGCGGTGCTGGAGTTGTCCAAGCGCCATCCCTTCGCCCGCGCGCTGGTCAACAGCGGGCGCCTGTCGGTGCCCAGCACCCTGCACGACTCGCCGCTCAACACGCCGGACGTCGATGCCTTCGAAGGCCCGATGGTGCCCGGCGCGGCCGCCGCCGATGCGCCGGTGGTCGGCGCCGGCGGCGGCGAGAGCTGGCTGCTGCGCGCCACCAGCGCGGCGCCCGGCGAGGCCGTGACCCGCTTCACCGCGCTGGTCTTCGGTTCCGGTGAGGCAGCACGGCGCAGCCTGGCCGCGCTGGCCGAGGCCGACCTGCCGCTGCACGTGGTCAAGGTGGCGGCGAGCAGCGACGCCGCCGGCCTGGCGGCCAAGCGCTACGACGCGCGGGACGGCACCGTCTACCTGCTGCGGCCGGACCAGCACGTGTGCGCCCGCTGGCGGCAGCCGACGCCGCTGGCGGTGCGCGCCGCCCGCGACCGCGCGATGGGCAAGCCCTGAGAACAAGGAGCCGAGCGACATGGAGACAACGACACTCACCACCACCCCAAACCTGGAAGCGCCCGACGACTTCTACGAGGCGCTGATCGAGGCCCACCAGGGCCTGTCCGGCGACGAGAGCCAGGCGCTGAACGCGCGCCTGGTGCTGCTGCTGGCCAACCACATCGGCTCGACCGCCGTGCTGCGCGAGGCCCTGGCCGCCGCGCGCGCGACCTGAATCCCTTCGAGAGAAAGCAGGACATGACGACGAACGCCACCGCCGACGAGCGCCGCTACCAGAGCGGCTTCGGCAACGAATACGCCACCGAGGCGGTCCCTGGCGCGCTGCCGCAGGGCCGCAACAGCCCGCAGCAGGCGCCGCTCAAGCTCTACGCCGAGCAGCTCTCGGGCACCGCCTTCACCGCGCCGCGGCGCGACAACCGGCGCAGCTGGCTGTATCGCCGGCAGCCCTCGGTGGTGGCCGGCCGCTACAAGCCCTATGCCCAGCCGCACTGGAAGACCGGCGCCGACCGCGAGATCGCGCTGCCGCCCGAGCCGCTGCGCTGGGCGCCGATCCCGCTGGACGACGTCGACTGCGACTTCGTCGACGGCATGCGCACGCTGTGCGCCAACGGCGACGCCGAGGCCCAGCAGGGCGTGGCGGCGCATGTCTACACCGCCAGCCGCTCGATGCAGCGCCGCGCCTTCGTCGACGCCGACGGCGAACTGCTGCTGGTGCCGCAGCAGGGCCGGCTGGTGCTGACCACCGAGATGGGCGTGCTCGACGTCGCGCCGGGCGAGATCGCGCTGGTGCCGCGCGGCGTGGTCTTCAAGATCGACCTGCCGGACGGCATATCGCGCGGCTATGTCTGCGAGAACTACGGCGCGCAGTTCCGGCTGCCCGAGCTGGGCCCGATCGGCTCCAACGGCCTGGCCAACGCACGCGACTTCCAGGCGCCGGTGGCGGCCTTCGAGGACGGCACCGTGCCCTACGAGCTGGTCAAGAAGTCGAGCGGCCGCCTGTGGTCGGCGCCGACCAGCCATTCGCCCTTCAACGTGGTGGCGTGGCACGGCAACCTCGCGCCGGTGAAGTACGACACGGCGCACTTCATGACCATCGGGTCGATCAGCTTCGACCATCCGGACCCGTCGATCTTCACCGTGCTGACCTCGCCCTCGGACACGCCCGGCACCGCCAACTGCGACTTCGTCATCTTCCCGCCGCGCTGGCTGGTGATGGAAGACACCTTCCGTCCGCCCTGGTACCACCGCAACCTGATGAGCGAATTCATGGGCCTGGTCCACGGCCAGTACGACGCCAAGCCGGGCGGCTTCAAGCCCGGCGGCGCCAGCCTGCACAACTGCATGGTGCCGCACGGCCCCGACGAGGAAGCCTTCGACAAGGCCAGCCACGCGCCGCTCGCACCGCAGAAGCTCGACCACACGCTGGCCTTCATGTTCGAGAGCCGCTTCCGATTCGTGCCGACCGACTACGCGCTGCAGAGCCCGGCGCTGGACAACGACTACGCCGACTGCTGGGCCGGCCTCAAGGACCAATTCAAGCCATGACATCCATCCAATCCGTTGACAGCACCCACGACCCGAAGCTGCGCAGCTGGGTCGATTCCGCCAACGACACGGGCTGCGACTTCCCGATCCAGAACCTGCCCTTCGGCACCTTCCTGCGCCAGCCGCGGCCCGACCGGCGCGTGCTGCCCGCCATCGGCGTGGCCATCGGCGACAGCATCCTCGACCTGCGCATGGCCCGGCTGATCGACACCGACGACATGAACGAGCTGATCGCCGCGACACCCGAGGAGCGTGTGGCGCTGCGCCGCGCGATCTCCGAAGGCCTGGCCGAAGGCAGCGACAAGCAGGCAGCCTGGCAGGGCGCGCTGGTGCGCCAGGACGCGGTCACGATGCAGCTGCCCTGCCGCATCGGCGACTACACCGACTTCTACACCGGCATCCATCACGCGACCACGGTCGGCAAGCTCTTCCGCCCCGACCAGCCGCTGATGCCCAACTACAAGTGGGTGCCGATCGGCTACCACGGCCGGGCGTCGTCGATCGGGGTCAGCGGGCAGCGCTTCAAGCGGCCGCAGGGGCAGACCAAGGCGCCGGATGCCGCCGAGCCCGGCTTCGGCCCGTCGAAGCGCCTCGACTACGAGCTGGAACTGGGCTTCGTGATCGGCCGCGGCAATGTGCTCGGCGAGCCGATCGCGATCGGCGAGGCCGAGTCGCACCTCTTCGGCGTCACGCTGCTCAACGACTGGTCGGCGCGCGACATCCAGGCCTGGGAATACCAGCCGCTCGGCCCCTTCCTGGCGAAGAACTTCGCCAGCACGCTGTCGCCCTGGATCGTCACCATGGAAGCGCTGGCGCCCTTCCGCGCCGCCTTCGAGCGCGCCGCCGGCGAGCCGCAGCCGCTGCCCTACCTGGACGGCGCCGCCAACCGCGAGGCCGGCGCGCTCGACATCACGCTCGAGGTCTGGCTGCAGACCGAAAAGATGCGCGCCGACGGCCAGCCCGCGGTGCGCCTCTCGCGCGGCAACAGCGCCCAGGCCGCTTACTGGACCGCGGCGCAGCTGGTCGCGCACCACACGGTCAACGGCTGCAACCTGCAGCCGGGCGACCTGCTCGGCTCCGGCACCTTGTCGGGCCCGAAGCCCGACGAGGCCGGCTCGCTGCTGGAGCTCACCCTCGGCGGCAAGAACCCGATCAGCCTGCCCAACGGCGAACGCCGCACCTTCCTGGAAGACGGCGACACCTTGAGCCTGCGCGGCTTCTGCGAGCGCGCGGGGGCGGTGCGGATCGGGTTGGGGGAAGTGAGCGGGACGGTGGTCGGCTGACCTGCGCCGCGATATCGCCGAACCTACAATCGGCGGGATCATGGAAGCCCAGCGCATCACCGTTGCCCTGATCGATCGCTCGGCGGGATACGAGGCCACGCCGGAGCGGGTTCGGCTGCGTTCACTCGCCGACTTCGCCGCCGATGTCGAGGCGTTCCTGCGGGGCGAATCGCGAGAAATCGACACGGCCCAGCTGGAGGTGTCGGTCGAGCCCGGCTCGGTCGCGATCCAGACCGCGCCCATCCCGGCGGCGCCATTGCTGTTCAACGACCTGGAGGCGCTGCTTGGCGGCGAGCGCCTGGACCGGCTGGATCGCCGACGCCGCGAGATCGTCGAGAAGTGGCAGAAGGCCGCGCGCGCCAGCCGCGAGGTTTCCGTGCGGATCGGCGCGCCCTTCCTTGACCGCCCCATCCTGATCAGCATCGACAGCGACTACCGCAGCGACGATGCGGACCAATGGGTCCAGGTGGAGCGCTACGTCCGCGGTGAGATCGAGGACCTCGGCGGCGTCAGCCGGGCCAATGCGCACGTTCGCCTGCCGGACGGCACGTCGCTCAAGGTGTCGGCCGACCGAGAACTGCTGCGCAACGAGAAGACCAATCGGCTCTACAAGATGGCAATGTTGAGGGTCAGGGCCCAATACAACGTGCTGACCCACGAGCTGCGTGACGCCCGCTTGATGGAGTTCGTGGAATACGCGCCGGGCATCGACGAAGACGAGCTGGCGCGCATGACCCGACGTGGCGCGCAGGCCTGGAACGATGTTCCCGACGCGACCTCGTGGGTGGACGACTTGCGCGGAGGCGCGGATTGAACAGCGTCCTCCTGGACACGAGTTTCCTCATCTCGTTCAGCGATCCCGGCCGGCCCCATCACGACACCGCCCTGCGCTACTACCGCGAATGCGTGGCGCGCCAGGTGCCCTTATTCCTGTCGACCATTGCCATTTCCGAATTCCAAGTCAGGCAGCCGATCAACGATCTGCCGCTGCGCAACTTCGTCGTGCTTCCCTTCAACGTCGACCACGCGATGGCCTGCGGTCTCCTGCTGCGGCGACCGATGCCGCGCGACGCCGCGGACGACCGGGCGCGCGTGAAGGACGACTACAAGCTGATCGCGCAGTGCCAATGCGAGGGCATTTCCCACGTGCTGAGCGAGGACGCCGGCACGCTCGCGAAATACCTGCTTCGCACGAATGCAGCGGCGCCCGGAGGCACCCGCTGCGTCCTGCTCAAGGATGGTTTCGACCTCAGCTGGTTCGAGGACGGGCAGAGCCGCCTCATCCCTTGACCGCGGCCACGCCCGCCGCCCGCGTCGCATCCAGATGCGCCCGCGCCCGCTCCGCCAGCGCCATCTCGCCCGGTGTTTCCGGCGTGAAGGTGTCCACCGGCAGCGTCCGGCCGTGCGAGTCGACCGAGACGAAGACCACCAGGCATTCGGTGGTCTTGTGCATCTCGCCGCCCTTCATGTCGCCGCTGCGCACCTCGACCGAGATGTTCATGCTGCTGTTGCCGGTGTAGGCCAGCCGCGCCTCGACCTCGACCAGGTCGCCGATCATGATCGGCCGGTGGAAGCGGATGCTGCCGATGAAGACGGTCACGCAGTAGCGCTTCGACCAGCTGGTGGCGCAGGCGTAGCCGGCCTCGTCGATCCACTTCATGACGGTGCCGCCATGGACCTTGCCGCCGAAGTTGACGGTGTTGGGCTCGGCCAGGAAGCGCAGGGTGATGGAGGACATGGGGTGCCTGGGCGACGAGTGGATCGGGAACGAAAGCGCCCGCGACGATTATGCGAGGGCCGTGCCAACCTGGGGGTCGTGGCGCCGGCCTTCGGCGGCCGCGGCGCGGATTGATCAGAATCGGGGTCGCGGCGTCACTCGGCGCCGGGAGACAAGCCCATGAGTGCCACCGCCGAACGCCGCGCCTACTACGAGCGCATCCGCCCGCTGAACCTGACGCCGCTGTGGGAGTCGCTGCATGCGCTGGTGCCGCGCGAGCCGCAGACGCCCTGCGTGCCGGCGCTCTGGCGCTACGACGAGATCCGCCCGCTGCTGATGCAGTCGGCCGAGCTGATCACCGCCGAGGAAGCGGTGCGCCGGGTGCTGGTGCTGGAGAACCCGGCGCTGCCCGGCCGCTCGTCGATCACCCAGTCGCTCTACGCCGGCCTGCAGCTGATCATGCCGGGCGAGGTGGCGCCGTCGCACCGCCACGTGCAGTCCGCGCTGCGCTTCATCGTCGATGGCAAAGGCGCCTACACGACCGTGGCGGGCGAGCGCACCACCATGTTCCCGGGCGACTTCATCATCACGCCGTCCTGGGCCTGGCACGACCACGGCAACGAGGGCATCGAAGGCACCAGCGAGCCGGTGGTCTGGCTCGACGGCCTGGACATTCCGATGCTGCGCTTCTTCGACGCCGGCTTTGCCGAGAACGACGACGCCAGCCAGCAGCAGGTGGCCAAGCCCGAGGGCCACAGCCTGGCGCGCTTCGGCCACAACATGGTGCCGGTCCGGCACGACCACGTGTCGCCGACCTCGCCGATCTTCAACTACCCCTATGCCCGCAGCCGCGAGGCGCTGGCGCAGCTGCAGCATCAGGAGGCGCCGGACGCCTGGCTCGGCCACAAGCTGCGCTACGTCAATCCGCTCACGGGCGGCTCGCCGATGCCGACCATGGCGACCTGCCTGCAGCTGCTGCCCGAGGGCTTCGCCGGCAAGACGCATCGGGCCACCGACGGCACCGTCTACAGCGTGGTCGAGGGCCGCGGCAGCGCCGAGATCGCCGGCCAGCGCTTCGACTTCGCACCGCGCGACACCTTCGTGGTGCCTTCGTGGGCGCCGCTCAGGCTGTCGGCCCGGGGCGAATGCGTGCTCTTCAGCTACTCGGACCGGCCGGTGCAGCAGGCCATGGGCGTCCTGCGCGAAGCCTTCCTGGATTGACCGCGCTTATCCTCGGCGTCCCTTCCCCTTTTTCCCCGAAGTTCCATGCAACTCCTCAAGAGAGCGCTGCTCGTCGCAGCCGCCTGCGCCCTGCCCCTGGCCGCCATGGCCCAGGGCGCCAACTGGCCGAACCGGCCGATCCGCCTCCTGGTCGGCTTTCCCGGCGGCTCGACGCCCGACATCGCCGCCCGCACCATCGCGGAGCCGCTGGGCAAGGCCCTCGGCCAGCCGATCGTGGTGGAGAACAAGCCGGGCGCCTCCGGCAACATCGCGGCCGACATGGTGGCCAAGGCGACCGACGATCACACGCTGGGCGTGGTGATCAACGGCAACCTCACCTCGTCGAAGATGCTGTATCCGAAGCTGCCCTACGACCCGGCCAAGGACTTCGCCGACCTGTCGCTGATCGCCACCGCGCCGCTGGTGCTGGTGACGCAGCCCGACCAGCCCGGCGGCGCCGCCTTCTTCGACGCCGCCCGCAAGGCCGGCGACCACTGGAGCTACGGCTCGGTCGGCGTCGGCTCGGTCGGCCACCTGGGCATGGAGTTGCTGAAGAGCAAGGTGCCGGGGCTGCTGCCGGTGCACGTGCCCTACCAGGGCAATCCGCAGGTGATGACCGCGCTCCTGAGCGGCCAGATCCAGATGGCGCTGATCCCGCCGGGCCTGGCGCTGCCGCAGGTGAAAGCCGGCAAGATCAAGGCGATCGGCGTCACCAGCGGCCGCAGCGCGCTGATGCCCGAGGTGCCGCCGCTGGCCGACGCCGGCGTGCGCGACGTCGACCTGGAAGTGTGGGTGGCGCTGCTCGGCCCCGCCCGCCTCTCGAAGCCGGCGCAGGACAAGCTCACGCAGGCGATGGCCCAGATCATGAAGTCGGGCGAGGTGCGCCAGCGCCTGTTCGACCAGGGCTGGCAGGCGGTCGGCAGCTCGCCGGAAGGCATGCGCACGCGGGTGCAGCAGGAGTCGGCCATCATGACCCGGATCATTTCCACCCACGGGATCACGCTGCAATGAACGCAGCCCCGGTGATCGAGCCGCAGCGCGCGCTGCCGGTCTACGCCGACTGCGACGTGGTGGTGGTCGGCGGCGGGCCGGCCGGCATCGCCGCCGCGGTCGCCGCGGCGCGCCACGGCGCCCGCACGCTGCTGGTCGAGCGCTACGGCTTCCTGGGCGGCATGGGCACCGCGGGCGGCGTCACCAACTTCGCCGGCCTCTACGGCCGCCGCAACGGCGAGATGACCCAGTTGGTGCACGGCGTGGCCGACGACCTTCTCGCCCGCATCGACGCGCTGGGCGGCCTCAACAAGCCGCAGGACGGCATGCAGGGCCGCATCCGCGTGCGCTCCTACGACACCTCGGTCTACAAGTGCGCGGCCGACCAGCTGCTGCTCGACGCCGGCGTCGAGCTGCTGTTCCACGCGCTGGCCGCGGCGGTGGTCATGGACGGTCCGCGCATCGCCGCGCTGGTGGTCGAGACCAAGTCGGGCCGGCAGGCGATCCGCGCCCGCGCCTTCGTCGACTGCAGCGGCGACGCCGACGTTGCCGCCTTCGCCGGCGTGCCCTTCGAGGTCGGCGACGGCCAGGGCAGCGGGCTCTATCCGTCGACCATGTTCCGGGTCGGCCAGGTCGAGGCGGCGCCGGCGCTGGCGGCGGTCGGTGAATTCAAGGCGATCAACGAGCTGATGGCGGCGGTGCGCGCCCGCGACCCGGAGGCCTACGCCTTCCCGCGCGAGGGCGCCATCCTGCGGCCGCAGATCGACCCGCGCGAATGGCGGGCCAACGTGACCCAGATCCGCAACGCCGCCGGCCAGGCGATGAACGCGGTCGACGCCCGCCAGCTGAGCGAGGGCGAGCTCGAGGGCCGCCGCCAGATCGGCGAATTCTTCCGCTTCCTGAAGGCCGAGGTGCCGGGCTTCGGCGCGTCGGCGATCGTCGAGATCGCGCCGCAGGTCGGCATCCGCGAATCGCGCCGCATCGAGGGGCTGTATGCGCTCTCGGGCGAGGACATCCTGTCGTCGGCGCGCTTCGACGACTGCATCGGCCTCAACGCCTGGCCGATGGAGATGCACAGCGCCGGGCAGATCGAATGGTTCTTCCCGCGCGATCCGGAGCGCGCCTACAACCACCTGCCCTGGCGCATGCTGGTGCCGCGCGGCGTCGACAACCTGCTGGTGGCCGGCCGTTGCGCCTCGATGACGCACCAGGGCCAGGCGGCGGCGCGGGTCAGCGGCGGCTGCTTCGTGATGGGGCAGGCGGCCGGCACCGCGGCGGCGACGGCAACGGCGAACGGTGCGCGATTCGCCGACATCGACGTGGCGGCGCTGCAGCAGCGGCTCGCGGCGGACGGCGTCGACCTGGACCGCTGAAGGAGCGGTCCCTGACAGGCACGGGACAGGTTTTTCGCCCGCTCTTTGCTATCGTCAGGGTTTTCACCTAGCGCGTCCCCCGGACGCGAACCGCGATGACCGATCCCGCCACCGCCGCCCACCTGGTCGGCCAGCTCGTCGAGCTGATGCATCTCGAACCCCTCGGCGAGGACCGCTTCCGGGCCCAGAGCGAGGACATCGGCACGCCCGCCGTCTTCGGCGGCCAGGTGCTGGGCCAGGCGCTGATGGCGGCCAGCCTGACCGTCGGCGCCGAGCGTCCGGTGCATTCGATGCACGCCTACTTCCTGCTGCCGGGCGAGCACGCGCCGATCGACTACGCGGTCGACCGGGTGCGCGACGGGCGCAGCTTCACCACCCGGCACGTGGTCGCGCGGCAGGGCGAGCGGGTCATCTTCGAGCTGTCGGCCTCGTTCCAGACGGTCGACCAGGGCATCGAGCACCAGAACCCGATGCCGCTCGTCGACGGCCCCGAGGGCCTGCCGAGCGAGCTCGACCAGCGCATCGCGCTCGGCGACCGGCTGGCCGAGCGCTGGCGTGCCAAGGGCCTGCAGCCGCATGGCCTCGAATACCGCCGGGTCGAGCCGGACGACATGCTGACGCCGGCCCCGCGCCCGGCCGAGAGCGCGATCTGGTTCCGCGCCATCGCCCCGCTGCCGGACGACCCGATCGTGCACCGCGCGCTCCTGGCCTACGCCTCCGACCACGGCCTCTTGCGCGCCGCGATGCGGCCGCACGGCCTGAGCTTCATCAGCGGGCAGGTGCGCCCGGCCAGCCTCGACCACGCGATGTGGTTCCACCGCGATTTCCGGCTCGACGACTGGTTGCTCTACAGCATCGACTCGCCCAGCGCCGGCGGCGCGCGCGGCCTGTGCCGCGGCAGCATCTACACCCGCGACGGCCGGCTGGTGGCCTCGACCGCGCAGGAAGGCATGCTGCGCGTGCTGGGCCAAGGAAGCCCCCCGCTCGGCGCGGCCGGCGCGGTGCCGATATAAGGACCGCTTCCTTCTTCTTTCGCAGGTCCTCATGAGCGTCCTCTTCAGTCCCTTCGCCCTCGGCCCGCTGGCCTTGCGCAACCGCATCGTCATCGCGCCGATGTGCCAATACACGGCCGAGGAGGGCAGCGCCACCGACTGGCACCTGATCCACCTCGGGCAGCTGGCGCTGTCGGGCGCCGGCCTCCTGATCATCGAGGCGACCGCGGTGGAGGACCCGGGCCGCATCACGCCGGGCGACCTCGGTCTCTATTCCGATGCCAACCAGGCGGCGCTGGCCAAGGTGCTGGCCTCGATCCGCCGCCATTCGCACATCCCGGTCGCGATCCAGCTGGCCCATGCCGGGCGCAAGGCCTCCAGCCACGCGCCGTGGGACGGCGGCCAGTCGCTGGCGCCCGACGAAGGCGCCTGGGAAACCTTCGCGCCCTCGGCGCTGCCGCACGCGGCCGGCGAGCCGCCGCCGGTGGCGCTCGACGAGGACGGCCTGGCGCGGGTCAAGGCGGCCTTCGTGCAGGCCGCGAAGCGCGCCGAGGCGCTCGGCATCGACGCGATCGAGCTGCATGCGGCCCACGGCTACCTGCTGCACCAGTTCCTCTCGCCGATCGCCAACCAGCGCACCGACGGCTACGGCGGTTCGCTCGAGAACCGCATGCGCTTCCCGCTGGAAGTCTTCGAGGCGGTCCGCGCCGCGGTGCCCGCGCGCATGCCGGTCGGGGTGCGGGTCTCGGCCACCGACTGGGTCGAGGGCGGCTGGGACGTGACGCAGAGCATCGCCTTCGGCCAGGCGTTGGCGAAGCGCGGCTGCAGCTACCTGCACGTGTCCTCGGGCGGCGTCTCGCCGCTGCAGAAGATCCCGCTCGGCCCGGGCTACCAGGTGCCGCTGGCCGCGCAGGTGCGGGCCGCGGTCGACCTGCCGGTGATCGCGGTCGGCCTGGTGACCGAGCCGAAGCAGGCCGAGGCGATCCTCGAGGCCGGCGAGGCCGACCTGGTGGCGCTGGCCCGCGCGATCCTGTTCGAGCCGCACTGGCCCTGGCGCGCCGCCGCCGAGCTGGGCGGCACGGTCGAGGCGCCGCACCAGTATTGGCGCTCGCAGCCGCGCGAGCTGAAGGCCTTGTTCGGCGACGTCCGCATCGGCCAGCGCTGACGCCTTCGGCGGCGCAATCAGTGCCGGAACGGGTTCGCGGTCGCGAACCACAGGCCGATGCCGGTGGCGATGATGAAGGCGCCGTCGGTGACGCCGGCGATCAGGAAGAACAGGGTCTGCAGCGTGTCCTTCAGCTCGGGCTGGCGGGCGGTGCTTTCCAGCAGCTTGGAGCCGGCCAGGCCGATGCCGATGCAGGAGCCGACGGCGGCGATGCCGATCAGGAGGCCGATGGCGAGCGGGAGGATGTCGAAGTTCATGGGGCTGGGTTCCTTGGTGGGTTCGCCTCCACTGTCGCGCCACGGACGCGCCGGGTCGATGACGCCCGAGGTCATGGCCGCCCCGCCAGGGCCCTCAACGGCTGCCGCGTGACGCCCACCGGTTGCCGAACATCACCGCCGCCAGCGCGGCCACCACGAAGCCGATGCCGGCCCACTGCCAGGGCGTGACCGTCTCGCCGAGCAGTCCCATGCCGGCGGCCAGGCCGACCACCGGCACGCCGAGGCTGAAGGGCGCGACCCGGTTGGCCGGATGGCGCTTGAAGAGGCCGGTCCACAGCGCATAGGCGGTGATGGTCGCCACCCAGCCCAGGTAGGCGACGCCGAGCCAGGCGCCGAAGCTGGCCTGCGTCCACTGCCAGCGGGCCGCCGGCGGATCGAAGAGCAGGCTCATCGCGATGAAGGGCAGGATCGGCACCAGGCTGCTCCACACCACGAACTGCAGGGCGTCGTAGTCCGGATGCGCGGCCTGCGCGCGCCGGGTGACGATGTTCGAGGCGCCCCACATCGCCGCCGCGCCGAGGTTCAGCACCAGCCCGAGCACCGTCGTGCCGCCGCTGGCGCCGACCACGAAGTTGAGCGCGAAGCAGCCCAGGCCGATCGCCGCCAGCGCCAGCCCGACACGCAGCGGCTTGCTGATGCGCTCGTGCAGCAGCAGCACGCCGAGCAGGGTGGTGAAGAAGACCTGGGTCTGCATGACCACCGAGGCCAGCGCCGCGGTCATGCCGGCCTGCAGCGCCACGAACAGCAGGCCGAACTGGCCGACGCCCTGCGCCAGGCCATAGCAGAGCAGCCAGCGCACCGGCAGCCGCGGCCGCTTGACGATCAGCACCAGCGGCAGGACGGCGAAGACATAGCGCGCGGCGCCGAGCTGGAAGGGCGTGAAGGCGTGCAGGGAGAACTTCATCGCGACGAAGTTCAGGCCCCAGATGACCACCACGGCCAGGGCGGCGATCAGGTCGCGGCCCATCAGCGGCGCCTGCAGGGCGGGAGTGTCGAGAGCGAGGGTGGCTTTCATGGGAGGCGATCCGGCGTCGGGCCGGCGAAGAAGGATTGGAGCGCGGCGCGCGGCAGTGTCCCGCGCAGGCCGATGGCGACCACGGCGCTCTCGCTCGGGCTCGGCAGGTCGGGTGGCATGGGCCGAAGCGTGCCACGGCGGCCGGCGACCTGGACCTCGGACCAATCGCTGGCGCCCTTGTCGTCGCGAGAAGTTCGCAGCCAGCCCTTCAGGCGCAGCAGACCGGGCGGCGGCGACTGCAGCCAGGCGCGCAGGGCGCCGGCGTCGAAGGCCTGCGGCGGGCGGAAGGACATGCTTTCGAAGACGCTGCCGTGGTCGGGTGCCGCGTGGTCCCCGTGGACATGGTCGTGGTCGTGGTCGTGGTCGTGAACGTGGTCGTGATGGCCGCAGCCGCAGGGCGCCGCCACGGCCGGCATCGCCAGCCCGCTCAGCAGGGCCAGCGGCACCGCCGCCTGCACCGCATCGACCAGCGGCACCGGGCCGGCCACGCCCTCGATCCACCGCGCCAGCGCGGCGCGCCCGGCGTCGTCGACCAGCTCGCGCTTGTTGAGCACCACCAGGTCGGCCGCCCGCAGCTGCCGCTCCAGCGTGTCCGCCAGTTGCGGGTCGCGCGACTGCGCGAGCGCGGCGCCGGCGTCGACCAGCACGATCACGCCGTCCAGGCCGAGGCCCGGATCGGCCCGGCCGAGCTGCGCGATGCGCCACGGATCGGAGACGCCGCTGGCCTCGATCACCACCGCGTCGAAGGCGCTGCCGGCTTCGAGCACCCGGATCAGCGCCCGCGACAGGTCGTCGCCGATCTGGCAGCAGACGCAGCCGTTGGCCAGCGCGATCGTGTCGCCGGCGCTGGCCTCGATCAGGCCGGCGTCGATGTCGAGCGCGCCGAAGTCGTTCACCAGCACCGCCAGCCGCTGGCCCTCCGCCCGGCGCAGCCAGTGGTTGAGCAGGGTCGTCTTGCCGGCGCCGAGGAAGCCGCCGATGACGGTGAGCGGCAGGCGGGCGGCAGTCATTCGGTGGCCGTCCCGGCCTGGAAGACGCGGCCCGAGAGCACAGTGCCCCAGACCCGCACGTCCTTCAGCGCCATCGGATCGACCGCCAGCGGGTCGTCCTCCAGCACGCAGAAGTCGGCCCGCTTGCCGCATTCGATGCTGCCGATCTCGTGGTCGAGCTTCAGGGTCCAGGCGGCGCCGAGCGTGATGGCGCGCAGCGCCTGCGGCACGGTCAGGCGCTCGGCCTCGCCCAGCACGCGGCCTTTCGGCGTCACCCGGTTGACCGCGCACCAGGCGGTGAAGAGCGGCCCGAGCGGCGTCACCGGCGCGTCCGAGTGGATGGCCAGCGGCACGCCCGCGGCCAGCGCGCTGCCGCAGGCGTCCAGGCGATGGGCGCGGTCCGGGCCGAGTGTCATCTCGTAGTGCTGGTCGCCCCAGTACCAGAGGTGGTTGGCGAAGAGGTTGGCGCCGAGGTCCAGCGTCTTCATGCGGCCGAACAGCGGCGCGTCGATCATCTGGCCGTGCTGCAGCACATGGCGATGGTCGGCCCGCGGCGCGCGCGCCAGGATGCGCTCGACCGCGTCGATCGCCGCGGCGCTGGCCTCGTCGCCGTTGGTGTGGGTGTGGATCTGCAGGCCGGCGCGGTGGTAGGTCTCGAAGTCGGCCTCGTACTGCGCCGGCGCGGTCACCCAGATGCCGTTGGGCGCGCCGTTGAAGTGGCCCGGCCAGCGCAGCCGGGCCGAGAAGCCCTGGATCGAGCCGTCCAGCATCATCTTCACCAGGCCGTAGCGCAGCTTGTCGGTGTTGCGGGCGACCAGCGCCTTGACGTGCTCGGCGCCCTGGGCCGCGCCATGCGTGCCGTGGAAGGCCTGGAAGGCCGGCAGGATGCGCACGCCGACCGAATCGTCGGCCAGCGCGGCCTCGAGCACCGCGCAGTCGGCCTCGCCCAGCTTGTTGACCAGGTCGGTCGCGGTGGTCACGCCCTGCAGGCAGGCCAGCGCGGCGAAGGCCCGCACGCCGGGCTCGGTCATCGGCGCCAGCAGGCCGGCGTCGCCGATCTTGCGGATCACCAGGAACATCGCGGCGGGCTCCTGCAGCTCGCCGTTCGGTTCCCCCGAGGCGAACTTCACCACGCCCTCGACCTCGTTGTCACGCGTGATGCCGGCCAGCCGCAGCATCGCGCCGTTGACGTTCATCAGGTGGCCGTTGGCATGGGCGATCACGATCGGCCGCCCGCCGCCGATGCGGTCGAGGTGCTCGGTGGTCATGCGCTCGCCGCCGAAGTAGATCGGATCGAAGCCCCAGGCGATCAGCGGCTCGTCGGCCGCGAGGCCCTTGGCCGTCATCTCCGCGTCGATCTCGGCCAGTCGCGCGACCACCGCGTCCATCGAGCGCAGGCCGCTCCAGACCTTGCCGCGCGGATCGCGCCGGTCGAACCAGCCGAGGTACGGCAGGTCCCACATGCTGCCTTCCTTGAGGTGCGAGTGGCCTTCGACCAGGCCGGGCATCAGCACCTTGTCGGCGAAGCGCTCGTCCAGCACGTGAGGGCCCCAGGCCGACAGCTCGGCCAGGTTGCCTACGCCGAGCACCCGGCCGTCGCGCACCGCGACGTGGGTCGCTTCCGGCTGCATCGGGTTCATGGTGAGGATGCGGCGGGCGACGTAGAGGGTGGTGGTCGTCACAGTATTTCGTCCTGCAGGTAGTACCAGCGGTAGAGCATGCCCTGGCCGAAGCGCCGGAAGCGCGCCGCCCATTCGCCCTGGGCGGGAAAGGGCAGCGGGCTGTCGTAGATCGGCAGGTCGAAGACCGGGTCCGGCTGGCCGGCGATGCGCTGCGCCAGCCGCCGCCCGGCATGGGCCGAGAACGACACGCCGTTGCCGCCGTAGCCCAGCGCATAGAACACCGCCTGCTTCGGATCCGGCTGCATCACGCGCGGCATCATGTCGTGCGCCACGTCGACCCAGCCCCACCACGAGTAGTCGATGCGGATGCCCTTGAGCGGCGGGAACTTGCGCGCCAGGCCGTCCACCAGCAGCGCGTAGTGCGCCGGGCCGCTGGCGTCGGCGCCGGTGATCGCGCTGCGGCTGCCGATCTGCACCCGCTTGTCGGGCAGCAGCCGGTAGTAGAAGCGCAGCGTGCGGGTGTCGGTGATCGCCTCGTGGGTCAGGAAGTTGGTCGCCGCCAGCTCGGCGTCGGTCAGCGGCCGGGTCACGATCGAGTTCGACAGCACCGGGAAGTAGCGGTTGGTGAGGCTCGGATGCAGCCCCGGCGCGGTGTAGGCGCCGGTGGCGATGCCGACCGCGCGCGCCCGCACCGTGCCGCCGGGCGTCTTCAGGTGGTGCACGCCGCCCTTGGTTTCCCAGCCGGTCACCGGGCTCGACGGATGCACCCGCGCGCCGCCGGCGCGGGCCCGCTTCAGGTAGCTGTAGGCCAGCTTGAGCGGATGCACGCAGATGCCCTCGGCCTCGTGCATCGCGCCGGCGGCGTCCTGGTCGTTGCAGTATTCGGCCCGCACCTCGGCGGCGCTCAGCATGCGGGTGTCGTAGCCGAACCGGTCGCGCATCACCTTCGCCTCGTTGGCCAGGAAGGCCATCTTCTGCGGCCGGTGCGCGACGTACAGGTGGCCGCCGGGCTGCGGATCGCAGTCGGCGCCGGCCACCAGGTCCTTGAAGGTCTCGAAGCCGAAGCGGATTTCCTCGTCCAGCCGGCGCGCGGTGGCCAGGCCCCAGCGTTCGATCCACTGCGAGCGGTAGAGCCGGCCGCTGGCGTTCTGGCCCTGGCCGCCGTTGCGGCTGGTGCAGCCCCAGGCGACGCGGT
Source organism: Xenophilus sp. L33 (assembly GCF_009765735.1). GTDB lineage: Bacteria > Pseudomonadota > Gammaproteobacteria > Burkholderiales > Burkholderiaceae_C > Variovorax. Next base: position 128,862 of record NZ_LMUW01000054.1, read on the forward strand.
TGGCTTCCAGCACCACCGCCTTGATGCCGTGCGCCTCGGCCAGGAACAGCGCGGTCGCGAGGCCGGTGAAGCCGGAGCCGATGATCGCCACGTCGGCGTCGATGTCGCCTGCCAGCGGGCCGTCGTCGTCGGGCGGCGCGCCGGCGGTGGCCGCCCAGTAGGTCGGCGCGTAGTCGCGGTTGCGGCCGGGGCCGTCGGAGACCAGCGGGTCGTAGGCCGGGTCGTAGGGCGCGAACAGCTCGCGCGGTGCGGCGATGCTCATGGCCGTGTCCTGCTTCAGGCCGCCGGCAGCAGCGGCCGCGCCTTGCGGAAGACGTTCTTCACCAGGATCAGCCCGTCCTTGAAGGTGAACAGGTCGACCCCGTCCGACTCGCTGCGCGCGCCGTCGGCGGCGGTGCCGGTGAAGGTCCATTCCGAGACGCCGCGTTCGCCTGCGACCCAGTGCCGGCCGTTGCGCCACTGCGCGTCGGGAAAGGCCTGCCACGCCGAGGCGAAAGCCTTGGCGACGGCTTCGTGGCCGATGTGCCGGGTGCCCCAGCTGTCGGGGCCGGCGGCGGTCTCGAAGACGCAGTCGGGGTGCATGAAGCGCATCAGCGCCGGCAGGTCGTGGCGGTTCCAGGCGGCGGAAAAGGCTTCCAGCATGGCGATGTCGGGGGTCAAGAAAGTTCTCCTTGGAAAGCGAAGGCAAAGCGATGCCCGCGCGCCCCTGCGACGGGGCGCGTGGCGGGTGACGGGGGCGCCCTCAGGCGATGCGGGCGGAGGCCAGCGGGGCGGGCGCTTCCTCGTCCTCGGCCGACAGCTCGGCCAGGCTCGGATAGCGCTTCATGGTCAGGAACAGCAGCGCGGGCACGGCCTGCAGCGCCACCAGCAGCCACAGCGGCAGCGTGGCGGAGCCTTGCGTGGTCGCGATCGTGGCGAAGGCGATCGGCCCGATCGCGCCGCCGACGAAGAAGGCGGCCAGGAACCAGCCGAACACGCTCGACAGCGACCGGGTGCCGAAGTAGCGGCTGGCCAGGTAGGGCATCAGGTCCGACTCGCCGCCGATCGAGATGCCCAGCAGCAGGGCGCCGAAGATCACGATCGCCGGCGACGGCGCGGTCGCGTAGATCGCGATGCCGATCACCGCCGAGGCCAGCGTGATCAGGCCGACCCAGGGCCCGTGCATCTTGTCGAGCAGCCAGCCGATGCCGACCCGCCCCAGCAGCACCGCCGCGCCCGACACCGCCTGCACCTTGGCCACTTCGGCGGCGGTCAGGCCGGCGGTCTTCGAGAGGATGAACACGTAGTTGATCGTGATCGCGTAGGCGGTCAGGCCCATCACCGCGAAGCTCAGCGCGAACTTCCAGAAGGTGGCCGACCGGATGATGACGCCGCGCGACGGCCCGACCAGCGCCGCCTTCTGGTCGGCGCGCCGGTTCGCGCTCGGCGCGTCGCCGTCGGGCAGCAGGCCGTAGGGCGCCGGGCTGTCCTTGACCAGCAGGGCCACCATCGGCAGGCAGACCAGCAGCTCGAAGGCCGCCAGGCTCAGCAGCGCGTCCGACCAGCCGGTCGCCGCGATCATGTGCGCCGCCAGGATCGGGATCACCACCGCGCCGACCGCCTGCGAGCCGGCCGCCAGGCCGAGCGCCAGGCCGCGCTTGCGGTCGAACCAGAGCGCCATCGCCCGCGCGTAGGAGACCACGTTGGTGCCGGCGCTGACCAGGCCGATCAGCGCGAAGGCGGCGTAGAACTGGGTGAGGGAATCGCCGATCTGGCTCAGCGCCGCGAGCGAGACCGCGAACAGCGCGATGCTCACGCAGGCCACCCGGCGGCAGCCCCAGCGGTCGAGCATCCAGCCGTAGACCGGGTAGGTCAGCATCTGCAGCAGCAGGTAGATCGTGGCGGCCTTCGCCAACTGCGGCAGCGTCCAGCCGAAGTCGTGGTTCCAGGCGCCGGCCAGCTGGGAGAAACCCGAACTGATGAAGACGACCGAACCGAAAGCGATACCGAAACCCGAACCGGCGACGACGCGCCAACCGGGGAAGATCCCTCTGTTTGCCATGCAGCCCTCCTGATGGTCGCGCGAAACATTCGGCGACGGGCCGAGGTTAAGCTTTTGTCTTGCGCCCGTCATAGAGCCAGTGGGCGCCAATCGTGAAAGCCAGATGACGCTTCGCCAGCCAGTCGACAGCCCCGCGCGCGCCGAGCCCCGTCCGCCGCCACCGAGCGTGCCGCTCTGGGGCCAGCTGTTCGCGCTCGACGACAGCACCGGGCTGCCGCTGCAGTCGCGTCTGCGACTCAAGATCGTGCAGGTGATCCTCGACGGGCGGCTGGCCGCGGGCGCATCGCTGCCCTCGTCGCGCCAGCTGGCGCAGGCGCTGGACCTGAGCCGCAACACGGTCACCGCGGTCTACCAGCAGCTGATGGATGAGGGCTTCATCGACTCGCGGGCGCGCGCCGGCGTTTTCGTGGCCTCGGGCGCGCGGCCGGCGTCGATCGACGCGGCGGTCGCCGTGCCGGACAAGCCCGAGGCCGTGGAGCCCCGGGACCCGCCGCACGCCCCGCAGCCCTGGGCCCGGCGCGTGCTGCGCTCGCTGCGCGCCACGCCCACGCTGTCCAAGCCGCCGCAGTGGCGCCGCTTCGCCTATCCCTTCGTCTACGGCACCCACGACGCCGAGCTGTTCCCGACCGAGGACTTCCGCGAATGCTGCCTGCGCAGCCTGGCGCGCTCGCAGCTGCCCAACTGGACGCCCGACTTCGAGACCGACGACGCGCCCGACCTGATCGAGCAGATCCGCACCCGCCTCCTGCCCAACCGCGGCGTCTTCGTGCGGCCGGAAGAGATCCTGGTCACGGTCGGCGCCCAGCACGCCTTCTACCTGCTGGCCGAGGCGCTGTTCGACCGCGACACGCGGGTCGGCTTCGAGGAGCCCGGCTACCCGCATGCGCGCAACGCCTTCTCGCTGCGCACCTCGAGGCTGGTCGGCATCCCGGTGGACGACGAAGGGCTGGTGGTCGACGCGCTGCTGCCGCTCGACTACGTCTTCGTCACGCCCTCGCACCAGAGCCCGACCACGCACACGCTCAGCCTGGCGCGGCGCCAGTCGCTGCTTCGCCAGGCGGACAGCCGGGACTTCGCGGTGATCGAGGACGACTACGAGGCCGCCAACCTCTACGTCGGCGCGCCGACCCCGGCGCTCAAGAGCCTGGACCGGAGCGGCCGCGTGATCTACATCGGTTCGCTCTCCAAGAGCGTGGCGCCGGCGCTGCGGCTGGGCTACATCGTGGCGCATCCGGAGCTGATCGCCGAGCTGCGGCTGCTGCGGCACGCGATGGTCCGGCATCCGAGCGCCTTCCTGCAGCACACCTACGCGCTCTTCCTGTCGCTCGGCCATCACGACTCGCATTCGCGCCGGGTCAACCAGGTGCTGATGGCGCGCATGGAAGCGGCGCTGGCGGCGATGCAGCGGGAGCTGCCGTCCTTTCGCTGCACCCGCGCGCAAGGCGGCGCCTCGCTATGGGTCGAGACGCCGGCCTGGCTCGACGGCGCCGCGCTGGCGCTGCAGGCGCGCCGCCACGGCGTGCTGATCGAGCCGGGCGACGTCTTCTTCGCGCGGCCGCCGAGCCCCTGCAACTTCTTCCGGCTGCGGCTGTCGTCGATCGACATGGCGCAGATCGAGCCCGGGATCCGGGCGCTGCGCGACGCGGTGCACGAGATGGCCGCGGCCGCCGGCGCCAACATCTCTTCATGAACCACCGCCCATGACCCGGACCTACCACGGCAGCTGCCACTGCGGCGCCATCCGCTTCGAGATCGACACCACGCTCGACCGCGTGACCCGCTGCAACTGCAGCGTCTGCAGCAAGAAGGGCATCCTGCACCACCGGGTCGCCGAGGAGCGCTTCCGGCTGCTGTCGGGCGAGCCGCAGCTCGGCACCTACCGCTTCGGCAGCGGCGTGGCCAAGCACCACTTCTGCACGGCCTGCGGCATCCACGTCTTCACCCGGCCGCGCGCGGCGCCGGAGCTCTACACGGTCAACGTGCGCTGCCTGGACGACTACGACCTGGAAGTCGAGAAGCCCGAGGTGGTGGAATTCAACGGCCGCAACTGGGAGGCCGAGGTCGCCCGCCTTGGCAATTGAGCCGCACTGGAAGCGGCACTCAACAGCAGGCAATTGCGCCGGTTCGCTCGCGCGCTCCAAGCGCGCCAGATTGCACGCAATCCACTTGAAGGCGCTTAGCAATCATGGGGAAGGTCGTTGCCGTATGTGCAGGCAGTCGGGTCGTACCATCTGCGATCCTTATAAAACAACGCGGTCGACCCACCGAAGTCAAATTCAAGCACCGCCGTTCCTGCCGAATAGACAATCCAAGTGCCCGCAAATCCATCGCTGAATTCAATCGTTCCTGTCGCATGACAGGGGGTGTATCTGTCTTTCGTCACTACAATGTCCGGAATCGGGTAAGCTTTTTCAAAAAAGCGCTTGACCTGCGCCCGGGTCGGCTTAAAGGTTTTGCACATATCGGGCGGATTTCTAAGATCCTTCCCGAAATCCAATCCGGTTTTCTCTATTTTCAATGCTCGAATTGTTCTTGCATCTACGTTTTGCGAGAGGCACGCCAGCATCACCAAGGCGAAAAGTAACTTTGTCACCATATGGCCCTCCTTGCCTCCGTTGGCATCTTTCGGCCAATTTCCGGATGTCTATAGATTTCTCTCATTGAAACGTGAAGATTCTCGGTTAAATGTTTTATCAAATATCGCAGCGAGGTGTTTTGCGCATCGTTCACTGGCTCGAATATTCCTGCATTCGGTCCTTTCGGCGGCGCGAAACCGACAATCTAGATGCCTATCGAATCAGAATTGTTGAGGAACCTATCTGGAAAATTCTTTGCGAATTCGGCTCCATTGGTTGCATCCGCTCGATCTCGATTTCCTTTGATCTGATCCAATCACGGTCAACGTGCGCTGCTTGGACGACTACGACCTGGAAGTCGTGAAGCCCGAGGTGGTGGAATTCAACGGCCGCAACCGGGACGCCGAGGTCGGCCGCCTTGGCAATTGAGCCGCACTGGTTGGACGGCGCTTCCTGCAGCGAGCCAACGATATACCAACTCCGTCTGCGCGGACAGCTGTATCGGCAGACGGCGTGGGCGATGGGCGCGTGAGCAAACGCGATACCACTGCAGAGAGGACGATATTCAGAAGCGGCACCCAATGGCACTATTAACGGCCGGAAGGCGCCCCTTCGTTCGCATGATCGCCGAGACACCCGAAGAGGTGGCCAAGCAAGCGTGAAGCATGCAGGCGCCCGCGCTGTTTCGCTCGCGCGATCCAAGCGCGCCAGTTACCCAAGAGGCGGTTAACAATCATGAGGAAGGTCGTTGCCGTAGGTGCAGGCGGTCGGATCAAGCCACTTTCGATCCTTGTAAAAAAGCGAAACGGCGCCGCCGAGGTCGAACTCGAGAGTCGCCGCGCCAGACGAATAAATACGCCATTTACCAGAATTTCCATCGCCGAATTCGATGGTGCCTTCTGCATAACAAGGGGTATAGCGATCCTTGTATACGAATTGATCTGGAACGGGATGGGCTCTGTTGAAAAATCTCTTGACTTGGAGGGTCGTCGGCTTGAAAGATTTGCACACGCCGGGCGGGTTTCTATCGCCTTTCTCAATATTCATTCCCGTATTTTCGATTTTTACGATCTTGACCGCCAGCGCGAAAGCGGCGATAGGAAACATGCCCACCAAGATCGTGGCATAAGTGAAACTTCTTACCATTTTGCTGTCGCCGCCTCCGATTCTGTTTTTCGACCAATCTCCGGGTGACGGTAGATTTCATGCAGAGAAACTTTTAGCTGATCGGCGAGTTCTTTGACAAGCCATTTAAGCGCGACATTCTGGGCATCGGTGACAGGCTCGTAAATACCTTGATTTGGTCCTCTGTTTGGTGCTATGCCAACGATTTCTATTCCGACCGAATCATCGTTAAAGGGAAATCTATCAGGAAAATTCTTTGCGAATTCCGCTTTGTTGGTGGCGGTTGCTCGATCTCGATTTCCCTTAATCTGATCCAGTTTTCGAGCCGCCAGCAAGTCGACGCTGCCGCAAGTCTTTTTCAGTAGGCATCTCGATTGCAAATCGCCGACGTGATTGGTTGTCTTTTTTAGTGACGCGGTTTGATACACGGTCCCGTTTTTTTCAATCATGAAATGAGCCCCATTCGGCCGCGCGCCGTCTGGTTGCTTCTTCGAGTAGGAACCAAACGCACTGTCTGCGGAAGACCCGCCCGTTTGATGAACTACGATGCCGTTCACGGTCTTCATCTCACGATTTTCAATCAATGGAAAGATCTTGACCTTCACTCTTTCGTCATCCACGATGCCAAATCTATCTATAAAAAATGCCATGTCGCCCCCTCAGAGTTCCTTGTTTGCCTGAATATCAAAGGCCGCAGCCACGGTGCCCCCGCTTCCGCCTCGTGCATTTTGAACGACATATTCCTGCCTGATGCGGGCGAAGGAGAGTCGAACTTCTTCTCTCAAATTCCGCATCGTCGGCGTTGCCGAGGAATTGATGCCAGTGACAATGACGTCATTCATTGTCAGTTTGAGATATTCGAGCGGAAAGCCGCCGGCTTTGCGTGCGACGAACACGGCGGATTCGATGTGCTTGCCGATCATGCAATACTTGAACAGATTCGGCGTCGCGCGATCGATGAATTTATCGAAGACGAAGTCTCCGACGGTTGCCTTTCCTGCGCCACCGCCGCTGCCGGAATGCATGCTCGATTTTTGCGTTATTTGCCAGTCCCAACATATCACTTCGATTTCTCTGCCGTGTGTCGCGTCCTGTGATTCGCCGTCAATATCCGTCAACTTTAGAAAAAAGTCTTGCACGATTCGCCCATTTGGATTTACGCCGCGACATGCGGCGTCGGGCGCAATCCTCCGCAATGACGGGACTGGCGGCAAGCGGAACGTTCCGACGAGACAAAGGGAATTAGCTCGTCGATCAAGAATTCAGGAAAAATCGCGACGTTCGGTGCGGCGTTCCATCCGACAGGACAAAACCCAGTACCAAAATCTCTCATCGGTACAGCGGCAGCGCGCTTCGGAAGCCATAGAAGCTTCAGGCCTCGATGATCTATTCGGGCGCTAGGAGGCGCTTGAGGTAGAGCCCGGTGTGGCTGGCCTCGTTGGCCGCGATGTCCTCCGGCGTGCCGACGCCCACCACGGTGCCGCCGCCGGCGCCGCCTTCGGGGCCCATGTCGATCACCCAGTCGGCGGTCTTGATGACGTCCAGGTTGTGCTCGATCACCACGATCGTGTTGCCGGCGTCGCGCAGCTGGTGCAGCACCTTCAGCAGCAGCTCGATGTCGGCGAAGTGCAGCCCGGTGGTCGGTTCGTCGAGGATGTAGAGCGTGCGGCCGGTGTCGCGCTTGCTCAGCTCCAGCGCCAGCTTCACCCGTTGCGCTTCACCGCCCGACAGCGTGGTCGCCGACTGGCCCAGCTTGATGTAGCTGAGGCCGACGTCCAGCAGCGTGCGCAGCTTGCGCTCGATGGTCGGCACCGCGCGCAGGAAGTCGTGCGCCGTCTCCACCGTCATGTCGAGGATCTGCGCGATGTTGCGGCCCTTGTAGAGCACCTCCAGCGTCTCGCGGTTGTAGCGCTGGCCGTGGCAGACCTCGCAGGGCACGTAGACGTCGGGCAGGAAGTGCATCTCGACCTTGACCACGCCGTCGCCCTGGCAGGCCTCGCAGCGGCCGCCCGCGACGTTGAAGCTGAACCGGCCCGGGCCGTAGCCGCGCTCGCGCGCGGTGTTGGTCTCGGCCATCAGCTCGCGGATCGGCGTGAAGAGACCGGTGTAGGTCGCCGGGTTGCTGCGCGGCGTGCGGCCGATCGGCGACTGGTCGACGTTGATCACCTTGTCGAAATACTCGATGCCTTCGATCGCCTCGTGCTCGGCCGGCTCCTCGTGGGCGCGGTAGAGCGTGCGCGCCACCGCGCTGTAGAGCGTGTCGTTGACCAGCGTCGACTTGCCCGAGCCGGACACGCCGGTGACGCAGGTCAGCAGGCCGACCGGGAAGGCGACGCTGACGTTCTTCAGGTTGTTGCCGCTGGCGCCGACCACGCGGATCTCCTGCAGGTCCGACTGCGTGGCCAGGTGCGCCGCCTCGCGCGCCGCGCGCCGCTCGGCCGCCGGGCTGGGCGGGAAGCGCGGCGGCTTCCGGCCTTCATGGAAGGCCTTCTGCGCCACCACCGGCAGCCACGGCGTGCGGCGCTGCGGCACCTCGATCTTCTTGGCGCCCGACAGGTACTGGCCGGTGAGCGAAGCCGGGTTCGCCGCCACCTCGGCGTAGCTGCCCTGCGCCATCACCTGGCCGCCATGCACGCCGGCGCCCGGGCCCATGTCGATCACGTGGTCGGCGGCGTGGATCATGTCCTCGTCGTGCTCGACCACGATCACGCTGTTGCCGATGTCGCGCAGGTGGCGCAGGGTGCCGATCAGGCGGTCGTTGTCGCGCTGGTGCAGGCCGATGCTGGGCTCGTCGAGCACGTACATCACGCCGGTCAGGCCCGAGCCGATCTGCGAGGCCAGGCGGATGCGCTGCGCTTCGCCGCCCGACAGCGTCTCGGCGCTGCGGTCCAGGCTCAGGTAGTTGAGGCCGACGTCGTTCAGGAACTTCAGCCGAAGGCCGATCTCGCGCACGATCTTGTCGGCGATCTCGGCCTTGGCGCCGTGCAGCTTGAGCTGCTGGAAGTAGGCCAGGCTCTCGCGCAGGGTGACGTGGCTGATCTCGAAGATCGCGGTGCGCCGGGGCTCCGGCCCCGACTCGTCGACCAGGAAGACGTTGCGCGCCTCGGGCCGCAGCCGGCTGCCGTGGCAGTCGGGGCAGGGCTGCAGGTTGCGAAAGCGCGAGAGCTCCTCGCGCACCAGCGTCGAGTCGGTCTCGCGGTAGCGCCGCGCCATGTTCGGGATGATCCCTTCGAAGGGGTGCTTGCGGACCACCTTCTTGCCGGCCTGCTGGCCGCTGTCCATCACGTAGCTGAACTTGATCTCTTCCTGCGCCGAGCCGTTCAGCACGGTCTGCTGCACCGACGCCGGCAGCGCCTCGAAGGGCTGCTCGATGTCGAACTTGTAGTGGCGCGCCAGGCTCTCCAGCATGCTGAAGTAGTAGCCGTTGCGCCGGTCCCAGCCCTTGATCGCGCCGCTGGCCAGGCTCAGCGACGGAAAGGCCACCACCCGCGCCGGGTCGAAGAACTCGCGATGCCCGAGGCCGTCGCAGCTCGGGCAGGCGCCGACCGGCGAATTGAAGGAGAAGAGGCGCGGCTCCAGCTCCACCAGCGAGTAGTGGCAGATCGGGCAGGCGAACTTGGCGTTGAAGAGGTGCTCGTGCGCCGGCTTCGGCGCGGGCGCCGATTCGGGCTCGGCCGCCGGCGCGTCCATCTCGAGCGCGATCGCGCGGCCGTCGGCCAGCCGCAGCGCCGCCTCGAAGCTCTCGGCGAGGCGCTGCTGCATGTCGGGCCGGGCGCGCAGCCGGTCGATGACGACGTCGATGTCGTGCTTCTCGGTCTTCTTGAGCTTGGGCAGGTCGTTGTATTCGTAGGTCGCGCCGTCGACGCGGAAGCGCACGTAGCCCTGCGCCTGCATCTCGGCGAACAGCTCGACGAACTCGCCCTTCTTCTCGCGCGCCACCGGCGCCAGGATCATCAGCCGCGGCGCGTCGCCGTTCTGCTCGGGCAGCGCCAGCACCGCGTCCACCATCTGGCTGACGGTCTGCGCCTGCAGCGGCAGGTGGTGGTCGGGGCAGTAGGGCGTGCCGGCGCGGGCGTAGAGCAGGCGCAGGTAGTCGTGGATCTCGGTCACCGTGCCGACGGTCGAGCGCGGGTTGTGGCTGGTCGCCTTCTGCTCGATGCTGATCGCCGGCGACAGGCCCTCGATCAGATCGACGTCCGGCTTGTCCATCAGCTGCAGGAACTGCCGCGCATAGGCCGACAGGCTCTCCACGTAGCGGCGCTGGCCCTCGGCGTAGAGCGTGTCGAAGGCCAGGCTCGACTTGCCCGAGCCCGACAGGCCGGTGATCACCACCAGCTTGTTGCGCGGGATGTCGAGGTCGACGTTCTTCAGGTTGTGCGTGCGCGCGCCGCGGATGCTGATGCGCTGGAGGGCGAGCACGGCGCCGAGGTAGGCGTCATCGGTGGGGGAATTCAAGAGGCGCTCGGTTTTGGGCAACCGAACATGATAAATCCCCGGCGCTTTCAGGGTGCGGGACGGGAATCGTCCGCATCCTCCTCGACCTCCCGCGGCAGCGGGCGGCCGATCGACCTGGACACCATGAATTCCGCCAGCGCCTCGTAGAGCGGCCGGCTGATCATCCGCGACACCCCGCTGGCCAGCAGCGCGCAGGCCATCAGGCTCAGCACCATCGAATGGCCGTCGATCATCTCCATCACGATGATGAAGGCCGTGAGCGGTGCCTGCGTCACCGCCGCCAGGAAGCCGGCCATGCCCAGCGCGATCAGCGCCGGCCGCGCCGCCGGCCCGGCCAGCTGCGACAGCGCCTCGCCGATGCCGGCGCCGATGGTCAGAGAGGGCGCGAAGATGCCGCCCGGCACGCCGGCCCAGGCGGTCAGCCAGGTGGCGACGAACTTCAGCAGGGTCTGCAGCGCGGTCAGCTCGCCCTGGCCGGCCAGCAGCTGCTTGACCGTTTCCGAGCCGGAGCCGAAGGTGGCGCCGCCCGAAGCCAACCCGATCACCGCCACCGCCAGCCCCAGCCCGGCCGCGAAGCGCACCGGCCAGCGGCTGCGCAGCCGGTTGAGCGGCCCGGGCGCGACGGTCAGCGAGGCGGCCATCAGCTTGGAGAAGAGGCCGCCGCAGGCGCCGGCGGCCAGCGCCACCGCCAGCCCCGGCCCGAGCATGTCCCAGCCCAGCTTGCCGACCTTGATGACGCCGAAGTAGCTGGCATTGCCGAACACCGACACCGCCGCCAGGCCCGCCAGCACGATCGCCGTGATGATCAGCCCGCTGGCCTTGGACTCGATGCGGCCCGACAGCTCCTCGATCGCGAACACCACGCCGGCCAGCGGCGCGTTGAAGGCGGCGGCGATGCCGGCCGCGCCGCCGGCCAGGATCAGCGAGCGGCGGTCGATGCCGCTCGCGGGCGACAGCCAGCGGCGCGAATGCTGCATCAGGCCGGCGGCGATCTGCACCGCCGGCCCCTCGCGGCCGATCGACAGGCCGGCCGCGAAGCCGGCCACGCCCAGCACGATCTTCGCCAGGCTCAGCCGCAGCGAGACGAAGTAGCCGCGGGACTCGAGCGGCAGCATCGGGTGCAGCGCCGCCTTGACCTGCGGGATGCCCGAGCCGCTGGCCGACGGCGCCCAGCGCCGGGTGGCCCAGACGATCGCGGCGGTGAGCGCCGGCGTCCAGATCAGCACCGCCCAGCCGTGGCGCGCCAGCAGGCGCTGGAAGAGGCCGAAGGCCCAGTCGCTGGCGAGGCTCAGCGCGACCACGAAGAAGCCGGCCGCCACCGCGTAGCCGAGCACGATCGCGCGGTCGATCCAGCGGCGCCAGCCCGACAGTTCGGCGCGCAGGTTCTCGAGGAAATCGGGTTCGTGGTTCATCGGCGGGGCGCTGCCATTCTCTCAGGGCCACCCGGGGCGCTTGGGGCACAATCGCCGGTTAATTTCTTCCTCTCCACTCCATTCATCAGGGGCAGCACCATGGCATCGGTCAACAAAGTCATCCTCGTCGGCAATCTGGGGCGCGACCCCGAAACCCGCACCTTCCCCAGCGGCGACCAGGTCTGCAACGTGACGCTGGCCACCACCGACAAGTGGAAGGACAAGCAGAGCGGCGAAATGCGCGAAGCCACCGAGTGGCACCGCCTGGTCTTCAACGGCCGCCTGGCCGAGATCGCCGCGCAATACCTGCGCAAGGGCTCGCAGATCTACGTCGAAGGCCAGATCCGCACCCGCAAGTACAACGACAAGGACGGCGTCGAGAAGTACGCCACCGACATCCGCGTCGACCAGATGCAGATGCTCGGCAGCCGCCAGGGCCAGGGCGGCCCGTCGGGCGGCGGCGACGACGACGGTTATTCGCAAGGCGGTGGCGGTGGCGGTGGCGGTGGCGGCTACAGCCGCGCCCCGGCCGCGGCCCCGCGTGCGCCTGCGCCCGCACCGGCGGCGCGCCAGGCGCCGGCCAAGTCGTCGTCGGGCTTCGACGACATGGACGACGACATTCCGTTCTAGAGCGGCCGACCTGCGGCACGCGCGTGCCGCTCCACCACTTCGCTCGAGATCACCCGGTAGACGGCCTGCACCACCGCGTGGTCCAGGCCGTTTTCGGCTGCCAGCGTTTGCAGCAGCCGGGCCCGTTCGGCCTGCCTTCCCGGATCCCTCGGCGGCTCGGCGACGCGCGCCTTGATCTCGCCGATGCGGCCCGTCAGCGCGAAGCGGCGCGCGAGCAGCGCGACGATGTCCCGATCGATGGCGTCGATCTCGGCGCGCAGGGGCGCCATCTCCGCATTCATCGGGCGCTCGACGCCAGGAAGGCCTCGACCTCGTGCGCGACCGCCGCCGGCCGCTCGACGGTGATCGCGTGATGCCCGCCCTCGACGTCGACGATCCGGCTGCCGCGGATGCGCGCCTGCATCTCGTGCATCAGGCGGGGCGGCACCACGACATCGCGGCTGCCGGCGACGAGCAGCGTCGGCGCGGCGATGTCCTCGCAGCGCAGTGCCGCGGTCGATCGCGCCAGCGTGCCGCGGGAGCCGGCCGCCTGTCCCGCGCGCCGGGCCATGCGCGCGACCAGTTCAGGATGGCGCTCGGCATGGTCGGAGCCGTAGAAGGTCTCTGCAAGTTCGCGGGCGCTGCCGGGCAGGGCGGCGCGCAGCGCCTGCAGATGCCTCGTGCCTGCCGCATGGGCCGTGTCCAGCGAGACGTCCAGTGGCCAGGTGTTGCACAGCACCAGCCGATCGACCTGCGCCGGGTGCCGGATGGCCAGGCCTTGGGCGATCCGGCCGCCGAAGGAGGTGCCGAGCACGTTCGTCCGCGCCAGCCCGAGCGCCTCGACGAGCTGCGCGGCGTCTTCGACCAGGTCGAGGATCGAGCGCGGTTCCGAATCGCTTTCCGTTTCCCCGCAGCCCCGCTGGTCGTAGCTGTAGACGGTCAGGCGGGCGGACAACAGCGCGGCCAGCGGCTCGAAGGACGTGCGCGTCGCCTCGGCGCCGTGGATGAGCAGGATCGGCGGCCCTTCGCCGCGCACCGACCAGGCGGTGCGGGCGTGGCGCGTCGGCGCATGGCGCGTGGCCGGCATGGAGGCCCCTTCAGACATCGAAGGTGATCTCGATCCGCAGCCCGGTCGGATCGTGCATGAACAACTGGTGCAGCGGCCAGCCCGGCACCGGCGCCTCCGTGAACTCGATGCCCTGCGCGCTCAGCCGCGCGCGCGTGGCCTGCAGATCGACGCCACGAAAGGCGATGTGGTTCAGCGCGGTACGGCCGCCCGGCGGTATGGCGCCCGAGGCGTAGAGGTGGACCAGCGCCTGGCCGTTCGCATAGAGCCACCAGCCGGGGAACTTCAGCACCGGGCGCGGGCCGGCCTCGAGGCCCAGCGCCCGCTCGTAGAAGGCCTTCAGCGCCGGCAGCGCCGCCTCGTCGCAGCACAGGGTGAAATGGAACAGGCCGCTGACTTGCATGACCGCCCTCCTCAGTCCAGGCCCAGCAGCCGGCTCATGACGCGCCCCAGCACATCGGTGAGGCTCTCGCGTTCACCGCCGGGCGTTCGCCAGGCGACGTGGCCGTCCGGACGCACGACCACCGCGCCCTGCAGGCCCATCTCCAGGCCGTCGCGCGGGTCGACCGCGTCGAGCCGATGCGCGTCGATGGCGATGCCCAGCCGCTCGCCCGCCTCCTTCGCCGCGCGGGCCCAGTCGCTGGCCTGCGGGCCGTGCACCACCACGAAGCGGGTGTCGAAGAGGTCGAGCGTGGAGCGGTCGCGCGCCAGGTTCAGCCACAGGTGCGGATAGCGGCCGCCCGGGCGGTCCGAAGGCTGGTAGTAGCGCGTGACCAGGCCGCGATGGGCCGTGCCGTCCGGGATCACCGCGCCTTCCTCGTAGCTGAAGCCCAGGCCCAGGCCGATGCTGTGGCTGTGGTGCACCGCGTCGTTGATCCAGAAGTCGATCTGCGGCTGGTTCTTCTGCCGGAAGGCCTCGTCCATCTGGCGAAAGCGCAGCGTGTTGCCCATGCTGAAGTCGGCGTTGGCCTGGCCGATCGGGCGCCGCTCGACGTCGTAGCTTTCCAGCAGGGCCGGCGAGGCCTTGCCCGCCAGCACCAGCGCCAGCTTCCAGGCCAGGTTGTGGGCGTCCTGGATGCCGGTGTTCATGCCGTAGCCGCCGGTCGGCGGAAAGCGATGCGCCGCGTCGCCGATCAGGAACACGCGCCCCTTCGAATAGCGTTCGGCGATCTGCTTGCTCACGCGCCAGGTCGAGCGATTGATGATCTTCACGTCGAGGTCCGGAATGCCACAGTGGGCGCGCGCCAGGCGCACCACCTCTTCGTCCGGAGGTGGCGTGACCGAAGCGTCGCCGTCGGCCAGCTTGCGCACGGTGAGCCACTTGTCGCAGCCGTTGGTGTTGAGGATGCTGGCGGCCGGAACGCCGGGCTGGCCGGGCGCGATCCGGAAGGCGCCCATCTGCCGCACGATCGGCAGGTGCGACAGGTCGGCGTGCCAGTAGTCGTTGCTCATCACCGCGAGCGAGGCGGGGCCCTTCATCTGGATGCCGACGCGTTGCCGCACGGCACTGGCCGCGCCGTCGGCGGCGATCAGGAAGCGCGCGTGGAAGACTTCCTCCAGGCCGGTTTCCGGGTCGCGCGTGGTGACGACGACACCCGACGCGTCCTCCTCGTGCGAGACGTATTCCACGCCTTGCCGGATGCCCCCGGTCGCGCCGCGCCGCGCGGCGACCAGCAGTTCTTCCTCGACCACGTCCTGCGAGATGGTGCACTTCCATGTCGGGCTCTGGCCCAGGTCGGGCTCGCGCGGCACGCGGCCGTAGACATGGCCCGACATGGATTCGACGAAGGCGAAGCCGGAGGCGTTGTCCGGCAGGCCGCGGCGCACCAGCGGATCCTGCACGCCCCATTGGCGGAACAGCTCCATGGTGCGCACCCAGGTGCCGCGCGCCTTGGGGTGTGTGGTGGTGGTGCGGCTGCGCTCCACCAGGACGTAGTCGATCGCGAAGCGATTGAGCAGAAGCGCCATCGACAGGCCCGTGGGGCCGCCGCCGACGATGAAGATGGAAACGCGTTGCATTGGAAGGGATCTCCTGGAGGTCGGGTTCGTGAAGGTTCAGTCCATGCTGATGCCGAGCGCCGGCAACTCGCGCTGGAAGCGGGCCACGTCGCTCTTGACCTCGGCGTCGAACTGGGCGGGCGTGCCCTTCGGCACGCTGCCGCCGGAGCTCTTGACCGCGTCGATGAAGGCGGGCGTCGCCATGGCCTTGGCCACGTCGTCGCCCAGTTGCCGGAGCGCTTCGGGCGCCATGCCGGCCGGTGCGAACAGTCCGGCCCAGGCGGGCACGCTCTTGCCCTGGATGCCCTTCTCGGCCAGGGTGGGAACGTCGGGCAGCTCCGCCAGGCGCTTCGGCCCGGCCAGCGCCAGCGCCCGCACCTGGCCGCCGTGCACCTGCTGGACCGCGAAGCTCGATCCCCAGAAGAGCATGTCGATCTGCGCGCCGATGAGGTCGGGGATCGGGCTGCTCTTGTAGGGCACGTGGATGAAGCGGGTGCCCGTCGCGCGCTCGAACATCGCGGCGGCCAGGTGCGTGGTGTTGCCGATGCCGGCCGATCCGTAGCTCAGCGTGCCGGGCCTGGCGCGCGCCGCGGCGATCAGGTCGTCCACCGTCTTGAAGGGCGAGCTCGCCGGCACCAGCAGCAGGAAGCCGTCGGCCTCGCTGAGCTTCGCGACCGGCGTCAGGTCCTTCAGCGTGTCGAAGGGCAGCTTCTTGTAGAGCACCGCGTTGGTCTCGATGCCCGCGGTGGTGAAGAGGAGGGTCTGTCCGTCCGGCCTGGAGCGAACGACTTCCGCGGTCGCGATGGTGCCGCTCGCGCCGGGCCGGTTGTCGACGATGTACTGCTTGCCGGTGACCTCGTGCAGCGAGGTCGCCAGCTGGCGCGCCACCGTGTCGGTGGAGCCGCCCGCCGGGAAGGAGACGACGAAGCGGACCGGCGCGTCGGCCGCGGCGACGGCGCCGGCCGCGGTGGCGAAGATCGCGGCGGCCAGGAGGCGCGTGAGGGACTTTCGAGTGAGGCGTGTCATGGCGGCGGTGGGTTGAACGTCGATCGGTGCGGGTGGTTGCACCCGCGGTCCATGCCCGGAACTTTGCGCCTGGCGGCTTCAGGACCGGTACTGCGCGGCGGTCCAAAAATATTGCGATCGGGCCATGACGCGGGCGCCCGTCGATGCCGGCCCCGGCTTCGGGAAAATCACGAGAATCGGTCGCAGGACGAGCTTTCGACGAAGGAGCGATACCCCGGATGCTCAGCAAACTGCCGTCGACGGAAGGCCCCACCCGGTTCCCCAGCCAGATGGCCTTCAACAGCGCGATGAACGGTGCCGGCGAACGCCCGGACGGCCCCGTGGTGCTCGCGATCTGGGCCGGTCGCCAGCTCTCCGGCGGCGGCCGGGGCCGCCACGAGGGCCGCATGCATTCGCACCTGCGCGGCCAGGTGATGTGCATCGAGGACGGCCTGATGCAGGTGCGCACGCAATCGGGCTCGTGGCTGGTGCCGGCCCACCGCGCCGTCTGGATCCCGCCGGGACACGCGCATGCCAGCACCATCACCGGCGTCACGCGCAGCTGGAACGTCTTTCTTTCGTCGAAGGGCAGCGAGGCCATGCCGCCCGAGCCGTGCGTGCTGGCCGTCAACCTCCTGATGCACGAACTGGTGCTGCGCGCGACGGCCTGGCGCGAGGCGGACCGGCTCGACGGCTCGCAACGCCGGCTCGCGCTGGTGCTGATCGACGAGCTGCGCCGCGCCCCGCGCGACCCGCTGCACCTGCCGATGCCCAAGGACCGGCGGCTGCTGCGCATCGCCAATGCGATCACCGAGAACCCTTCCGACACGCGTGGCAAGGACGAATGGGCGGCCTGGGCCGGCATGTCCGAACGGACGATGAGCCGGCAGTTCCAGGCGCAGGTCCGGATGAGCTTCGTGCAGTGGCGCCAGCAGGCGCTGCTGATCCACGCGCTGGAACGCCTGCTGACCGGCGAGAGCGTGGCCGCCGTGGCCGACAGCATGGGCTATGCGACGCCCAGCAACTTCATCACCATGTTCCGCAAGGCGATGGGCTATTCGCCCGCGCACTACGTGGCGAGGTTGCAGGAGACGGCGTTCGGCGCGGCGGCTAGCGAGTGACCGGCGGCACTGCCCTCGGCCAGGCCGCCATCGCCGCCTGCGCCATCCCCTCGAGCTCTTCCTGGCTGGCGCCGTCGCGCCCCTGCACCGCCATGCCCTGCACCACGCCCAGGTAGAAGCGCGCGAGCCGCTCGGCATTCACCGAAGGCGGCAGTTCGCCGCTCGCCACGGCGCGCTCCAGGCCCGCGCGCAGCTTGGCCAGCGAGTCGCGCCGTGCCGAGCGGGTGACCTCCGGCACCTCGCCGGGGCTTTCCTCGCCCGCCGCCAGCGTCACCAGGCAGCCCGACGGGCCGGCGGTGCCGGCCAGCACCACGGCGGCGCCGCGCAGCACGTTTTCCATGCCCGCCTCGACGGTCGGGCCGTCGTCGATGTGGTCCCAGATGAGCGCGTTCGCCGCAACGCTGTAGCGCTGCACCGCCTCGACATACAGCTCCTCCTTGCTGCCGAACGCCGCGTAGAGGCTGGGCGAGCGGATGCCCATCGCCTCGCAAAGATCGCTCATCGAGGACGCCAGGAAGCCCTTGCGCCAGAACAGCTGGAGCGCGGCGTCCAAGGCGCCGTCGCGGTCGAATTCTCTCGGTCGGCCGAGCACTTTCATGGCTTTATCACTTTTTGTGTTGATCGACACAATAAACCTGTTGACGCGCCGGATCAATGCGCAGAAGATTCTGTATCGATCATCACAGAAAGGAAATCACCATGTTGCTCGAGAACAAGCGCGCACTCGTCACCGGCGGCAGCCGCGGCATCGGGGCCGCCATCGCCAAGGTGCTGGCCGCCGAGGGCGCCGACGTCGCGATCACCTATGAGAAGGCGGCCGACCGCGCGGCGGAGGTCGTGGCGGCGGTGCAGACGCTCGGCCGGCGCGCGGTGGCGATCCAGGCCAACAGCGCCCAGGCGGCCGACGTGAAGGCCTCGGTCGACCACGCGGCCGAGTTCCTCGGCGGGCTGGACATCCTGGTCAACAACGCCGGCATCTTCCTGTACGCGCCACTGGCCGACAGCTCGCTCAAGGACATCGATTCGATCCTGAACGTCAACGCACGCGCTCCGGTACTGGCCAGCCAGGCCGCCCTTGCGCACCTCGGCCAGGGCGCCAGCATCGTCAACATCGGCAGCTGGTTCGGCGCGCAGGTGCAGTGGCCGAACCTGAGCGTCTACGCGATGTCGAAGTCGGCGCTGGTGTCGTTCACCCGCGGCCTGGCGCGCGAACTGGGCCCGCAGGGCGTGACGGTGAACCTGGTGCAGCCGGGCGCGATCGAAAGCGACATGAACCCGTCCACCGGCCCGCTGGCCGACACGATCCGCCAGCCGATCGCGCTCGGCCGCTATGGCAACGGCGAGGACATCGCCGACGCGGTCGCCTTCCTGGCGAGCGACAAGGCGCGCTACATCACCGGCACGTCGCTCACGGTCGACGGCGGCATGCTGGCCTGAGGCCGGCCCTTCAGCGCAGGAACACCAGCACGGCGACCGATGCGGCCAGGCAATAGAAGCCGAAGTAGTGCCAGCGACCCTGCTCCAGCCACTTCGACAGCCAGCGCAGCGCCAGCCAACCGGCCGCGAAGCTGCAGACCATGCCGAAGAGGCCCGGGGTCAGCATCGACATGGTGCTGTGGGTGGCGGCGCCAGCGTCGGCCGCCTGCGACTTGAAGAGGCGCCAGGCTTCACGGGCGATCACCGGCGGCGTCAGCACCACGGCCAGCGCGAAGCTGAATTCCTCGGCCCGGAAGCGGTCGACGCCGGCCAGGAGGCCCGTGGAGATGGTCGAGCCGGAGCGCGAGAAGCCGCGAAAGGGCAGGCACAAGCCCTGGACCGCGCCGATCCAGGCCGATTCGCGGGCGCCCAGCGGGCGCTCGCGCTGCGGCTTCAGCCCCGAGATGATGATCAGGATGCCCGCGGCCGCCAGGCCGCCGGCCATGACGTACGGGTTGCCGAAGATCTGCTCGATCTCGGCCTTGTCGGCGCCGCCGAGCACCACCTTCTCGATCAGCAGCAGCAGCGCGCCGCCGATGACGCCGGTCAGCACCGTGGCGATGATCACCAGCCGAAGGATGTGCATGAAGCTGCGCATCGAGGCGAAGTAGCGCTCGCGCCAGGTCTGCCAGAAGTAGCCGATGACCGCGAACATGGTGCCGGTGTGGAGCATGACCAGCAAGAAGGTCATCTCGGGCGAGGTCGGGTCGAGGCCGAGCATCTTCTCGACCGCGATCACGTGGGCCGAGCTGGAGATCGGCAGCAGCTCGGCAATGCCCTGCACCAGAGCGAGAACGATGATGTTGATGAGCGTCATGGAAAAAGCTTGAATGGGTGCCGTATTGTCCATGTTGCGCCGCACCCAAATCCGCAGCGCCTGAACCCGTCCGAGGCCGCCCGGGTTCAACCGCGAAGACCGCGTTCCATGGGTGCGCCGAATCGAGGCCCGCATGACAAATCTTCAGGTTTCATGCGGCCTGCAGCGTGATTCGGCGGCGTTTGCGCTGCTACGCTCGGCGACCTTGCTTCATCCCATGAGGGAGAGACCATGTCTGCCATCACCATCCGAAGCATCCGAAAAAGCCTGGGCGCCTTCGCGCTGCTGCTGCCGATCGCAGCCTTCGCGCAGTCCCACGCGTCCAATTCGACCAACCGCGCGGTCAACCTGCGCGCCGGCCCCGACCGCGCCTTCCCGGTCGTGACCTGGCTGCCGGCCCGCACGCCGGTGCGCGTCTCGGGCTGCACCAGCGGCTGGCGCTGGTGCGACGTGTCGTCGGGCCGCAGCCGGGGCTGGGTGGATGCCCGCTACCTGCAGAACTCGGTGCGCCGGGCGCCGATCGTCCGCTTCTCGGTGCCGTCCTACTGGGACCGCAACTACCGCAACCAGCCCTGGTACGGCAACCGCAACCAGTGGTCGAACTGGGGTTCGCCGGGCTTCCGGCCGCCGGCACCGACGCCGATCCGGCCGCCGAGCGTGCCGCCGCAGCGGCTGCCGCCCGGCACCCGCCCGGCCGGCTGAGCGCCGCGTCCGTTCACACGTCCCGTTTCCTTCGTCGAGGAGAACCCACCATGCGCCGCGCCCTGTACATCGTCCTGATCGTCATCTTCGCCACCCTCGTCATCGCCTTCAAGTTCCAGAACATGGACTCGGCCACGATCTCGCTGTTCTCGATGTCGATGACCCTGCCGCTGTCGCTGCTGGTCTTCCTGATCTACGTGCTGGGCATGCTCACCGGCGGCTTCATGCTGAGCCTGCTGCGCAGTTGGGCGCGCGGCGCGGCCCGGCGGCCCTGATCCCGCGCAACCGCGCCGTGTTTTTCGTTGTTCTTAAATAAATGGAGGAATTTTCATGAGTAATTTCTGGGACCTGATCCTGTTGATGCTGTCGACCTTCGTGCTGCTGGCCTACCTGCTGGTGCTGTTCCAGATCGTGGTCGACCTGTTCCGCGACAGCGAACTCGGCGGCGGCTACAAGGTGCTGTGGCTGATCGGCCTGATCTTCCTGCCGGGTCTGACCGCCATCCTCTACATCGTCGGCCGCGGCCGCGGCATGGCCGAGCGGCAGAAGGCCAGCCTGCAGCGGGCCAAGTCCGACACCGACGCCTACATCCGCGAGGTTGCCGGCAAGTCGCCGGCCGAGCACATCGCCGACGCCAAGGCGCTGCTCGACGCCGGCACCATCAGCCCGGACGAATTCGCCCGTTTGAAGGCCAAGGCGCTCGCCTGATCCCGCCGACCCCGCGCGGACGCTTCTTCAGAGCTGGTCTTCAGGCACCAGCGGGCGCAGCAGCAGCCGCTCCAGCGCGGTGAGCGGCGAGACGCCCGGCTCGGGCACCGACGCATCCTCCGGGTCCGCCGCATCGGCCGCACCGGACGCGGCGTCGCCGCCCGCCCCCGGCGGCAGCCACGACAGCCGGCCGTCGTCGCTGCCCAGCTGCACCCGGTAGGCCTCGGTCTTCATCGCATCGACGATCCGCAGCGCCTCGGCGGCGATCGCCGGGCTGTCGATCGCGACGCCGACCTCGGTGTTCTCGCGCGCCGAACGCGGATCGAGGTTGAGCGAACCCAGCAAGGTGGTCTGGTGGTCGATCACCAGCACCTTGGCATGCAGCCGGCCGCGCGAGGAACCGCCGAAGAGCGTGCGCCCCTGCGCAGACGGGCTGGCGCTGATCTCGTAGAGCTTCACGCCCGCCTCGAGCAGGCGCTTGCGGTAGCGCGCGTAGCCGAAGTAGACGACCACCGAATCGTTGGCCGGCAGCGAATTGGTCACCAGCGTCATGTCGACGCCCTTCAACTGCAGGCTCTGCAGGATCGACATGCCGCGCTGGCCTGGCACCAGGTAGGGCGAGACCAGCGAGATGTCGCTGCGGGTGCCGAGGATGTTGGCGATCGCGCCGGCCATGAGGCTGGTGTTGTCGATGTCGTCCGGCGCCTGCCGGAGCTTGGAAGGCCGGTCGGCCACCGCATAGGCGACCGCGGGCAGGAGGCTCAGCCGGCCGGCCGCGATCTCGGCGCTGACCGGACCGCGGCCGAGCAGGTCCTGCTCGGGAAGCTGGAGGTCGATGTCGCCCGCCTTCACCGGCAGCACCTGCAACGACGCCGCGAGCGCCGCATCGGGATTCGAGCGGGCCTGGCCGGTCAGGACGCGGGCCGGGTAGGCCTCCTCGCTGTTCCAGTAGCGGTCGAAGATGGCGCCCAGCTGCGGCACCACCCGGCCGGCGGCGATGCCGTCCAGGTCGATGAAGTTGGCCCGGTCGCTGAGGCCGAAGTATTCGTCCGCGATGTTGCGGCCGCCGACGATCGCCAGCGCGCCGTCCGCGATCATCAGCTTGTTGTGCATGCGGTGGTCCAGCCGCGGCAGGTCGCCGGCCGAGGTGACCAGCCGCCCGACGAAGCTGCCGCGGGCGCAGCAGAAGGGGTTGAACAGCCGGATCTCGAAGTTCGGCAGGCCGGCCAGGGTCTCGATCAGCGGCTCGGCGCCGGTGCTGTTGAGGTCGTCCAGCAGCAGCCGCACCCGCACGCCGCGCAGCGCGGCGTCGCGCAGCGCCGCGAATACCGCCCGGCCGGAAGCATCGTTTTCCATGATGTAGACCTGCAGGTCGATGCTGTGGGTGGCTTTCCGGATCAGCGCCAGCCGGGCGTCGAGCGCGTAGGGCCCGAGGGGCAGCAGGCGGAAGCCGGAGGCGGCCTCGGGCGGCAGGGCGTCCGCGGCCAGCCGCGCCAGCCGACTTTGCGAAGGTGTCGATTCGAGGCTCT
This sequence comes from Xenophilus sp. L33, assembly GCF_009765735.1. Taxonomy (GTDB): domain Bacteria; phylum Pseudomonadota; class Gammaproteobacteria; order Burkholderiales; family Burkholderiaceae_C; genus Variovorax. The sequence continues at coordinate 151,502 of NZ_LMUW01000054.1, forward strand.
GCGAGGCGGTGCGCGGCGTGCCGACCGGCAGCGCGCCGCAGGCGCCGAGGGCCAGGCCGAGCAGCAGAAGTGCCATTCGAAATGCCATCCGGAGGGCCAGGGACATGGCTCGCGCCAGGCCGCCGGCCGACGCTCCAATATCCCCTCGCCGCTTGAAGACGGCCGATCCGGGCCAAGATAGCAGCATGATTCCGTTCTCGATCCTCGATCTGTCGCCGATCACCGAAGGCAGCGACGCCGCCCAGTCCTTCCGCAATTCGCTCTCGCTGGCCCAGCATGGCGAGAAACTGGGCTACCGCCGCTACTGGCTGGCCGAGCACCACGGCATGCCCGGCATCGCCAGCGCCGCCACCGCGGTCCTGCTCTCGCACATCGGCGCCGGCACTTCCACCATCCGCATCGGGGCCGGGGGCGTGATGCTACCCAATCATTCCCCGCTGGTGATCGCCGAGCAGTTCGGCACCCTCGAATCGCTCTATCCGGGCCGCATCGACCTCGGGCTCGGCCGCGCCCCCGGCTCCGACCAGCGCACCGCCCATGCGCTCCGGCGCGACCTGCAGTCCGACGCCGACCGCTTCCCGCAGGACGTGATCGAACTGATGGACTTCATGTCGAAGGAGCCGCGCCAGGCGGTGCGCGCGGTGCCCGGCATCGGCCTGGAAGTGCCCGTCTGGATCCTCGGCTCCAGCACCTTCGGCGCCCAGCTGGCGGCGCACCTGGGGCTGCCCTACGCCTTCGCCTCGCATTTCGCGCCGCAGCAGCTGCTGCAGGCGATCCACATCTACCGCGAGACCTTCAAGCCTTCGGCGCAGCTGGCCAAGCCCTACGTGATGCTGGGCTTCAACGTCTTCGCCGCCGACACCGACAAGGAAGCCGCCTTCCGCGCCACCTCCTGGCAGCAGGCCTTCGTCAACCTGCGCAGCGGCCGGCCGGGCCGGCTGCCGCCGCCGGTCGAGAACTACCGCGACAAGGTCGGTCCGGCCGAGCATGCGCTGCTCGACTCGGTGCTTTCGTGCTCGGCGGTCGGTTCGCGCGAGACGGTGCGCGCCGGTATCGAGGCCTTCGTCGAGCGCACCGGCGCCGACGAACTGATGATCACCTCGCAGGTCTTCGACCATGCGGCGCGGCTGCGTTCCTACGAGATCCTGGCCGAGATCAACATGGCGTCGTAGCCGCGCGCCGGCGCGGGAGAATCGCTGCCCTATGGACAAACAGCGCATCGTGGTGGGCTTGAGCGGCGGCGTCGACTCCGCGGTCACCGCGCACCTGCTCAAGCAGCAAGGCCACGAGGTGGTCGGCATCTTCATGAAGAACTGGGAAGACGACGACGACAGCGAATACTGCTCGTCGAACATCGACTTCATCGACGCCGCCAGCGTGGCCGACGTGCTCGGCATCGAGATCGAGCACGTCAACTTCGCTGTCGACTACAAGGACCGCGTCTTCGCCGAATTCCTGCGCGAATACCAGGCCGGCCGCACGCCGAACCCCGACGTGCTGTGCAACGCCGAGATCAAGTTCAAGGCCTTCCTCGACCACGCGATGCGCCTGGGCGCCGAGAAGATCGCGACCGGCCACTACGCCCGCGTGCGCTTCGACGAGGCGAGCGGCCGCCACCAGCTGCTCAAGGGGCTCGATCCGGCCAAGGACCAGAGCTACTTCCTGCACCGTCTGAACCAGCAGCAGTTGTCGAAGACGCTGTTCCCGGTCGGCGAGCTGCGCAAGACCGAGGTGCGCCGCATCGCCGACGAGATCGGCCTGCCGAACGCGAAGAAGAAGGATTCGACCGGCATCTGCTTCATCGGCGAGCGGCCGTTCCGCGACTTCCTCAACCGCTACATCTCCAAGGAGCCCGGCCCGGTGCGCGACGAGCGCGGCCGCCAGATCGGCGAGCATCAGGGCCTGAGCTTCTACACGCTGGGCCAGCGCCAGGGCCTCGGCATCGGCGGGGTCAAGGCCAAGGGTGCGCAGCGCGGCGCAGGCGACCACGCGCCCTGGTTCGTCGCTCGCAAGGACATGGAGAAGAACACCTTGTGGGTGGTGCAGGGCCACGACCATCCGTGGCTGCTGTCGCCGGCGCTGGAAGCCGACGACGCCAGCTGGGTGGCGGGCGACGCGCCGGTGGCCGGCGCCTATGCCGCCAAGTCGCGCTACCGGCAGGCCGATGCCGGCTGCCGCCTGGCCGAGGATGCGAACGGCGCCTTCCGGCTTGAATTCGCCGAAGCGCAATGGGCGGTCACGCCCGGGCAGTCGGCGGTGCTGTACGACGGCGAGGTCTGCCTCGGCGGCGGCGTGATCTCGCGCGCCGGCTGAAAGGCCTTCAGCCTTCGCCCGGTCTCGCGACCGAGGCGTGCAGGTGGATCACCGACAGCGGGAAGCGCTGCCCCGCCAGGTAGTCCTCGACGCACTGCAGCAGGAGCGGGCTGCGATGCCGGTCCTGGCTGGCGCGGATCTCGTCGATCGTCATCCACAGCGTGCGCACGATACCGTGGTCGAGCGCGCGGCCGGCTTCGAGCGCGCCCAGCCTGCCGCAGAAGGCGAAGCGCATGTAGGTGATGTCCTCCGGCTGCAGGGTGCGCGCCATGTAGACGCCGATCAACTGCTCAGGCTCGAAGCGATGGGCGGTCTCTTCCAGGGTTTCGCGGGCGCAGGCCTCGATGGGCGATTCGCCCGGGTCGAGATGGCCGGCGGGCGTGTTCAGCCGCAGGCCGTCGGCCGCGACTTCCTCGACCAGCAGGAAGCGGCCGTCCTGCTCGATGACCGCGGCGACGGTGACGTTCGGTTTCCAGCGTGCGGCCATCGGTTTCATTCCTTGTGGGTGGGAAGGGTCAGCGCCACGGTGTGGCCGTCGATCGACAGTTCGGCGCCGAGCCGGGCGGTCGCGGTGCGGGCCAGGCGGAAGGCGTCCGGCGCGCGCGGGCGCAGCGGACGCGGATCGTGCATCGACAGGCGCCAGCCTCGCGTCGCAGGGTCGGAGCCCAGTTCGCATTCGATCTCGCCGCCGGGACTTGCCGACGCGATGAGTCCGGTCAGCAGGTCGTCCAGGGCGGCCGTCAGCAAGGCGCGGTCCGAGCGCACCGGCGCGGCAGCCGGCGCGTCGCCCATGCGAAGCGCCAGGCCCTGGCGGCCGGCGGGTTGCCAGGCGCCGTCCACCGCCTGCTGCAGCAGCGCGGCCAGGTCCACGGTTTCGATCCGCAGGGCCCGCGATTCGGCGCGGGCCAGCGCCAGGAAGGCGTCCGAGCGCGCGAGGCCGTCGCGCGCCGCGTCTTCGATCGCGTGCAGCAGCGCCGCATCCGGCGCCGCGGCCGGCGAACGCAGCCGCGCCAGCTCGATCAGCCCGAGGATCGCCGAGGCGCTGCTGCGCGCGTCGTGCGAGAGGAAGCGCAGTGCGGCGTCGCGCTGGCGCACGGCAGGGTGCGTGCCGTCGGCGTCGGACGGCGCGAGTCGGGTCATGGCGCCAGGGTGTCGGTCGCGGCGTCGGCCGATGCGAAGGCCTCGCCTTCGATCGGCTCCAGCCGGTAGCCCAGACCGTAGACCGCCGACAGCAGGAAGCCGTTGGACGGCATCAGGTCGAGCTTGAGCCGCAGGCGCGAGATGTGGGTGTCGAGCGAGCGCGAAGGCGTCTCGACCCCGATGCCCCAGACCGCCTCGCGCAGGTGCTCGCGCGACAGCAGCCGGCCCAGGTTCTGGAAGAGGAAGAGCGCCAGTTCGTATTCGCGCCGGCTCAGCTCGACCACCTTGCCCTGGATGCGCAAGGTGCGGGTGCTCGGATAGAAGCGGTAGCCGCGAAAGCTCAGCGCGTTGTCGTGCTGGGCGGGGTAGGAGCGCCGCAGCAGGGCGCGCACGCGGGCCTGCAATTCGGCCACGCGGATCGGCTTGGCCATGAAGTCGTCGGCGCCGGCGGCCAGGCCGTCGACCAGGTCCTGCTCTTCCTGGCGGTGCGTGAGGAACAGCACCGGCAGGCTGCTGTGCAGTTCCTGCCGGATGGAGCGCACCACCCGCGGCCCTTCGATGTCCGGAAGGTTCCAGTCGAGGATGAGCAGGTCGTAGGTCTGCTGGTGCAGGTCGCGCAGCAGCGACCTGCCTTCGGAGAAGCCATGGCACTCGTGGCCGATGACCTCCATGGTGTGCTGGATCAGTTCGAGATGATGTGCCTCGTCGTCGAGCGCTGCGATTCGCATTGGAGTCCCCCTGTTGACATCGTCAGGGATGCCGGCGTTTATGCGGACCGGTCATCCCGCCGACAGTGTACCCAGCGCCGGACCCTTGGCGAGGGCGCCCGCTCGGCCTTTCGTGCTATCGATTCGATAGCGAGTCGACGAGGCGGAGCGGGCGGCGAAGGGCCGCCGCCGGGTCCCCGGGCGGACCGTTTCCGGGCCGCTTCTTCGGGTAAGCTCTGGCGCCATTCCAAATCCCGCCCCGAGGAGACATCCATGCTGATAGGCGTGCCCACCGAAACGACGGCGGGTGAAACCCGTGTCGCGGTCACCCCTGAGACCGCGAAGAAGCTCGTGGCGCAGGGCCATGTGGTGCGCGTGCAGTCCGGTGCCGGCGTGGCCGCCAGCGTGACGGATGCGCTCTACCAGGCCGCCGGCGCCGAGATCGTCGACCTGGCCGGAGCCTTCGGCGCCGAGATCGTGCTGAAGGTGCGCTCGCCCTTCGACAACGAGACCTCGCTCATGAAGCCCGGCACCGTGGTGGTCGGCATGCTCAATCCCTTCGACGCCGCCGGCCTGCAGCGCCTGGCCGGCGCCGGCCTCACCGGCTTCGCGCTCGAGGCGGCGCCGCGCACCACGCGGGCGCAGAGCATGGACGTGCTCAGCTCGCAGGCCAACATCGCCGGCTACAAGGCGGTGATCATCGCGGCCGACAAGTACCAGCGCTTCTTCCCGATGCTGATGACCGCCGCCGGCACCGTGAAGGCGGCGCGCGTGGTCATCCTGGGCGTCGGCGTCGCGGGCCTGCAGGCGATCGCCACCGCCAAGCGCCTGGGCGCGGTGATCGAGGCGTCCGACGTGCGCCCTTCGGTCAAGGAGCAGATCGAGTCGCTCGGCGGCAAGTTCATCGAGGTCTCCTACGACACCGACGAAGAGAAGGAAGCCGCCGTCGGCGTCGGCGGCTATGCCAAGCCGATGCCCCTGAGCTGGCTGGCGCGCCAGCAGGTCGAGGTCGCCAAGCGCATCGCGCTGGCCGACATCGTGATCAGCACCGCGCTCATCCCCGGCCGCGCCGCGCCGACGCTCATCACCGAGGACATGGTCAAGTCGATGAAGCCCGGCTCGGTGATCGTCGACATCGCCGCCGGCAAGGGCGCCGACGCCATGGGTGGCATGACCGGCGGCAACTGTCCGCTGTCGGAGGCCGACCGCACGGTGGTCAAGCACGGCGTGACCATCGTCGGGGAGACCAACCTGCCGGCGCTGGTGGCCGCCGACGCCTCGGCCCTCTACGCGCGCAACGTGCTCGACTTCCTCAAGCTGATCTGCCCGAAGGAGGGCGGCCTGAAGATCGACCTCGAGGACGACATCGTCGCCGCCTGCCTGGTGGCGCGCGACGGCCAGGTGACCCGCAAGTAAGCCGGAAAAAAAGAGGAGAAGCCCATGGATCCCGTCTCGCACACAGTCATCAACCTGATCATCTTCGTGCTGGCCATCTACGTCGGCTACCACGTGGTCTGGACCGTCACGCCCGCGCTGCACACGCCGCTGATGGCGGTGACCAACGCGATCTCGGCGATCGTGATCGTCGGGGCCATGCTGGCCGCGGCGCTGACCGAGACGGGCCTGGGCAAGACCATGGGCGTGCTGGCGGTGGCGCTGGCCGCGGTCAACGTCTTCGGCGGCTTCCTGGTCACCCGGCGCATGCTGGAGATGTTCAAGAAGAAGGACAAGAAGACCGCCGGCGGAGGGACCGCTCCATGAGCATGAACGTCGTCACGCTGCTGTACCTCGTCGCCAGCGTCTGCTTCATCCAGGCCCTGAAGGGCCTGAGCCATCCGACCACCTCGATCCGCGGCAACGTCTTCGGCATGGTGGGCATGGCGATCGCGGTGCTCACCACGATCGCGCTGATCCACGGCCTCGCGCAATCGCTGCAGGTCAACTTCGCGATCGGCATCGGCTGGGTGCTGGCCGCGGTGGTGGTCGGCGGCGGCTACGGCGCCTACCGCGCCCGCACGGTCGAGATGACCGCGATGCCGGAGCTGGTCGCCTTCTTCCACAGCATGATCGGCCTGGCGGCCGTGTTCATCGCGGTGGCCGCGGTGGCCGAGCCCTGGGCCTTCGGCATCACGCCGCTGCCGGTGGCCGCCACCGGCACGGTGCCCACCGCCGACGGCGCGATGATCGTCGACGGCTTCCTGCGCTACGCGATCCCGCCGGGCAACCGGCTGGAGCTGTTCCTGGGCGCGGCCATCGGCGCGATCACCTTCAGCGGCTCGGTCATCGCCTTCGGCAAGCTCTCGGGCAAGTACAAGTTCCGCCTGTTCCAGGGTGCGCCGGTGCAGTTCAAGGGCCAGCACATGCTGAACCTGGTGCTGGGCCTGGTGACCATCGCGCTCGGCCTGCTGTTCGTGGCGACGGAAAGCTGGGGCGCCTTCTTCGCGATGCTGCTGCTGGCCTTCGTGATGGGCGTCCTGATCATCATCCCGATCGGCGGCGCCGACATGCCGGTGGTGGTGTCGATGCTCAACAGCTATTCGGGCTGGGCCGCGGCGGGCATCGGCTTCTCGCTGAACAACGCGATGCTGATCGTGGCCGGTTCGCTGGTCGGTTCTTCCGGCGCGATCCTGAGCTACATCATGTGCAAGGCGATGAACCGCTCGTTCTTCAACGTGATCCTGGGCGGCTTCGGCGGCGAGGCGGCCACGGCCGGCGGCGCGGCCAAGGAGCAGCGGCCGGTCAAGAGCGGCAGCGCCGACGACGCGGCCTTCGTGTTGTCCAACGCCGAGACGGTGGTGATCGTGCCGGGCTACGGCCTGGCGGTGGCGCGCGCGCAGCACGCGGTCAAGGAACTGGCGGCCAAGCTCACCGAGCACGGCGTGACCGTGAAGTACGCGATCCACCCGGTGGCCGGTCGCATGCCGGGCCACATGAACGTGCTGCTGGCCGAGGCCGAGGTGCCCTACGACCAGGTCTTCGAGATGGAGGACATCAACGGCGAGTTCGGCCAGGCCGACGTGGCGATCATCCTGGGCGCCAACGACGTGGTGAACCCGGCCGCGCTGCAAAAGGGCACGCCCATCTACGGCATGCCGATCCTGGAGGCCTACAAGGCCAAGACGGTGATCGTCAACAAGCGCTCGATGGCCGCCGGCTACGCCGGCCTGGACAACGAGCTGTTCTACATGGACAAGACCATGATGGTCTTCGGCGACGCCAAGAAGGTGGTCGAGGACATGGCCAAGGCGATCGAGTAGGCGCCGGCCCATCCCGCTTCGAGGAGATTTTTCGTGACCGATCGCCCCTGGCTTGGCGCCTACCCCCAAGGCGTGCCCGCCGACATCGACGCTTCCCGCTACGCCTCGCTGGTCGCGCTGATGGAAGAGAGCTTCTCGAAGTACGGCGACCGCGTCGCCTACAGCTTCATGGGCAAGGACATGCGCTACGCCGAGGTCGACCGCGAGAGCCGCGCCTTCGCCTCCTACCTGCAGGGCCTCGGCCTGGTCAAGGGCGACCGAGTCGCGGTGATGATGCCGAATTGCCTGCAATACCCGGTCGCCGTGGCCGGCGTGCTGCGCGCCGGGATGATCGTCGTCAACGTCAACCCGCTCTACACGCCGCGCGAACTGGAGCACCAGCTCAAGGATTCGGGTGCCAAGGCGATCGTGGTGATCGAGAACTTCGGCGCCACCCTGCAGCACTGCATCGCGGCCACGCCGGTCAGGCACGTGGTGCTGGCCGCGCTGGGCGACCGCCTCGGCGCGCTCAAGGGCGCGCTGGTCAACTACGTGGTGCGCAAGGTCAAGAAGATGGTGCCGGCCTACAGCCTGCCGGGCGCGGTGCGCTTCAACGACGCGCTGAAGAAGGGCGCCGCCCGCGGCTTCGCGCCGCAGGCCATCGGCCCGGACGACGTCGCGCTGCTGCAATACACCGGCGGCACCACCGGCGTCTCCAAGGGCGCCGTGCTGCTGAACCGCAACGTGATCGCCAACGTGCTGCAGTCGGAGGCCTGGAACGAGCCGGTGATGCAGCAGGTGCCGGCCCACGAGCAGCCGACCGGCGTGTGCGCGCTGCCGCTCTATCACATCTTCGCGTTCACGGTCGGCATGATGCTGAGCATGCGCACCGGCAGCAAGCTGGTGCTCATCGCCAATCCGCGCGACCTTGCGGGGGTGCTGAAGGAGCTGTCCAAGCACACGATCCACAGCTTCCCGGCGGTCAACACGCTCTTCAACGGCCTGGCCCACCACCCGGACTTCAAGACGGTCGACTGGAGCCACCTGAAGATCTCGGTCGGCGGCGGCACCGCGGTGCAGGCCGCGGTGGCCAAGCTCTGGCTCGAGAAGACCGGCTGCCCGATCTGCGAAGGCTACGGCCTGTCGGAGACCTCGCCCTCGGCGAGCTGCAACCCGACCACCAACAAGGCCTACACCGGCACCATCGGCGTGCCGCTGCCCAGCACCTGGATGAAGCTGATCGACGAGCACGACCAGGAAGTGGCGCCCGGCGAGCGCGGCGAGATCGCGATCAAGGGCCCGCAGGTGATGGCCGGCTACTGGCAGCGCCCTGACGAGACCGCCAAGTCGATGACCGCCGACGGCTACTTCAAGACCGGCGACATCGGCACGGTCGACGCCGAGGGCTACTTCAAGATCGTCGACCGCAAGAAGGACATGATCCTGGTGTCGGGCTTCAACGTCTATCCGAACGAGGTGGAAGACGTGGTGGCGCTGATCCCGGGTGTGCTGGAATGCGCCGCGGTCGGCGTTCCCGACGAGAAGACCGGCGAGGCGGTCAAGCTGATCATCGTGCGCAAGAACCCGGAACTCACCGAGGCCCAGGTCCGCGCCTTCTGCCGCGAGAACCTGACCGGCTACAAGCAGCCGCGGGTGATCGAGTTCCGCACCGAGCTGCCCAAGACGCCGGTCGGCAAGATCCTGCGGCGCGAACTGCGCGACGCACAGCCGGCGCCTGCACCGGCCTAAGGGTTTGGCCGGGGCCGCCTCCGGCACCGCTCTTGCATCCTTCGGGGCGAATGTTCAAGTTCGTCCTCACCCGCGCCAGCCTCCTCGTGCCGACCTTCATCGGCATGACGGTGCTGGCCTTCTTCCTGATCCGGCTGGTGCCGGGCGACCCGATCGAGACGATGGCCGGCGAGCGCGGCATCGATCCGGTGCGCCACGCGGCGCTGCTGCACGACTACGGCTTCGACCGGCCGCTCTGGGCCCAGTACGGCAGCTATATCGTCCGGGTGCTGCACGGCGACCTGGGCAAGTCGCTGGTGACGCAGGAGCCGGTGCTGAGCGAATTCACCGCGCTCTTCCCGGCGACCGTCGAGCTGGCGCTGTGCGCCATCGGCTTCGCGCTGCTGCTGGGCATTCCGGCCGGCATCCTGGCGGCGGTCAAGCGCAATTCGGTGTTCGACCACGGCGTGATGGCGATCTCGCTCACCGGCTATTCGATGCCGATCTTCTGGTGGGGGCTGCTGCTGATCCTGCTGTTCTCGGTGCAATTGGGCTGGACGCCGGTGTCGGGCCGGATCGCGGTGCAGTATTTCATCGAGCCGGTGACCGGCTTCCTGCTGATCGACTCGCTGCTGGCGGGCGACTTCGGCGCCTTCGCCTCGGCGCTGGGCCACCTGGTGCTGCCGGCGATCGTGCTCGGCACCAACCCGCTGGCGGTGATCGCCCGCATGACCCGCTCGGCCATGCTGGAGGTGCTGGGCGAGGACTACATCCGCACCGCCCGCGCCAAGGGCCTGGCGCCGCTGCGCGTGGTCGGCCTGCATGCGCTGCGCAACGCGCTCATTCCGGTGGTGACCGTCATCGGGTTGCAGGTCGGCGTGCTGTTCACCGGCGCGATCCTCACCGAGACCATCTTCTCGTGGCCGGGCGTCGGCAAGTGGCTGATCGACGCCATCGGGCGGCGCGACTATCCGGTGCTGCAGGGCGGCATGCTGCTGCTCGGCGCGATCGTGATGGCGGTCAACCTGGCGGTCGACCTGGCCTACGGCTTCATCAATCCACGGATCCGGCAGGCCCGATGAGCAGCAGCACCGTGCCCACCGACACCGTGCAGGCGCCGCCCGGCCCCTGGCGCGAATTCTGGCAAGCCTTCGCGGTCAACCGCGGCGCGCTGGCCGGGCTGGCGGTGATCGTGCTGCTGCTCGGCGTGGCGCTGCTGGCGCCGGTCATCGCGCCCTACGCGCCCGACCTGACCGACCCCAGCGCCTTCCTGCGGCCGCCGGCCTGGCAGCAGGGCGGCACGCCGGCGCACTGGCTCGGCACCGATGCGATCGGCCGCGACATGCTGTCGCGCCTGATGTACGGCGCCCGGCTGTCGCTGTCGATCGGCGTCGCGGTGGTGGCGATCTCGGCGGCCACCGGCATCGTGCTGGGGCTGGTCGCCGGCTTCTTCCGCGGCCTGCTCGACATCGCGATCATGCGGCTAATGGACATCCTCCTGACCCTGCCCAGCCTGCTGCTGGCGATCGTGATCGTCGCGATCCTCGGCCCGGGCCTGGTCAACGCCATGCTGGCGGTCGCGGTGGTGGTGCTGCCGCACTACGTGCGGATCACGCGCGCAGCGGTCATCTCGGAGGCGGCGCGCGACTACGTGACGGCCGCGCGCATCAGCGGTGCCGGCACCTGGCGGCTGATGTTCCGCGAGGTGCTGCCGAACTGCGCCGCGCCGCTGATCGTGCAGGCCTCGCTCGGCGTGTCTTCCGCGATCCTCGACGCGGCGGCGCTCGGCTTCCTCGGCCTGGGCGCGCAGCCGCCGTCGCCCGAGTGGGGCACGATGCTGGCCGACGCGCGCGAATTCGTGCTGCGCGCCTGGTGGGTCGTGACCTTCCCGGGCCTGGCGATCCTGGCCGCGGTGCTGGCCTTCAACCTGCTGGGCGACGGCCTGCGCGATGCGCTCGACCCCAAGCTCAAGCGCTAGCGCCACCATGACCACGATCCTGGACATCGCCGACCTCCACGTCGACTTTCCTTCGCAGGGCGGCACGCTGCATGCGGTCGACGGCGTCAGCCTGAAGCTGGAGGAGGGCGAGGTGCTCGGCATCGTCGGCGAATCCGGCTCCGGCAAGAGCGTGACCATGATGGCGCTCATGGGCCTGATCGCCTGGCCCGGCCTGGTGCGGGCGCGCCACATGCGCTTTGCCGGAAAGGACCTGCTGGGCATCTCCGAGCGCGAGCGCCGGGGCCTCGTCGGCAAGGACGTGGCGATGATCTTCCAGGAGCCGACCACCAGCCTCAACCCCTGCTTCACCGTGGGCTGGCAGCTGATGGAAACGCTGCGGCTGCACCTCGGCCTCGACAAGCGCGCGGCCCAGCGGCGGGCGATCGAGCTGCTGGAGCAGGTCGGCATCCCGGCGGCTTCGTCGCGGCTAGCGAGCTACCCGCACCAGCTGTCGGGCGGCATGAACCAGCGCGTGATGATCGCCATGGCGATCGCCTGCAACCCGCGCCTCCTGATCGCCGACGAGCCGACCACCGCGCTCGACGTGACGATCCAGGCCCAGATCCTCGAGCTGCTGCGCAGCCTGCAGCGCGAGCGCGGCATGGCGCTGGTGCTGATCACCCACAACATGGGCGTGGTCGCCGAGATGGCGCAGCGGGTGGCTGTCATGTATGCCGGCCAGGTGATGGAGGAGCGCGGCGTGGCCGAGCTCTTCGCCGCCCCGCAGCATCCCTACACGGCCGCACTGATGGCCGCGCTGCCCGAGCGCAGCGCCGGCGGCGGCCGGCTGGCGACCATCGCCGGCATGGTGCCGGGCGTGCACGACCGGCCCGCTGGCTGCCTGTTCGCGCCGCGCTGTGCCTACGCCACCGCGCATTCGCGCGCGGTGCGGCCCGAGCTGCGCGAGTGGCAGGGCGGCCAGGTGCGCTGCCACTACGCGCTCGGCGATCCGCTGCGCGACGCGGAGATGGCGCGTGACGGTGCGGAGGTCGTGCGATGAGCGCGGCGACGGTCGAAGCCGTCGTCGAGGCGCGCGACCTGGAGCGCACCTACACGGTCCACCGCGGCCTGTTCCGCGCGCCGGCGCAGCTGCGCGCGGTCGGCAACATCTCCTTCCGGATCGCGCCGGGCCGCACGCTGGCGGTGGTCGGCGAATCCGGCTGCGGCAAGTCGACCCTGGCGCGGATGGTGGCGCTGATCGAGAAGCCCAGCGCGGGCACCTTGAGCCTCGGCGGCGAGGACGCGGTCCATCCCGCGGCCGGCCGCCGGCGGGCGCTGCGGCAGGCGGTGCAGCTGGTGTTCCAGAATCCCTACGGCTCGCTCAATCCGCGCAAGAAGATCGCGACCGTGCTCGAGGATCCGCTCCTGATCAACACGGCGCTGGGCAAGTCCGAGCGCGCGGCCCGCTCGCGCGACATGCTGGCGCGAGTGGGCCTGCGGCCCGAGCATGCGCAGCGCTATCCGCACATGTTCTCCGGCGGCCAGCGCCAGCGCATCGCGATCGCCCGCGCGCTGATGCTCGAGCCGCGCCTGCTGGTGGCCGACGAGCCGGTCTCGGCGCTCGACGTCTCGATCCAGGCGCAGGTGCTGAACCTGCTGGCCGACCTGCAGGCCGAGCTCGGCCTGGCCTACCTCTTCATCTCGCACGACCTCGGCGTGGTGCGGCACATCGCGCACGAGGTGCTGGTGATGTACCTCGGGCACGCGGTCGAGCAAGGGCCGAAGGCGCGCATCTTCGCGCGGCCGCTGCATCCCTACACGCGGGCGCTGCTGGCGTCGACACCGGGCCTCGCGACCGAGCGCATCGTGCTCAAGGGCGAGCTGCCCTCGCCGCTGGCGCCGCCGCCGGGCTGCGTCTTCAACACCCGCTGCATGCACGCCACCGAGCGCTGCTTCAGCGAACGGCCGCTGCCGCGGCTGCTCGACGAACGCCAGGTGGCCTGCCACCATGCGGAGAAGTTCCTGTTGCCATCACCCTGAAGGAGTCCGACGACATGCCATCCACCACACGTTCCTCGCGTCGCCTGCGCATCGCGGCCCTGCTGGCACCCGCCGCGCTGGCGCTCGCCTGCGGCGCGGCCGCGGCCAAGACGCTGGTCTTCTGTTCCGAAGGCAGCCCCGAGAATTTCTATCCGGCGATCAACACCACCGGCACTTCCTTCGACGCCACCGCGCAGGTCTACGACACGCTGGTGCGCTTCGAGCGGGGCGGCACCAAGGTGCTGCCGGCGCTGGCCGAGAGCTGGACCATCTCGCCCGACGGCACCGAATACACCTTCAAGCTGCGTCAAGGCGTGAAGTGGCACACCAGCTCCAAGACCTTCAAGCCGACCCGCGACTTCAACGCCGACGACGTCATCTTCATGATGAACCGCCAGTGGAAGGAGGACGACCCCTACTTCAAGGTGACGAGCAACAACCACTCCTACTTCAACGACATGGGCATGCCCAAGCTGCTGAAGTCGATCGAGCGGGTGGACGACTACACCGTGAAGTTCGTGCTGAACCAGCCCGAGGCGCCCTTCCTGGCCAACCTCGCGATGCCCTACGCCGGCGTGCAGTCCAAGGAATATGCCGACGCGATGCTCAAGGCCGGCACGCCCGAGAAGATCGACCAGGACCCGGTCGGCACCGGCCCCTTCTACCTGGTGCAGTACCAGAAGGACGCCATCGTCCGCTTCAAGGCCTTCCCGCAATACTGGGCCGGCAAGGCCAAGATCGACGACCTGATCTTCGCCATCACGCCCGATGCCTCGGTGCGCTGGGCCAAGCTGCAGAAGAACGAATGCCAGGTCATGCCCTATCCGAACCCGGCCGACCTCGACGCGATCCGCAAGGACCCGAACGTGCAGGTGCTCGAGCAGCCCGGCCTGAATATCGGCTACCTGGCCTACAACACGCAGAAGAAGCCCTTCGACGACGTCCGCGTGCGGCGCGCGGTGAACATGGCGATCAACAAGAAGGCGATCATCGACGGCGTCTACCTGAGCACCGGCGTGGCCGCCAAGAACCCGATCCCGCCGACGCTCTGGTCGTACAACGACGCGGTCAAGGACGACCCGTACGACCCCGAGGCCGCCAAGAAGCTGCTGGCGCAGGCCGGCTATCCCGACGGCTTCAGCACCGACCTCTGGGCCATGCCCGTGCAGCGGCCCTACAACCCGAACGCCAAGCGGGTGGCCGAGCTGATGCAGGCCGACCTGGCCAAGGTCGGCGTCAAGGCCGAGATCAAGACCTTCGAATGGGGCGAGTACAGGAAGCGCATGCAGGCCGGCGAACACCAGATGGGCATGCTCGGCTGGACCGGCGACAACGGCGACCCCGACAACTTCCTCGACACGCTGCTCGGCTGCGCCTCGGCCCAGTCGAACGGCAGCAACGTCGCCAAGTTCTGCTACCAGCCCTACGACGACCTGGTGCTCAAGGCCAAGCGGGTGACCGACCAGGCGCAGCGCGAGCAGCTCTACAAGCAGGCGCAGGTGATCTTCAAGGAACAGGCGCCGTGGTTCACCATCGCCCATGCGGTGCAGCTGAAGCCGGTGCGCAAGGAGGTGGTCGACTTCAAGCTCAGCCCCTTCGGCCGCCACGAGTTCTACGGCGTGGACATGAAGGAGTGACGCGCGCGTGGCGAGCCTGAACGAACCCGGATCCGAACCCACGCCGGTCATCGCGATCGTCGCGGCGATGCACGAGGAGTTGAGCGCGGTGCTGGCGCAGATGCCCGACGAGCGCCGGACCCGCATCGCCGGGCGCGACTTCTGGGTTGGCCACCTGCAGGGCCAGCCGGTGGTCGCGGTGCTGTCGCGCATCGGCAAGGTGGCCGCGGCGATCACCGCCACGGTGCTGCTGGAGCGCTTCGGCGTGCGGGCGATCGTCTTCACCGGCGTGGCCGGCGGCCTGGCCCCGGGCGTGAAGGTCGGCGACATGGTGGTCGCGACCCGGCTGCTGCAGCACGACCTGGACGCCTCGCCGATCTTCCCCAAGTACGAGGTGCCGTTGTCCGGCCATGCCCGCTTCGCGACCGACACCGCGATCAGCGATGCGCTGGCCGCGGCGAGCGTCGAGCTGCTGCGCGATCCGGCCGCCTTGCTCGGGCACCAGGTGGTGGAAGACTTCAACCTGCGGGCGCCGCGGCTGCACCGCGGGCTGATCGTCAGCGGCGACCGCTTCGTCTCGACCGCCGCCGAGAGCGATGCGCTGCGCCGCGCGCTGCCCGACGCGCTGGCGGTCGAGATGGAAGGCGCCGCGGTGGCGCAGGTGTGCCACGACTACGGCGTGCCCTTCGCCGCGGTACGCACCATCTCCGACCGCGCCGACGACGACGCGCATCGCGACTTCACCCGCTTCGTCTCGGTGGTGGCCAGCCGCTACAGCGTGGCGCTGGTGGAGCGCTGGCTGGCGACGCTGCCTTGAGGATCGCCGTTACTTCAACCAGCCGCGGCTGCGGAAGTAGAGCATCGGCACGAGCGCGCTGGCGATCATCAGCACCAGCGCGAACACATAGCCGTATTCCCATTCCAGCTCCGGCATCAGCTTGAAGTTCATGCCGTAGACGCTGGCGATCAAGGTCGGCGGCAGCAGCGCGACGCTGGCCACCGAGAAGATCTTGATGGTCTTGTTCTGGTTGATGTTGATGAAGCCGACGGTCGCGGCCATCAGGAAGTTGATCTTCTCGAACAGGAAGGCGGTGTGGTTGTCGAGCGACTCGATGTCGCGCAGGATCTGCCGCGCCTCCTCGAACTGGTCGGCGCTCAGCATCCGGCTGCGCAGCATGAAGCTGACCGCGCGCCGCGTGTCCATCACGTTGCGGCGGATGCGGCTGTTCAAGTCTTCCTGGCGCGCGATCAGGCCCAGCACCTCGGCCGCCAGCTCGTCGCTGACGTTGCCCGGCAGCACCTTGCTGCCGGCCACTTCCAGCTCGTCGTAGATGTTCTCCAGCGTGTCGGCCGAATATTCGGCGTCGGCGTCGAACAGCTTCAGCAGCACTTCCTTGGCGTCCTCGATCAGCCCCGGCGCGCGCCGGGCCCGCATGCGCACCAGCCGGAACACCGGGATGTCCTCGTCATGGATCGAGAACAGCACGCCGCGGCTGCGCAACTCGTCGTTGTGCTGGTTGAGGATGAAGGCGACCCGCACCGAGCGCGGGTCCTCGTCGTCGTCGATCAGGAAGTCGCTGCGGATGTGCAGTTCGCCGTTGTCTTCCTCGTAGAAGCGGGCCGACTCCTCGATGTCCTCGTCCATCGCGTCCTCGGGGATCGAGAGGCCGTAATACTGCTTGATCCAGCGCTTCTCCTCGACCGTCGGCGACTCCAGGTCGACCCAGATCGGCTGGAACTGCGAAAGCTCCTCGAGCGCCTCGATCTCCTCCTGCACCAGGCGGCCGTTGGCGAGGGTAAAGATGTTCAGCATGGTTCACTCCGGTGAAAGGTCTGCCGCGACGACCATGCAAAGAGGCTACGGTTTCAGCGCGGCGCGATTATGTCATTCGACATCCCGGCGCCGGCCCGATCTGGATGGACATCCAGTACAGTTGCGGCGATGCACAGCGTCGCCCCATCGACCACCGCCCACCCGAAGACCCAGGCCGAGCGCCTCGCCGAAGCGCTCTCGCAACTCAACGACGAGCAGCGCGCCGCGGTGCTGCACGGGGTCGACGCCGCCCTCGGCGAGGCGCCGCAGGACGAGCGGCCGCTGCTGGTCATCGCCGGCGCCGGCTCCGGCAAGACCAGCACCCTGGCGCACCGCGTGGCGCACCTGATCGCCGGCGGCACCGACCCGCAGCGCATCCTGCTCCTGACCTTCTCGCGCCGCGCCGCCCAGGAAATGGAGCGGCGCGCCGGCCAGGTGCTGGTGCGGGTGCTCGGCCTGCGCGCCGAGGCACCGCCGGCGCTGCCCTGGGCCGGCACCTTCCACGGCGTCGGCGCCCGGCTGCTGCGCGAATACGCGAGCCAGGTCGGCCTGGCCGAGAACTTCACGATCCACGACCGCGGCGACGCCGAGGACCTGATGGGCCTGGTGCGGCACGAGATCGGCCTCTCGTCCACCGCCCGCCGCTTTCCGCAGAAGGGCACCTGCCTCTCGATCTATTCGCGCACCGTGAACACCTGCGCGCCGCTCGACCGGGTGCTCAAGGAAGCCTTCCCGTGGTGCGCCGAATGGGAGGCCGAGCTCAAGCGCCTCTTCGGCGCGTACGTCGAGGCCAAGCAGCAGCAGCAGGTGCTCGACTACGACGACCTGCTGCTCTACTGGGCCGGCATGGTGGCGGAGCCGGCGCTGGCCGCGCAGGTCGGCGCGCGCTTCGACCATGTGCTGGTCGACGAATACCAGGACACCAACCTGCTGCAGGCCAGCATCCTGCGCGCGCTCAAGCCCGACGGCCGCGGCGTCACCGTGGTCGGCGACGACGCCCAGTCGATCTATTCCTTTCGCGGCGCCACGGTGCGCAACATCCTCGACTTCCCCGGGCAGTTCAGCCAGCCGGCGCGCATCGTCACGCTGGAGCGCAACTACCGCTCGACCCAGCCGATCCTCGACGTCTCCAACGCGGTGATCGCCGCCGCTGCCGCGCGCCACGCCAAGACGCTCTGGACCGACAAGGCCTCGGCCGGCCGGCCGCAGCTGGTGCTGGTGCCCGACGAGGCGCAGCAGGCCCGCTTCGTCTGCGAACGGGTGCTGGCCCAGCGCGAAGGCGGCCTGGCGCTGAAGTCGCAGGCGGTGCTCTTCCGCACCTCGGCCCACAGCGCCGCGCTGGAGCTGGAACTGGCGCGGCGCAACATCCCCTTCGTCAAGTACGGCGGTCTCAAGTTCCTGGAGGCCGCGCACGTCAAGGACCTGCTGGCGGTGCTGCGCTTCGCCCACAACCCGCGCGGGCGCATGGCGGGCTTCCGGGTGACGCAGATGATCCCCGGCATCGGCCCGGTCACCTCGACCCGCCTGCTCGACGCCATGGCCGAGGCGGCCGACCCCGGTGCCGCGGTGCAGGCTTTCGTGCCGCCCGCCGCGGCGCAGGTCGAATGGGCCCGCTTCGCCGAAAGCTACGCCGCGCTGCGGGCGCCCGAGCTGGCCTGGCCGGCCGACATGGAGCTGGCGCTGGCCTGGTACCTGCCGCATCTGGAGCGCCTGCACGACGACGCGGCGCTGCGCCGCGGCGACATCGAGCAGCTGGCGCGGCTGGCCGCCGGCTATGCGTCGCGCGAGCGCTTCCTCACCGAGCTGACCCTCGATCCGCCCGAGGCCACCAGCGACCGGCCCGGGCCGCCGCTGCTCGACGAGGACTACCTGATCCTGTCGACCATCCATTCGGCCAAGGGCCAGGAATGGAAGTCGGTGCACGTTCTCAACGTGGTCGACGGCTGCATTCCGGCCGACGTCGCCCAGGGCCCGCAGGAACTGGAGGAAGAGCGCCGGCTGCTCTACGTCGCCATGACCCGCGCCCGCGACCACCTGCACCTGCTGGTGCCGCAGCGCTTCTACGTGACCCAGCAGGCGGTGCGCGGCGACCGCCACCTCTACGCCGGCCGCACCCGATTCATCGCCGCCGCAGACGCCGGCCGCTTCGAGCAGGTCACCTGGCCGCCGCCGCCCGAGCGGCCGCCCCACGTGCCGGCGCCGGCCGCCACGATCGACCTGCTGAGCCGCATGCGCGCCGCCTGGCGCTGAGCGTCGCAGCCGGCGGCGGCCTCGCTTGGCCCTGCCGCAGGCGTGGTCGGGCGCCCGGCGGACGGCGCCATCGTGGTGCGCAGAGCGGCAGGGCACGGCCGGTGGCGCTGCGAGGCTATCAATTCGATAGCGAGAAAAATCGCACGGAAAAGCCGCCCATCGCCACGGGTTGCCGGGATTGCCAAACCCTGGCGCGGTGGGCATAGTGAACCGACCTTCTCCCGCTTTCTCCTCTTTTCTCCCACTCCCACCGTCCCCCCGTTCCCCCTCGCGATGCTCGTGTTCCTGGGCATCGTCTTTTCCCACCCCGTCAATTCCAGGAGGTCATTCATGAATCTGACGATCAGCGGTCATCATCTCGACGTCACACCGGCTTTGCGCAGCTATGTCACGAACAAGCTGGACCGGATCACCCGGCACTTCGACCAGGTGGTCGACGTGAAGGTGATCCTCACGGTGGAAAAGCAGCGCGAGAAGGAACGCCGCCAGCGCGCTGAATGCAACATTCACGTCAAGGGCAATGACATGTTCGCCGAGTCGAGCCACGCTGATCTGTATGCCGCCGTCGACGAGCTGGTCGACAAGCTGGACCGCCAGGTCGTCCGCCACAAGGACCGCCTGCAGGACCATCACCACGAAGCGCCGAAGCGCGTGATGTAGTACCACTTCGGGCAAATACTCTTGCGGCCGCCTCCGGGCGGCTTTGCTTTTTCCGGGCTGGGTGCATAATCGCCCCCGCCCCGCCCCAACATGAACCGACTCGCGTCCATCCTGCCGCCCGCTCAAGTGCTCGTGAGCGTCGACGCCACAAGCAAGAAGCGTGCTTTTGAAGAAGCCGGCCTGCTGTTCGAGAACCTGCACGGTCTCGGTCGCGCGCTCATCACCGACAGCCTCTTCGCCCGTGAACGCCTCGGCTCCACCGGCCTGGGCCACGGCGTGGCGATCCCGCACGGCCGCATCAAGGGCCTGAAGTCGCCGATGGCCGCGGTGTTCCAGCTGGCCAACCCGATCGGCTTCGACGCGCCGGACGAGCAGCCGGTGGTCCTGCTGATCTTCCTGCTGGTGCCCGAGGCCGCCACGCAAAAACACCTGGAAATCCTGTCCGAGATCGCCGAGCTGCTGAGCGACGCCGGCCTGCGCGAGCAGATCAAGTCGAGCACCGACGCGGCCGCGCTGCATGCCCTGATCGCCGGATGGCAGTCCGCCCAGGTCGTTTGAACCGCCGCGGCGCCGCCGGCGCCGAAGCCACCCGAAAGGCCGGGCCATGAAGCCGACCGTCATCAGCGCCGACGCGATGTTCGAGGAATTTCGCGGCTCGCTGCGCTGGGAATGGCTGGCGGGCCTCGGCGCCTCCGAACGCCAGTTCGATCCCGACGTCATCAGCCGCGCCCAGTCGGCTGCCGACCTGGTCGGCTACCTCAACTACATCCATCCGTACCGGGTCCAGATCCTCGGCGGGCGCGAGGTCGCCTACCTGACCCGCGGCACGCCCGAGGACTGTGCCCGGCGCATCGCCCGCATCGTCATGCTGGAGCCGCCGATGCTGGTGCTGGCCGACGGCCAGGCCGCGCCCGACGAGCTGCTGTCGATCTGCGAGCGGGCCCAGCTGCCGCTCTTCTCGACCCGCGAATCGTCGGCCTTCGTGATCGACGTGCTGCGCGCCTACCTGTCCAAGCATTTCGCCGAGCGCACCTCGATGCACGGCGTCTTCATGGACATCCTGGGGCTCGGCGTGATGATCACCGGCGAGTCGGGGCTCGGGAAGAGCGAACTCGGTCTGGAGCTGATCTCGCGCGGCAACGGCCTGGTGGCCGACGACGCGGTCGACCTGTACCGCATCAACCAGACCACGCTCGAGGGCCGCTGCCCCGAGCTGCTGCAGAACCTGCTGGAAGTCCGCGGCATCGGCCTGCTCGATATCCGCGCCATCTTCGGCGAGACCGCGGTGCGCCGGAAGATGCGGCTCAAGCTGATCGTCCACCTGGTGCGGCGCGACAGCTTCGAGCGCGACTACGAGCGCATGCCCTCGGCGCCGCTGACCCAGGACGTGCTGGGCATCCCGGTGCGCAAGGTGATCATCCAGGTGGTGGCCGGCCGCAACATCGCGGTGCTGGTCGAGGCCGCGGTGCGCAATTCGATCCTGCAGCTGCGCGGCATCGACACCTATGCCGACTTCGTCGCCCGCCACCACAAGGCGATGGAAAGCGCGCGCGACGAAGAGTATTGAGGGCTGCCTGCCCGCCGCCGGCTCAGCGCCGGGCGGTGCAGTCGGCGCAGAGGCCGTACAGCGACATCGCGTGGTCCTGCAGGATCCAGCCCTTGTCCTTGGCGGTGAGTTGCTGGCGGCGTTCGATCTCGGCGTCGTAGAACTCCTCGACCTTGCCGCAGGAGGTGCAGACCAGGTGGTCGTGGTGCTTGCCTTCGTTCAGCTCGTAGACCGCCTTGCCGCTCTCGAAATGGCTGCGCTCCAGGATGCCGGCCTGCTCGAACTGGGTCAGCACCCGGTAGACCGTGGCCAGGCCGATGTCGGAATGGTCGTTGAGCAGCACGCGAAAGACGTCTTCGGCCGTCATGTGGCGCTGGCCGCCGTTCTGGAATATCTCGAGGATCTTCAGGCGCGGCAGGGTCGCCTTGAGGCCGGTGTTCTTGAGTTCTTCGATGTTTGCCATTGGTGATCTCCCTGCGCCGGCCGTGCGGGAAAAGGCCCTCCAGGGGCCAGCCGCTACAATGCCTTGATCATATCGCCCAACCATTTCCCCATGCCTGCCAATCCCGAAGGCCGCGCGCGCGGCACCTGGCTGCTGGTCGGCGCCTTGGCCGCGAGCCTCTGCCTCGGCGCCTGCAGTTCGGTCAGCGACACCGCGCGCAGCACCCTCAGTTCCATGACGCCCTACAAGGTCGAGGTCGTGCAGGGCAATTTCGTCTCCAACGAGCAGGTCCAGGCCTTGAAGCTCGGCATGTCGCGGCAGCAGGTGCGCGACATCCTCGGCACCTCGCTGCTGTCCGACGTCTTCCACAAGGACCGTTGGGACTACGTCTTCACGATCCGCCGCCAGGGCATCGAGGCGCAGGAAAAGCGCCTCACGCTGATCTTCGACGGCGAATCGCTGGTCAAGATCACCGGCGACGAGATGCCGAGCGAGCAGGACTTCGTCGCCCGGCTCGACAACCACAAGCGCGCCAGCGGCAAGGTGCCGCAGCTCGAGGCCAGCGACGACCAGCTGAAAAAATACGATCCGCCGAAGGAAAAGCAGGCCAGCGCCCAGCCTGCAACGCCGGAGCCGCCGCCGCTGCCGGCCGCCTATCCGCCGCTCGAAGCGCCGCACTGAACGGGTCCGATCGCGGGCCGGCCACGCCGGACCCGGATCGGCACCTCCGGCGCCCCTTGTCGCATTCCGCATCATTCAAGGCTGATCCCGCGTGACCGATTCACCGACTTCCTCTTCGCCCGCGCTGCGGCGCATCGCCGTCGCCGGCGCTTCCGGCCGCATGGGCCACATGCTGATCGAGGCCATCCGCGAGGCGCCCGACTGCCGGCTGGCCGGCGCGCTCGACGTCGAGGGCAGCCCCGCGATCGGCGGCGACGCCGCGGCCTTCCTCGGCTTCACCAGCGGCGTGCCGGTGGTTTCCGAGCTGCGCGAGGGCCTCGCCAACGCTCAGGTGCTGATCGACTTCACCCGGCCGGAGGGCACCCTGGCGCACCTGGCGGCCTGCCGCGAGCTGGGCGTGCAGATGGTCATCGGCACCACTGGCTTCAGCGACGCCCAGAAGGCCGAGATCGCCGCGGCGTCGAAGGACATCGCGATCATGATGGCGCCCAACATGAGCGTCGGCGTCAACGTCACGCTCAAGCTGCTCGAGATGGCGGCCAAGGCGCTCTCCACCGGCTACGACATCGAGATCATCGAGGCGCACCACCGGCACAAGGTCGACGCGCCCTCGGGCACCGCGCTCAAGATGGGCGAGGTGATCGCCGCGGCGCTCGGGCGCGACCTGAAGGACTGCGCGGTCTACGGCCGCGAGGGCATCACCGGCGAGCGCGATCCGTCGAGCATCGGCTTCGCCGCGATCCGCGGCGGCGACATCGTCGGCGACCACACGGTGCTTTTCGCGGGTACCGGCGAGCGCATCGAGATCAGCCACAAGTCGGCCAGCCGGACCACCTACGCGCAGGGCAGCCTGCGGGCGGTGCGCTTCCTGGCCGGCCAGCGCGCCGGGCTGTTCGACATGTTCGACGTGCTCGGCCTGCGCTGAAGGCCGCACGGCCGTGAGCGTCCTGCAACTGCTCGCGCACGGCGACGGCGTCATCCGCGCGGTGGCCGCGCTGCTGCTCGCGATGTCGGTGTCGAGCTGGGTCGTGATCCTTTGGAAGGCCTGGCTGCTGCGCCGCGGCACCGGCGGCGTGATGGCCAGCATCGCCGCCTTCTGGCAGTCGCCGACGCTGGCCGCGGCCGAGGAGCGGGTGCGCGCCG
>NZ_LMUW01000055.1 GCF_009765735.1 Xenophilus sp. L33
TGCGCCTGCGCGGCGCGGTCGCGGCGGTCGAGGCGGCCTGCGTGCACCTCGGTGGTGAACGCCAGCAAGGCCCCAACGCTTCCGTCGCCTGGCAGGCGCTGCGCGACCAGCGCCATCCGTGGTTCGCGCGCAATGCCGAAGGCCGCGACCTCTGGCGGCTCTCGGTGCCGCAGACCGCGCCGGCGCTCGACCTGCCGCACGACACGCTGATCGAATGGCACGGCGGCCAGCGCTGGGTGCTGGCGCTGCCGGGCGAAGGCCCGCGACTGCGCGCGGTGGCGCATGCCGTGCGTGGCCACGCGACCCTGTTCCGCAGCGCCGACCCGGCTGCCGGCGGCCGCTTCGATGCACTCGATGCACCGCTGGCGCGCATCCACCGAGCCCTCCTGAACGAGTTCGACCCCGACGCCGTCTTCGATCGCGGCCGCCTCTATCCCGCCGACACGCTCGCCGCCCACTGATCCGCATGCAAACCGAACTCGCCCCCGAATTCCGCGACACGCCCGACGGCCGCGAGGCCGAGTCGATCCTGCGCAAGTGCGTGCACTGCGGCTTCTGCACCGCGACCTGCCCGACCTACCAGCTGCTCGGCGACGAGCTGGACGGCCCGCGCGGCCGCATCTACCTGATCAAGCAGGTGCTCGAAGGCCAGCAGCCGACGCGCAGCACGCAGATGCACCTCGACAGGTGCCTCACCTGCCGCAACTGCGAGACCACCTGCCCGAGCGGCGTGCAGTACGGCCACCTGGTCGACATCGGCCGCAAGATCGTCGACGAGAAGGTGCCGCGCCCCGCGCTCGAAGGCGCGCTGCGTTGGACCCTGAAGGAAGGCCTGCCGTCGCCGCTGTTCGGCCCGGCGATGAAGCTCGGCCAGTCGGTGCGCGGCCTGCTGCCGGCCAAGCTGAAGGCCAAGGTGCCGGCCGCGCGCCCGGCCGGTGCCTGGCCGACGCGCAGCCATGCGCGCAAGGTGCTGCTGCTGGCCGGTTGCGTGCAGCCGTCGATGGCGCCGAACATCAACGCCGCCACCGCCCGCGTGCTCGATGCCGCCGGCATCCAGACGCTGGTCGCGCCGGCCGCCGGCTGCTGCGGCGCCGTCCGCTTCCATCTCAACGACCACGAAGGCGGACGGTCCCAGATGCGGGCCAACATCGACGCCTGGTGGCCGCAGGTCGAGCGCGGCGAGGTCGAGGCGATCGTCATGAACGCGTCCGGCTGCGGCGTCACGGTGCGCGACTACGGCCATGTGCTCAAGGACGACCCGGTCTACGCCGAACGCGCCGCGCGCATCAGCGCACTGACCCGCGACCTCGGCGAGCTGCTGCCGGACATCGCCGCCGCGCTGAAGGGCCGCGTGCGGGCGCCGGCCGGCGTGGTCGCCTACCACCCGCCGTGCACCTTGCAGCACGGCCAGAAGCTGCGCGGCGGCATCGAGACCCAGTTGCGCGCGCTCGGCTTCGACATCCAGCTGGCGCGCAGCGAATCGAACCTGTGCTGCGGCTCCGCCGGGACCTATTCGGTGCTGCAGCCGGAGCTGGCCTACCCGCTGCGCGACCGCAAGCTGGGGCACCTGAACCAGCTGCAGCCGCAGGCGATCGTCTCGGCCAACATCGGCTGCATCACGCACCTGCAGAGCGGCACCGGGACGCCGGTGCGGCATTGGGTGGAACTGCTCGACGAGGCGTTGGTGCCCGTGGAACCGGCCTGAGCGCACACGCGCCGTCGTCCTGGTCCGACTTGCCGGCCTCGCGAACGCCGCGAGGATGCGGGCTCGTTCCAGGAGACCTCACCATGCTGCGCCCCACCTTCCAATTCCTTCTCTGGTCCGCCGTGGCATGCGCCTGCGCAGCGGCGCCCGTGCTCTCCCAGGCCCAGGGCGCGATGCGCCCGATGAAGAGCGGCGGCAACGGCCAGTACGTCTGCGGCGGCGTCGGCTCCGACGAATCGACCGCCTTCAAGTCGGCGATGAAGGACCATCCGCTGTCCTTGCTGTTCGCCCGCGCCGGCGGCGCCTACATGGCCGACGTCGACGTGACGGTCAAGGACGCCGGCGGCGGCACCGCGCTCGCAATGCGGGCCGACGGCCCGATGTGCCTGGTCGACCTGCCGGCCGGCCGCTACACGGTCGAGGCCAGCAGCCAGGGCGTGGTGAAGAGCGAGGCCGTGACGCTCGGCGGCGGCCCGAAGACGGCCGACTTCCGCTTCTGAAACTCGGGGCGCGCAGGCTCAGGAAGCCAGTGCGCGCTCGATGTCGGCGGCGATCGCCTGCGGCTTGTCGAGCGGCGCGTAGCGCCGGATGACCTGGCCGTCGCGGCCGACCAGGAACTTGGTGAAGTTCCACTTGATCGCCTTGCTGCCCAGCAACCCTGGCGCCTCCTGCACCAGCCACTTGTAGAGCGGTGCGGCCTCGGCGCCGTTGACGTCGATCTTCTCCATCATCGGAAAGCTGACGCCGTAGTTGGCGGTGCAGAAGGCGCCGATCTCGGCGTTGCTGCCCGGGTCCTGGTGGCCGAACTGGTTCGACGGGAAGCCCAGAACCGCGAGGCCCTGCGCCTCGTACTGCTTGTAGAGCGCCTCCAGGCCTTCGAACTGCGGCGTGAAGCCGCACTTGCTGGCCGTGTTGACGATCAGCAGCACCTTGCCCTTGAAGTCGGCGAGCGACACCGGCGTGCCGTCGATGCGCCGGGCCTTGAAATCGTGGACGCTGGTCATGGCGGTGTCAGTGATGCTTGTCGCTGCGGGCGATCGCGAGCAGGTGCTCGACCTCTTCCGGGTATTTCTTCAGGTTGTTCTGGTGCCAGCGCTTGATGAGCCACATGAAGCCGGCGACGACCACGCCGAAGGCGGTGATCGCGGTGTACGCGGAGAAGCCGATGCCGGTGCAGGCGCTGTAGAAGGCGCCCAGCACCAGGATGCAGGTCTGCTCGTTGAAGTTCTGCACCGCGATCGAGCGGCCCGAGCCCATCAGGTTGTGGCCGCGGTGCTGCAGCAGCGCGTTCATCGGCACCACCAGGAAGCCACCGAGGCCGCCCAGCAGGATCAGGAAGGGCACCGCCAGCCAGACGCTGTTGATGTAGTTCATGCCGATCATCAGGAGGCCCATGCCGATGCCCAGCGGAATCACGCGGGTCGCCATTTCCAGGCGCATGCGCAGCGAGGCGACGATCGCGCCGACCGCGGTGCCGATCGCGACCACGCCGGTCAGCGAGGAGGCCTGCGCGGTGTTGTAGCCCAGCGCCAGCGAGGCCCAGGCCAGCACGATGTACTTGAGGTTGCCGCCCGCGCCCCAGAAGAGGGTGGTGGTGGCCAGCGAGATCTGCCCCAGCTTGTCGCGCCACAGCCGCGAGTTGCAATGCCAGAAGTCGGGCAGCAGCGCCGCGATGTTGCGCACGATGCCGTGGCGCGGATTGGCGCGCAGCGGCCGCATCTCGACCCCCGTATTGGGGATTCGCGTGTTGAACCACGCCGCGATGATGTAGACCAGGATCAGCGAGGCGATCGCGGCCTCGGGCGCCGTCTTGATGCCGGTGTTGATGAAGGGGAAGTCGATCGCGAGCAGGTGGCTCGACACCGTGTGGCCCACCAGCTGCCCGCCGAGCACGATGCCCAGGATGATCGAGGCGATGGTCAGGCCCTCGATCCAGCCGTTGGCCTTGACCAATTGCGAGGACGGAAGCAGTTCAGTCAGGATGCCGTACTTGGCCGGGGAGTAAGCTGCGGCGCCGAGCCCGACGATCGAATAGGCGAACAACGGATGCGAACCGAACAACATCATCACGCAGCCCAGCACCTTGATGGCGTTGCTGATGAACATGACCTTGCCCTTGGGCAAGGCGTCGGCGAAGGCGCCCACCAGTGGTGCGAGCAGCACGTAGAAGACCGTGAAGATCGGCACCAGCGCGGCGCGCTGCCACTCGGGTGAACCGTTGCTTCGCATCAGTTCCACCGCAGCAACGAAAAGCGCGTTGTCGGCCAGCGACGAGAAGAACTGGGCCGACATGATCGTGTAGAAACCGCGCTTCATCGATGAGCTGGCTGGCCAGGGATTGGGACCGCTGGCGATAGTGGAACAAAGCGCCCGCATCAGAGGCGGGTGCGCGGTTATAGCATGGGGGGTGCGATGTCAAAATGCATGAGCACCCGCATGCTGTCGCCTCGGTTTGCGTGCGTGTTTTCACCATTCCTCCGGGTCTTTCACCGTGCCGCGTCCCATCCTCGCCACCATCCATCTTGCTGCACTGCGGCATAACCTCGACCGCGCGCGCCGCGCGGCGCTCGACGCGCGCGTCTGGGCCGTGGTCAAGGCCAATGCCTACGGCCACGGCATCGAGCGGGTGTTCGACGCCTTCCGCGGCGCCGACGGCATCGCGTTGCTCGACCTCGCCGAAGCCGAGCGGGTGCGGGCGCTGGGCTGGCGCGGGCCGGTGCTGCTGCTCGAAGGCGTCTTCGAGCCGCGCGACCTCGAGCTGTGCTCGCGCCTCGGCCTCTGGCACACGGTGCACTGCGACGAGCAGATCGACATGCTGGCCGCGCACAAGACCCAGGTGCCGCACCGCGTCTTCCTCAAGATGAACTCCGGCATGAACCGCCTCGGCTTCGCGCCCGAGCGCTTCCGCGCGGCCTGGACCCGGCTCGATGCGCTGCCGCAGGTCGACGAGATCTCGCTCATGACCCACTTCAGCGACGCCGATGGCGCCCGCGGCATCGCCCACCAGGTCGAGGTCTTCGAGCGCGCCAGCCGCGACCTGCCGGGCGAGCGCTCGATCGCCAACAGCGCCGCCACCTTGCGCCACGCGGCGACGACCCGGGCCGACTGGGTGCGGCCCGGCATCCTGCTGTACGGGAGCGCGCCCGACTTTCCGGAGCACGACGCGGCGCACTGGCAGCTGCAGCCCGGCATGACGCTGGCCGCGAAGGTGATCGGCGTACAGCAGCTGCAGCCGGGCGACACGGTCGGCTACGGCTCCCGCTTCATGGCCGAGCAGCCGATGCGCATCGGCGTCGTGGCGGTCGGCTACGCCGACGGCTATCCGCGCCACTGCACCACCGGCACGCCGGTGCTGGTCGACGGCGTGCGCACGCGCATGGTCGGCCGGGTCAGCATGGACATGATCACGGTCGACCTCGGCCCGGTGCCCGAGGCCGGCTTCGGCAGCGAGGTCACGCTCTGGGGCCGCGCCGCCAACGGCGCCGTGCTGCCGATCGACGAGGTCGCCGAGGCCGCCGGCACGGTCGGCTACGAGCTGATGTGCGCGGTGGCGCCGCGGGTGCCGGTGGCGGTCGAGCCGCTCGACGCCCAGTGAACGCGCGGTGACGGCTCAGTAGAGCTTCAGCTGGCGCGCCCGCAGCCGCGCCAGTCCCAGCAGCGCATCGGTGAACGGCGTCGCGACGCCGGCGAGCGTGCCCAGTTCGCGCACCGCCGAGACCAGCGCATCCAGCTCGACCGCGCGGCCGGCTTCGACGTCCTGCAGCATCGAGGTCCTGAAGGCGCCGAGCTTGCGGGTCACCGCGTGGCGGTCTTCGGGGCTTTCGGCGATCGGCACGCCGATGCGTTCGCCGATCTGTTTCGCCTCCAGCATGATGGTCGAGATGAAGCCGCGCACCAGGTCGTCGTTGAGGATCAGGTCGGTGGTGGCGCCGGTCAGCATGCTGATCGGGTTGACCGTCATGTTGCCCCAGAGCTTGTACCAGACGTCCTTCTGGATCTGCGGCGACAGCTTGGTGTCGATGCCCGCGCCCTGCAGCAGCTTGCACAGCGCCTCGGCCCGCGGCGTCGCTTCGCCCGAGGGCTCGCCGATGATCAGCCCGTTGCCGAAGTGATGCCTCACCACGCCGGGACCGTCGAGCGAGCAGCTGACGTGCACCACGCCGCCGATCACGTGCCGCGCCGGAATGGCGGCGTCGATGCGTCCGCCGGGATCGATCGCGTCGAGCGGGCGACCGGCCGCCGGACCGCCGAAGCCGCCCTGCAGGAACCACCACGGGACGCCGTTCATGGCGGTGAGGACGATCGTGTCGGGCCCGAGCAGCGGCGCGATCCGCTCGATGACCGAGGGCAGCGCCGGTGCCTTGACCGCGATCACCACCAGCTGCTGCACGCCGAGCGCGGCCGGATCGTCGCTGGCGCGCACCGGCACCGCGGTGCGCTTGTCGCCGCTCACCAGCACCAGGCCGTCGCGCTGCAGCGCCGCCAGGGTCGCGCCGCGCGCCACCACGTCGATCTCGCAGCCGGCCTGCGCCAGCTTGTTGCCGAGCCAGCCGCCGATGGCGCCGGCGCCGTAGATGCAAACCTTCATGTCGGGCGCGCCTCAGTATTTGTAGGAGTCGTCGATGCGGTCCGCCTGCCGGACGAGCGCGGCGAACATGTCCTGCCCCGCACCGTGCGCCGGGCTGAACTGCAGTGCGTCGCGGGTGCAGCGGCGGGCGATCTCTTCGGACACCGGGATGGCGGCGCCCATCGAGAAGGTGGCCAGCTGGATCTCGCAGGCGCGCTGCAGCGTCCACAGGATGGCGAAGGTCTGCGGCAGGGTCTGGCCCCAGGCCAGCAGGCCGTGGTTGCGCAGGATCACCGCCTGCCGCTGGCCGATGCTGCGCAAGAGGCGCGGGCCTTCGTCGGCATGGATCGTGATGCCTTCGAAGTCGTGGTACGCCACCATGTCGTGCAGCTGCGCTGTGTAGAAGTTGGTCTGCTGCAGGCCGCCTTGCGAACAGGCGACCGCCACGCCCGCGGTGGTGTGGGTGTGCATCACGCAGTGCGCGCCGGGCAGGCCGTCGTGGATCGCGGCGTGCACCGTGAAGCCGGCCGGGTTCACCGGCCAGCGGGAGTCGTCGAGCACCTGGCCCTCGATGTCGATCTTCACCAGGTTGCTGGCGGTGACCTCGCTGTAGTGCAGGCCGAAAGGGTTGATCAGGAACTGCTTGGCACCGCCGGTGACGCTGTCGGGCAGTCGCACCGTGATGTGGTTGTAGATCATCTCGGTCCAGCCCAGCATCGCGAAGACGCGGTAGCAGGCGGCGAGTTGCTGGCGGGCGGCGCGTTCGTCCTGGTGCATGGCGGGCTCCTTCGCTTCCTTCAGTAGGTGCCGCCCGCGGCGGCCGGCCTGGCGGCCGTGCCCTTGAAGGCGGCGGCCAGCGCGCTGGTGCCGCGCGCGAGCATGTTGGTGTCGAGGCCGACCGCGACGAAGAGCGCGCCCAGTTCGAGGTACTTGCGCGCCAGCGCCTCGTTCGGCGTCAGGATGCCGGGCGCCTTGCCGGCGGCGGCGATGCGCTTGAACGCGTCCTCGATCGCGGCCTGCACCTCCGGATGGTCGGAGTTGCCGACGTGGCCCATCGAGGCCGAGAGGTCTGCCGGGCCGATGAAGATGCCGTCGACGCCGTCGACCGAAGCGATCGCGTCCAGGTTGGCGAGCGCCTCGCGCGACTCGGCCTGCACCAGGAGGCAGACGTGCTCGTTGGCGCTCTTCGGATAGTCGGTGTAGCGGCCCCAGCGCGAGGCGCGGGCGCCGCCCATGCCGCGGATGCCGCCCGGCGGATAGCGCATCGCGCGCACGATCGCCTCGGCCTGCGCGGCGGTGTCGACCATCGGCACCAGGATGGTCTGCACGCCCAGGTCGAGGAACTGCTTGATCAGCGCGGTGCCGGCCTCGCCGTGGCCGAGCGGCACGCGCGCGATCGCGTTGACGCCGGGGTAGGCGGCGATCGCCTGCGCCTGCTGCAGCACGCTGGCCAGGCCGTTGGGCGCATGCTCGCCGTCGAGCAGCAGCCAGTCGAAGCCGGCGCCGGCGCAGATCTCGGCGCTGTACGAATCGGCCAGGCCGACCCAGAAACCGATCTGGGCGCGCTTGTCGGCCAGCGCCTGCTTGAAGGGATTGGAAGGTGTTTGCATCGGTGGGTCCTTGGAAGCGGTGCGTGTCAGACGAAGCGGAACGAGATGGAGCCCAGCGGGCCGTAGTCGACGTGGAAGTTGTCGCCCACCACCGCGGGTGTCGGGCGGGTGAAGGAGCCGGCCAGCACCACCTCGCCGGCCTCCAGGCATTCGTCCCAGGGCGCCAGCTTGTTGGCCAGCCAGGCGACGCCGGTGGCCGGATGGTTGAGCACCGCCGCGGCGATGCCGGATTCCTCGATGACGCCGTTCTTGTGCAGCAGCGCGCCGACCCAGCGCAGGTCGACCGCATCGGGCCGGACCGGCCGGCCGCCCGTGATGATGCCGGCGTTGGCCGCGTTGTCGGCGATGGTGTCGAAGACCTTGCGCATGGCCTTGGTGTGGCGGTCGAACTGCTCGATGCGCGCGTCGATGATCTCGACCGCCGGCACCACGTAGTCGGTGGCCGCGAGCACGTCGAACAGCGTGACGTTTGGGCCCTTCAGCTGCTTGCCGAGCACGAAGGCGAGCTCGACCTCGACCCGCGGCGCGATGAAGCGCTCGAAGGGCACCTCGCCCTGCTCGAAGAACATGTCGTCCAGCAGGGTGCCGTAGTCGGGCTCGGTGATCTGGCTGGCCTGCTGCATCGCGCGCGAGGTGAGTCCGATCTTGTGGCCGCGGGCGACGCGGCCTTCGGCCAGCTTGGTCTTGACCCAGGCGCGCGAGACGGCGTAGCCGTCCTCGATGCGCATCTCGGGGAAGCGCTTGGAGAAATGCTCGACCTGCACGCGCGACTTCTCGCTCTCGTGCAGTTCGGCGGCGAGCTGCTGGATGACGGCGGGGGAGAGCATGGGCTTTACTTGTTGAAGAGGGGATGCAGGTTGCTGTGCTTGCCGTCGTAGACCTGGCCGGGGCTCTGGTCGATCTGCAAGGTGATGCCGAGATGGCGCTGCGCGAAGATCGGCGCGACGTGTTTCTGCACGCAGGCCAGCAACTCGTCGCCGGCGCGCTGCTTCACCGCGTCGGAGCGGCCGGCGGCCATGCGCAGGTTGAGGTACATGAAGGCGTAGTCGGCGCGGCCGTCGGCCACCGCGTAGTGGGCCGCCGGAAAGGCCAGCACGCGGGTGCCGCCTGGCGGGAACACCGCCTTGCCGGCCTCGTCGCGCTGCACCAGCATGACGTCGGCGAGGCTGCGGCAGAGCTGCGTGAGGTCGGTCTCGCCTTCGAGGTTGGGCGTGTACAGGATCACCAGGTGCGGCATGGTTTCACTCCACCGACATCGTGGCGGCCGTGCAGGTCACCGCAAAGATCGGAATCGCCTTCATGTGGAAGATCTCGCCCTTGCCGCGGGCCGCGGCCGCCACCGTGATGAAGGTGCGGATCTCGAAGCCGCCCTGGCCGGCTTCGCGGTAGGTGGCCTCGTCGTTGTAGTGGTCCAGGCTGAGCAGGGCGTCGCGGTCGTTGGCGCACCAGCGCTGCATGAACTCGCGGTCCCAGGCTTCGTTGACCTTGCCCGAATCGGGCGTCGCGGGCCAGTGCGAGATGCCGCCGGTGCCGATGATCGCGATCCGTTCCGGCGCCTTGTCGCAGGCCCGGCGCAGCGCCTCGCCGAAGGCCCAGGCGCGATGCAGCGGCGTCAGAGGCGGCCCCTGGCAGTTGATGTTGACCGGAATCACCTTGATGTCGAACTTCGGCGTGAGGAAATGGAGCGGCACGATGATGCCGTGGTCGAACTTCCATTCCTCGGCATAGGCGACGTCGACCGTCTGCATGACCTCGCGGATGAGCCGTTGCGACAGCGCCGCATCGCCCGGCACCGTGGTCTTGGCGATGCCGAGCCACTTCGGGTCCTCGATCGGGCCTTCGTAGCCGTCGGCCATGCCGATCGCGTACGCCGGCATGTTGTTCATGAAGAAGTTGGCGAAGTGCTCGGCGGCGATGACGATCACCGCGTCGGGCTTGGCGGCGCGCAAGGCCTCGCCCATGCGATGGAACTGGGCGTGGAACTCGTCCTTGACCGCGGCGTCGGCCAGGTGCGCGCGGCCGGTGATGCCCGGTGCATGGCTGCAGACGCCGGCGAAGACCAGGCTCATGGCGAAACTCCTTTCAGCCGCGCGTTCATACGCCGGCGACCTTCTCGTCGTGCGCGGTGGTCATCGCGTAGATGCCGGCGCGCACCGGGCCGTACTTCTGCACGCCGTCGCGCATCGCCGCGATGTAGTCGGCCCAGGGCATGCCGAGCAGCGGCGCGAAGTGCATCAGCAGTTGCCCGTTGCAGCCCAGCACGTAGAGCTTGCCGATGTCGCCGGCGTCGATGGCCTCGCGTTCCTCGGCATCGAGCGCGTAGCCGTCGAGCAGCGCGGCGCGCTCGGCGCCGCCTTCGGCATAGCGGCGCTGCACCTCCGGCTCGCGGTTGAGCGCGAACAGGAATTTCTGCATGGCGTAGAGGCTCATCGCGCGATCATCCTTCGGCTTCGATGTGGGCCCGGCGAATCACGTCGCCGTACTTGGCGATCTCGCTCTTGATGAACGCCGCGAACTGCTCGGGCGTGTCCGACAGCGAAGCGATGCCGCCCTTGTGGAAGGCCTCGATCACGGCCGGGCTGGCGAGCGCGCGATTCACCTCGGCGTTGACCCGCTGCACCACCGCGTCGGGCGTGGCCGCGGGCGCGAGCAAGCCGTTCCAGGAATTCGATTCGACCGGCACGCCCTGTTCGGCGAGGGTCGGGATGTCGGGCGCGTATTCGGAGCGCTTCGCGGTCGCCATGCCGAGCGCGACCAGCTTGCCGGCGGCGATCTGGCTGCGGAACTCCGGCCAGTTGCCGAACATCATCGTCACCTGGCCGCCGAGCAGGTCGGCCAGCGCCGGGCCCTGGCCCTTGTAGGGCACGTGGACCAGGTCGATGCCCATCTGCAGCGCCAGCATCTCGCCCGCCAAATGGGCCGAGCTGCCGTTGCCGAAGGAGGCGAAGCTGAGGCTGCGCGGATGCGCCTTGGCCTGCGCGCGCAGGTCCGAGAGGTTCTTCAGGCCGCTGCCGGGAAAGGTGCACAGCACGTGCTCGGACATGCCCATCAGCGCGACCGGCCGCAGGTCCTTCAAGGTGTCGTAGGGCAGCTTCTTCACCAGCGTCTGGTTGGCGCAGAAGCTGTTGGCGACCGTGACGAAGGAATAGCCGTCGGGCGCCGAACGCGCCACGTTCTCGACGCCGATCACGGTTCCGGCACCGGGCCGGTTCTCGACCAGCACCGGCTGCCCGAGCGCTTCGCCCAGCGGCGTGCCGACCAGCCGCGTGACGTAGTCGGTGGTGCCGCCGGGCGTGAAGGGCACGACGATGCGGATCGGCTTCGAGGGCCAGGCGCCTTGCGCGCGCGCGAGCAGCGGCAGCGCCGCGAAGGCCGCGGCCCCGTGCAACAGGCGCCGGCGCGACAGGCTCACGCCACGCCCCAGTGCGGGATGTGATGCGAGCCCATCGACACCGCGACGTTCTTCGGCTCGCAGAAGACCTCGTAGCTCCAGGTGCCGCCTTCGCGGCCGGTGCCCGAGGCCTTGGTGCCGCCGAAGGGCTGGCGCAGGTCGCGCACGTTCTGGCTGTTGACGAAGCACATGCCGGCTTCGACCGCGGCCGCCACGCGGTGGGCCTTGCCGATGTTCTCGGTCCAGACGTAACTGGAGAGGCCGTAGGGGATGTCGTTGGCCAGGCGGATCGCCTCGGCCTCGTCCTTGAACGGGATCAGGCAGGCGACCGGACCGAAGATCTCGTCCTGCGCGATCTTCATGCGGTTGTCGACGTCGGCGAAGACCGTCGGCAGCACGTAGTTGCCCTTCTTCACGCGGTCGGGCAGCTCGACCGAACCGAGGCCGCCGCAGAGCAGGCTGGCGCCTTCCTTCGGGCCCAGCTCGATGTAGCTGCGCACCTTGGCGAGATGGGCCTGCGAGATCATCGGGCCGACGATGGTCTTCTCGTCGAGCGGGTCGCCGACGCTGATGCGCTTGGCGCGCTCGACGAACCTGGCCACGAAGTCGGCGTAGATCGACTGCTGCACCAGGATGCGCGAGCCGGCGGTGCAGCGCTCGCCGTTGTTGCTGAAGATCATGAACACCGCGGCGTCGAGCGCGCGCCGCAGGTCGGCGTCCTCGAAGACCACGAAGGGGCTCTTGCCGCCCAGTTCCATGCTGAACTTCTTCAAGCCCGCGCTCTTGACGATGCGGTTGCCGGTGGCGGTGGAGCCGGTGAAGGAGATGGCGCGCACGTCGGGGTGCGCCACCAGCGGCTCGCCGGCGTCCTTGCCGTAGCCGTGCACCAGGTTGAGCACGCCGGGCGGGATGCCGGCCTCGAGCGCCAGTTCGCCCAGGCGCGCCGCGCTCATCGGCGACAGCTCGCTCATCTTCAGCACCGCGGTGTTGCCGAAGGCCAGGCAGGGCGCGACCTTCCAGGTGGCGGTCATGAAGGGCACGTTCCAGGGCGAGATCAGCGCGCAGACGCCGACCGGATGGAACAGCGTGTAGTTCAGGTGCGTCTCGGTCGGGTAGGTGTGGCCGTCGACCCGGGTGCACATTTCGGCGAAGTAGTAGAAGTTGTCGGCCGCGCGCGGCACCAGCTGCTTGCCGGTCTGGGCGATGACCTGGCCGCAGTCGTTGGTCTCGGTCTGCGCGATCTCGGGCACGTGCGCGGCGATCAGGTCGCCGAGCTTGCGGATCAGTTTGGCGCGCTGCGGCGCCGGCATCGCGGCCCACTTCGGGAAGGCTTCCTTGGCGGCGGCGACGGCCGCGTTGACCTCGGTCTCGCCGCCGATGGCGACCTCGGCCAGCACCTCCTGCGTGGCGGGGTTGACGGTCTGGAAGTAGTCGCGGCCGGCGACGGATTTGCCGGCGATGAGATGGTCGATTTGCATGGTGGGTCTCGCTGGGGATCTCGCTGGAAGGGTTCAGGCCGCGGCGATGGTGTTGACCAGCGCGCCGACGCTTTCGATCTCGGTCACGATCACGTCGCCGGGACGGCAGTCGACCACGCCGTCGGGCGTGCCGGTGAGGATCAGGTCGCCCGGCTGCAGGGTCATGAAGGCGCTGAAGTATTCGATCAGGAAGGGCGCGTCGAAGATCATGTCGCGGGTGTTGCCCGACTGCGTGAGCTTGCCGTTGACCGTGGTCGAGAGCGCCAGCGCCATCGGGTCGGGCACGTCGGCGGCGTCCACCAGCCAGGGTCCGATCGGCGTGCAGGTGTCGCGGTTCTTCACGCGCAGGTTGGGGCGGTACCAGTTCTCGAGGTAGTCGCGGATCGCGTAGTCGTTGGCCACGGTGTAGCCGCCGATGAAGTCGTAGGCGTCGCCGCGCGCGACCTTCTTCGCGGTCTTGCCGACGACGATCGCCAGCTCGCATTCGTAGTGCATGAATTTCACGTCCGCCGGGCGAACGGTCAGCTGCCGGTGGCCGATCAGCGTGCTCTCGCCCTTGACGAAGACCAGCGGTTCCTCGGGCGCCTTGAATTCGAGTTCCTTGGCGTGGTCGGCGTAGTTGAGGCCGAGCGCGAGGATGGTGCGCGGACGCGGCGTCGGCGCCAGCGGCGGCAGCCACTGCACCGAATCGAAGGCGAGGCGCCGGCCGTCGGCCAGCAGAAGTCGGCCGTCGCGCTCGACCGCGTCTTGCGCGATGCCGTCGACCAGGATGCGAGCGTGCTTCATGCGGCCTCCGCCACCAGGGTGTTGGACAGCGTCTCGAAGCCGGGCGACGAGATCTCGATGCGGTCGCCGACGCGCGCCCGCGGGCGGCCGGCGCCGCAGCCGAGCATCAGCACCTCGCCGTGCGCGAGCGTCATGAAGGCGCCGACGTCCTGCAGCAGTTGCCCGGCGCTGCGCACCGTCTGCGAGAAGTCCACCGACTGGCGCAGCTCGCCGTTGATGCGCACCTCGAGCTTGAAGCGGGCCGGATCGGACACCTCCTGCGCGTCGCGCATCGCGGGGCCGATGCCGAGGAAGCCGTCGAGGCACTTGAACTTGACCGGCGGCCGGAAGAAGCTCGCGTGCGGCACCGAGAGGTCGTTCATCAGCACGAAACCCTCGACGTCGCTGTCGGCGCCGATCACCATCGCGATCGTGGCGCCGACCTCGACTTCCGGCACCTTCGCCGGCAGCGCGATGGCGGCGCCGTGCGGGCTCCAGGTGTTGGCGGTCTTGACGTAGAGGATCGGCGCCTTGGGCGGCGCCTTGTAGGGCGGCTCGGTCATCTGCGGCGCGAGCGCGTCGAGCTCGGCCCTGAAGTTCAGCAGCACACCGTAGACAGTGCCGGCCGGCAGGTAGGGATTCATGGGGTTTCCAGTGCGATGAGTTCGTCCAGCAGGCCGTAGATCTGCGAGAGCTTTTCCTTGCCGAGCGAGGCTTCCATCCAGGCGTAATGGGCCTCGATGCTGGTCGACAGCGTCTTCACCAGCTTGCGCCCGCGCGGCGTCGCCTCGATGACGGTGCAGCGCTGGTCGTCGGGGTCGCGGCTGCGCGTGATGAGGCCGTCGCGCTCCATGCGCGCCAGCACGCCGGTGAGGCTGGGGCCGAGGATGAAGGCCTCGCGCGCCACCTTGCCGGTCTCGACCGCGCCGTGCTCGCCGAGCACCCGCAGCACCCGCCACTGCTGGTCGGACAGCGCGTGCTCGCGCAGGCTGGGGCGGGTGTGGGACATGACCGCCTCGCGCGCTTGCAGCAGCAGGCGGGGCAGGTTGCGATGGGCGAAAGGGGTGGTCATGGGCGGTCGGCGAATTATTTAATATATTAAATGATCGCTCCAGTCCGGGACTTCGGGATAACCCTTGGCCGCGCTCGTCCTGTAGCAGCTAAAGGATCGCCGTCACCATCATCGCCAGCCCGACGATGCTGACGGTCCACACCAGCGTGCGCACGAACGGGACGCCGACGTAGTAGACCGGGATGTAGACGATGCGGGCCCAGAAGAACACCTCGGCGCCGGTGAGGATGCGCGGGCTGGTGGCGCCGGCCGCGTGCGCGACCAGCGCGATTGCGGCGAACAGCACGAAGTTGTCGAAGGTGTTGCGCGCGGTGCGCTCGGCCCGGCCGGCGAAGCCGGTGGCCGGCGGCAGGCCCTCGCGGTTGCCGGCCGCGAGCATCGTGCCGCTCGGGGTCCAGCCGCGGGTGCGGATCAGCGCCGCGGCCAGCACGGTGAGCCAGGTGAGGATGGCCATGTAGATCACGAGGGTGAGCGTCGGGGTCATGCGGGGTCTCCTGGTAGAGGCGGATGCCGGGGCGGCCCATTTTGCGCCGCCCCAACCTGTCACTGCAGACATCCGCCATCGGCGAGACAATGGCGGGCCGCCGTCGCCGGGCGCCCCGCGGCACCTCATCCATCTCCCTTCGCGCATGTCCTCCCCGCAAGCCGCCTCGAATCCCGCCCCTCCGGTCGACTCCTCCTTCTCGCTGTGGCGCATCGCCGTGCCCGCCTTCGGGCCCTCGCTGCTGTTCGGCATCGGCGAAGGCGCGATCCTGCCGATCGTGCCGCTGACTGCGCGCGACCTCGGCGCGTCGGTGTCGATGGCGGCGCTGATCGTGGCGCTGGTCAGCATCGGCTCGCTCATCAACAACATCCCGGCCTCGATGATCACGATGCGCTGGGGCGAGCGCTGGGCCATCGTCGCTGCCGGCGTCTGGAGCGGCCTGGGCATGGCGCTGGCGCTGTGGACCTCGCAACTGTGGCTGTTCGGCGCCGGCTGCCTGATGGTGGGCATGTCGCAGGCGGTCTACAACCTGGCGCGCCAGAGCTACATGTCGGACGCGGTGCCGATCGAGTTCCGCGCCCGGGCGCTGTCGACGCTGGGCGGCGTGATGCGCATCGGGCTGTTCATCGGGCCCTTCCTGGCAGCGGCCGCGGTTCACGTCTTCGGCCTGAGCGCGGCCTACGTGATCGGCATCGTCGGCGTGCTGGGCGCGGCGGCCATCGGCGCACGCATCCCGGATCTCGAACTGCCGCCGCTGCCGCCCGGGCAGGCGCCGCAGTCGAAGCCGACCATCGTCTCGATCCTGCGCGACCACCGGCACGTGTTCCTCACCCTGGGCATCGGCGTGGTCCTGGTCAGCGCGGTGCGCGCCTCGCGCCAGGCGGTGATCCCGCTGTGGGCCGACCACCTGGCGCTGGCGCCGGCGGTGGCCTCGCTGATCTACGGCCTGGCGGGCGGCATCGACATGCTGGTCTTCTATCCGGCCGGCAAGGTGATGGACCACAAGGGCCGCAGTTGGGTGGCGGTGCCGTCGATGCTGATCATGGGCCTGGCGATGGCCGCGATGCCTTTCACCACGGGCACCGTCACCTTGCTGCTGGCGTCGCTGGCGATCGGCTTCGGCAACGGCATCGGCTCCGGGATGATCATGACGCTCGGCGCCGACCATGCGCCGCGCCACGGCCGCGGGCACTTCCTCGGCGTCTGGCGCCTGCTGTCGGACATCGGCGGCTCGGGCGGGCCGGCGCTGCTGTCGTTCCTCGCCGCGGCGCTGACGCTGGCCTGGGGCATTGCCGCGACCGGGCTGATCGCGCTGGGCGCCGCGGCGACGCTGGCCTACTGGATTCCGCGGCATGGGGACCGCGGGGGGCGGCGGCCGCGCTGATTCGACCCGGGACAGGCCTCGCGAACACGGCGTCGATATCGACGTCGCTGCCTCCTACACTCCCCCATGGCCAAGGAAAAAACCCTCTACGTCTGCAGCGAATGCGGCGGCACCAGCCCCAAGTGGCTCGGCAGATGCCCGAGCTGCGGCGCCTGGAACACATTGATCGAGCAGTCGGCATCGGCCGGCAGCGGCGCCCCGGCCAACAACCGCTTCGGCACACAGTTCGCTTCGCTGGCCGGCTCGGCCGAGCTTGCGACCCTGTCGGAGATCGAGGCCACCGACGTCGCGCGCGCGCCCACCGGCATCGATGAACTCGACCGCGTGCTCGGCGGCGGCATCGTCGACGGCGGCGTGACCCTGATCGGCGGCGACCCCGGCATCGGCAAGTCGACCCTGCTGCTGCAAGCGGTCGACGCGCTGCAGCGGCTCGGCCGCAACGCGATCTACGTCACCGGGGAAGAAAGCGGCGCGCAGGTGGCCCTGCGTTCACGCCGGCTCGGCCTCGACCATTCGCAGGTGCAGGTGCTGGCCGAGATCCAGCTGGAGAAGATCCTGGCGACCCTCGACGCCAGCCGGCCGGCGATCGCGGTCATCGACTCGATCCAGACCGTCTACTCCGATCAGCTCACCTCGGCACCCGGTTCGGTCGCGCAGGTGCGCGAATGCGCGGCTCACCTGACCCGCTTCGCCAAGGCGAGCGGCACCGCGATCGTGCTGGTCGGCCACGTCACCAAGGAAGGCGCGCTGGCCGGCCCGCGCGTGCTGGAGCACATGGTCGACACGGTGCTGTACTTCGAGGGCGACACCCATTCGAGCTTCCGCCTGGTGCGCGCGATCAAGAACCGCTTCGGTGCGGTCAACGAGATCGGCGTCTTCGCGATGACCGAGCGCGGCCTGAAGGGCGTCGCCAACCCGAGCGCCATCTTCCTCAGCCAACATGCCGAGCCGGTGCCCGGCAGCGTGGTGCTGGTCACGCTCGAAGGCACGCGGCCGATGCTGGTCGAGATCCAGGCGCTGGTCGACGACGGCGGTCCGAGCCCGCGGCGCCTGTCGGTGGGCCTGGACCGCGACCGCCTCGCGATGCTGCTGGCGGTGCTGCACCGGCATGCGGGCGTCGCCTGCATGGACCAGGACGTGTTCGTCAACGCGGTCGGCGGCGTGCGCATCAGCGAACCGGCGGCCGACCTGGCGGTGATGCTGGCGATCACCTCGAGCCTGCGCGGCAAG
This sequence comes from Xenophilus sp. L33, assembly GCF_009765735.1. Lineage (GTDB taxonomy): Bacteria > Pseudomonadota > Gammaproteobacteria > Burkholderiales > Burkholderiaceae_C > Variovorax. Next base: position 17,687 of record NZ_LMUW01000055.1, read on the forward strand.
CCGCTGCCCAAGGGCTTCATCGCCTTCGGCGAAGTCGGCCTGGCCGGCGAGGTGCGTCCCGCGCCGCGCGGCCAGGAGCGCATGCGCGAAGCCGCCAAGCTCGGCTTCAGCGTGGCGATCGTCCCGAAGGCGAACGCGCCGCGCAAGGGCGCCAAAGAGATCGAGGGCCTGACGATCCACGCGGTCGAGCGGATCGAGGAGGCGTTGGAGATCGTGCGGCAGATGCAGTGAGGCGGTCGGACGATTTCGCGCCCTCAGGGCGATCGTGAGCTTCGATCGACGGAGAAATGCCGGTACAGGCCGATTTCCGGTCGCGAGACGCCGAGGGCCTCGGGCCATGGGCGCCGCAATCGCTGCGCGTCGAAGAGCGTGACAGTCCAGAGGTCATCGACAAAGAACTCGAAGGAAAACGCATCGGAGGCCGTGATTTCGAAGGCCCTGAAGGTGCCCGACGTGTACGGCCCGCCAATGCTGGCCGAATCCAGCAGCCGGCCCGGCGCGTCCAGCAAGTGGATGTGCAGCATGTTCTCGTAGTCGTCGTCGTCACTCAGCAGCACCGCGAAGAAGTTCCTCCACGCCACGGCCGCTTCCAGCACGACGCCGCGAACTGGAAGGCCGATGGGCTGGCCGGCTCGCAGGACCTGACAGCTTGTCCCGAGGCTCGACCAGCTTGTCGAGGGCGAGGCCGTCACCGATATTTCTGGTGCAGGTCGCACGGCGCCTACCAGAAGAAGCTCACGCCCAACGCCGCCGCGGCGCCGCCGACAAATGCGCCGATGGCGACACAGGCCGGTGCACCGGGCCCGCACGCCAGCCCAGCCAACGCACCACCAGCAATTCCGCCGCCGATCCCGGCCGCTGTGGTCGCGCCTTCCTGTTGGATTGCCTCGACCTTGTCCTCGGCGGTGGCGACGTGGTAGGTCGAAATTGCCAGGCTCAGCAAGACGAGGCCGCGGCCTGCGCTGGACAGCCGGTGCATATTCAGCGTGACCCGCGGGTTGGACTGGCCAGCGGCACGGACGACATCGGCATAGACCGCGTTTTTCTCTGCAACGCCGAGGCTGTCGAAAGTCGCATGGTTGCCGTGGATCTGCATCGTCTTGCGCGCGATCAATTCGTTGAGCGACTTTCCCCGCATCTTCAGCGCCTCGGCCGCAGCGCGTCCAAAAGGACTGCTGCGCCCTCGCATGGCTTTCATGACGAGGTTTCGCACCTCGTTGGCCTGCTCGGCGGCCTGCGCCCAGGTGAGCCGGCCGGCCTTCACGTCGGCGGTGAGATCGGAGGCCATCCGGCCAATCTTTCGAGCGTAGGCGCGCCGTACGTTCGCATCCAGCGACAGCTGCGTGCCGAGACTGGCTGCCTGCGCCTGGAGTTGGTCGATCGCGAAGTCGAAGACTGCCTTGCCGTCCTGGTCGGGACGCCGACTGGATTGGCGCAGGGAGACCGCGGGAAACGGGTAGGGGTCGGACATGTCGTGAATCAAATCGTTGGCTGAAGAAGCCCGCGGTTCCTCTGGTGCGGGCTCGAGATCATGGCCCCCGCTGACCTGCATTCCGCCTGTGTTGCAGGCAGAAATTTCCGTTGTGGCTCTCCTCTTGCCACCGCTTTTTGGGGATCAGGCGCTGTACAAGTACACCGGATCCCCAACCCGGATATCCCCGCCGACCGCGGTCTCGCCATAGACACCGAGGTTCTGGTCCGCATGCCTGACCACCGTGCGCAGGATCGTCTTGTCCATCGGCAGTTCGCCCTGCGCGCGTGCGATGGCGCCGCAGCGCGGCGTGGTGTCGACGCAGGCCAGCGCGGCGTCGCCGATCACGATCTGCTGGCCGATCCAGGCCTGCTCGACCAGGCCTTCGGCACGACCGGTGTCGACCACCAGGTTCGGGCGGAAGCGCCGGGCCTCCCAGTCGGCGCACGGGTGGATCGTCTTCATCCAGGTCAGGCTGGCGGTCGTCAGCAGGTGAAGCTGCGTGACCAGGAAGAAGCTGCCCGGCACCACCACGAATTCGGCGGCGGCGCTCGGGAAGTTGTCGAGGATCGGCGGCAGCGGCTCGCCGGCCTCGCGCGCGAAGGTGGCGCGCAGCTCGGTCATCCAGGTGTGATCGTCGGTCTTGTGGCGGCGGTAGAAGTCCGTGTCGGTGATCGGCCGCAGCGCCTCGATCGTCGAGGCATGGCCGATCAACGCCGACACGCGCGCGGCCGCCTCCTCGTTCGCGCCGTTCATCACGCTGCCGTCGGGGAACACGACCTCGACCGGGTCCGGCGCGCCGGCACCGATCCGCGCGGAGCACAAGAGCAGTTCGGGCCGGAACTTGCAACTCTGGATCTCGCCCCGCGCGGTGTCGCGCACCGCGCGGATGCGGTCGCCCTCGAGGCCGCGCGCACCGAGTCGGCCGCCCTGCAGGCGCTCGCCGGCCATGCCCTTGACGGGATAGCGCCAGATCTCCTGCACCTCGCCGACTTTCCTCATGAGCTTGTCTCCTTGCAACGCAAGGAGATTTCAAGTCACGCGCCAGGCCGTGGCGATAAGTCAAATGACGAAGGGCCGCTGCCGATCGAACCTACTTCCCCACCGCCCCCACCACATCGAACTCGAAGCGCAACGGCGCCGCGTCCTCGATCCACACCTGGATCACGTGATGCCCGACCGGGTCGCCGGGGGCGACGCTCCAGGCGCGGTAGACTACGCCGTCGTAGACCTTGAGCGTCAGGTCGACCGAGATCGAGCTGCTGTCGCTGGAGCGGCCGGTGCGTTCGTTCGGGCCGATGCCCCATGTGCTCGGCGTCGCGGGCATGGTGAAGCGTTCGAGCACCCGCACCCGGCCGCTCTTCCTGTTCAGGTGAAGCAGCCAGCCATAGGCCTGGTCGTTCACCAGCGGCACCGTGTGGCCGGGCTTGAAGTCGAGCACCTCGTCCCGGGCCGACAGCTTGAAGAGGCCGAACTCGGCCTGCAGCGCGCAGGGGGCGCCGTCCTTCGGCGCCACTGCGCAGGCCTGCAGGGCGGCGGCGTTGGGGGCGTCGGCCCTGGCCGGCGAAGTGGTCGCTGGCGAGGCCGGCGCGCAGGAGGCCGAAGCGGCGATGCCGGCGGCGGCGCTGAAGGCGAGGGTGCTTCGAAGGAAGGATTTCATGGCGGTCGGATCGGAAGTCCGACCGACTCTAGCCACTGCGACCCTCGACGAGGGAGCACTCCCACACGAAGACCGCCGGAGCGTGAACGAAGTCCGCTAGCGGTGCAGCGGATCGTGGCCCCAGTTCATCAGCGAGTAGCGCCAGTGCGTCTCGCGCACGTCGCCTTCGGGCCGCTGCGCCAGGTGTCGGTGCACGTAGCCGGTGACCTTGCGCATGTGCGCGAGGTCGCCGTCGGTGAGCGCGCCGCGTTCCTTGCCCAGGAGCCGGACGATGCGCCGGCCAGACCGGTGCCCGACCGACTCGCCGTCGGAGCCGCCCTTGAAGCCGACCGCGCGCGATTCGTCGCGCGCCAGCCAGTGCGTCAGCTGCGTGGCCGACATGTTCACGGCCGCATGGAAGTCCTTCAGGATGGCGGTCGGGTCGTCGTGGCTCGTCTTGCTCGCGCTCGTCATGCTTGCAAGCTACCGAGACCCCGGCGCCGCCGTGTAGGCCGAAGGCGCGTCGCTCGGGCCGACGGCGCCCGCAGGCTCACTCCACCTTGACCCCGGTCGCCGCCACCACGGACTGCCACTTGGTCACCTCGCGCCGGATCTGCGCGGCGAACTCGTCGGGCGTGTTCACGATCGGCTGCGCGCCCAGGTCGAGCATCTGCTTCTTCAGCTCGGGCTTCAGCACCGCCGCCGCGAGTGCCTGCTGGATCGTGTCGAGCACCGCCTTGGGCGTGCCGGCCGGCGCCAGCAAGCCGAACCAGCCCGACACCTCATAGCCCGGCACGCCGCTCTCGGCGACGGTCGGGATGTCCGGTGCCGCCGGCCAGCGCTCGGGCGTGGTCACCGCGATCGCGCGCACCTTGCCGGCGCGCACGAAGCCGATGGTCGACGGCAGGTTGTCGAAGCCGATCTGGATCTGCCCGCCGACCAGGTCGGTCAGCATCGGCGCCGCGCCCTTGTACGGCACGTGCGTGATGTCGATGTGGGTCATCATCTTCAGCAACTCGGCGCTCATGTGCGGCGAGCCGCCGAGGCTGGTCGAGCCGAAGTTGAGCTTGCCGGGCTCGCTCTTCGCCAGCGCGATCAGCTCCTGCAGGTTCTTCGCCGGCACGCTCGGGTTGACCACGATGATGTTGGGCGTGCTGGCGACGTTGGTCACCGGCGCGAAGTCCTTCACCGCGTCGTAGGGCAGGTTCTTGTAGATGGCCGAGTTGATGCCGTGCGAACTGGCGGTCGCCATCACCAGCGTGTAGCCGTCGGGCGCCGCGCGGGCCACCTCGGCCGAGCCGATCGCGCCGCTGGCGCCGGCGCGGTTCTCGACCACGAAGGGCTGCTTCAGGCGCTCGGTCAGTTCCTTGGCGGCCAGCCGCGCCAGGATGTCGGTGGTGCCGCCGGGCGGGTACGGCACGATCAGCCGCACCTGCTTGGTCGGATAGGCCTGGGCCGCGGCGCCCGCGGCGAAGGTCAGCGCGGTCAGCGAGGCCAGCGGCAGCGCGAGCCAGCGTGCGAGGCCTTTCATGCCGCGGCCTCCAGCAGGTGCTGTCCGCGCAGCTTGCCGCGCAGCGAATCGGGCACCTCGATCTCGAAGCCGAGCACCGCGGCCGACAGCGCCTTGCCGTAGTTGTCCAGGCAGAGGCTGCGCGAGACGCCGCCGCCCAGCGCGCCGTGGCAGACGAAGTTCATCGCCTCGATGTTGTCGACCTCGTAGCGCAGCACCTCGCCCTGGATCGCGCCGCGATAGAAGGCCTTGAAGCGCTCGGCGGTCAGTTGCGCCTTGAGCAGCGGATAGAAATCCGGCTCGTAGGCGAAGACCGAGATGTTGGAGGTGTTGCCCTTGTCGCCCGAACGCGCATGGGCCACGTGTTGCAGCTTGACTTTCATCGCTTCGCCTCAGCTTTCGAAGTAGGAGACGTCGGCCGGCACCGCCTCGCGCGGCACCAGCGCCGACCACACGCCGATGACCTCGCGCCAGCGTTCCTGGTGCGGCACCCGCTTGCCGGTGTGGGCGATGCCCGAGACCGCCATGCCGTCGACCTCGCGGCCGACCTTGACGGCTTCCTCGCGCGTCTTCGTGCGCGCGGCCACGCGCACCGCGATCTCGTAGGGCTCGGGCGCGTCGGCGGGCGTGGCGTCGCCGTGGATCGCGTTGAGGCCGAGGAAGTCGATGCGCACGTCCTCGGCCTGCAGCTTGACGATCTTGAAGCGCTCCTCGAGCACCTTCTTCGCGAGCTGAGCGCGGCGCAGCGCACCGGGGCCGGCGTAGAAGAACATGTCCTCGCCGATGAAGCCCTCGGTGCAGCCGATCGACACCTTCAACGTCGGCGTGCGCGGCTTGCCGGTGAGGCCGGTGACGCGCACCCGGTCGGGGCCGAGCTGCTCCAGCCGCGCCTGGGTGAAGTCGACCACCACGTCCGGCGTCAGGTAGTTGGCCGGGTCGTGCACCTCGTAGAGCATCTGCTCCTTGACCGTCTGCAGCATCACCGCGCCGCCGCTGCCGGCCACCTTGGTGATGACCACGTCGCCGTCGGCCTCGACCTCGGCGATCGGAAAGGCGAAGTTCCAGGGCTCGGGCACTTCCTTGAAGCCGGGATCGGAGAAGTAGCCACCGGTGACCTGCGCGCCGCACTCCAGCAGGTGGCCGATGGCGTTGCCGGCGCCGACGCGCCGGTGGTCCATCGGGTCCCAGCCGAACTCGAACATCATCGGCGCCATGAAGATCGACGGATCGGCCACCCGGCCGGTGACCACGATCTGCGCACCCTCGCGCAGCGCGGCGACGATCGGCTCGGCGCCCATGTAGGCCTCGGCGGAGATCAGGGTCGGCGCCAGCGAGCGCACCGGCTGGCCGTTCTCCAGGATGGTGTCGGCCAGTTCGAGCACGCGCTCGGTGATGAGGCTGCCGCCGACCGCCGCAACCTTGACGCCGTGGTGGCCCATCTCGCGCAGCAGTTCGACGATCCGCTTCGCGGCGCCGACCGGGTTGATCCAGCCCTGGTTGGAGACGATGCGCGTGCCGTTGCGCATGCAGGCCGGCAGCACCGCGCGCATGCGGTCGTCGAGGTAGGTGTCGTAGCCCGGGAAGTTCGGGTCGCGCCGGGCGCGGACCTGGGCGGCCGAGACGGTGGCCTCGGCCATGGTCTCGAAACAGAGGTAGTCGAGCGCACCGCGCTCGGCGTTGAGGGCGGCCGGTTCGATCCGGTCGCCCCACCAGGCGGCGCCGGAACCGACGCGCAAAGTCTTCTTCATCGTGTTGTCTCCGTGGGGTCCGCAACGATTCTGGCGAGCGCCCCGGCGCGTCACAATCACCCGGCGCGCACAGCGCCTGTGAACCGGATTCACAACCTGGAAGGGTTTCGGATGGACAAGTTCGGCGAGATGAGCGTCTTCCTGCGGGTGGTGCAGGAGGGCAGCTTCTCGGCCGCCGGCCGCGGCCTGATGCTGTCGCCATCGGCGGTCAGCAAGCTGATCGCGCGGCTGGAAGCGCGGCTCGAGGTGCGCCTCTTCGAGCGCATCGCCGGCGCGATCCGGCTGACCCAGGAAGGCGACCGCTTCCGCGTCGCCAGCCAGCGCGTGGTCGAGGCGATGGAGGAGGCCGAGCGCGTCGCCGGCAGCTCCGACGGCGAGGTCTCGGGCACGCTGAACATCCACGCGCCGCTTACTACCGCCAAGTACCTGCTGGCGCCGATGCTGCCGGCGCTGCTGGAGCGGCATCCGAAGCTGCGGCTGAAGTTCATTGTCGGCACCGAGCGCGGCGACTTCGTGAAGGAAGGCATCGACGTCGCGATCCACAGCGGCCGGCCGACCGAGATGTCGCTGGTCGGCCGGCCCCTGATGCCGCGGCCCTGGGTCATCGCGGCGGCGCCTTCGTACCTCGCGAAGTCCGGCACGCCCAAGGTGCCGGACGACCTGCTGCAGCACCGCTGCCTGAACTTCACGATCCGCACGCAGTGGAATTCGTGGACCTTCCGCGAGGACGGCGCGCTCAAGACCATCGACATCCCGAACCACGTCGGCGCCAACCAGGGCGAGTTGCTGCGCACCCTGGCGCTGGTCGGCCTGGGCATCGTGCGGCTGGCGGAGTTCAACATCGCGGACGACCTGAAGGCCGGTACGCTGGTGCAGCTGCTGGAGGACTTCCGCGAGAAGGCCAGCGACATGCTCTACGTGCTGTACCCGCGCGGCAAGGTGCTGGCGCCGCGGGTCAAGGCCTTCCTGCGCTTCCTGGACGAGCACTTCGCGAGTCAGCTGGGGGAAGGCGCTGCAGGCCGCCGCCGGCGCGCTCCCTGAACCACCGACAATCCCGCGCATGCGCATCCACGAACTGAAGACCCGCTTGCGCGACGCCGGCGCGGGGCCGCTGCACGAGCACCGCGTGCTGCGGCTGTGGTCGCATGCGCTGCCGCGCGACAGCGGCCGGCGCCGGCCCGAGACCTTCTTCCCCGCCTCGCTGATGGCGGCGCTGCCCGCGATCGAGGCCGAGCTGGCGGGGCTGGCGCGCATCCAGGCGGTGCATCCGGGCGCCGACGGTTCCGAGCGGCTCCTGGTCGCGCTCGCCGACGGCCAGACGGTCGAGAGCGTGCTGCTGCCGCGCGCCGGCCTGTGCGTGTCCTCGCAGGTCGGTTGCGCGGTCGGCTGCCGCTTCTGCATGACCGGCCGCGACGGCCTGCTGCGGCAGCTCGACAGCGCCGAGATCGTGGCCCAGGTCGCGCTCGCGCGGGCGCGCCGGCCGGTGCGCAAGGTGGTCTTCATGGGCATGGGCGAGCCGGCGCACAACCTCGACAACGTGATGGAGGCGATCGACCTGCTCGGCGGCGCGGGCGACATCGGCCACAAGAACCTGGTGTTCTCGACCGTCGGCGATCCGCGCGCCTTCGAGCGGCTGCACCGGCAGCGCATCAAGCCGGCGCTGGCGCTGTCGCTGCACACCACCGACGCGGCCTTGCGCCGCCGCCTGCTGCCGCGCGCGCCCGACCTGGCGCCCGCGCAGCTGGTCGACGAGGGCGAGCGCTACGCCCGCGCGAGCGGCTACCCCGTTCAATACCAATGGACGCTGATGGAAGGCGTGAACGACGGCGAGGAGGAGCAGGAAGGCATCGTCCGCCTGCTCGCCGGCCGCTACGGCGTGCTGAACCTGATCCCGTTCAACGCGGTGGACGGCGCCGACTTCCGGCGGCCCTCCTGGGAGCGCTGCAAGCAGTTGGCCCGCAGCCTGCACGAGCGCGGCGTGCTCACCAAGCTGCGCTACTCGGCCGGGCAGGACGTCGATGGCGGTTGCGGGCAGCTGCGGGCGCGGGCGGCCGAACGACCGGTCACGCTGCACCGCGCGTGAGCCGCACGGCCGCCCGAAGGCCTCAGGCGCGGGACGTCTTGCCGCCCGCGCGGCGCCGCCGCAATGCGAGGTTGGCGGTCGTCATCGCGGCGACGAGCGTGATCAGCCACGAGAAGTAGACCCACAAGAGGAAGATCGGCAGCGCCGCGAAGGCGCCGTAGAGGGCCTTGTACGTGGGCACGCGCGCCAGGTAGGCGGTGAAGCCGCGCTTGCCGGCCTCGAAGGCCAGGCTGGCCAGCAGGCCGCCGGCGACCGCGTCGCGCAGCCGCACCGGCGCGTTCGGCACCAGGTAGAACATGGCGCACAGGCCGATCGCGATCAGGAAGAAGGGGCCGAGGTCGAGCACGAAGGCGATCGGCCGCGGTAGCGCGCCGATCAGGCCCATCGAGCTGCCGACCACGAAGGAAGTGGCCCAGAGGCTGAGGCCGAGCAGCGGCTGCCCGACCGCCAGCGCCACCGCGTAGAGGCCGACCCGCTTGAGGAAGGGGCGGTTCTTCTTGACCTCCCACATCTGGTTGAGCGCGTTCTCCACGGTCAGCAGCATCGCCACCGCGGTGACCCCGAGGAACAGCGAGCCGATCCAGGTGAGGCCGCTGGCGTTGGCGGCGAACTGGTCGAGGTAGCGCAGCACGGTCCGCGCGATGTCGGCCGGCAGCAGCCGGCTCAGCAGCAGCTCCTGCAGCGCGTCCTTGAAGCGGTGGAAGGCCGGGAACCTGGTGAACAGCGCGAAGCCGGCCGCCAGCAGCGGCACGATCGACAGCACCGTCGTGAAGGTCAGGCTGCCGGCGACCTGTGGCAGGCGCTCCTTGCGGGCGCGCTGGAAGGTCATGCGGGCGAGGGTGAACATGGACCGCCGATTGTGAAGGCTGAGGCGTGGCCTCACTTCGGGCCTGTAAGCTCCGCGCAACGCTTCGGACCCCTCATGAACCACTTCCAACCCGTCAGCCTCGAACATGCCAGCCGGCTGGTCAACCACGGCCCGACCGTGCTGGTCGCGAGCGCCGACGGCAGCCGCCGCAACCTCATGGCAGCCGCCTGGTCGATGCCGGTCGAATTCACGCCGCCGCGCATCGCGGTGGTGATCGACAAGAGCACGTTCACCCGCGAACTGGTCATGGCCAGCGGCCACTTCGGCCTGTGCGTGCCCGGCACCGCGCTGGTCGACCTCACCTACGCGCTCGGCAGCACCAGCGGCCGCACGCTCGACAAGTTCGCGCACCACGGCCTGGCGCCGATCCGCGGGCCGGTGCTCGGCCTGCCGCTGCTGGAGGATGGTTGCGCCGCGTGGCTGGAATGCCGCCTCATCAGCGAGCCGCACACCGAAGCCGCCTACGACACCTGCTTCGGCGAGGTGGTCGCGGCGGCCGCCGATGCGCGCATCTTCAGCGGCGGCCACTGGAACTTCCGCGACGACAACGCGGCCCTGCAGACGATCCACCATCTCGGCGCCGGCAACTTCGTGCGCGCCGGTGGCGTGCTGCGCGCGAGGACCTGAGTCAACGCAGCGCCTGGTCGAAGAAGGCCGGGATCTCGCCGTCGATCCGCTTGCCGAAAGCTGCGCGGTCGAAGCCCGGCGGGTCGGTCGCGATGTCGCCGTCCACCGTGACGATCGGGCTCGACGGCGTGTCGATGAAGGCCCAGTGCGAGGCGTTCGGCACCATCCGAAGGTCCACGCCCGGCGCGTTCTTCGCGATCCATCGCGCATGGAAGCGCGGCACCAGGAAGGTGTCCTGTTCGCCGGTGTAGATCCGTGTCGGGAGCTTCATTGCGGCCAGCGACGAAGCGGAGAACACCACGCCCACCGGCGCCATCGCGACGACCGCGCGGACCCGCGGATCGACCAGCGGCGGCAGCGCCGAGTCGGCGACCGGGCTGCGGCTGGCCATGCCGCAGAAGATCGGATCCTCCGCGCCTTCCTGGCTGCAATGCGCACGCACGCGCGGCAACTCGGGCTGCGCGCCGGCCAGGGCCAGCACCGTGTAGCCGCCGGCCGAATGCCCGACCGCGCCGATGCGCGGACCCTTGGCGTCGCTGGCGATGCGGTCCTTCCAGGCCGGGTCGTTCAGCAGCGCGTCGATCACCCGCGAGGCCTGCCGCGGCCGGTCGCCGAAGTAGCGCGCCGCGCCCTTCGAGAGCAGCGACGCGTCCTGCCAGTTGTCGCCCGGGTGCCGCAGCGCCGCGACCAGGTAGCCGTCGCGCGCCAGCGCCTCGGCCAGGCTGCTGTGCGCCAACTCGCTGCCCCCGTTGCCGTGGCTCAGCAGGATCAGTCCCTTGACCTGCGCCGCCGGCGCGCCGCCCATGGCGACGTGGGCGGTGAAAGGGCCCATCGCGATGCTGCGTTCGGCGGCGTCGGTCGGGTAGTAGAGCGCGACCGCGATCGGCGCCGGATCGGTCGGCAGGCCGGGCACGGTGAGGTGCGCGAGGCCGGCCTGGCTGGCGAGCGCATCGAAGGAAAGCAGGAGAGCGAGGGCCAGCAGGGCGCGGCGAACGAAGGCAGGCATGCGGGACATCTGGGAAGGCTGCGCGGGATTGCGTGCCGGCATCGTCCTGCGAAGCCCCGCCCCCAAGCCAGCGGCTTGCGACGAAGCGTCGAAATACCGGTGCGAGCTACGCGCCGGGTGCCCTTCAGCGCAGGGGCTTGCGGTAGAAGACGCGGTCGTAGCCGCCCTCTTGCCGGCGGTCGACCTCGACGTAACCGATGCGCGGATAGAACAACTGGTTCTCAATCATCTTCGAATTCGTGCAGAGGTAGACCGAGTCGAAGCCCCGCGCCAGCGCGCTGCGTTCGGCGAACTGCAGCAGCGCCTTGCCGACACCGGTGCCCTGGGTCGCCGGCAGCGCGGCGACGGTGTCGATGTAGAAGCCGTCCTCGGTCTCGTACTGCACCAGCACGCCGACCACTCGCGCGTCCTGCACCGCCACCCAGACCTTGCCTTCGGCGACCAGCGCCGCGTAGTCGTTGCGCATCGGACCGGGCGGGCGGCCGATGCGTTCGACGTAGAGGGTGAAGGCCGCGTCGACGCAGGCCTTCGCGGCGGCGATGTCGGCGCTGTCGGCGGCGCGAACGGTGAGGCTGGGGTTCGTCATGGCGGACGCATCATGCCTCGGCCCTGCTAGGCCCCGGGCGGAAAGGTCAGCCCGCGTCCTTGAGCGCCTGCTTCGCCTTCTCCGCCGAGCGCTTCGACTGGCTCTGGTGATAGTCGGACTTCACGCCGTTGACCACCTTGCCCACCGGTCCGCTCTTCTTGGCATCGCTGTCGGCGCGCTTCTGGTCGATCTTGTGCTTGACCGAATCGGTCGCCTCCGAGGCGGCCTTGTCGATCTGGGCGTGGGCGCCCAGCACGGTGAAGGCAGCGGCGAGGGCCAGCAAGGTTTTCTTGTTCATCGAATTCTCCGGATTGAAAACCCGAGCTTGGGGCTCCGCACCGGCCGCGCCTGTCGGTGGCCGCGCCGCGCGACACGCCGGCGAAGCTGACAAACGTGTCAGGTTCCGGACCCGCGCGCCGGGCATGCGCGGGCTGGACGCGACAATGCGCGCCATGAATGCGCGCAAATATCTTTTCCCGGTGATCGCGATCCTGCTGCTCGTGGTGGCCTGGCGCAGCTATGGCTGGGCCGGCGTGGCCCTGGTCGTGAGCGCCGGCGTCATGGTCGTGCTGATCCAGTTCAACCGCGCGATGGGGGTGCTGCGCCGCGCCGCCGACCGGCCGGTCGGCACCGTCGGCAGCGCGGTGATGCTCAACGCCAAGCTCAAGCCGCGGCTCAACCTGATGCGGGTGGTCGCGATGACCGGCGCCATCGGCGAGCCGCGCTCGCCCAAGGAGACGCAGCCCGAGATCTTCCGCTGGACCGACGAGAGCGGCTCGTGGGTCGACGCCACCTTCGTCGCCGGCCGACTGGCCGAATGGTCGCTGGTGCGGCCGACCACCGCGGACGAGGCCGAGGAAGCGCAGGCCGACACCTCCAGCTCGGACGCGATCAAGCCGGGCGCGGCCGACGCGCTGCGGCCGCCCGTCTGAAGCGCGTCGCGTCTTTCTAGAACGGCGCCGATTCGTCGGCCAGCGCCGGCTCTGCGGCAGCCGCCGGCGCCTTGGCGGCAGGCGTCGCATCCACCGGTCCGGCACCCAGCCGCATCTCGCCGCCCAGCGCCTCCATCAGCTCGGGCACCAGTTGGCCCAACTCGCCGGTCGCGATCGCGGCGTCGGCGTCGAAGTTGTCTTCCTTGCCGCCGCCGGCGGGCGCCTCGTCCGTGCCTTCGAGGAAGACGATCTTGCGCAGCTGCAAGCCTTCGGTCAGCTCGAAGGACACGCGGTCGTCCCAGGTCAGCGCCAGCCGGGTCGGGCGCTTGCCGGCGGCGATGTGCGCGCGCACCTCGTCGATGTCCAGCGGATGCTTGGCATAGCGCACCACCGACTTCGATTCGTCGCTGGCCTTCAGCTCGCATTCGCGGTCGATGGTGAAGCCGGCCGGCGGCTCCTGGCTCGACAGCCATTCGGACATCGCGGCCGCCGGCTCGACCTGCGAATTGACCAGCGTCACCGCGAAGCCGTCGAGCGCCTTCACCAGCGCGGTGACGACTTCGTCGGCGCGTGCCGCGTTGCCGGCATTGACCACCAGCCGGTGCGCCTCGGGGTCGATCCACACCGCGACACGCGCGTGGCGTGTGAAGGCCAGCGGCAGCAGCTCGTGGGTGACGTCTTCCTTGAGTTCCTTCTTTTCCTTCTTGCCGGGCTTGCGGCCGGTGGTGGCCTCGATCTGCGCGGCGCGCTCCTCGACCTTGCGGCGCACCACGGAGGCCGGCAGCGTCTTGCTCTCGATCATGAATTCGAAGAGCCACTGGCCGGCCACCGATTCGGCCAACGGGCCGTGGGCTTCGCCGCGGGGCTCGACCCAGCCGGCCGAGCGTTCCTGCGACGGGCTGCAGGGCACGAAGCGTTGCGTGCCGAGGCCTTGTTCGACCTGGTCCAGCGACTGCGACCAGGTGCTCTCGATGCGATAGACGATGACGTTCTTGAAGACGGACACAAAAAACCTTTTCCAGCTGGTTTGGCAAAGCCGGCCATTGTCGGGGCGCGGGCCGGCCGCCCGAGCCTTAAAATCGAAAGCTTTTGCGACATCCCCCACCGACAGACCAAGGACAAAGATCATGAGCGCTCTGCCCCCCGCACTCGACGACCGCGACGGCAAGATCTGGATGGACGGCGACCTCGTCGAATGGCGCGACGCCAAGGTCCACGTGCTGAGCCACACGCTGCACTACGGCTGCGGCGCCTTCGAAGGCGTGCGCGCCTACGACACGGTCGACGGCACCGCCATCTTCCGGCTGGCCGAGCACACCGAGCGCCTGTTCAACAGCGCCAAGATCCTGCGCATGAAGCTGCCCTTCACGCCCGAGCAGCTCAACGAGGCGCAAAAGCAGGTGGTGCGGGTCAACAAGCTCGACAGCTGCTACCTGCGCCCGCTGGTCTGGATCGGCTCCGAGAAGCTCGGCGTCAACCCGCGCGGCAACCGCATCCACGCGATGGTCGCAGCCTGGGCCTGGGGCGCCTACCTGGGCGACGAGGGCATGAAGCGCGGCATCCGCGTGAAGACCTCCAGCTTCACCCGCCACCACGTCAACATCACCATGACGCAGGCCAAGGCGGTGAGCAACTACAGCAACTCGATCCTGGCCAACATGGAAGCGCTCGACGACGGCTACGACGAGGCGCTGCTGCTCGATGCCAGCGGCTTCGTCTCCGAAGGCGCCGGCGAGAACGTCTTCCTGGTCAAGGGCGGCGTGGTCTACACGCCCGACCTGTCGGCCGGCGCGCTCAACGGCATCACCCGCAACACCGTGATGCACATCTGCAAGGACCTCGGCATCGAGCTGGTGCAAAAGCGCATCACCCGCGACGAGGTCTACATCTCCGACGAAGCCTTCTTCACCGGCACCGCCGCCGAAGTGACGCCGATCCGCGAGCTCGACCGCATCGAGATCGGCAGCGGCTCGCGCGGCCCGGTCACCGAGAAGATCCAGAACGCGTTCTTCGACATCGTCAACGGACGCAATCCCAAATACGCCCACTGGCTCACCAAGGTCTGATGAACATGCCCGCCCCGAATGCCGCGATCGAACTGCTCGCCAAGGATCTGAACGACCAGGGGGGCGTCTTCTGCCCCAACATGAAGGCCGACATGCCGCTGTGGAGCGCGCATCCGAAGGTGTACCTCGACGTCGCGCGCACCGGCGAGGCCAAGTGCCCGTATTGCGGCACCGTCTACCGGCTCAAGGCGGGCGAGGCCGCGGGCCACCACCACTGAGCACGCCGACCGGCAGCGGCTCCTGCGCCAGCCGCAGGTAGACCATCGCCACCCAGAGCAGCGCGAGGCCGATCTGCGCGTCGCGCAGGGCCGAGTTCACGCTGGTCGCGATCAACAGCACCAGCGTCGCGGCGAAGGCATGGCGGCCGGCCAGGTCGCGGCGCCGCCAGGCCAGCCAGACGCTCGTGAGGATGATCGCGAGCAGACTCAGCGCGCCGGGCAGCCCGGCCTGCGAGCCCATCCACAGGAAGTCGTCGTGCGGCATGTTGTAGTCGGCCAATAGCTTCGGGCCGCGCAGCTGCCACTGCTCGGTCCAGCCGCCGATGCCCCAGCCGGCGAAGGGCCGGTCGATGATCATTCGCGCGGTGTCGCGGTACATGTAGAAGCGCACCACCCAGCTGCCTTCGGAGACCGCGCCGGCCTGCGCCTGTTCGAGCTCGCGCACGCCGAGCTCGAACTTCTGCTGCACCGGCGGCAGGCTCCAGAGCCCGGCCGCCGCCACCGCGCCGCCGAGCAGCAGCACCGGCGCCAGCAGCCGCAGCCGATCGCGCCACTGGTGCGCGCAGGCGCCGCCGACCGCGATCAGCAGTGCCAGCAGCGCGGTGCGCGAATGCAGCGAGAAGACCGCGATCGCGATCACCGCCGCGATCAGCGCGAGCGCGGGCAGTGCGCGCAGCGGCCGCCGCTCGGCGACCTGCCGCAGGCCGTAGACGGCCGCGGAAGCGCCCATGATCGCGAACAGCAGCGCGTTGTTGATCGACTTGTTGCCCACTTCCATCACCACGCCGCGCAGCGCTTCGGGCGGCGGAAACTTGAAGGCCTGGTAGGCCGCGATGATCACGAAGTTGGCAACGCCCGCGATCCAGAAACCGCGCATCGCCCAGAGCGCTTCGTCGCGGCTCAGGGACAGCGCCATCAGCACCGTGGCCGCGATGCGCAGCCCGTGGCCGAGGTTGGAGCCGGTCTGCGGATAGTGCGGCTCGATCGCCAGCACCACCAGCGTCCAGGCCACGTAGGCCATCAGCGGCCACCACATCGGGCTGCGGCGCAGGCGTTGCGCGCGCTCCTGCCAATGGCCGCCGGCGAGCAGCGTCGCCAGCATCAGCACCGCCGCCAGGTAGTTGACGCCGACCGGCAGGAACACCGTCAGGCCCCAGAACATGGCTGCGGGGCGGGCGGCGAACGATCTCTGCATGGCGCGGATTATTGCGCCCCAGATCGGGGCCTCGACTGCGGTCGCATCGTCGGCGACCTTCGCAACCGGCAGTTCCGAAGCCAGGGATACCGCGGAACCGGCTCCGCCGGGCCGCCGGTATCGCCCCCTCGAGGGGACCGCCGAAGGCGGTATGGGGGTGGGCCTATTTCGGCAGCGTGATCACGAAGCTGGCGCCGCCGCCCGGCCGGTCCTCGCAGCGCACGCTGCCGCCGTGCCGCTCGCTGATCGACTTCACCAGCGCCAGTCCGAGACCGACGCCGCCGTTGCGCTCGCTGGCGCCGGGCAGCCGGTAGAAGGGCTCGAAGATGCGCTCGTGCAGCGCGGCCGGCACGCCCGGGCCGCGGTCGTTGACCCGGATCTCGGCGGCGCCGGCACGGCTGCCCAGCTCGACGCCGATCTCGCCGGCGCCGTAGCGGCGGGCGTTCTCCAGCAGGTTGCGGATCGCCCGGCGCAGCAGCCGCGGCACGCCGCGCACCGTGAGCGCCTCGCTGTCGGTGCCTTCGCGCACGTCCAGGTCGGCTGCGGCGCGGGCGCATTCCTCGGCGGCCAGGCCGGTGAGGTCGACCGTCTCGATAGTGCCCATGTCGGCTTCCTTGGCGTCCAGCCGGCTGGCCAGCAGGATCTCGTCGATCAGCTGGTCGAGCTCGCCGATGTTGCGCGAGATCTCCTCGCGCGCCGCCGGCCCGGGATGGTCGCCCATCAGCTCCAGGCCCATGCGGATGCGGGTCAGCGGCGAGCGCAGCTCGTGCGAGGCGTTCGCCAGGAGCGACTTGTGCGAGGTCACCAGTTCCTCGATGCGCTCGGCCGCCGAGTTGAAGCGGTTCGACAGGTCGGCCACCTCGTCCTGGCCTTCCTCGTGGATGCGCACCGACAGGTCGCCTTCGCCCCAGCGCTGCACGCTGCGCTGCAGGCCTTCGAGCCGCTTGGTGATGCGGCGCACGATCGGATAGACGCCCAGCGCCACCGCGAAGCCGACCAGCGCCACCATCAGGCCGAAGCCGAAGGGCGTGCGCCAGGGCAGGAAACCGGGAGGTGGCGGCGGCGGCCGTTCGCGCGGCGCGAACTGCAGGGTGAGCGCCTGGCCGTTGTTCAGCGTGACGTCGAATTCGAGGCCCTGGCCCGGCACCCGCATCGCGGTGCCGGTGCCGATCGGGTGGTCCTGCGCGTCGAGCACCACCACCTCGCGCGGCACCGGCGTCATGCGCTCGCGCTCGCTCTGCGCGGCCTCCTGCACCAGCCAGTTGGCGGTCAGGGTCAGGATGAAGACACCCGCCACCACCGCCAGCCAGATGCGGACGTAGAGGTGGCGCCGGTACAGCTTCACGAACATCGGTGTCTCACGTGCATTGCTTGTGGCCCGCGCCGCACGAATCCGGCACGGTCGAGGCCAGGGATACCGCGGAACCGGCTTTGCCGGGCCGCCGGTATCGCCCCCTTGAGGGGGGCGCCGTAGGCGCTATCGGGGGTGGTTCCATCTAGTCCTGCTGCTTGGCGAAGACGTAGCCGACGCCGCGGACGGTCAGGATGCGTTTCGGGTTCTTGGCATCGGCCTCGATGGCGGCGCGGATGCGGCCCATGTGGACGTCGATCGAGCGGTCGAAGGCTTCCAGCTCGCGGCCGCGCACGGCTTCCATGATCTGGTCGCGCGTGAGCACGCGGCCGGCGCGTTCGGCCATCGCGACCAGCAGGTCGAACTGGTAGGAGGTCAGGTCGGCGGCCTCGCCGGCGACCGTCACCGAGCGGGCGTTGCGGTCGATGTCGAGCGAGCCGAAGCGCATCACCTGCGGCGCGCTGGCGTCGCTCTGCGCATGCTCGCCGCGGCGGCGCAGCACGGCGCGGATGCGCGCCAGCAGCTCGCGCGGCTCGAAGGGCTTGGGCAGGTAGTCGTCGGCGCCGATCTCCAGGCCGATGATGCGGTCCATCGGGTCGCCCTTGGCGGTCAGCATCAGCACCGACACCTTGGCCAGGCCGTTGGGCAGCGAGCGGATGCGCCGGCAGACCTCGAGGCCGTCGGTGTCGGGCAGCATCAGGTCGAGGATCACCAGGTCGGGCGAGCGCTGCTGGAGCAGGTCCAGTCCGCTGGCGCCATCGGCCGCGTGCGCGAAGTTGAAGCCCGACTGGGTCAGGTATTCGCCGACCATCTGTGCGAGGCGGGCGTCGTCTTCGATCATCAGGAGTTGCGGGGTGCTCATGGTTGGCTCTCGGCGCAGTGCGCTGTTAGCGCCGGTCTCGGGGACCGGCGTCGGGTGGGGTCGACGGCAGCTTCCCTCCGCAGCGCCAAGGTGGCTTGAACGGCACGTAAAGTTGGGTAAAAGCGCGGGCCAAACCCGCTCAACCCAGCTCGAACAGCATGGCGCCGGCCTTCTCGACGCCTTCCTCCGGCGCCGGAGTTTGCCTCGAAAGCGCCAGCAGCGCACCTCCGTCGAGACCCGCATGGCCGGCGCCGGCCCGCGCGATGATCTCGGCCGCCAGCGTGCGCAGCTGCGCCAGCGAGGCCCGGATGCGGGCCTTGAAGGCGTCGTCGTCGAGCCGGTCGTTGAGGCTGCGGTTGAGCTCGGCGAACCACGGCAGCGCCGCCTGGTCGAGCATCACCGGCCGGTTGCGCCGGTGGCTGCGCGCCGACCAGGCGCTGAAGAATTCCTGCGCCGCGGCATTGAGCTGCTGGCACTGCTGCAGCTCGTCGCGCAGGCTGCCCAGCAGCGCGAGGTCGGTCAGCCGATGCTGGAAGAAGATCTGCGAGAGCACGCCCCAGTAGTAGCTGTAGTCCCAGATCACCTTGACCGGCAGCACCTCCGGGTCGCCGAAGAGCGGGTACTGGCCCTGGTAGAGCGCCAGCGTGCTTTCGTAGAACGAGTGGTAGATCTGGTCGTAGAGCCGGGCCCGCGCCTCGATCGTGCGGCCGGCGCGGTCGTGCGCGACCAGGTCGGTGATGTAGGTGTTCGCCATCGCGATGAAATCGCTGCCCGGCGAATAGAAGGGGTCGAGGAAGAGGCCCGCCTCGCCGGTCAGTGCCCAGCGGTGGCCGGAGAAGACCTGCTTGCAGCCATAGGAGAACTTGCGCAGGAAGGCGAAGTCCTGCAGCAGGTGGCGCTTGCCGTCGAGCTCGTCGAACAGGCGCGGCTGCCAGGTGCGCAGCCACTCCATGGCCTTGTCGAAGCTGTTCATGCCGTCCAGCGGATGCAGCCGCGGGTCGGCGACGATGCCCACCGAATGCGAGCCCGAAGCCAGCGGGATGAGCCAGACCCAGTAGCCGGCGCCCACCAGGTGGTTGGTCGACAGCCAGCGCGCCTGCGGCGTGCAGCGCGCGCGCCAGGCCGGGTCGTCGGACCAGTCGTCGATGGTGATGCGGTCGTTGACCCGGAACCAGATCGCGTGGCAGTCGTGCGCGTTGGGCTGCTCCAGGCCGAGCTTGCGCTTGAGCATGCCGGCGCGGCCGCAGGCGTCGACCAGCCAGCGCGCCTGGCACTGCCGGACCTCGCCGTCCTTCGACCATTCGAGCCGGTGCAGCGTGTCGCCGTCCTCGGACAGCGTGATGCGCTGTACCGTGGCGCCGTCGACGAAGCGCACGCCGCGGCGCGCCGCTTCCTCGGCCAGGTAGTTCTCGAAGATGCCGCGGTCGATCTGGTAGCTGGGCACCGGCAGCGGATGGCTGGCGCCGATCTCGGTCACCTGGTCGATGTCGCGCCGGCCTTCGCTGAAGAAGAAGCGGAAGCCGAACTTGCGCAGCTGCGCCTGGTCCATGTGGGGCTTCAGCCCGAGCACCGTGTCGAAGTAGTGGGCACCGATCTCGACGCTCGATTCGCCGACCTTGTGGGCCGCATGCGGCACCGGATGCGAGCGGCGTTCGAGCACCACCACGTCGAGGTCGGCGAAGCGCTGGCGCAGCTGCAGCGCCAGCGTGAGGCCCGCGAGGCCGCCGCCCATGATCACCACGTCGTGTGTCGGGCGATCCGGCGTCATGGTCAGCCTTGCGGCGCGAGCTGCAGCTCGGGTTGCAGATCGAGCTGGAGCGACAGGCGCGGCGACAGCGGCAGCGCCAGCGATTCGACCTCGCCCCGCGCCAGCGCCTCGAAGAGCGGCAGCGCGTCGGCCATGGCATTGGCCTGCAACGACTGCGCGGCCGCCGAGCGCGCGGCCGCGGCCGGTGCGTCGGTGGCGAGCGACCACTCGAAGGCGGCCACGGTGCGCTCGCTGCGGGTCGGCGACAGCACCAGCGCCACCGCCAGCAGTTCGCGGCTGGTGGTCACCGAGGCGAGCGCGCCGACGGCCGGCATGTCGTAGCCCACCAGCAGCACCGGGCGCTGGTCGGCTGCGCATTGGGTCGCGGCTTCCAGCAGGCCGGTGGCGAAGCTGCTCTCGTAGGCCGAGACCGAATTGCTGGCGGCCATGCAGCCGGTGCCGATGGTCCAGTAGCCGACCGCGGCGTTGTGCACCGAGTTGTGGAACTTGATCGGCGAGAGCAGCAGCGGATCGGCCGCCAAGGTGCCGCACATGTAGTCGTTGATGCCGAGGTCGCCGTGCGCCGAGACGAAGACGCAGGGCAGGTCGGCGGCGTTGCGGCCGGAGGCGGCGATCGATGCCGCGGCCACCTCGAGCGCCAGCGCCACCGTGTCGGGCGCGCGCCGGCGTTCGGCCGGTGCCAGCACCTGCGGCGATGGCCGCTTGGCCGGCGGCTCGACGGGCGTGGCCTCGCCGCGCAGGATCGCGCTGGCCTGTTCCCAGCCGGGCATGCGCGGCGACCAGAAGGCCGGTCCCTCGATGTAGAGCGTCGGCGTGGAGGCTGAAGCACCTTCGCGCAGCAGGGCTTCGGTATTCGCCTCCGGAGCGGCCGCGCGGCTCATGCTTGCGCTCCCTTGCCGAAGATCAGCGAGCAGTTGTTGCCGCCGAAGCCGAAGGAGTTGCTGAGCGCATAGCGCACCTCGCCTTGCGCCGGCTGCAGCTTGATCTGCGGGCCGCATTCGGCGTCGATCACGCTGCTGTTGACGGTGCCCGGCTTGAGGCCGGTCTCGATCGCCAGGAGGCTGATCACCGCCTCGACGATGCCGGCCGCGCCCAGGGTGTGGCCGGTGAAGCCCTTGGTCGAGCTGGCGTGGGTGTCGGCCGGGAAGCGGCGCGCCACCAGCGCGCCCTCGACCTCGTCGTTCTTGGTGCTGGCGGTGCCGTGCATGTTGATGTAGTCGATGGCGTCGGTGCCGAGGCCGGCGCGGGCCAGCGCGTCGTCGAGCGCGCGTTCGGCGCCCAGGCCTTCGGGATGCGGGGTGGACATGTGGTGGGCGTCGCTGGCCTCGCCGTAGCCGAGCAGTTCCAGCGGGCCGCGGCCGCGTTCGAGCAGCGCGAAGCCGGCGGCCTCGCCCAGGCTGATGCCGTTGCGCTCGGCGTCGAAGGGCCGGCAGGGCTGCGGCGACACCAGTTCGAGCGAGTTGAAGCCGAACAGCACGCTGCCGCACAGCGTGTCGACGCCGCCGACCACGGCCGCGTCGACCAGCCCGAGGCGGATCAGCCGCTCGGCCGAGGCGAACACCTTGGCGCTCGACGAGCAGGCGGTCGAGATGGTCTCGGCCGGGCCTTCGAGGCCCAGCGCCTGCTGCACGAACATCGCCAGCGAATGCGGCGTGTGGACCAGCGGGCGTTGCTGCGCCGGCGCGAAGGCGCCGTCGACCAGCGTGGTGTAGGCGGCTTCGGTCTCGCCGATGCTGGAGGTGGAGGTGCCGAGCACCAGCGCGATGCGCGCCGGGCCATAGCGCTCGCGCGCGGCGGCCACCGCCTCCAGGAAGCCGTCGGCCTGCAGGCCGAGCCAGGCCAGGCGGTTGTTGCGGCAGTCCCAGGCGGCGAGCGGCTCGGGCAGCTGGAGCGTCTCGAGGCCGTCGACCCGGCCGATCCAGGTCGGCAGCGGGCTAGGGCCGAAATCGTTGGCGCGCAGGCCGCTGCGCGACTGCGCGAGCGCCTCGGCCAGGGCTTGCTTGCCCACGCCGACCGACGAGGTCGCGGTGAAGGCACTGATCTTCAGGGGAGCGATGCGTGAAGGTGTCACTGGAGCGTCGAAGTGGAGGCGGCCATCCGGCCGGACCGCAAAGCCTAACAGTTGGGCCAAGGCCGTTGGCGTCGGAGGATGTCGCCGGAATGGCCCGCGCCCCGCCGGGCGCCTGCTCAGGGCAGGGCGCCCGGCTGCCCGAGCGCCGCCAGCTCGGCGCGCGCCTTCTCGCGCTGGCTGGCCCGGGAGGCCAGCGCCACCAGCACCAGCACCGGCACGCCGAGGATCGCGGTGCCGGTGAAGAAGGCGCTGTAGCCGTAGGCGTCGACGAAGGCGCCCGAGAAGCCGGCGACGAACTTCGGCAGCAGCAGCATCAGTGAGCTGAAGAGCGCGTACTGCGTGGCCGAGTAGCTGACGTTGGTGAGGCTCGACAGGTAGGCGATGAAGGCCGCCGAGGCGATGCCGCCGGCCAGGTTGTCGGCCGACACCACCAGGATCAGCGCCGGCAGGTCGTGGCCGCGCGGCACCAGCCCGGCGTAGAGCAGGTTGGTGGCGGCGCTCAGGACGGCGCCCAGCATCAGCACCCGCATGACGCCCAGGCGCATCGACAGCATGCCGCCGACGAAGGCGCCGGCCAGGGTCATGACCACGCCGTAGATCTTGCTGACCGTCGCCACCTCGTCCTTGGTGAAGCCGAGGTCGACGTAGAAGGCGTTGGCCATGATGCCCATCACGACGTCGCTGATGCGATAGACCGCGATCAGCGACAGGATCAGCGCCGCCTGCCAGCGGTAGCGGCGGATGAAGTCGGCGAAGGGCTCGACCAGCACGCTCTGCAGCCATTCGGCCGCGTTCTTCGGCTGGCTCTGCGCCAGCCGCACCGGCTCGGGCGACAGCAGCACGGTGACCACGCCGACCGCCATCGAGGCGGCCATGACCAGGTAGGCGGTCTTCCAGGCGGCGTCCTGGTAGCCGGCGACGCCGGCCACCTCGGCCCAGGCCGCGACCCAGAGCACGCCGGCGCCGGCCCAGATCATGGCCAGCCGGTAGCCGGTCTGGTAGGAAGCGGCCAGCGCCGCCTGCTTCCGGGTGATCGCGGATTCGATGCGGAAGGCGTCCAGCGCGATGTCCTGCGTGGCCGAGCCGAAGGCCACCAGCAGCGCGCACCAGACCAGGGGCGGCAGGCCGTTGCGCGGATCGTTGGAGGCCATGCCGACCAGCCCGACGATCACCGCCGCCTGCGCCAGCAGCAGCCAGCCGCGCCGGCGGCCCAGCCAGGTGGTGAGCGGCGGCACCGGCATCCGGTCGACCAGCGGCGCCCAGACCCACTTGAAGCCGTAGGCCAGGCCGACCCAGCTCAGGAAGCCGATGGTGGTGCGGTCGATGCCGGCCTCGCGCAGCCGGAAGCTCAAGGTGCCGAGCACCAGCAGGAGCGGCAGTCCGGCCGAGAAGCCCAGGGCCAGCATGCGCAGCGACGCCGGTTCGAGATACACCTTCAGCGAGTCGCGCCAAGGCAGGGAAGAGGGGGCTTCGTCAGCCGGTGGTGCGGACATAGGGGGTGCGAGTGGGCGGCCGTTCATTATCGGACCGGCCGGGTCGGGCAAGGCCCGGCGTCGGAACGGCTGCGGGGTTCGCGCCACACGCCGAAATGCACTGGCACGTGATTTGCATCTGATCTTGTACACAAGACAGGATGCTTGATGATGGTGCATGCCAGCGAACAGCCAAGTGAGAACGCCGCCGAAGCCTGGATCACGCGGCTCGATCCGCCGTTGGGCGGCTCGGACCAGGGACCGCTGGCCGGCCTGCGCTTCGGCGCCAAGGACAACATCGACGCCGCCGGCGTGCCGACCACCGCCGCCTGCCCGGCCTTCGCCCGCACGCCGCAAACGAACGCGACCGTGGTGCAGCGGCTGCTCGATGCCGGTGCGCAGTTGCTGGGCAAGACCAACCTCGACCAGTTCGCCTGCGGCCTGAACGGCACCCGCTCGCCCTACGGCTCGGTGCCCAACAGCTTCGATCCGCGCTACGTCTCGGGCGGCTCCAGTTCCGGGTCGGCCTACGTGGTGGCGACCGGCCAGGTCGACTTCGCGCTCGGCACCGACACCGCGGGCTCGGGCCGGGTGCCGGCGGGCCTCAACAACATCGTCGGCCTGAAGCCCTCGCGCGGGCTGATCAGCGCGCGCGGCGTGGTGCCGGCGGCGCAGAGCGTCGACTGCGTGTCGATCTTCGCGCGCACCGTGGCGACCGCGGTGCAGGTGCTGCAGGTGGCGGCCGGCTTCGACGCCGAGGACCCGTTCTCGCGCCACCTGCCGCTGGCGACCGAGCCGCTGCCGGCGCGCTTCCGCTTCGGGCTGCCTTCCAGCCTCGACTTCTTCGGCGACACGCAGTCGGCCAGCGCCTTCCAGCGCGCGATCGGCCAGCTGCAGGCGCAGGGCGGCACGCCGGTCGAGATCGACTACGCGCCGCTGGCAGAGGCCGCCGCGCTGCTCTACGACAGCGCGCTGGTGGCCGAGCGCTACGCCGCGGTGCGCGACTTCTTCGACGCCCATGAAGACCAGGTGATGGAGCCGGTGCGCGGCATCCTGGCCAACGGCAAGCGCTACAGCGCCGCCGACGTGATCGACGCGCGGGTGAAGCTGCAGGCGCTCGGCCAGCGCGCGCTGGCGATGTGGGAGCACATCGACCTGCTGGTGGTGCCGACCGCGCCGGCCTTCTACACGATCGAGGCGATGCAGGCCGACCCGGTGGCGCTCAACCGCAACCTCGGCCAGTACACCAACTTCGTCAACCTGCTGGACTACGCCGCGCTCTCGGTGCCGGCCAACCTGCGCGACGACGGCCTGCCCTTCGGCATCACCCTGATCGGCCGCGCCGGCAGCGACCTGCAGCTGGCCGAGCTGGGCCAGCGCTACCACCACGCCACCGGCCTCACGCTCGGCGCGACCGGCGAGCCGATGCCGCCGGCCGAGCCGCTGCCGCAGGTGGCGCCCGCGTCGACGGTGAAGGTCGCGGTGGTCGGCGCGCACCTCTCGGGCATGCCGCTCAACAGCCAGCTCACCGAGCGCGGCGCCCGCCTCGTCGAAGCCACGCACACCGCGCCCTGCTACCGCCTCTACGCGCTGCCCGGCACGGTGCCACCCAAGCCGGGGCTGATCCGCGTCGCGGAGGGCGACGGCGCCGCGATCGCGGTCGAGGTCTGGGAGATGCCGCTGGCGCACTACGGCAGCTTCGTCGCGCTGATCCCGGCGCCGCTCGGCATCGGCAGCCTGCAGTTGGCCGACGGCGGCACGGTGCAGGGCTTCGTCTGCGATCCGCTGGCCGTCGAGGGCGCCGAGGACATCACCGCGCTCGGCGGCTGGCGCGCCTACATCGCGCGGCGCGCCGCGGCCGCCTGACCCGAATTTCTTCATCTCCACATCGAAAGCCTTCGCACCCATGACCATCGACGCCTCGATCTCCTCCCTTCTCGCGGGCACGACCTCGCGCCGCGGCCTGCTGAAGGCGGGCGCCGCCGGCGTCGCGGTGCTCGGCGCGCCGGCGCTGGTGCGGGCCCAGGGCCTGCCGAAGATCCGCATGGGCTACTGGCCGATCGCGGCCGGCCTGCCCTTCTACGCCGCGGTCGAGCTCGGCTACTTCAAGGCGGCCGGCCTGGACGTCGAGGTGCAGCGCTACGCTGGCGCCCAGCAGGTGATGGAAGCGGTGCTGGCCGACCGCTGCGACGGCACCGCCAACGGCGTCGGCTCGGCCAACATCGCGATCGGCGAGATCGCGCAGCCGGGCAGCTTCAAGATCTTCTGCTCCAACCCGAGCAACGTGAAGAACGTGCTCGACGAGATGCTGGTGCCCGCGGCCAGCACCGCCAAGGTGATGGCCGACCTCAAGGGCAAGCGGGTCGGCTCCGGCCCCGGCATCCAGAACGTGACCCTGGCCAAGACCATCCTGGAACGCGGCGGCGCCACCGGCGCGACCGTGGTCGAGCTGCCGATCGGCCAGCACGTGGCCTCGCTGGCCGCCGGCCAGATCGACGGCTGCTACACGCTGGAGCCGACCGGCACCATCGGCCGCCTGAACGGCAGCACCCGCGTGCTGGAAGCCGGCGTGATCGCGAAGTACGTGCTGGGCGACCCGATGGCACCGTGGTTCGGCGGCTCGGCCTCGCTCACCTCCGCGATCATCAAGAAGGACCCGGAGGCCGCGAAGAAATTCATCGCCGCCTACGGCCAGGGCGTGAAGCTGGTGCGCGAGAAGCCGGACGAGGCGCGCAAGTTCCTCAAGGGCTACACCGCCATCGAGGGCCCGCTCACCGGCGAGGTGCCGCTGGCCGCCTACACGATGTATTCCGAGTTCACGCGCGAGGACGTGGCGTACTTCCAGAAGTTCTTCGACCTGTTCGCAGACAAAGGCATCTTCTCGGCCCCGCTGAAGGTCGACGCGATGCTCTACAAGGGGTAGTCATCATGAGCACACCGGCGTCTTCGGTTCCCTGGTCTCCACCTTCGGCCAACGCCGCGAGTTCGGCACCGCCGCGCGAATCGCGATGGGTGAAATACCTGCCGCTGATCGGCCCGATCGTGCTCTTCATCGTCTGGGACCTGGTGGTGCGCTTCGGCCTCATCAAGGCGATCCTGCTGCCGTCGCCCTGGGCGACGATCGTCGCGCTGGTGTCCGGCCTGGCCGGCGGCGCGCTGATGATGGATTTTCTGATGACCGTCTGGCGCACGCTGCAGGCCTTCGTCATCGCGGGCGTGATCGGCGTGCCCCTGGGCGTGCTGCTCGGCAGCAACGAGCGCGCCTACCGCAGCGTCGAGTTCCTGATCGACTTCTTCCGCTCGACGCCGTCGTCGGCGCTGATCCCGCTGTTCCTCATGATCTTCGGCGTCTCGGACGTCAACAAGGTGGCGATCGCCGCCTTCGGCGCGATGCTGATCGTGATCTTCAACAGCGCCTACGGCGTCATCAATGCCCGGAAGCAACGGGTGATGGCGGCCAAGGTGATGGGCGCCTCGCGCTGGCAGACCTTCCGCGACGTGCTGGTGTGGGAAAGCCTGCAGCCCAGCTTCGTCGGCCTGCGCTCGGCGGTGTCGATGGCGCTGGTGATCGTGATCGTGGCCGAGATGTTCATCGGCTCCGACAGCGGCCTCGGCCACCGCATCATCGACGCGCAGCAGGTGATGAACGTCAAGGACATGTATGCCGCGATCCTCGCGGCGGGCGCGTTGGGCTACCTGCTCAATATCCTCTTCCTCGTGGCCGAGCGCCGCATCGTGCACTGGAGCGGACGATGAGAAGCACCGTCGAAACCGTCCTCAACGGCCCGGTCTACGCCGACGTGCCGACGCCGGTCTTCACGCCCGGCCCGAGCGGCACCCACATCACGATCCGCGGCCTCACCAAGTATTTCGCCGGCTGGCCGCTCTACGAGAACTTCGACCTCGACATCCCCAAGCACAAGATCGTCTCGGTCTTCGGCCCCAACGGCTGCGGCAAGTCGACCTTGATCAACATGATCGCGGGGCTGATCCCGATCGACTCGGGCGAGATCCTGTTCGACGGCAAGTCGCTCAAGGACACCAAGATCGGCTACGTCTTCCAGAACTACCGCGAGGCGATGTTCCCGTGGATGCGCACCATCGACAACATCGCCTATCCGCTCAAGCTCGAAGGCCGCAGCAAGGCCGAGGTCGATCGCCGCATGGCCGAGCTGGTGGCTTCGTTCGACGTCAAGTTCGACCTGAAGCGCTTCCCCTACGAACTCTCGGGCGGCCAGCAGCAGACCGCGTCGATCATGCGGGCGCTGGCGCCGAACCCCGAGGTGCTGTTCCTCGACGAGCCCTTCTCGGCGCTCGACTTCGAGATGACGCTCTTCATCCGCGAGAAGCTGCAGGAGGTGTTCATGCAGACCGGCACCACCATGCTGCTGGTCTCGCACGATCTGGAAGAAGCGGTGTACCTGGCCGACGAGGTGCTGCTCCTGACCAAGCGGCCGACCAAGGTCGCCGAGATCCTGCACTACGGCGATGCCCGCCCGCGCACGCTCGACACGCTGAGCGCGCCGAGCTTCATCGACATGAAGAAGCTGAGCCTGGAGATCTTCCAGCGCGAAGTCCGGAGGTGACCGCATGCCACTCGCCCCGCAACAGATCGAAGCCTACGTGGATGCCGCGTCGACCGCGATCGGCCTGCGCCTGAGCCCCGAGCATCGTCCCGGCGTGCTGCGCTTCTTCGCGCTGGCCGCGGAATTCGCCGCGCTGGTCGAGGCGGTGCCGCTGAGCGAGCGCGACGAGCCGGCGGTGCACTTCACGCCGGTGTCACCTCGGGAGAAGGAATCATGAGCGCCGCCGACCTGCTGCGGCGCGACGGTTTCGCCATGGCCGAGGCAGTGCGCAGCGGCGCGGTGAGCGCGGTGCAGCTGGTGCAGGCCAGCCTCGACCGCATCGAGGCGACCGACAAGAAGGTCAACGCCTTCACCGACCTGGTCACCCAGCGGGCGCTGCGCCGCGCGGCCCAGGTCGATGCTTCCCTGGCGTCGAGCCACGGCGCACGCACCCGCGAGCTGCCCTTGCTGGGCGTGCCCTTCGCGGCCAAGAACCTGTTCGACATTGCCGGCATCGCCACCCTCGCCGGCTCGAAGATCGAGCGCGAGACGGCGCCGGCGCGCGCCGACGCGACCCTGGTGCGGCGGCTGGAGAGCGCCGGCGCGGTGCTGGTCGGCGCGCTCAACATGGACGAATACGCCTACGGCTTCACCACCGAGAACAGCCACGACGGCGCCACCCACAATCCGCACGACCTGACGCGCAGCGCCGGCGGCTCCTCGGGCGGCTCGGGCGCCGCGATCGCCGCCGGGCAGGTGCCGCTGACGATCGGCTCCGACACCAACGGCTCGATCCGGGTGCCGTCGTCGTTCTGCGGGGTCTTCGGCTTGAAGCCGACCTTCGGGCGGCTGCCGCGCACCGGCAGCTTTCCCTTCGTCTCCAGTCTCGACCACCTCGGCCCCTTCGCCCGCTCGGCGCGCGACCTGGCGCTGGCCTACGACGCGATGCAGGGTCCCGAGAACCCGCTGCTGCCGCACGACCCCGGCTGCGCCCAGCGCGCCGCCCAGCCGGTGGTGCCGCTGCTCGCGCGCGGCGCGCAGGGCCTGCGCATCGGCGTGCTCGGCGGCTGGTTCCGCGAACGCGCGCATGCCGATGCGGTGGCCGCGGTCGACACGGTCGCCCAGGCGCTGGGCGCCAGCCAGACGGTCGAGCTGCCGATGGTCGAGGCCGGCCGGGCTGCCGCCTTCATCATCACCAACACCGAAGGCGCCTCGCTGCACCTGCCCAACCTGCGGCGCCGGCCGCAGGACTTCGAGCCGCTGTCGCGCGACCGCTTCCTGGCCGGTGCGCTCTTGCCCGGCGCCTGGGCCGCGCGGGCCCAGCGGGTGCGGCGGCTCTACGCCGAGCAGGCCGCGAAGGTGTTCGAGCGCTTCGACATCCTCCTGGCGCCGGCGACGCCCTTCGCCGCCATGCCGCTCGGCACCGAATGGGTCGAGCTGAACGGCCAGCGGGTGCCGCTCAGGCCGAACATCGGCGTGATGACGCAGCCGATCTCGTGCATCGGCCTGCCGGTCTGCGCGGTGCCGGTGTGGGGCGCCCATGCCAGCCTGCCGATCGGCGTGCAGGTGATCGCCGCGCCCTGGCGCGAGGACCTCGCGCTGCGCGTCGCGGTCGAACTGGAAACCGCCGGCGTGGTGCACTCGCCGGTGGCGTCGCTGTGACGCCGCCCTGACAGAGGACAAGCCATGACATCACCCTTCACCGACCTCGCGGTCAACCTGCCCGACGTGCTGGCCGAAGTGACCGCCGTCTTCGAGCGCTACGAGGACGCGCTGGTCACCAACAAGGTCGAGGTGCTCGACGAACTGTTCCTCGACAGCCCGCGCACCCTGCGCTACGGCGTGGCCGAGAACCTGTACGGCTACGAGGCGATCAAGGCCTTCCGCGCCTCGCGCCCGGCGCAGGGCCTGGCGCGCACGCTGCCGCGGGTGGAGATCACCACCTACGGGCGCGACTTCGCGACCGCCAACTGCGAATTCCTGCGCGAGGGCAGCACAAAGACGGGGCGCCAGAGCCAGACCTGGATGCGCACTGCACAAGGCTGGCGCGTGGTGGCGGCGCACGTGAGCCTGATGGCCTGATTCCGGGGCCGTTCGGGTCCTTTTCGGACCTATTCGGCGGTCGGCAGGCTGGTACGGTTTATGCACACCATCTTGTATCCAAGACAGGATATCCAAGTTCCACGTTCCCTCCTTCACCTATCAGGAGCCACACCATGAGCCAGTTGAATCGTCGCGAAACCCTCAAGTCCATTGCCGCGCTGGCCTCCGCCACGACGCTTGGCGGCTGGAGCGCCATGGCCCGCGCGCAGAAGCCGCTGACCGTCGGCGTCATCTACGTCGGCGCGCGCGACGACTACGGCTACAACCAGTCGCACGCGCAGGCGGCGGCGCTGGTCAAGAAGATGCCCGGCATCAAGGTGGTCGAGGAAGAGAACGTGCCCGAGACCGCCTCGGTGCAGAAGACCATGACCGGCATGATCCAGCAGGACGGCGCCAGCCTCTTGTTCCCGACCTCCTTCGGCTACTTCGACCCGCACATCCTGACCGAGGCCGGCAAGTACCCGGACGTGCGCTTCTCGCACTGCGGCGGCCTCTGGACGCCGGCGAACCCGAAGAACGTCGGCAGCTTCTTCGGCTACATCGACGAATGCCAGTACCTCAACGGCGTGGTCGCCGGCCACATGACCAAGAGCAAGAAGATCGCCTTCGTCGCCGCCAAGCCGATCCCGCAGGTGCTGCGCAACATCAACGCCTTCACGCTCGGCGCGCGCTCCGTCGACCCGAGCATCACCTGCAGCGTGATCTTCACCGGCGACTGGTCGATGCCGGTCAAGGAAGCCGAGGCCACCAACAGCATGGCCGACCAGGGCTGCGACGTCTTCACGATGCACGTGGACGGCCCCAAGGTGGTGGTCGAGACCGCTGCCAAGCGCGGCAAGATGGTCTGCGGCTACCACGCGAGCCAGGCGGCGCTGGCGCCCAACGCCTACCTGACCGGTGCCGAGTGGAACTGGATCACGCCCTACAAGATCATCGTGGACGCCGCCCAGGCCGGAAAGCCGCACCCGAACTTCCTGCGCGGCGGCCTGAAGGACGACTACGTGAAGATGTCCGCCTACGGCTCGATGGTGACCGACGTCGCCAAGAAGCACGCGGAGGAGATGAAGGCCAAGATGATCGCCGGCAGCTTCGACATCTTCCAGGGCGGCCTGAAGGACAACAAGGGCACGGTCGTGATCCCGGCCGGCAAGCCGCTCAAGCAGACCGACCTCGAGCTCGAGAAGATGAACTACCTGGTCGAAGGCGTCCAGGGTTCGATCGGCTGATCGCCGCGAGGGCGGCACCCGCGGCCCGAGGCCATCCAGGCAGTCAAGGGAGTTGACGATGCGCAATATGCTTCGCGAGATCGGGCTGCCGGTGTTCGCCATCGCGGCGGCGCTGCTGCTGTTCGGAGTGTTCGTCTGGTTCGCGGGCGTGAGCCCGATCGACGTCTGGGCGACGCTCTTCAAGGGCGCCTTCGGCGACTGGTTCTCCTGGCAGAACACCCTGCAGCGGGCGGCGCCGCTCATGCTGACCGCGCTGTGCGTCGCGATTCCGGCGCGCGCCGGGCTGGTGATCATCGGCGGCGAGGGCGCGCTGGTGCTGGGCGGCCTGGCCGCCGCGGCGCTGCCGTCGATGCTGCCGCTGCCGCCGAACGTCGTCGGCAGCTTCGCGCTCTGCGTGGCCGGTGCGATCGCCGGCGGCCTGTGGATCATGCTGGCCGGCTGGCTGCGCCAGTACCGCGGCATCAACGAGACGATCAGCAGCCTGCTGCTGGCCTACATCGCGATCGGCGTCTTCAAGCACATCGTCGAAGGGCCGCTGCGCGACCCGGCCAGCCTCAACAAGCCGTCGACCCGCTCGCTGGTCGACGGCCTGCAGATCGGCGGCATTGGCGGCTCGGACGTGCACTGGGGGCTGGTGATCGGCGTGCTGGCCTGCCTCCTGTCGGGCATCTGGCTGCGCGTGACCGCCTCGGGCTTCTCGGTGCGCGTGGTCGGCGGCAACCCGCGCACCGCGCAACTGGTCGGCCTGCCGGCGACGCGGCTCATCCTCGCGGCCTGCGGCCTCGGCGGCGGCTTCGCCGGCGTCGCCGGCGCGGTCGAGGTGGCGGCGGTGCACACCAACGCCAACGCCTCGCTGATCGCGGGCTACGGCTACTCGGGCATCCTGGTGTCCTTCATCGCGCGCCACAACCCGATCGCGATCATCCCGGTGGCGATCCTGTTCGGCGGCTTCGGCGCCGCCGGCAGCCTGCTTCAGCGGCGCCTCGGGCTGCCCGACGCCTCGGTGCTGGTGCTGCAGGGCCTGGCCTTCGTGCTGATCCTGGCCAGCGAGGGCCTGCGCATGATCGACTGGAAGACGCTGATGAAGAACCGCATGCCGCAGGCGGTGCAGCCGCGGCTCACCAAGGAGTCGGCATCGTGACCTCGGACCAATGGATCGCGCTGGTGTTCGGCATCGTCGGCGGCGCGCTGCGCGTCGGGGCACCGTTCCTCTTCGTCAGCCTCGGCGAATGCCTGACCGAGAAGTCGGGCCGCATCAACCTCGGCTTGGAGGGCGTGCTGGTGCTGTCGGCCATGGCCTCCTTCGGCGGCTCGTGGCTCACCGGCTCGGCCTGGCTCGGCGTGCTGATCGGCGCCGCTGCCGGCGCGCTGCTGGCGCTGCTGCACGGCTTGCTGTGCTCGCTCGACCGGGTCAACGACGTCGCCACCGGCATCGCGCTGATGCTGTTCGGCACCGGCCTGGCCTTCTACCTCGGCAAGCCGCTGATCCAGCCGCAGGCGCCGCAGCTGCCGGCGATCCCGCTGGGCTTCTGGACCGACAACCAGGTGATCGCCTCGGCCTTGCGGGTCAATGCGCTGGTGCCGATCGGCGTGGTGCTGGCGATCGCCATGTACTGGGGTTTCGCCCGCACACGCGCCGGCCTGCTGGTGCGCATGGCCGGCGACTCGGCCAACGCGACCCGGGCGCTGGGCTATTCGGTCTCGGGGCTGCGCATCGCGGCGACCACCGCGGGCGGCGCGATCGCCGGGCTCGGCGGTGCCTCGCTGACGCTCTTCTATCCCGGCAGCTGGAGCGAAGGCATCTCCAGCGGCCAGGGCCTGATCGCGGTGGCGCTGGTGATCTTCGCGCGCTGGAGCCCGCTGCGCTGCATCGGCGCGGCGCTGCTCTTCGGCGGCGCCGGTGCGATCGGCCCGGCGCTGCAGTCGATCGGCATTGGCTGGGGCTACCAGCTGTTCAACACGGTGCCCTACGTGCTCACGCTGGTGATCCTGGTGTTCACCTGCAAGCCGGGCAAGGTCGCGATCGGCAGCCCGGGCGAGCTGTCGTCGACGCGTTGATGAACAGGGAAGAAAACACATGAGCGGTCTCGGCGGTCTCAACAAGTCGGCCAACGGCGTCGTGGTCGGCCTGGTGCAGCTGCAGCTGCCGGTGGTCGCGACCGCGGCCGACCTGGCGGCACAGACGAAGCGCATCTGCGAGCTGGTCGGCAAGGCGCGGCGCAACCAGGGCACGATGGACCTGGTGGTGTTCCCGGAATATTCATTGCACGGCCTGTCGATGGACATCTCGCCCGAGATCATGTGCAGCCTCGACGGCCCCGAGGTCGCGGCCTTCCGCCAGGCCTGCGTCGACCACGCCATCTGGGGCTGCTTCTCGATCATGGAAGCCAACCCCGGCGGCAACCCGTACAACAGCGGATTGATCATCGACGACCACGGCGCGATCCGCCTCTACTACCGCAAGATGCATCCGTGGGTGCCGGTGGAGCCCTGGGAGCCGGGCAACCTCGGCATCCCGGTCTGCGACGGCCCCAGGGGCAGCAAGCTGGCGCTGATCATCTGCCACGACGGCATGCTGCCCGAGATGGCCCGCGAGGCCGCCTACAAGGGCGCCGAGATCATCATCCGCACGGCCGGCTACACCGCGCCGATCCGCCATGCGTGGCGCATCACCAACCAGGCCAACGCCTTCTGCAATCTCGCCATCACCGCCAACGTCTGCATGTGCGGCAGCGACGGCACCTTCGACTCGATGGGCGAGGCCATGTTCTGCAACTTCGACGGCACGGTCATGGTCGAGGGCGGCGGCCGCCCCGACGAGATCGTCACCGCCGAGCTGCGGCCTGACCTGGTGCGCGAGGCGCGCACCGGCTGGGGCGTCGAGAACAACATCTACCAGCTCTACCACCGCGGCTACGTCGCGGTGAAGGGCGGCGCCCAGGATTGCCCCTACACCTACATGCGCGACATGGCGGCCGGCCGCTACCAGCTGCCCTGGCCGGTCGAGGTGACCGACGGCCGCGGCTTCGGCTTCGCGCCGCCGGTGCGGCCCTACAAGGGGCCCGAGACCCATCCGCTGGTGCCGCAGCCGCCGCTGGCACCCACTTCCTCTTCCTCATGAGAAGGACGCCATGAGCACCGAGACCTACATCGACGCCCGACCCTACCGCTGGCCCTACAACGGCGACCTGCGCCCGGACAACACCGCGCTGATCGTCATCGACATGCAGACCGACTTCTGCGGCAAGGGCGGCTACGTCGACGTCATGGGCTACGACCTCGCGCTGGTGCAGGCGCCGATCGAGCCGATCGCGCGCACCCTGGCGCGTCTGCGGCCGCTGGGCTACACGATCATCCACACCCGCGAGGGCCACCGGCCTGACCTGGCCGACCTGCCGCCCAACAAGCGCTGGCGCTCGCGGCAGATCGGCGCCAACGGCGTCGGCATCGGCGACGACGGCCCCTGCGGCCGCATCCTGATCCGCGGCGAACCGGGCTGGGACATCATCCCGGCGCTGGCGCCGGCCGAGGGCGAGGTGGTGATCGACAAGCCCGGCAAGGGCTCGTTCTACGCCACCGACCTGGAGCTGATCCTGCGCACCCGCGGCATCGAGAACCTGATCCTCGCCGGCATCACCACCGACGTCTGCGTGCACACCACGATGCGCGACGCCAACGACCGCGGCTTCGAATGCCTGCTGCTGTCGGACTGCACCGCCGCCACCGACCACGGCAACCACCTGGCGGCGCTGAAGATGATCACCATGCAGGGCGGCGTCTTCGGCGCCCATGCGACCTCGGGCGCGCTGCTGGAAGCGCTGCCCGCCACCTGAGCCGAAGGCCCGCCATGATCGCTCCCGTCTCCCCGCCGCCGCACGCCACCGGCGCGCTGGCGCTCGACACCTACGAGCTGACCAAGCGCTTCGGCGCCTTCACCGCGATGGACCACGTGACCATGCACGTCGAGCGCGGCACGGTGCATGCGCTGCTCGGCGAGAACGGCGCCGGCAAGAGCACGCTGGTGAAGTGTGTGGCCGGCTTCCAGCGCGCCGAGGAGGGCAGCATCCTGATCGACGGCCGCGAGCAGGACATCGCCAACCCGGTGATCGCCCGCGAACTCGGCATCGGCATGGTCTACCAGCACTTCACGCTGGCGCCCGGCATGACCGTGGCCGAGAACCTGCTGCTCGCCGGCGGCAAGACGCCGGCGGTGATCGACTGGAAGACGCAGCGCGCCGACCTCAAGGCCTTCCTCGCGACCACGCCCTTCAGCCTCGACCTGGACGTGCGGCCCTCGGAGCTGGCCGCCGGCGAGAAGCAGAAGCTGGAATTGCTCAAGCAGCTCTACCTCAAGCCGCGCCTCCTGATCCTCGACGAGCCGACCTCGGTGCTGACGCCGCAGGAAGCCGACGAGGTGCTCGGCCACGTGCGCGAATTCGCGCTCTCCGGCATGTGCACCGTGCTGATCATCACGCACAAGTTCCGCGAGGTGATGGCCTATGCCGACAGCGTCACCGTGCTCCGGCGCGGCAAGGCGGTGCACCACTGCAAGGTCTCCGACACCACGCCGGCGCGGCTCGCGGCGGCCATGATGGGCGAGGGCGAGGCACCGCCGCCCGAGGAAGGCGACACCGCGCCGGCGACCGGCCGCGCGTTGCACGACCTGCAGCCGATCGCCGCCGACGCCGCGGTGGCGCTCGAGGTCGAGGGCCTGCAGTCGATGGGTGACCGCGGCACGCTGGCGGTGCACGACCTCAGCCTCCAGGTGCGTTCCGGCGAGATCCTCGGCGTCGCCGGCGTCTCGGGCAACGGCCAGCGCGAACTGGTCGAGGCGCTGGTCGGCCAGCGCCCGCGGCTGGCCGGCACGGTCACGGTGATGGGCCAGCCCTACGGCGCGAAACGCGAAGAGAACCGCCGCCTCAAGGTCCGCAGCCTGCCCGAGGAGCCCTTGCGCAACGCCTGCGTCGGCGACCTCAGCGTGGCCGAGAACATGGCGCTGCGCGACTTCGACCAGCCGCCCCTGGCCTGGCCCGCGCTCGGCGCCGACCTGCTCAACTTCCCGCTCTGGCGCAGCCGGGCGCGCGAATGGATCGCCGAATACGGCGTCAAGACCCAAGGCGAGGGCGCGCCGATCCGCAGCCTCTCCGGCGGCAACGTGCAGCGCGCGGTGCTGGCGCGCGAACTGGCCGGCGACATCAACGTGCTGATCGCGGCCAACCCGGTGTTCGGCCTGGACTTCGCCGCGGTCGCCGAGATCCACAGCCGCATCGTGCAGGTGCGCGCCCGCGGCGGTGCGGTGCTGCTGATCAGCGAAGACCTGGACGAGCTGCTCGAGATGTCGGACCGCATCGTCGTCATGAGCGAAGGCCGCATCGTCTTCGAGACGCCCGCCGCCACCGCCGAGCGCCACGTGCTGGGCGCGCACATGGGCGGCGGCGATCATCACGCGCACTGAAGCGCCGAACCTCCGAAAGGCCGCCATGCAAGTCCAAGCCCGACCCTTCCCCTACGAATTCGACCTGGCGAAGACCGCCCTGGTGCTGATCGACATGCAGCGCGACTTCATCGAGCCGGGCGGCTTCGGCGAGACGCTCGGCAACGACGTCGCGCTGCTGGAGGCGATCGTCCCGGCGACGCAGAAGATGCTCCAGGGCTGGCGCGACGCCGGCGGCCTGGTGGTCCACACCCGCGAGGCGCACAAGGCCGACCTGTCGGACTGCCCGCCGGCCAAGCGCAACCGCGGCAACCCCAGCCTGCGCATCGGCGACGTCGGCAACATGGGCCGCATCCTGATCGCCGGCGAGCCGGGCAACCAGATCATCGAGGCGCTGGCGCCGGTCGCCGGCGAGATCGTCATCGACAAGCCCGGCAAGGGCGCCTTCTACGCCACCGGCCTGCACGAGACGCTGCAGCAGCGCGGCATCACCCACCTGCTGTTCGGCGGCGTCACCACCGAGGTCTGCGTGCAGACCAGCATGCGCGAGGCCAACGACCGCGGCTACGACTGCCTGCTGCTGGAAGACTGCACCGAGAGCTACTTCCCGGCCTTCAAGGCGGCCGCGGTCGACATGATCCGCGCCCAGGGCGCCATCGTCGGCTGGACCGCGCCGAGCGGGGCCGTGCTGGCGGCGCTCGACTCGCACTAACATCGCGCTCGTGTCGACCGTCCGCCCTCCACCCGATCCGCTCGCGCCGCCCGGCATGGCTGCCGACCCGGTGTTCCGCACGCGGGCCGACGAGGTCTATGCCGAGCTGAAGCGCGACGTGGCCGAATTCCGGATGGTGCCGGGCGACCGCTTCACCGAGAACGAGATCAGCGAGCGCCTCGGCGTGTCGCGCACGCCGGTGCGCCAGGCGCTGTTCCGGCTGCAGCAGGAAGGCTTCGTGCAGGTGCTGTTCCGCAGCGGCTGGCGGGTGCTGCCCTTCGACTTCGACCAGTTCGAGCAGCTCTACGACCTGCGCATGGTGCTGGAGACCACCGCGGTGCATCGGCTGTGCGAGAGCGACCACCGGGTCGACCGCAGCCTGCTCGACACGCTGTCGGGCATCTGGCTGCTGCCGCCGGCGCAGCGCAGCACCGACACGGTGCAGGTCGCGCAGTGGGACGAGAGCTTCCATTGCTCGCTGGTCGCCGCCGCCGGCAACGCCGAGATGGCGCGGGTGCACCGCGACGTCACCGACCGCATCCGCATCATCCGGCGGCTCGACTTCACCAAGCAGCCGCGCATCGACGCCACCTACGACGAGCACGCCAAGATCCTGAAGGCGATCCGCGCCAACCGCGGCGACCAGGCCGCCATGCTCTTGCGCGCCCACATCGAGACCAGCCAGTCGGAGGTCCGCAAGATCACGCTGCACGAGATGCACATGGCGCGGCACGCCGGACGCAACCCGGGCGGACGCTGACGAACGCGGCCTCCCTATACTTCGGGCGCCCCACTCCAACGCCCATGCACCTCGCGCCTTTCGTCAAAGTTTCATTCCTGGAACGCCGCCGCATCGACGGCCTCGGCCGAAAGGCGTCGCGGGCCACTTCGCTGCTCCTGGCGCTGCTGCTGACCGCCCTGCTCGGCGGCTGCTACGCGCCGGTGCGGCTGATGCCGACGCCGGTCAGCTTCAGCAACGGCGACGTCGACCCCTTCGAGCAGATCGGCCCCAAGCTGCAGACCACCGACGTGCCGGTCTTCTACGCCACCAACCGGGTGGCGCTGATCGAGCATCCGGACCCGATCTACACCATCCTGCCGACCGACGACCTGCGCATGGGCGTGGCCCACGTGCGGGTCGGCGACGACAACCTCGACTGGGAGACGCTGCACCGCCTGTCGACCAGCGCCGACGAGGGCGAGCGCCCGATCGTGCACCTGGAGCGGCTGGAGCAGCTGGCGACCCTGAAGTCCGACCAGGAGGTCGCGGACTCGCCCGAGGTGCAGGCCTTCTTCGCGATGATCAACAAGGCGCTGGCCGCCAGCCCCAACAGCGAGCTGCTGATCTACATCCACGGGTCCAACAACACCGTGCCGCGCGCCACCGCGCAGGCCGCGCAGTTCCGCCACTTCACCGGGCGGCGGATGGTGGTGCTGTCCTTCATGTGGCCCTCGGCCGGCTCGATCCTGCGCTACCTGACCGACGTCAACAACGCCGCGCGCACGGTCGCGCCCTTCGCCCGCCTGGTCGAGCTCCTGGCCAAGAACACCACCGCCTCGCGCATCGACGTGCTGGCCTACAGCGCCGGCGCGCAGGTGCTGAGCCCGGCGCTGGCGCAACTGGGCCAGCCGAAGCCCGGCGAGACGCGGGCGGCGCTGCAGCAGCGCCTGCGGCTCGGGCAGATCTACTTCGCGGCGCCGGACATCGACACCCGGCGCTTCGTCAACGAGCTGAAGGACTACATCGACATCATCGACCGCGTGAGCATCGCAGCCAACCTGAACGACTCGGTGCTGCGCTTCGCCGCGATCGTCGGCCGCGCCTCGCGCGCCGGCCGGCCCAACCTCACCGAGCTGAGCGACGAGCAGACGCAGTTCCTGGTCGACGCCTCGCAGAAGCTGCGCTTCGACCTGATCAAGGTCGACCCGAACGACATCCCGAACCTGCCGGTGAGCTCGCACGACTTCTGGTACGACGATCCTTGGGTGAGCGGCGACATGCTGGCCCAGTTCCTCCTGAGCGCGGCGCCGTCGCGGCGCGGGCTGGACGAGCAGCGCATTCCCAGCGGCGCACGCTTCTGGACCTTCCCGTCGGACTTCCAGGACCGGATCTACCGGCTGTTCCAGCGCTGAGGCTCAGTGCGGCGCCGGCAGCGCGCCCATCACCAGGTTCGGCAGGCCGGTCGAGATGCCCGGCACCAGGCAGATCAGCACCACCGCGGCCAGCATCAGGAGCACGAAGGGCAGCACGCCGCGCACGATCTCGCCGAGCGGGATGTCGGGCGCGATGTTCTTGATGACGAACAGGTTCAGCCCGACCGGCGGATGGATCAGCCCGGTCTCCATCACGATCGTCATCAGGATGCCGAACCACACCAGGTCGAAGCCGGCGGCCTTCAGCGGCGGCAGGAAGATCGGCGTGGTCATGAGGATGATGCTGACCGGCGGCAGGAAGAAGCCCAGCACGATCACCAGCGCCAGGATCATCGCCAGCAGCAGCCAGCGCGACATCTGCAGCCCGACGATCCACTCGGCCATCGACTGGCTGATGTGCAGGAAGCTCATCACGTAAGAGAACAGCAGCGACATGCCGATGATGAACATCAGCATGGTCGACTCGCGGATCGTCGCGCCCAGGATCGGCGCCAGGTCGCGCAGCCGCCAGACGCCGTAGATGGTGGCGATCAGCGCCAGCGCCAGCAGCGCGCCGAGGCCGGCGGTTTCCGAAGGCGTCGCGAAGCCGCCGTAGAGCGCCACCATCACGCCGATCAGGAGCAGCACGAAGGGCACCACGCGCGGCAGCATCTCGAACTTCTGCCGGAGGCTGAACTGCTCGTCGACCAGCAGCGCCGAGGCGCTGCCGTCGCGCTCGAA
This sequence comes from Xenophilus sp. L33, assembly GCF_009765735.1. Lineage (GTDB taxonomy): Bacteria > Pseudomonadota > Gammaproteobacteria > Burkholderiales > Burkholderiaceae_C > Variovorax. Next base: position 58,074 of record NZ_LMUW01000055.1, read on the forward strand.
GGCGGCGCGCGCGCGGCGGTGCTCGCGCCGGTAGTTGAGCACCGCATAGAGCGCGAAGAGCGTCACCAGCAGCAGCCCCGGCCCGATGCCGGCCAGGAACAGCCGGCCGAGCGACTGCTCCGCCGCCACCGCGTACAGGATCATCGTCACCGAGGGCGGCAGCAGGATGCCGAGCGTGCCGCCGGCGGCGATGATGCCGGCCGCGAAGCCGGGCGAGTAGCCGCGCCGGCGCATCTCCGGAATGCCGGCGCTGCCGATCGCCGAGCAGGTCGCCGGGCTGGAGCCGGCCATCGCCGCGAAGAGGGCGCAGGCGAAGACGTTGGCGATGCCGAGGCCGCCCGGCACCTTGTGCATCCAGGCGTGCATCGCCGCATACAGGTCCTGCCCGGCGCGCGACCGCCCGATCGCCGCGCCCTTGAGGATGAAGAGCGGGATCGACAGCAAGGTGATGCTCGACATCTCCTCGTAGACGTTCTGGGTCACCGTGTCGAGCGACGAGGCCGGCATGAAGAAATACATGAACAGCGTCGCCACGCCGCCGAGCGCGAAGGCGATCGGCGCGCCCGAGAACATCAGGAACAGCGTGGCGGCCCCGAACAGCAGGCCGAGCGAGAGCATCGACATCAGCGCGCCGCCGCCGGGATGCCGGCGCCGCCGACGAGCCGCCGCAGGCTCGCGCCGGACTGCACCAGCAGTTGCAGCGACAGCAGCACCATGCCGACGGTCATGAGCCCGTAGGGAATCCACAGCGGCGGGGCCCAGGACGACGAGGTGGTCTGGCCGTCGACCCAGGCCTCGTGCAGCAGGGTCCACGACTTCCAGGCGAAGAAGACGCAGAAGGCCAGGCTGAACAGGTCGACCAATGCCATGCGCAGCCGGTTGGCGCCCGCCGGCAGCACCGACACCACCGCCTCGATGCCGATGTGGCCGCGGATCGACTGCACGAAGCCGCTGCACAGGAAGGTGAGGCCGACCAGCAGGAACACCGCCGCCTCGTCCTGCCAGTCGGTCGAGGCCTTGAGCAGGTGGCGCGAGACGATGCTGGAGGTCAGCACCACGGACGCCGCCAGCAGCGCCACCATGCCGATGCCGACCAGCCAGCGGTTCAGGGCGCGCA
>NZ_LMUW01000056.1 GCF_009765735.1 Xenophilus sp. L33
ACCGGCAGCGGCGCGATCGCGCTGGCGATCGCCCAGGCCCGCCGCGATGCGCAGGTGAGCGCGGTCGACGCCAGCGCGGACGCCTTGGCGGTCGCGCGCGGCAACGCCGAGAGGCTCGGCCTGCCGGTCCGCTTCGCCCAGGCCGACTGGCTGGCGGGCGCCGCGGACGACCACGACTTGATCGTCTCCAACCCGCCCTACATCGCCGCCGGCGACGCGCACCTGCCAGCCTTGCGCCACGAACCGCAGCAGGCGCTCGTCGCCGGCCGCGACGGCCTGGACGACATCCGGCGCATCGTGCAAGCGGCGCCCGTGCATCTGCGCGCCGGCGGCTGGCTGCTGCTCGAGCATGGCCACGACCAGGCCGAGGCGGTGCGCGCGCTCCTCGCCGGGCGCGGCTTCGCCGAGGTCCAAAGCCGCGCCGACCTCGCCGGGATCGCCCGCTGCTCCGGCGGGAAATGGCCGGGAGTGAAATAATCCGCCCCTGCCCAACTTCAGGAGTCCCCATGGCCGACGCCCAGCAACGCATCGACGAACTCGTCAAGACCAACGACCTCGTGCTCTTCATGAAGGGCAACGCCAGCTTCCCGATGTGCGGCTTCTCGGGTCGCGCGATCCAGATCCTGAAGGCGGTCGGCGTCGACACCCGCACCCTGAAGACGGTCAACGTGCTCGACGACGCCGAAGTGCGCCAGGGCATCAAGGAATACAGCAACTGGCCGACCATCCCTCAGCTCTACGTCAAGGGCGAATTCGTCGGCGGCTCGGACATCCTGATGGAGATGTACGAATCCGGCGAGCTGCAGCAGATGCTCAACGGCAGTCCGGCCTGACCCTTTCCTTCGCGAAGCGATGAGCCACGACCACGCCGACCACGATCACTCGCATGAAGGCGAGGCCTGGAAGCACGACGGCGTGCGCGTCGTCCGCAGCGATCAGCTCGACAAGAACACCGCCCAGACGCCCGGCATGAACCGCGCCGCGGCGATCAACTTCGCCCGCGTCGGCGCGCAGAAGCTCTGGGCCGGCACGGTCACGATCCATGCCGACGCCAAGACCGGCGCGCATCACCACGGCCACCTCGAATCGGTGATCTACGTGGTGCGCGGCCGGGCCCGCATGCGCTGGGGCGAGCAGCTGCAGTTCACCGCCGAGGCCGGTCCGGGCGACTTCATCTACGTGCCGCCCTACGTGCCGCACCAGGAAATCAACGCCAGCGCGACCGAGGCCCTCGAATGCGTGCTGTGCCGCAGCGACGGCGAGGCGGTGGCGATCAACCTCGACATCGAGCCGGTCGAAAAGCCCGAGCAGGTGCTGTGGGTCGACCCGACGCATCCGCAAGGCGGCGTGTGACGGCCCAGCGACAACGCTGAATAACGAGAAAACATAGACACCCTCCTACGATGGGCACGGCTTATGCTGTATCCAAGTGTTCGAAACCGGAGGTGTCCATGGATTCCCGCAGTCTCGTCCCCGCGTCCTCGTCGTTCCAGCTGCCGGTGGCCAACCTGCGCAGCGTGTTCCAGACGCACGACGTCGAGCGCAAGCTCGCCAAGCTCCCCGATCGCGACCACGAGAACCTGCGCAGCACCTACGAACGCATGCTCGAGCGCGGCCCCGAGCGCTTCCAGGTCAAGCCCAGCGGCATCCCCGAGATGGCCGCCCTCTACGCCCAGCTGCCGAACTTCACCGAGGTGCTCGACGACGTCCGCCGCCACGTCGCGCTGGCCCAGGACAGCCGCGACGGCCTCGAGGTGACGCCGATGCTGCTGCTCGGCCCGCCCGGCATCGGCAAGACCCATTTCGCCAAGAAGCTGGCCGAGCTGCTCGGCACCGGCATGTCGCTGGTGCCGATGAATTCGATGACCGCCGGCTGGCTGCTCTCGGGCGCGTCCTCGCAATGGAAGGGCGCCAAGCCGGGCAAGGTCTTCGAGGCGCTGGTCGAGGGCCAGTACGCCAACCCGGTGATGCTGGTCGACGAGATCGACAAGGCCGGCGCCGACAGCCAGTACGACCCGCTGGGCGCGCTCTACAACCTGCTGGAGCACGACACCGCGCACGCCTTCATCGACGAATTCGCCGAGGTGCCGATCGACGCCAGCCAGGTCATCTGGATCACCACCGCCAACGACGAGCGCAGCATCCCGGAGCCGATCCTCAACCGCATGAACGTCTTCGAGATCGAGGCGCCCTCGCCCGAGGCGGCGCGGCAGATCGCGCGGCAGCTCTACGCATCGATCCGCGCCGACCACGACTGGGGCCGCCTGCTGGCCGCCGAGCCGTCGGCCGACGTGCTCGACCAGCTCGCCACGCTGGCGCCGCGCGAGATGCGCCGCGCGCTCATGACCGGCTTCGGCAATGCCCGCCTGGCCGGCCGCGACGAGGTGCGCGTGGACGACCTGCCGCGGGTCGCCGGGGCGAGGAGCCGGATCGGGTTCGTGCAGTAGCGCGGCTGCGCTGCGCCGGCCGCCTTCGTGCGGCCGCACGGCTCATGGCACGATGTCGCACTTCCCGACCTCGCCATGACCCTGATCAAAAGCCTGCTGCTCATCGTCGCCCTGATCGCGGCGAGCGCGTTCTTCTCGCTGGCCGAGATCTCGCTGGCCGCCTCGCGCCGGCTGCGCCTGCGCCAGATGGCCGACGAGGGCGATCCGCGTGCCGAGCGCGTGCTGCGGGTGCAGGCCCAGCCCGGCCTCTACTTCACGGTGGTGCAGATCGGCCTCAATGCGGTCGCGATCATCGGCGGCGTGGTCGGGGAAGGTGCATTGACGCCGGGCTTCGAGCGGCTCTTCAGCCTCTGGCTCGGCGCGGCGGCGGCCGAGACCGCGGCCTACGTCTGCTCCTTCACCATCGTCATCGCGGTCTTCCTGGTCTTCGCCGACCTCTTTCCCAAGCGCCTGGGCATGAGCAATCCGGAGGGCCTCGCGGTACGCATGGTCGGGCCGATGCAGGTGCTCATCACCACCTTCAAGCCGCTGGCCTGGCTGTTCACCACCAGCACCGACCTGCTCTTCAAGCTGCTGCGCATCCCGCTGCAGCGCGACGACAAGATCACCTCGGCCGACATCCTGGCCATGACCGAGGCCGGCGCGCTGGCCGGCGTGCTGGCGGTGCGCGAGCAGCAGGTGATCGCCAACGTCTTCGAGCTCGACACGCGGCTGGTCAGCAGCGTGATGACCCCGCGCGAAAGCGTCGCCTGGTTCCTGCGCGACGACAGCGAGGCGGTGCTGCGGGCCCGCATCGTGGCCGAGCCCTACTCGGCCTATCCGGTGTGCGAAGGCGACATCGACCACGTGCTGGGCTACGTCGACGCCAAGGACATGTTCCAGCGGGTGCTGAGCGGCCAGCCGCTCGCCTTCGGCCAGGGCCTGCCGCTGCACAAGGCGCTGGTCATTCCCGACCGCCTGTCGTTGACCGAGGTGCTGGAGCAGTTCCAGCAGGCCCACGAGGACTTCGCGATCATCGTCAACGAATACAGCCTGGTGGTCGGCGTGATCACGCTCAACGACGTGATGAGCACCGTCATGGGCGACCTGGTCGGCGACCAGGACGAGGAGCAGCAGATCGTGCGTCGCGACGACAGCTCCTGGCTGATCGACGGCGTGACCCCGATCCAGGACGTGCAGCGCGCGCTCGACATCGACGAACTGCCGCATGCAGAAGAATATGAAACGCTGGCCGGCTTCCTGATGGTGATGCTGCGCCGGGTGCCCAAGCGCACCGACAGCGTCAGCTGGGCCGGCTACACCTTCGAGGTGCTGGACGTCGACAGCTACCGCATCGACCAGGTGATGGTGACCCGCGGCACCGCCGCCGCGAAGTCCGCGGCCAAGGCTACATCGACGGATTGACCGACTCGCCCGGCTTGTCCTTCGGCCGGTCCTTGAAGGCCCAGAGCCGCTGGTTGGCGAAGACCGCGTCCGGATACGGCGCCCGCCCGCGGCTACCGTTGTAGCGCCCGAGCGTCATGAAGAGGTCGCCCTTTTCCAGGTTCAGGTAGTGGCGCAGGATCACGCAGCCGAAGCGCAGGTTGGTCTGCATGTGGAACAGCGTCGAAGGATCGCCGTCGCCGATCGAGCGCGTCCAGAAGGGCATCACCTGCATGTAGCCGCGCGCGCCGACGCTGGAGACCGCGAACTTGCGGAAGTTGCTCTCGACCTGCACCAGGCCGAGCACCAGGCTCGTCTCCAGCCCCGCGCGCTTCGATTCGTACCAGGCGGTCTGCAGGAATTCCTTGCGGCTCGGGCCGTCGGGCATCTTGCGCATCAGGCGGCCGCTCATCTCGCCGAGCCAGCGCAGGTAGGCCAGCCGCGACTCGGTGTCGGCGAATTCCGGGATCGGCGGCGCGGAGTTGGCGATCGCCGAACTGAGCGCGGTGCGCACCGAGTCGATCAGGGGCTCCTCGATCTGCGCGCCGGCCATCGCCGCCTCGGGCCACACGATGGACAGCGCGCCGGCGGCCGCGCCGCCGAGGCAGAGGCGTCGTGACAGGCCGCGCGGCGTCACGGTCTGCAGCTCAGGCGCCGGCCAGGCGGCCGGTGATGAATTCCGCCACGCCGACGGCCGGCACCTTGGTCGGTGCGCTGTCGCGCCGATGCTGGTATTCGAGCTGCCCTTCCTTCAGGCCGCGATCGGAGATCACGATCCGGTGCGGCACGCCGATCAGCTCCCAGTCGGCGAACATCGCGCCCGGGCGCTCGCCGCGGTCGTCCAGCAGCACGTCGACGCCGGCGGCCAGCAGCTGCTCGTAGAGCGCCTCGGCCGCGGCCTTGACCTCGGCGCTGCGGTCCATGCCGATCGGGCAGACCACCACGGTGAAGGGCGCGATCGCGTCCGGCCAGATGATGCCGCGCTCGTCGTGGTTCTGTTCGATGGCCGCCGCCGGCAGGCGGGTGATGCCGATGCCGTAGCAGCCCATCTCGAGGAACTGCGGCTTGCCTGCCTCGTCGAGGAAGGTGGCGTTCATCGGCCGGCTGTATTTGGTGCCCAGCACGAAGACGTGGCCGACCTCGATGCCGCGCTCGATCGCCAGCAGCCCGCGGCCGTCGGGCGAAGGATCACCGGCGACCACGTTGCGGATGTCGGCGACCTGGTCGGGCTCGGGCAGGTCGCGGCCCCAGTTGACGCCGGTCATGTGAAAGTCGACCTCGTTGGCGCCGCAGATCCAGTCGGCCAGCACCGCGACCTCGCGGTCGGCCACCAGCTTGACCGGCTTCTTCAGGTCCAGGGGGCCGAGGTAGCCCGGGCGGCAGCCGAAGTGCTCCTCGATCTCGCCGACGCTGGCGAAGCGGAAGCCCTTGTCGAGCCCCGGCACCTTGCTCACCTTGATCTCGTTCATGTCGTGGTCGCCGCGCAGCAGCAGCAGCCAGACCTGCACCTTGACCACCTCGCCGGCCTTGTCGGTCTCCTCGGTCGCCAGCACCAGCGACTTCACCGTGGTCGCCAGCGGCACGCCGAGCAACTCGGCGACGTCGGCGCAGGTGCTCTTGCCCGGCGTCGGCGTCTTGGCCATCGGGTTGGACGGCCCGGGGCGCGGGCCGGCCGGCGGCAGCGCCTCGGCCTTCTCCATGTTGGCCGCGTAGTCGCTGTCGGGGCAGTAGACGATCGCGTCCTCGCCGGTGGCCGCGATGACCTGAAATTCCTGGCTGGTGTCGCCGCCGATGGCGCCGCTGTCGGCCGCCACCGCCCGGTAGCGCAGCCCGAAGCGGTCGAAGGCGCGGCGGTAGGCGTCGGACATGACCTGGTAGCTGAGCTTGGCGGCGTCGAGGTCGCGGTCGAAGCTGTAGGCGTCCTTCATGATGAATTCGCGCCCGCGCATCAGGCCGAAGCGCGGCCGGCGCTCGTCCCGGAACTTGGTCTGGATCTGGTAGAAGTTGCGCGGCAGCTGCTTGTAGCTGCGGATTTCCTGGCGCGCGATGTCGGTCACGACCTCCTCGCTGGTCGGCTGGATCACGAAGTCGCGGTCATGCCGGTCCTTGATGCGAAGCAGTTCCGGGCCGTAGGCCTGGAAGCGGCCGCTCTCGGTCCACAGCTCGGCCGGCTGCACCACCGGCATCGTGAGCTCGACCGCGCCGGCGCGGTTCATCTCCTCGCGCACGATCGCCTCGACCTTGCGGATGACCCTGAGGCCCATGGGCATGTAGCTGTAGATGCCGGTGCCGACCTTCTTGATCATGCCGGCGCGGAGCATCAGGCGGTGGCTGGCGACCTCGGCGTCGGCGGGTGCTTCCTTCAGGGTGGAGACAAAGAATCTGGAAGCTTTCATCGGTCGCGAAGAGGGCTGCAAACGTTGGTCGGGGGAGCGGGCCTCGGGGAGACCCGGAACCGGTCGCTTGCCGTTGGGTACCCGGCATGCATAATCGACTCAGTTCAAAAAAATTGGGGTTTGATTATGCTCGACCGGGACGGCTTCAGGCCCAACGTCGGCATCATCCTGCTCAACCAGAGAAACCAGGTTTTCTGGGGCAAACGCATCCGCACCCATTCCTGGCAGTTTCCGCAAGGCGGCATCGATCGCGGCGAAAGTCCCGAGCAGGCCATGTTCCGGGAACTGCACGAGGAAGTCGGTCTCCATCCGGAGCATGTGCGCATCGTCGCCCGTACCCGTGACTGGTTGCGCTACGAGGTGCCGGATCGGTTCATCCGCCGTGACGCGCGCGGCCATTACAAGGGACAAAAGCAGATCTGGTATCTGCTGCAACTCACCGGCCACGACTGGGACCTCAACCTTCGCGCCACCGACCACCCCGAATTCGACGCCTGGCGCTGGCACGACTACTGGGTGCCGCTCGACGTCGTGGTCGAGTTCAAGCGCGGCGTCTACGAGATGGCCCTGACCGAACTGGCCCGCTACCTGCCCCGGCAGGATTTCCGCAACCGCTTCCTGCGCAGCAACGTGCGGGCCCGCGAATTCGAACGCCATCCGGCCGCCAATGGCGGCCACGACCCTCATTTCGAGCTGCCGCCCGGCGCCAGCTTCGACCCGAATCCGAATGCCTCTCTTGCCAACGATCCCTCTTCGAGCGTCGACCCGCTCCACCTTCCGCGCTAGCCGCCGGATCGCCCGCGGCCTGGCGTTGACCTGCGCGCTCGGCGCGGCCGGTCTGGCCCAGGCCCAACTCTTCAGCGATCCCGCCGACTGGAAGGAAGAGGTCGCGCCCAAGCAACCCGACTTCAACAAGGACCGGCTGATCGGCATCGACATGCCCGGCTACATGAGCCTGAAGTTCGGCGTCGACCCCGACACGATCAAGATCACCGGCGACGGCGTGGTGAGCTACGTGGTGGTCGCGACGAACAGCGAAGGCGGCGGCTTCAATGCCTTCCACGAAGGCGTGCATTGCGCGACGGACCAGTACAAGACCTACGCCCGCTACAACGAGGGCAAATGGGATGTGGTGGCCGACCCCGAGTGGAAATCCATCGGCGACCGCAATTCGCTCTATACCAAGTCGCTGGTCAATCAGGGCATGTGCCGCGGCCATGCGCCGCAAGCCTCGGTGGCGGAAACCGTTCGCCAGTTGAAGCGGCCGGTCGCGCCCTGGTAGCCGGGCCTCAGCGACTGTCCGGCGCCAGCACCATGTTGTCGCGGTGCACCATCTCGGGTTCGGCCACGTAGCCGAGCAGCCGCTCGAAGTCGCTCGAAGGCTTGCGGCACAGCATGCGTGCCTCGGCGCTCGAATAGTTGGCCAGGCCGCGGCCGATCTCGATGCCTGCGTCGTCGCGGATCGCGATCACGTCGCCGCGCGAGAAGTCGCCCTCGACCGCGGTCATGCCGATCGGCAACAGGCTCTTGCCTTCGGCACGCAGCTTCTGCGCCGCGCCACGATCGACGGTAACCGCGCCGCGCATCTGCAGGTGGTCGGCCATCCAGCGCTTGCGGGCTTGGTGCTTGGCGGTCTGCGCCACCAGCAGCGTGCCGATCGGCTCGCCGTTCGCCAGGCGGAGCAGCGCGTCGGGCTCGCGGCCCCAGGCGATCACGGTCGAGGCGCCCGAGCCGGCAGCCCGCTTGGCCGCCAGGATCTTGGTGATCATGCCGCCGCTGCCGATGCTGCTGCCGGCACCGCCGGCCATCGCCTCCAGCGCCGGGTCGCCGGCCGCCGCTTCGGCGATGAAGCGGGCTTGCGGATCCTTGCGCGGATCGGCACTGAAGAGGCCGCGCTGGTCGGTCAGGATGACCAGCGCATCGGCCTCCACCAGGTTGGCGACCAGCGCGCCCAGGGTGTCGTTGTCGCCGAACTTGATCTCGTCGTTGACGACCGTGTCGTTCTCGTTGATCACCGGAACGACCTGGAGGCCGAGCAGGGTCACCAGCGTCGAACGCGCATTGAGATAGCGCTCGCGATCGGCCAGGTCGGCATGCGTGAGCAGGACCTGGGCGCTGCCGCTGCCGTTCTCGCGCAGCTTGGTCTCGTACATCTGGGCCAGGCCCATCTGGCCGACCGCGGCGGCGGCCTGCAGTTCGTGGATCTCGTGCGGCCGGGTGCGCCAGCCGAGGCGCTTCATGCCTTCGGCGATCGCGCCGCTGGAGACCATCACCACCTCGCGGCCCTCGCGCACCAGCGTGGCCAGCTGCCGGCACCATTCGCCGATCGCCTTCTCGTCCAGGCCGCGGCCTTCGTTGGTGACCAGGCTGGAACCGACCTTGACGACGATGCGGCGCGCCTCGCGCAGGACCGCTGAACCGGCTGAACTCATGGGGCTGCGTCCGGGAAACGGGGATCGACCTCGACCGGGGGCTGCTCCGCCACCTGCTGGGCCTTGATGTGCTGGTAGACCGCCTGCACCAGCGGCTCGCAACCTTCGCGGGTCAGCGCCGAGATCTCGAAGACCGGACCCTTGAAGCGCAACCGCTTGACGAAGTCCTTGACCCTCGCGGCGCGCTCGTCGTCCGGCACCATGTCGAGCTTGTTCAGCACCAGCCAGCGCGGCTTGTCGTAGAGCGCCTTGTCGTACTTCTTCAACTCGCCGACGATGGCCTTGGCCTGCGCCACCGGATCGACGCCTTCGTCGAAGGGTGCCAGGTCGATCACGTGCAGCAGAAGGCGCGTGCGCTGCAGGTGCCGCAGGAACAGGTGACCGAGGCCGGCGCCTTCGGAGGCGCCCTCGATCAAGCCCGGCAGGTCGGCGACCACGAAGCTCTGCTCGGGACCAACGCGCACGACGCCGAGGTTCGGATGCAGCGTGGTGAACGGGTAGTCGGCGATGCGCGGCCGCGCGTTCGAGATGGCGCTGATCAAGGTCGATTTGCCGGCGTTCGGCATACCCAGCAGGCCGACGTCGGCCAGCACCTTGAGTTCGAGCTTGAGGTTCTTCTTCTCGCCCGGCCAGCCCGGCGTCTTCTGCCGCGGCGCGCGGTTGATCGCGCTCTTGAAGCGCATGTTGCCGAAGCCGCCGTCGCCCCCCTTGGCGATCGTGATCACCTCGCCCGGCGTCAGCAGTTCGTAGAGCACCTCGCCGGTCTCGGCGTCGGAGATGATGGTGCCGACCGGCATCTTCAGCGTGATGTCGTCGCCGGCGGCGCCGAACATGTCGGAGCCCATGCCGTGCTGGCCGCGCTTGGCGTCGTGCCGGCGCGAGAAGCGGAAGTCGACCAGCGTGTTCAGGTTCGAATCGGCCACCGCGAAGACGTGGCCGCCGCGGCCACCGTCGCCGCCGTTCGGGCCGCCGAATTCCTTGTACTTCTCATGACGAAACGACACGCAGCCGTTGCCGCCGTCGCCGGCTTCGACGTCGATGAAGGCTTCGTCCACGAACTTCATGAGAACTTCCCCAAAAATGAAGAAGCCCCGGCAAAGCGGGGCTTCGAGCGATCGAAGTGACGGGCCTTAAGCCGGAGTCACGTTGACCGTGTGCTTGTTGAGCGCGCCCTTGGTGCCGAAGGACACGTGGCCTTCGACCAATGCGAACAGCGTGTGGTCCTTGCCGATGCCGACATTGACGCCGGGGTGGAACTGGGTGCCGCGCTGGCGCACGATGATCGAGCCTGCGCTGATCAGTTCGCCGCCGAAGCGCTTCACGCCGAGCATCTTGGGCTTGGAATCGCGCCCGTTTCGCGTTGAGCCGCCGCCTTTTTTCTGTGCCATGGAATCTGCTCCAGTTGAAAGTTAAGCAGCGATCGCGCCGATTTGCAGTTCGGTGAACTGCTGGCGATGACCTTGACGCTTCTGGTAGTGCTTGCGACGGCGCATCTTGAAGATGTGCACCTTGTCGTGCTTGCCGTGCGAGAGCACCGTGACCGTCACAGACGCACCGGAAACCAGGGGCGTACCGACCTTGATCTCGCTGCCGTTGCCGACTGCGAGCACCTGATCGATCACGATTTCCTGGCCCACGTCCGCAGCAATCTGTTCTACTTTAATTTTTTCGCCGGAAGCAACGCGATACTGCTTGCCACCGGTTTTTATGACCGCGTACATATTGACCTCTTGAAATGAGTGCTCCGCGGCGAATTCCGCAGAGCCCAAGATTATAGCACGCGGACCCTTCGCGTGCCGCAACCGGCCCCTAGGCCGGGGCAGCAGCCGACGCCGGTCCCTATAATCGGCAACTTCCGGCCTCGAGCCGTCGACGCACCTCACGAGCGCGCAAGCGCCTTCGCCTCTTGCCAGACCACGCCGCCGATCATTCACCCGCCGCTGGCGTTCTCAGCCTGATTGCCGACGACATGGCCGGCGTCGATCTCGTCATCGCCCGGCGTCTCGACACCGGCGTCCCGCTGGTGCGCCAGGTCTCGAAATACATCATCTCCGCCGGCGGCAAGCGCCTCCGGCCGGCATTGCTGCTCCTGATGGCGGGCGCGCTCGGCTACAAGGGCGAGCAGCGCTTCAACCTGGCGGCGGTGGTCGAATTCATCCACACCGCCACCCTGCTGCACGACGACGTGGTCGACGAATCGACCCTGCGGCGCGGCCGGCCGACCGCCAACGAGTCCTTCGGCAACCCGGCCAGCGTGCTGGTCGGCGACTTCCTCTATTCGCGCGCCTTCCAGATGATGCTGGACGCCGACGACCTGCGCGTGATGCAGATCCTGGCCGAGGCGACCAACGTGATCGCCGAAGGCGAGGTGCTGCAGCTCATGAACATGCACGACGCCACGCTGGACGAGGAAGCCTACCTGCGCGTGATCCGTTCCAAGACCGCCAAGCTGTTCGAAGCCAGCACCCGGCTGGCCGCGGTCCTCGCCGGCGCGACGCCCGAGGTCGAGGAAGCCTGCGCGGCCTACGGCCAGGCGCTCGGGACCGCCTTCCAGGTGGTCGACGACGTGCTCGACTACGCCGGCGACGCCCACGAGACTGGCAAGAACGTCGGCGACGACCTGCGCGAAGGCAAGACCACCCTGCCGCTGATCCTGGCGATGCAGCGCGGCACGCCCGAGCAGAGCGCATTGATCCGCGCCGCCATCGAAGCCGGCGACACCGCGCAGCTGCCGCAGATTCTCGCCATCGTCCGGGAGACCGGGGCGCTGGAGGCCACGCGCGACGCCGCTGCCGCCGAGGCGCAACGCGCGATCGATGCGATTCGTGGTTTTTCGGCGAATGAGCACTCCGCGGCCCTGCTACAATTGGCGGCTCAGCTGCTGGAGCGACGCGCCTGATGACCCATGTGAGTGGGTTCGGAGGCGAATTCACCACAACTTGCAGCTAAAAATCGGGGTGTAGCTTAGCCTGGTAGAGCGCTACGTTCGGGACGTAGAGGCCGGAGGTTCGAATCCTCTCACCCCGACCAGCCTTTTGGGCTGTAATTGCCAAATGATGCTCGGTTCTGTGGCTGGGCAGCGATTTACAGCGCTTGGGCGATCAGCGATGATCGTGAAGCAAATTTTCACGTCTCTTACATTCGTTGAATGGCCGCTGCCGAACCTCTCGTCAAAGAAAACTCGCCGATCGCCTTGCCGGGCCTCGCCCGCGCCCTGGTTTCGGCCGGCAAGCTGCCCGCCAAATCCGCGGAAGACATCTATCAGAAGTCCCTGAGCGGACGCACCAGCTTCATCGCCGAGCTGACCGGCACCGGTGCGGTCTCGGCCGCCGACCTTGCCCACACGCTGTCGAGCGCCTTCGGCGCCCCGCTGCTCGACCTCGACGCGATCGATCCGCAGCGCCTGCCCAAGGACCTGCTCGATCCCAAGCTCTGCCTCGCCTATCGCGTGGTGGTGCTGAGCAAACGTAACAACCGCCTGATCGTCGCCACCGCGGACCCGTCCGACCAGCAGGCGGCCGAGAAGATCAAGTTCGCCTCGCAGATGGGCGTGGACTGGGTCATCGCCGAATACGACAAGCTGTCGCGCATGATCGAGGCCGCCGCGGTGACCGCGGCCGAGACGATCGACAACATCGTCGGCGCCGAATTCGAATTCGACGAGCCGGCCGCCGACGCCCAGAGCGATGCGCCCGATACCGCCGCCGCCGAGGTCGAGGACGCACCGGTGGTGCGCTTCCTGCACAAGATGCTGCTCGACGCCTTCAGCATGCGGGCCTCGGACATCCACTTCGAGCCCTACGAGCACAACTACCGGGTGCGCTTCCGGGTCGACGGCGAACTTCGCGAGATCGCCAGCCCGCCAACCGCCATCAAGGAAAAGCTGGCCTCGCGGATCAAGGTCATCTCGCGGATGGACATCTCCGAGAAGCGGATCCCGCAAGACGGCAAGATGAAGCTCAAGATCGGCCCCGACCGGGTGATCGATTTCCGGGTCAGCACCTTGCCCACCCTCTTCGGCGAGAAGATCGTGATCCGGATCCTGGATCCGAGCAACGCGCGGCTGGGCATCGACGCCCTCGGCTACGACGCCGACGAGAAGGAACGCCTGCTGAGCGCGATCGGCCGTCCCTACGGCATGGTGCTGGTCACCGGGCCGACCGGCTCGGGCAAGACGGTGTCGCTCTATACCTGCCTGAACCTGCTGAACAAGGCAGGCGTCAACATCGCGACGGCCGAAGACCCGTCCGAAATCAACCTGCCGGGCGTCAACCAGGTCAACGTCAACGAGAAGGCCGGCCTCACCTTCGCGGCCGCGCTGCGGGCCTTCCTGCGGCAGGATCCGGACATCATCATGGTCGGCGAAATCCGCGACCTCGAAACCGCCGACATCTCGATCAAGGCCGCCCAGACGGGCCACCTGGTGCTCTCGACGCTGCACACCAACGACGCCCCGACCACGCTCACGCGGATGCGCAACATGGGCATCGCGCCCTTCAACATCGCCTCCAGCGTGATCCTGATCACCGCCCAGCGGCTGGCGCGCCGGCTCTGCCCGGTCTGCCGCGCGCCGCTCGACGTGCCGCGTCAGGCGCTGATCGACGCCGGCTTCAAGGAGTCCCAACTGGACGGCTCCTGGAAGCCCTATCACGCGGTCGGCTGCTCGGCCTGCAACAGCGGCTACAAGGGCCGGGTCGGCATCTACCAGGTGATGCCGATCTCCGAAGAGATCCAGAAGATCATCCTGCGCGACGGCAGCGCACTCGACATCGCGAAACAGGCCGAGAACGAGGGCGTACGGTCGCTGCGCCAGTCCGGACTGAAGAAGGTCATGCAGGGCCTGACCTCGCTCGAGGAAGTCCTCGCCGTCACCAACGAATAGCACGCACAAGCGGAGATCCTCATGGCAACGGCAACCCTGTCCCGAACGATCAAGGAATACGTCTTCGAATGGGAAGGCAAGGATCGCAACGGCAAGACGGTGCGTGGCGAAGTGCGCGCGGTCGGCGAGAACCAGGTCCAGGCGGCGCTGCGGCGCCAGGGCGTCCTGACCACCAAGATCAAGAAGCGCCGCACCCGCTCGGGCAAGGCGATCAAGCCGAAGGACATCGCGATCTTCACGCGCCAACTGGCCACCATGATGAAGGCCGGCGTGCCGCTGCTGCAGTCCTTCGACATCGTGGGGCGCGGCAATGCGAACCCGAACGTCGCGCGGCTCCTGAACGACATCCGCCTTGACGTGGAAACCGGCAGTTCGCTGTCGGCCGCCTTTCGAAAGTACCCGAAATACTTCGACAGCCTGTATTGCAATCTGGTCGAGGCTGGTGAGGCCGCAGGTATCTTGGAAGACTTGCTCGATCGGCTCGCGATCTACATGGAGAAGACCGAGGCGATCAAGTCGAAGATCAAGTCGGCGCTGATGTATCCCACCTCCGTCGTTGTGGTGGCTTTCGTGGTGGTCGCGATCATCATGATCTTCGTGATTCCTGCGTTCAAGCAGGTGTTCACTTCCTTCGGCGCAGATCTGCCGGCACCAACCTTGTTCGTTATGGGGATGAGCGAATATTTCGTGTCCTATTGGTGGTTGATCTTCGGCGTGGTTGGCGGCGGCGTCTACTTCTTCTTGCAGGCTTGGAAACGCAACGAGCGCATGCAGAAATTCATGGACCGCGTCCTTTTGAAAATTCCGATTTTCGGTGCACTGATCGAGAAGTCCTGCATCGCCCGCTGGACCCGCACCCTGTCGACCATGTTCGCGGCCGGCGTGCCGCTGGTCGAGGCGCTCGACTCCGTCGGCGGCGCCTCCGGCAACTCGGTCTACGCCGACGCGACCGTCAAGATCCAGCAGGAAGTCTCGACCGGCACCAGCCTCACCGCGGCGATGACCAATGCCAACCTGTTCCCGTCGATGGTCATCCAGATGACCGCGATCGGCGAGGAATCGGGTTCGATCGACCACATGCTCGGCAAGGCGGCCGACTTCTACGAGGGCGAGGTCGACGAAATGGTCGCCGGCCTCTCGAGCCTGATGGAGCCCATCATCATCGTGTTCCTCGGCGTCATCATCGGCGGCATCGTGGTATCGATGTACCTGCCCATCTTCAAGCTCGGCCAGGTCGTCTGATGCTGGTGTCGCAGGGGGTGGACGCCGCGCTGGCCGGCTTGCTCGGGCTATTGATCGGCAGCTTCCTGAATGTCGTCATCTACCGGCTGCCCAAGATGCTCGAGCGGCAGTGGGCCGCCGACTGCGCCACGCTGCAGACCGACGGCGGCTCCCCGGCTGCGCCTGCTGCCGACGCGGAGCCCTTCAATCTCATGGTGCCGCATTCGCGCTGCCAGAAGTGCGGCCACGTCATCCGCTGGTACGAGAACATCCCGGTGCTGAGCTACCTGGCGCTGCGCGGCAAGTGCTCGTCCTGCAAGACACCGATCGGGATGCGCTATCCGGTCGTCGAGATCGTGACCGGCGCGCTCTTCGCCTGGTGCGTCTGGCACATGCCGGGCCAATACGCCGCCCTGGCCTGGTGCGCCTTCGCCGCCGTGCTGCTGGCCTTGGCGCTGATCGACTGGGACACCACGCTGCTGCCGGACGACCTCACGCTGCCGCTGCTGTGGGCCGGGCTGCTGGCGTCGATCGCGGGCTTCACCAACGTCTCCCTGGCCAATGCGGTGTGGGGCGCGGTGGCCGGCTACCTGTCGCTCTGGGCCATCTACTGGCTCTTCAAGCTGACCACCGGCAAAGAAGGCATGGGCTACGGCGACTTCAAGCTCTTCGCCGCCTTCGGCGCCTGGTTCGGCTGGCAGGCGCTGATCCCGATCATCCTGATGGCCTCCGTGATCGGCGTGGTGGTCGGGCTGGCGCTCAAGTTCAACAACGGCCTGCGCGAGGGCGGCTACGTGCCCTTCGGCCCCTTCCTGGCCGGTGCCGGCTTCACCGCGATGATCTTCGGCCCGAACGCGATCCTGCGCGTGGTGGGGCTCTGACGGAGCGCCCATGCGCATCGGCCTGACCGGCGGCATCGGCAGCGGCAAGAGCACCGTGGCCGCGACCTGGGTCGCGCTCGGCGCGACGCTGGTCGACAGCGATGCGATCGCCCGCGCGGTAGCCCAGCCGGGCGGCGCCGCGATGCCGGCGCTCGAGGCGGCTTTCGGCCCGACGGCGATCGCCGCCGACGGCGGGCTCGACCGGGCCGCGATGCGCGCCCTGGTGTTCTCCGACGCCAAGGCCAAGCAACGGCTGGAAGGCATCCTGCATCCCCTGATCGGCGCCGAATGCGAGCGCCAGGCCGCCGCTGCGGCGCCGGGCCAGCCGATCGTCTTCGACGTGCCGCTGCTGGTGGAATCGAAGCGCTGGCGGGCGATCGTCGATCGGGTGCTGGTGGTCGACGCGACCGAGCAGACGCAACTGGCGCGCGTCGTCGCGCGTTCGGCCTGGAGCCCGGAGGCGGTGCGCGCGGTGATCGCCCAGCAGGCCACGCGCAGCGCGCGCCGGGCCGCGGCCGACGCGGTGATCTTCAACGAGGGCTTGAGCCTGCCCGCGCTGGCCGACGAGGTCCGCGGGCTGTGGGATCGTTGGCGCGGCCCGGACACGCGATAATCGGCGCACCGCCGGCGCGTGTGCGCCCGACAACAAGACTGCGGCGTACGTCGCGCTCCGCGATCGACGAGACAGCCCTGCACCCACACGATGCTCTTCAATTCGTACGCGTTCATCTTCTTCTTTTTCCCGGTCGTGCTGATCGGGTTCTTCCTGATCGGACACCGGAGCGCGCGACTCGCAGCGAGCTTCCTCGGGCTCGCGTCGCTGTTCTTCTACGGCTGGTGGAGCGTCGAGGCGCTGCCGCTGCTGCTCGGCTCGATCTGCTTCAACTACTGGGCCGGCCTGCGGCTGACCCAGGCGCCCGACCGCACCGACCGCGGCCGCAAGCGCATGCTGGTGTTCGCTCTGGTGGTCAACCTGGGCGTGCTGGCGATCTTCAAGTACGCCAACTTCTTCCTCGAGAACGTCGACGTCGGGCTGCAGGCGGCCGGGCTGACGCCGTTCTCGATGGTGAAGATCGCGCTGCCGATCGGCATCTCGTTCTATACCTTCACCCAGATCGCCTTCCTGGTCGACTGCTGGCAGGGCAAGGTGCATGAGCGCAGCTTCGTGCACTACCTGCTGTTCGTCACCTTCTTCCCGCACCTGATCGCGGGGCCGGTGCTGCATCACGCGCAGATGATGCCGCAGTTCGCCAATCCCGCGACCTATCGCTTCAACCCCGACAAGGTCTCGCTGGGCCTGGCGATCTTCGTCTTCGGCCTCGGCAAGAAGCTCTTGATCGGCGATCCGCTCGGGCAGTACGCCGACCTGATGTTCAATGGCGTGCACAACGGCGTCGCGCCGATGGTCAACAGCGCCTGGGTCGGCGTGATCGCCTACACGCTGCAGATCTACTTCGACTTCTCCGGCTACTCCGACATGGCGGTCGGCCTCGGCCTGTGCCTGGGCGTGCAGTTGCCGCTCAACTTCAACTCACCCTACAAGTCGACCAACATCGTGGAGTTCTGGCGGCGCTGGCACATCTCGCTGTCGACCTTCCTGCGCGACTACCTCTACGTGCCGCTGGGCGGCAACCGCAAGGGCCCGCGGCGGCGCTACCTGAACCTCTTCATCACGATGCTGCTGGGTGGCCTCTGGCACGGCGCCGCCTGGACCTTCGTGCTCTGGGGCGCGCTGCACGGCATCTACCTCATGATCAACCACGTGTGGAATGCCAAGGTGCGGCGCGACCGCAAGCCCGGGCGCATCGCGCACCTGCTCGGCTGGGCGCTGACGATGCTGGCCGTGATGATCGCCTGGGTCGTCTTCCGCGCCGAGAGCATGCATGCGGCGACCCTTATCTACAAGGGCATGCTGGGCCTGAATGGCACCGCCGGCTCGATCTTCAGCGAGTTCGGTGGCGTGCCGTACCGCAAGTCGGACTTCTTCAACACGCTGCTCGCCGGCCTGTTCATCGTGCTCGTGATGCCGCCGACGATCACCCTGCAGCGCTGGGTGCCGCAGGCCCAGGCGTTGCTCGGCCGGCCGCGCCTGGCGTGGATCTTCCCGCCGGTGATGGCCTTCGCGACAGTGATCCTCCTGGGCGTCTGCGTGTCGAAGCTGGGCTCGTACAGCCCGTTCCTCTACTTCCAGTTCTGAGGCGATCCATGACACCCGCCAAGCTCTGGTTGCGCATCTTCCTGTCCGGCTTCGTCGTCATCGTGGCGCTGCTGCTGGTGACCCTCAACACACCCGCCTTCTATGGCGACATGACCCGCATCGGCCTGCTCTCGGAGACCGCTTTCGGCTGGAAGATCGAGCCGCCGGTGGTCGATCCGAAATACCTCGCCGCCTCACCGGTGAGCGAGGCCGATATCCTGGTCATCGGCGACAGCTTCTCGATGTCGAACCGCTGGCAGTCGGAGCTCACGCGCGCCGGCTACAAGGTCGCGACCATGTTCTGGGGCCAGACCAACGAGCGCCTCTGCGACGACTTCGACACCTGGCTCGCGCAGGGCGGCTTCAAGGGCAAGCTGGTGATCGTCGAGAGCGTCGAGCGGCTGTTGAACGACCGGCTGGTCAGCACCCAGACCTGCAAGACCACCGCCCGGCCGCTCACCGCCGGGCTCAAGCCCTTCTTCGAGCCGCTGCACGAGGTGCCCAAGCCGGGCCTGAACTGGGACGGCAAGCTGACCTCGGGCCTGTTCATCTTCAACAACACGCGAAACGCGGCGAGGTCCGACGGACCGCTCCTGGTCAACAAGCGCATCCTGGTGCGTCCAGTGCCGGACGGTTGCTCGCTCTTCAGCCATCAGCTGTGCGACAAGGTGCCCTTCTGGCCGGCCGACGACGAGAACGGCGAGCTGACCGTCGAGAACGCGGCGCAGATGAAGGCCTTCGCAGCGGCCCATCCGCAGCACCCAATCCTGTGGATGGTCATTCCCAACAAGACCACGGTCTATGTCAAGCCGGAACATTCGAAAGATTTCGTGACAGCGGTCTTGCGTGACCGCCTCGGCCCCGATCTCTTCAGCTGGGGCCTGGCGCAGAAGACCCGGGTGCGCGACTTCTTCTTCCCGAACGACACGCACATCTCGATGCAGGGACAACTGGTGCTCGGCCAGCGCATGCTGGAGGCGGTTCGGCAACTGCTGCCCCCTCCACCCAAGCCTTCTTGAAGCTATCATCTGCAACCGGAAGCCACCACGCGTGATCCTCTACGAGTACCCCTTCAACGAGCGAATCCGGACCTACCTGCGCCTGGAACACCTGTTTCGCCGTCTCGGCGAACTGGTGCCGGCGGACTCTCCCTTGCTGCATCACTATGCGCTGGTCACGATCTTCGAGATCATGGACGTGGCCGCGCGGGCCGACCTGAAGGCCGACGTGCTGCGCGACCTCGACAAGCACAAGAACACCTTCAACAGCTATCGCGGCAACCCGGCCATCTCCGAGGCGGTGCTCGACCAGGTGGTGCACAAGCTCGAGAGCAACTTCAACACGCTCAACACGGTGCCCGGCAAGGCCGGTCAGGCGCTGACCGAGAACGAATGGCTGATGAGCATCCGCAGCCGCGCCGGCATTCCAGGCGGCACCTGCGAGTTCGATCTGCCGGCCTACTTCGAGTGGCAGAACCGGCGCGCGCCCGATCGCCGCGCCGACCTGCAGCGATGGTCGGCCACCCTCGCGCCGCTGGCCGAATCGATCTACCTGTTGCTCAAGCTGCTGCGCGACGCCGACGTGCCCTACAAGGTGATCGCGGCCAACGGCCAGTTCCAGCAGACCCTGCCGCAAGGCCGCAGCTTCCAGCTGCTGCGCCTGCGCATCGACCCGAAGCTCGGGTTGATCCCCGAGATCAGCGGCAATCGCCTGATGGTGTCGGTGCGGCTGATGCGGCACGAAGCCGACGACCGCCTTCACCAGAGCACGGCCGAGGCGCCCTTCGAGCTGACGCTCTGCGCCTGAAGATCGAGGCGGCGGGATGAGCGGCGTCAATTCCATCGGCGAGCGCATCGTGCGCTGCCCGGCCTGCGGCCAGGACAGCGTCTACGCGGTGAGCAACCCGTACCGTCCGTTCTGCAGCGCGCGCTGCAAGGGCGTCGACCTGGGTGCCTGGGCCAGCGAGGAGTTCAGGGTGCCGGCGGACGTGCCGCCGGACGACGATCCCTTCGGCGACCCGAAGCGGCAGTAGCGGCAAAGGCGCCAATGGCGGCAACAGCGGCCGCGCGCCGGCGAACGGGCTAGAGGCCGCGTTCCTCGGCCAGCCAGGCCAGCACCGGCATCGCGCCGGGCAGCACCGGCGTGACCTCCAGCGGCAACTGCTGCCAGCGCATCTCCTGGCCTTCGCGCATCTCGAAGTCGCCGGTCCATGCGTGGACCTTGCACCAGTGCAGCCGGACCAGCGCGTGCGGATAGTCGTGCTCGGTCACCTTCCAGACCTCGGCCGCGCCGATGGTGATGCCGAGTTCCTCGTGCAGCTCGCGCCGGAGTGCCTGCTCGACCGTCTCGCCGGCCTCAAGCTTGCCGCCGGGAAATTCCCAGTAGCCCGCGTAAGGCTTGCCTTCGGGCCGGGTCGACAGCAGCAGCGCGTCGTCGGCGCGGATCAGGATGCCGACCGCGACCTCGGTGTGCTTGCGCGGTGTGCTCACGCGGCCGCCGCGCTCCGGCCGGCGTAGTCGCGCGCGAACTGGAAGGCCACGCGGCCGCTGCGCGAGCCGCGCTCCAGCGCCCAGACCAGCGCTTCCGGACGCGCCGCCTCGATCGCCTTCGCATCGACGCCGAAGGACGACAGCCACTGCGCCACGATCGCCAGGTATTCGTTCTGGCTGAAGGGATAGAAGCTGACCCAGAGGCCGAAGCGCTCCGACAGCGAGATCTTTTCCTCGATCACCTCGCCCGGATGGACCTCGCCGTCCTCCGTGTGGGTGTAGCTGAGGTTGTCCTTCATGTATTCCGGCAGCAGGTGGCGCCGGTTGCTGGTCGCGTAGATCAGCACGTTCGGCGAGGCCGCCGCGATCGAGCCGTCGAGGATCGACTTCAGCGCCTTGTAGCCCGGCTCGCCCTCGTCGAAGCTCAGGTCGTCGCTGAAGATGATGAACTTCTCGGGCCGGCTCGAGACCACGTCGACGATGTCCGGCAGGTCGGTGAGCTCCGCCTTGTCGACCTCGATCAGGCGCAGGCCCTGCGGCGCGTAGGCCTGCAGGCAGGCGCGGATCAGCGAGGACTTGCCGGTGCCGCGGGCGCCGGTGAGCAGCACGTTGTTGGCCGGCTTGCCTTCGACGAACTGGCGGGTGTTGCGCTCGATCTTCTCCTTCTGGAGGTCGATTTCCTTGAGCGCGTCGAGCGGCATGCCGGCCAGGTGGCGCACCGGCTCCAGGGTGCCGTGGCCGGAGCTGCGGCGCCGGTAGCGCCAGGCGATCGCGGCGTTCCAGTCGGCCGGCGCAGCCAGCGGTTGCGGCAGGATCGACTCGATGCGGTCGATGAGCTGTTCGGCGCGCGCGATCAGTCGCTCGAATTGCGCGTTCACGATCGGTAGTCGGCGTTGATCGAGACGTAGTCGTGGCTCAGGTCGCAGGTCCAGACGGTGTCGGCGGCCTGGCCGCGGCCGAGGCCGATGCGCACCGTGATCTCGCTCCGCTTCATGACGCGCTGGCCGTCTTCCTCGCGGTAGGACGGGTTGCGGCCGCCCTGCACCACCACGTGGACGTCGTCCAGGAACAGGTCGATGCCGGTCTGGTCGAGGTCGGCGATGCCGGCATAGCCGACCGCCGCCAGGATGCGCCCGAGGTTCGGGTCGCTGGCGAAGAAGGCGGTCTTGACAAGCGGCGAATGGGCGACCGCGTAGGCCACCTGCCGGCACTCGGCCGTGTCCTTGCCGCCTTCGACCTGCACCGTGATGAACTTGGTCGCGCCCTCGCCGTCGCGCACGATGGCCTGCGCCAGCAGCCGGGCGACTTCCTGCATCGCCGCGAACAGCGCGCGGCCGTCCGCCGAATCGAGCGAGGTGACCGGCGCATGCGCCGCCTTCTGCGTGGCGATGACCACGAAGGAGTCGTTGGTCGAGGTGTCGCCGTCGATGGTCACGCGGTTGAACGAGCCTTCGGCCAGCGCGCGGGCCAGCGGCTGCATCAGCGCCGGGTCGATCTTCGCGTCGGTGGCCATGAAGCCGAGCATGGTCGCCATGTTCGGCCGGATCATGCCGGCGCCCTTGCTGATGCCGGTGACGGTGACGGTGGCGCCGCCGATCGTCAGCTGGCGGCTGAAGGCCTTCGGCACGGTGTCGGTGGTCATGATGGCCTCGGCCGCGCGCGCCCAGTGGTCGGGCGCGGCGTCCTTCAAGGCGGCCGGGATGCCGCGCTCGATGCGGTCGATCGGCAGCGGCTCCATGATCACGCCGGTCGAGAACGGAAGCACCTGCTCGGGCGCGATGTCGAGCTCCTGGGCCAGCGCGATGCAGGTGGCGCGCGCCCGCGCCAGGCCGTCCTGGCCGGTGCCGGCGTTGGCGTTGCCGGTGTTGATCAGCATCGCCCGGATGCCATGGCCGGCCACGAGGTGTTCGCGGCAGACCTGCACCGGCGCGGCGCAGAAGCGGTTCTGCGTGAAGACGCCGGCGACCGCGGCGCCCTCGTCGATCAGCACCACGCTCAGGTCCTTGCGGTCGGCCTTGCGCACGCCGGCCTCGGCGATGCCGATGCGAACGCCTTCGACCGGGTGCAGCGTGGCGGGATCGGGAGCCTTCAGATTGACGGGCATGGTGGTGCGGGCCTCAGGTGAGTTTGCCGTGGCATTGCTTGAATTTCTTGCCGCTGCCGCAGGGGCACGGGTCGTTGCGGCCGACCCGCGCGAAGGCGGCGGCACCGGCGCTCAGGCCGGCACCGACCTGGCGGCCGAGCGTTTCCTCGTCGACGCGCACCTCGACCTCGCCGGTCTCGGTCGGCGCGGTGTAGGTGACGTTGGCGAGGTTCTCGGCCTTGGTCTCCATCGCCTCGGCGGCTTCTTCCAGTTGCGCGCTCGACTGCACGCGCACCGTCATCAGCTGGCGCGTGACCTCGTTCTTGACCGAGTCGAGCAGCTGGCCGAAGAGCTCGAAGGCCTCGCGCTTGTATTCCTGCTTCGGTTGCTTTTGCGCATAGCCGCGCAGGTGGATGCCCTGGCGCAGGTAGTCGAGCGAGGACAGGTGTTCGCGCCAGTGCGTGTCGATGCTCTGCAGGAGCACCATGCGCTCGAACTGGGTGAAGTTGTCCTTGCCGATCAGCGCCAGCTTGGCGTTGAAGGCCTCGTTGCCGGCCGCCACGACCTTCTCGACGACTTCCTCGTCGCCGATCGCGGTGGAGGCCTCGACCTCCTGCTGCAGCGGCAGCTCGACGCCCCATTCCTCGGACAGCACCTTCTCGAGCGCCGGCAGCTGCCATTGCTCCTCCACCGATTCCGGCGGCACGAACTGGCGCGTCAGGTCGGTGAAGCAGCCTTCGCGCAGCGCCTCGATCTGCGCCGTCAGGTCGGTCGCGTCGAGGATGTCGTTGCGCTGCTGGTAGATGACCTTGCGCTGGTCGTTGGAGACGTCGTCGTATTCGAGCAGCTGCTTGCGCACGTCGAAGTTGCGGGCCTCGACCTTGCGCTGCGCGCTCTCGATGCTGCGGGTGACGATGCCGGCCTCGATCGCCTCGCCGTCCGGCATCTTCAGGCGCTCCATGATGGCCTTGACCCGCTCGCCCGCGAAGATGCGCATCAGCGGATCGTCCAGGCCGAGGTAGAAGCGCGACGAGCCCGGGTCGCCCTGCCGGCCCGAGCGGCCGCGCAGCTGGTTGTCGATGCGGCGCGATTCATGGCGCTCGGTGGCGATGATGCGCAGGCCGCCGAGCGACTTGACGAACTCGTGGTCCTTTTCCCACTGGGCGCGCAGGCGGGCGACCTCGGCCGCCTTGCCGGCCTCGTCGAGCGCCTCGTCGGCCTCGACCGCCTCGATCATCTTCTCGACGTTGCCGCCGAGCACGATGTCGGTCCCGCGGCCGGCCATGTTGGTCGCGATCGTGATCATCTTGGTGCGGCCGGCCTGGGCCACGATGTCGGCTTCGCGCGCATGCTGCTTGGCGTTCAGCACCTGGTGCGGCAGGCCGGCCTTCTCGAGCAGGCCGTCGATGATTTCCGAGTTCTCGATCGACGAGGTGCCGACCAGCACCGGCTGGCCGCGCTCGTAGCATTCGCGGATGTCCTGGATCGCCGCCTCGTACTTCTCGCGCGTGGTCTTGTAGACCCGGTCGAGCTGGTCCTCGCGCTTGCTGATGCGGTTGGGCGGAATGATCATGGTCTCGAGACCATAGATTTCCTGGAACTCGTAGGCTTCCGTGTCGGCGGTGCCGGTCATGCCTGCCAGCTTCGCGTAGAGGCGGAAATAGTTCTGGAAGGTGATCGAGGCCAGCGTCTGGTTCTCGGCCTGGATCTGCACGCCTTCCTTGGCCTCGACCGCCTGGTGCAGGCCGTCGCTCCAGCGGCGGCCGGTCATCAGGCGCCCGGTGAACTCGTCGACGATGATGACCTCGCCCTGCTGCACCACGTAGTGCTGGTCGCGGTGGTAGAGGTGCCGCGCACGCAGGGCCGCATTCAGGTGATGCATCAGCGTGATGTTGGCCGGGTCGTAGAGCGACGCGCCTTCGGGCAGCAGCTTGAACTCCGACAGCACGTGCTCGGCCTTCTCGTGGCCGTCCTCGGTGAGGAAGACCTGGTGGGTCTTCTCGTCGACCGTGAAGTCGCCCGGCTTCGTGACGCCTTCGCCGGTGCGCGGGTCTTCCTCGCCTTCCTGCTTGACCAGCAACGGCACCACCTTGTTGATGGCGAGGTACATCTCCGTGTGGTCCTCGGCCTGGCCGCTGATGATCAGCGGCGTGCGGGCCTCGTCGATCAGGATCGAGTCGACCTCGTCGACGATCGCGTAGTTGAGGCCGCGCTGTACCCGGTCGCCCGGCTCGTACACCATGTTGTCGCGCAGGTAGTCGAAGCCGTATTCGTTGTTGGTGCCGTAGGTGATGTCGCTGCCGTAGGCGGCCTGCTTCTCCTCGCGCGGCATCTGCGGCAGGTTGATGCCGACCGTGAGGCCGAGGTAGTTGTAGAGCCGGCCCATCCAGGTGGCGTCGCGGCTGGCCAGGTAGTCGTTGACCGTGACCACGTGCACGCCCTTGCCGGTCAGCGCATTGAGGTAGACGGGCAAGGTAGCGGTGAGCGTCTTGCCTTCGCCGGTGCGCATCTCGGAGATCTTGCCGTTGTGCAGCGCCATGCCGCCGAGCATCTGGACGTCGAAGTGGCGCATCTTCATGATCCGCTTGGACGCCTCGCGCACCGTGGCGAAGGCCTCGGGCAGCAGGTCGTCGAGCGACTCGCCCTTGGCGACCCGGGCCTTGAACTCCTCGGTCTTGGCGCGCAACGCGTTGTCGTCGAGCTTCTCGAAAGACGGCTCCAGCGCGTTGATGCGTTCGACCGTCTTGCGATACTGCTTCAGCAACCGGTCGTTGCGGCTGCCGAAAATTTGAGTCAGGAAATTGGTGGCCATGAATGGTGATCGAAGCACACTTGCCGCCTGGGGCTGTGCTGCGACCGAAATCCCTAAGATAGACGAGAACGATGTGGGCGCGCTTCGCACGAAAGCAAGCGAACCCGCTCGCAGGAATGCCGGCGAGCCTCCGATTTTAGCCGGCTTGCATCCAGGCCCCCGACCGCCGCCATAAGCCCCGCGACCAGCCTCGCATTGCACCCGACAACGACCATGACCAGCCGCTACAACGCCGTCTCACTGCTGCAGGCCAGCGAGGCCTCGCCCACGCTCGCCTCCCTGGCCGCCCGAGCGCGCGATTCCAGCGAGCGCCTGGCGGCGGTGCAGGACCTGATCCCGGCGGAGATGCGCGCGGCCGTCCAGGCCGGACCGGCGGAGGGCGAGATCTGGTGCATGCTGGTGAACGGCAGCGCGGCGGCCGCCAAGCTGCGTCAGCTGGCGCCGGCGCTGCGCCTGCGGCTGGCCACGCGCGGCTGGACCGTCTCGGCGATCCGGATCAAGGTGCAGTCGAGGCGCTGAGCGCTCAGGACGCTCAGAGCTGCGACAGCGCCAGCCCCAGCGTCACCAGCACCGAGGTGCCGAAGATCACCAGTCCGACCTTGCGGCGCCGGTGGGTCAGCATCCAGAGCGCGACGCCCGAGATCGTCAGGAAGATCATGCTGCCCGCCAGGGTGTCGACCAGCAGGATCCACGCGACCGGCATGCCGACGCCCTTGTGCAGGTTGGTCAGCGTCGCGACGAAGCCGTTCTGGCTGGTGGTGACGCCGACCGAGCGGTTGCCGCGCCAGTATTCGGCCTGCACCAGCGTCTCGGGTCCGCCGAAGTTGAAGGTCCAGCGCTCCGGCTGTATCAACGCCGGTGCGCGCGGCGCGCCGTTCTCGCCGCCGGCGGCCGCGGCATTCGCCTCGCCTTCGGCCTTGCGGCCCTTGTCCTTCTCGGTCCAGGGCACCGGCCGCGACGGCTCGATGCGCGTCTGGTTCGGCCCGCGGCTCTGGCCGAGCGCCTGCTGCAGCCAGGCCGCCATTTCCTGCGCATTGGCCGGCGCCGGATCGGGCAGGCTCAACTGGGCGTTGATGCGCTGCTGCGCCAGCGGCAGCTTGAGCACCGCGCGGTGGTTCAGCCAGATGCCCGCGATCCCGAAGATCAGTCCGAGCAGAGCGCCCCAGAGGCCGATCCAGCCGTGCGTGTTGCGGATCCACTGGACCGCCGTGGTGCGTCGTCGGTGCGTCGGGCGTCGGGCGGCGTCGGCTGGGAGCTGGGAGGTGAAGGCGGCCGAGGTCGCGGCACCGGCGGAAGGGTTCGGTGAAGTCGTGCTCATGGGCGATTCGTGGCTGAACGTGATTGTGAATCATTTTCATTCACGATGTCGCCACGGTCGTGGCCGCGCTGGCCTGCGTTTCGGCTTCAGAGCGCGCCGAAATCGGTGTGGGCGTCCGTCGGCGCGCGATGGCGCCACAGTGCCGGGAAGACCTCGATGAGGCGGCCAAAGCCCGCATGCCAACGCCAGCGCTGCCCTTCCAGCCAGACACCGAAGATGCCCGAGACCGCCAGCGCGAAGGCGACGGCGGTCGCGTACTGCGCCACGTCGTCGTGGTGCGTGCCGAAGGCCACGCGCCACAGCAGCAGCAGCGGGAAGTGCATCACGTAGATCGGGAAGGTCAGGTCGGCGAGCCACCGGAAGCGCTGCACGAGGGGCGTCGCGCCGGGCCAGGCGCGGCCCGTTGCGCCGCCCGACGGCAACAGCCACAGCGCCACGGCGACCCAGAAGCCTGCGGCCCAGTCGGTGACGAACTGGTTGGCGAACCAGAACGGCGCCGTGCCGATCGGCAGCGGGAACGGATGGACGGTCAGCACCACCACGACCGTGGCGACCAGCGCCAACCCGACCGCGACCCAGCCGACGGCCGGCGGCAGTGCGGGCCGCGGCAGGCCATAGGCGGCGCAGCCCATGAGCCAGATCGGCATCATCAGCACGATCTTCGGGCCGGCGACCAGACAGGCCATCAGCGCCAGGATCCAGGACTTGCGGCCGCGGCCGGTGCAGAACCAGAGGCCGAAGATCAGGTAGTACCAGGACTCGAAGCCGAGCGACCAGAGCGCGATGTTGGCCGGCGGCGCCGCCGAGAAGAACCACAACTCGTTCATGAAGGTGCCGGTCACCAGATAACGTGGCAGGAAGGCACCGCGGGCATAGCCGGCGAGCAGGTCCGGATGGCCCTGGAAGCGCATGGCCGCCTCGACCACCGCAGTGAGGAGCAAGGCCGGGATCACCATCGAGCACAGACGCGCGAGGCGTGCCTGCAGGTAGTCGGCCAGTCCGCGATTGCGCGCCTGCGTGGTGTAGGCGATCACGAAGCCGGACAGCACGAAGAAGACCACCACCGCGGCGTGCGCGGCGGCGCCGGGTCGGGTGGGCGGATGGATGCTCGACGGGAACCACATGTCCTGCGCGTGGCTGCAGACCACCGTCAGGGCCGCGCCCAGTCGCAGGCTGTCCAGCAGCACGCTGGCGCTGCCATCGATCGATCGTGGGTCGTTTGCCATCCGCGTCCCCTGCCACCCGATGTCGTCGCTTCGCCACGAAAAAGGGGGCGAAGTCGCGGGTTCTGTAACGCGACGTTAATCAAACGGGGTAACAAAATGAAGCACGCGGACGGCGTAGGCCGCCCGGATTTCGCATCGGCCGTGCGAAGTGCTCTGCCTGGGCGGCCTATGCCGGAAGGCGAGAGTGGTGCCGCTTGTCGGAATCGTAAAGCAAGCTGCAGGCCACATGAATGCTAGAAAGTCCGCCGGAACGTCACGAAAGCACCAACATTCGTGCCCACAACCCGCGAAGTGCTCGCCTGAGGCCGAAGGCCGCCCGCACTGCACCCGGTGGTGCCGCTGCACGCCCCGTTCGGTACAGCGCCAGGGGCAGCCGAAATCGTGTTGGCGGTGTGCTGGCAGACCGGGAACGGCCAAAAGGGATCGGCCTGCCCGGCATCAACTATTCGACCGCTCAAGTTTATTGTCGCTGGCCAATCGGGCGCCGCGCCTGCATCCGCGCAAACTCGGCCGCGGGCTCCAGATCGGAATCTGCTTGGGGCAAATGCCGCGCTCGTTCTCGAATCTGCCGGGCGCTTTTGGCTTGCCCGCAGCGTCTCCTCGATTCGCCGAACACGCCATTACGGTAGTTGGGTAGTTGGGTTCATGCCGGCGTAGGCCACCCCGGGGGTGCTGCCTGCGACTATGTGTCGGTCCGGCCCTGGGCTATTTGAAAGCTCGATCGCCCGCGAGTCCTAGATCAGGCGTCTAGTTTTCTCAGGCGAAGAAAGCCTTGAACCCAGGTTCGGGCTCGAAACGCCCGTTGCGCATTGCCAACCTGAGCGGCCCCGGCATCGCCCGCGTCGCGACCGGATGCTCGGCGTCGCCGGGATAGCACAGCATCGAAGCCTCGCCGACCTTCAGCACCAGCGGCTGGATGAGCGGCGGCGCACGATGCGCGGCGGCGGACAACGCGCTTGTTACGTCTACATGCAGCGTCAGTTCCACCAAGCTCATGATCTGCGGCGGCGCCAGGGCGATCTCGCCGGCCCAGTAGCGCTCCAGGGCGTCGCGCGGGCGCATCCAGGCCGTTTCGGTGGTCTCGTGTCCGTCGTGGCGGGCCTGGACGTCGCGCGGTGCGCGCGCAATGAAGAACCGGGTGTCGAAGCGCTTGGCCTGCAGGCTGGTGACTGGCGTGATCCAGCGGGTCCACGGCAGCAGCTGCGAACTCGCGAGCCGCAGCTTGCATTCGAACAGTGCGGCGGCGAAGGTCGAGCCAGTGACTACCAGCGCGGCGACGTCGGCGACGATCGATTCGTTCGCGTCGCATGCCAGCAGCACGCCTGATTCCTCGAAAGCTTCGCGCATCGCGGCCACGAAGAGGCCGGCGGCCAGCGCGGGGTCGGTGTCGGCTTCGCCGAGGCGGCGCGCCAGCACGGCGGCCTCTTCATCCAACGCAATAGCTGGGTCGAGGTCGGCGGCATCCAGCTTGCCACCTGGGAAGACGAAGGCATGCCCAAGAACATCTGACAGCCCGCTACGCTTGAGCATCAACACCTCGGGTCCGGCAGTGCTGTCGCGCAGCAGCAGCAGCGTGGCGGCCGGCTTCGGAACCACAACCGCGTCGGCTTCGGGCGCCGCGCTCATTGCAGAATGTCCGAGACGACGGCGCGGTGGAAGTCCATGCAAGGCTGGGAGATGCCACTGCCGCCGCTGACGATCACGGTCTGGCCTACAAAGGGGTCGGGGCAGTAGATGGATTGGTAGCTCATGGGGGGCTCCGGGTCCTTCAGATCTTGCGGTTGTGGCCGACCCAGTACGGATCGCGCAATACATTCTTGCGGATCTTGCCGACCGGCGTGGTCGGCAGCGGCTCGCTGCGGAATTCGACGCTGCGCGGGCACTTGTAGCCACCGATCAGGGTGCGGCAATGGGCGATCAGTTCTTCGGCCTCGGCCGATTGTCCATCCTTCAGCACCACCACGGCATGCACCGCCTCGCCCCAACGTTCGCTCGGGATACCGATCACCGCCGCCTCGCGAACCGCCGGATGCTGGTAGAGCGCACGCTCGACGTCGACCGAATAGACATTCTCTCCGCCGCTCACGATCATGTCCTTGATGCGGTCGGCGACGTACAGGAAGCCGTGCTCGTCGATGAAGCCGGCATCGCCGCTGTGCATCCAGCCGTCCTTCAGGACGGCGACCGAAGCCTCGGGATTGTTGAAGTAGCGGGTCATCACGTTGTCGCCGCGGATCTGGATCTCGCCGGTCTCGCGCACATCGGCCTCAGCGTCGTCCGGCCTCGCGATGCGCACCTGCATGCCGGTGACCGCGCGCCCGGCCGACTTCATCCGCTCGGGGAAATGCGCCACCGCTTCCAGGTGGTCGCGCCAGCGCAAGGCAGTGGCGTAGCCGGCGGTCTCGGTCATGCCGTAGATCTGGTGGAAGCCCCAGGTCGGCAGGTCGCGCATCGCCGCCTTCATGATCGGCTCGGGCATCGGCGAGCCGCCGTAGACGCAAGTGCGCACGCTGCTCAGGTCGTAGTCGGCCAGCCGCGGCTCGTTCATGAGCATGTTGATCATGGTCGGGACCAGCACCACGTTGGTGATCTTGTGCTCGGCGATCGCGGCCATGACCGGCACCGGGTCGAACTTCGGCAGGATCACGTGGCTGCCGCCGGCCAGCGTGATGTACCAGGCCGGGCCGGCGCCCGAGAGGTGGAACATGCCGCCGACGTGCATGTGCGTGAGGTCGTCGCGGTGCGGCAGGGTCGCCAGAAAGCAGACCGACACGTACACCACGTTGCGGTGCGACAGCGCCACGCCCTTGGACTGCAAGGTGGTGCCCGAGGTGTAGAGCACGATGTAGAGGTCTTCGTTCTTGCGGTCGGCGTCGGGCACCGGCGCGTGCTCGTCGATCAGCTGCTCGAAGGACAGCATGCCCGCCGGCGTCGCCTCCTCGCCCATGTAGATCAGCTGCAGGTCGCTGCCGGCCTGCAGCTCGCGCGCCTGCTCGACGAAGGCGTCGTCGACGAACATCACGCGCGCGCCGCAGTCGCGCAGCGCGAAGCGGTTCTCGGCCACCGACCAGCGCACGTTGAGCGGCGCGAAGGCGCCGCCGCTCCACGGAATCGAGAAGAACAGCTCGAAGTAGCGGTCGGAGTTCATCGACAGCGCAGAGACGCAATCGCCGGGCTTCACGCCCAGCCGCTGCAGCGCCGCCGCCATCCGCGGCACCCGCTCGCCGATCTCGCGCCAGCTGCGGCGGCGGTCGCGATAGATGGTGCCGGCCCGCTCGGGCTGCTCCATCACCGCCTGCTTCAGGATCTGGGTGGCTTGCATCGCGATGTCTCCTTCAGCCAGCGGCGATCGACGGCTGCTTGTCGGTGAACCAGCGGCCGCGGCGCACCGACATGCCCGGGATGCCCATGGTTTCCATCACGCAGCCGTAGCCCTGCCGGCCGTCGAGCAGCCACTTCATCTGCGCGGTCCAGGTGACCGTGGCCGCGTAGGCGTTCCAGGGCGCGCCGACGTCGGCCACCGCATGCATGTGGAACACCTTGCCGCGCACGTCGGTGACCTTCATGTCCATGCCGACGACGGCGACGCCGAGGCGAGTGTTGGTCAGCTCGAGGTCGGTCACGCCGAAGACCTCGCCCTTGTCCAGCACGTAGCCGTGCGCCAGCTTGTGGTCGCTGCCGTTGGGCGCGTCCATGTCGAGCAGGGTGATGATGTGGAAGGCCAGGTCGTGGTCGAAGGCCGCCGAGATCGAGTTCTGCGCGTTCATGGTCACCGGGTTGCGATGGCCCCAGCTGTGGTCCATGCGCTCGACGCAGTCGACCTTGAACTCGCGGCCGCGGATCTTCACGGTGCCGGTGACCCGGCCGGTCATGTCGAAGTGGCCGCCCCAGGCGGCGCCGAGGCCGGAGCCCGCGTGCTGCTGCTCTTTCGTCTTGGCGGCCTTCGGGCTGTGGGCCGGATTGTGGATGTCGAAGGGGTCCATCATCCCGATCCAGTCGACGTGGATCTCAGTGTCGTTGTAGCCGACGTAGTCGATGCGGTAGTCGCGCGGCGGCTTCACCGCCTTGATCTTCAGGCCGGTCGGCGATTCGATGTCGGCCCACAGCTTCGGCGCCGGCAGGTGCGGCTGGACGTCGAAGTACAGCAGGTCGGAGCGCGTGTCCGACAGCGCGCCGTACACGGTCACGTCATTGACCATCACGCCGATGCCCGGGCGCACCACCACGTAGACGGTGACCAGCAGGTGTTCCTCCGGCAGCGCGATCGGGAAGAAGTAGGTCTCGGCCCAGGTGTGGCCGGCATCGGGTGGCGTGTGGTATTCGAGGTCCTTGGCGGTGATCATGGGAGAGTCCTTGGGATGGGTTCAATCGGCGGCGCGGATGCGCAGCGCCACGTCGAGGGGCAGGATCGCGTCGGGTTCGGGCTCGATGCTCTGCGGCAGGAACCAGGAGCGCTGGGCGTCCAGCAGATGGCGGGTGTCGTCGACCACGATGCGCTCGACCCGCTGCCGGGCCGCCGCGTCGAAGTCGACCGAGCGGCGCACCAGCGCGCTGATCTCGTCCTCGAGCCGGGCGGTGACCTCGCGCACCCGCGGCGGGCGCGGGCCGAGCCGCTCCTGCACCGCGGCCGCATCGTCGATCGCGGCCCGCAGCGAGACTGCTGCGGCGGCCGGCGCGGCCTCGGCGACGGCGCGCGCCATCTCCAGCTGCACCGACAGTTCGAGGCGCTCGCGGTCCATCGCATGCGGCAGGCGGCTGCGATAGAAGTCGAGCCAGTCGGCCACCAGCTTGAGTTGCTGCCTGGCAAGCGGATTGGATGGATCGATGGCGGGCGCCACCACGTCCATCAAGGCCTTGGCGGCGGCGCGAAAATCGTTGTCGGCATGGTTGGCCATCAGATCACCTCCGCGAGCGCGCTGCGCAGTTCCTCTGCCAGCAGGTAGGCAGCGGTCTGGAGCCGCGCCACCACGATGTTCTGGTGCGACTTGCTCAGATGCACCACGCGCCAGGCCGTTCCGAGCACGGTCGTCACCTGCTGGTAGCGGTTGAGCACCTCGTAGAAGTGCAGTCGCACCGGATCGATCGCGAGGCCCGAGGCTTCCTGATAGCGCGCGTGGAATTCCTCGATCGGCATCAGTCCGCAGATCAGGTAGGTCTTGCCGTCCTCGGCCATGTGGCCGATCACCCGCGCGGTCGACCAGGCCAGGTCGCGATGCCGGTCGCCAATGTAGGCGCGCTCCCAGTCGAGGATCGCGGTCACGCGGCCGCTCTCCTCGTCGAACAGGAAATTGCCGGCGCGGTAGTCGCCATGCACCACGCTGGCCCGGTCGAGCGTCGGCACGTTGCGTGCCAGCCAGTTGGCGGCCACATCCATCAGCGCGAATTCCTCGCCGCGGTCTTCCTCCCAGACGCGCAGCGTGCGGTTGATCTGCAGCTGCGCACTCTCGGTGCGGCCGATCGCCGGGCGGCTGAACGAATCGAGCGCGGCGCGCTCGTGGTCGAAGGTGTGGATCTTCGCCAGGTCGTTGACGAACTGCGGCGCCAGCAGCGCGCGCAGCCGCGGACCGAAGTTGGTGCCGATGCCGGTCACGCTGCCGCTGGCGATAGTGGTCGGCTTGCCGACGCCGTGCGCGAAGTCGTAGACCAGCGCCGGCTCGGGGAACCACTTGCCGTCCGGATCGACCCAGTACATCTTCGGTACCGGCACCACGCCGGCGAGCGCGCGCAGCAGCTCGTATTCGCGCAGCCGGCTGGAGGCGTTGATCGACTCGGTCGGCTCCATCCGCACCACCAGGTCGGAGGTCGTCGGGCCGGCCGCGGGATCGGTCCAGCGCAAGGTGAACCGCATCTGCAGCTTGGAGGCGCCGCCGGCCAGCCAGCACTGGTCGGAGATCTCGAAGGGATCGCGCAGCACGTCCTTCAGCATCGCGGACAGCGAATCGGACAGCAGCTGCAGGCTTACCAGAGTGTAGGGCGGCCCGGACCGGCGCTCCATCTTGCGGGTCAGCAGGCGGTCGATCTCCGGCTCGATCGGATAGCGCCGCCTGAGCGACGCGATGAACTCCGGCGTCGGCGTGTCGCGGATGTCGAAGGGGTTCTCGGTGGC
Source organism: Xenophilus sp. L33 (assembly GCF_009765735.1). Classification (GTDB taxonomy): domain Bacteria; phylum Pseudomonadota; class Gammaproteobacteria; order Burkholderiales; family Burkholderiaceae_C; genus Variovorax. The sequence continues at coordinate 33,913 of NZ_LMUW01000056.1, forward strand.
CACGGGTCGCTGTCCTTTCTCGTCGGATCTCAGTCCAGGCTCTGCCGCAGCGCGTGCTTGAGCACCTTTCCGGCGCCGCTCAACGGCAGCTCCGCGACCAGCCTCAATTCCTTCGGGATCTTGTAGCGAGCGAGCCGCGGCCCGCAGAATTCCTGGAGCGCTTCGAGGCTGAGCGCCGCGCCCGGTTTCACGACCAGCACCGCGCAGACACGTTCGCCCCACTGCGGATCGGGCCTGCCGATTACGGCGGCGTGGTGGATATCCGGATGCTCCTGCAGCGCGCTCTCGATCTCCGCCGGATAGATGTTCTCGCCGCCGCTGATGATCATGTCCTTCAGGCGGTCGTTGACGAAGAGGTAGCCGTCCGCGTCGAAGCTGCCGACGTCGCCGGTGCGGAACCAGCCGTCGCTGCCGAGCACGCCGGCCGTGGCTTCGGGCCGCCGCCAGTAGCCGGCCATCACGGTCGGGCCGCGCACGCAGATCTCGCCCTTCACGCCCGCTTCGTCGATCGGCCGGCCGTCAGCGTCGATCAGCCGGACCTCGGACAGTGGCACCGCACGGCCGGCGGAATTGAGCTTCGCGGTCGCCGACCCGGTCTCCAGGAAGGTGCACAGCGTGACGATCTCGCTCATGCCGTAGGTGTGGCTGACCGCGATGTTCCGGCCCGCGTAGAGGCGCAGCAGCGATTCCGGGCTCGGCGCGCCGCCGACGATCAGCAGGCGCAGGCTCGACAGGTCGGCGCCGTCGAAGCTCGGATGCTGGCTCAGCATCAGCATCATGGTCGGCACCGAGAAGGTCATCGTGACGCGATGCGCCGCGATCGCGGCGATCACCGCGCCGGCGTCGAAGCCGCGATGCAGCACCACCTCGCCGCCCACCAGCAACAGCGGCGACAGCAGCACGAAGAGGCCACCGACGTGGAACATCGGCGCGGTGGTGAGCAGCCTGTCCTGTCCGGTGATGCCGTAGCAGAGGATCCAGTTGAGGTTGTTGGCCCACAGGTTGCCGTGGGTCAGCATCGCGCCCTTGGGCACGCCGGTCGTGCCCGAGGTGTAGACCAGCGCCGCGACGTCGCCCGCCCGCACGCCGGCCGGCGGCGGCGGCTCGAGATCGCGCGCGACCCAGGCGTCGAGCGACTGCCAGCCTTCTACCGCGCCGCCGGCGTGCAGGTATTCGCGGCAGGGCAGGTCGGCGCGCATCGGCTCGACCAGCGCCAGGTGCTCGGTACCGACGATCAGCGTGTGCACCTCGGCATCGAGGATCAGCGTCTTCAGCTCCGCCGTCGTCAGCCGGAAGTTGAAGGGCACGAAGATCGCGCCCAGCGAGGCCGCGGCCAGCAGGCCCAGCACGCATTCCGGCCGGTTGAAGCCGAGGAAGCCGACCCGGTCGCCCTTGCGGACGCCACCCGCGTACAAGGCTGCCGCGAAGCGCCCAGCGAAACCGGCCATGTCGGCGTAGGTCCAGGTCCGGCCTTCGAAGCTCAGGGCCGCGCGCGGCCCGTCAAGCAAGGCCCGGCGCGCGAAGGAACTCCACAGCGTGGTCGGATCCTCCGCGGGAGCCGCTTGCGGGATGCGCGTGCTGTCCATGGCGGTCGGCCGCTCAGCGGCCCGCGAATTTCGGCTTGCGCCGCTGCGCCACTTCGCAGATGCCGTTCCAGCCGTCCTCGGATCGCGTGACCCGGGTCATGGCGCGGGCTTCCTGTTCCATCTGCGACTCGATCGGCTGCGACCAGGTCGACAGCAGCAGGTTCTTGATCTCGCCGAAAGCCACCGTCGGTCCGGCCGCCAGTTCCCGCGCCAGCGCCCAGGATTCCTCGCCCAGCGCGGCATCGTCGACCACGTGGCTGATCAAGCCGTTGGCCAGCGATTCCTCGGCGCTCCAGGTCTGGTTGCGCATGAAAAACTCCGCCGCCCGCCGGATGCCGACGCGGCGCGGGATGAAGGTGGTGCCGCCGCCGTCCGGCAGCAGACCGATGCCGGTGTAGGCGGCATAGAAGCGCGCCGAACGGGCGGCGATGCAGAAGTCGGCCGCCGCGCACAACGCGGTGAAGCCACCGACCACGAGCGAATGCACCGACACCACCACCGGCGCGTTCATCCGCGCGAAGCGCGATAGCGCCGAGTGCAGCCCGACGGTCGCGTTCTTGATGAAGACCTGCAGTTCCGCGCGATCGCGGTTCATCGTCTTCAGGTCGGCACCGACGCCGAAGTACTTGCCGGCCGCGTCGATCAGCACGCAGCGCACCGACGGGTCCTCGTCGAGCTCGCTGGCGATGCGGCTGAGCTCGGTGTTGAAGCGCAGGTCCATCGGGTTGCCGCGCTCGGGCTGGTTGAAGGTGACGTGCGCGATGCCGTCGGCGATCTCGAGCTTGAAGGATTCGTAGGTCATGCGGGCTTTCGTGGAATCGATCTCGGGTCAGTCACGGGTCTTCTGGCGGGCGATGACCATCTTCATGATCTGCGCCGTCCCGTCGCCGATCTGCAGGCCGAGGAGGTCGCGCAGCCGCTGCTCGAAGGGCATTTCCTTCGAGTAGCCGCCATGGCCGTGGGTCAGGAGGCATGTGTTGACGATGTCGTAGGCGAGCTTCGGGCCCCACCATTTGCACATGGCCGCCTCGGCGGTGTGAGGCAGCCCCTGGTCCTTGAGCCACAGTGTTTGCAGGCACAGCAGCCGGGCACCGCTCCAGTGGGTCTCGGCCTCTGCCAGCGGGAAGGTCACGCCCTGGTATTCGGTGAGCGCCTTGCCGAACGTGAAGCGCTGCCGCGTGTACTGCCAGGCGGCATCGAGCGACAGGCGCGCGACGCCCAGGCAGAGGATGCCGAGCAGCGCGCGGCTGTAGTCGAAGCCGGCCATGACCTGCGAGAAGGCCTGGTTCTCCTCGCCCAGGCGCAGCTCCGCTGGGATGCGCACCTCGTCAAAGAAGAGCGAGCCGCGGCCCACGCTGCGGGTGCCGTGGTCGTCGAATTCGGTGCGGGTGATGCCGGGCGTGTCCAGCGGGATCAGGAAGGAGCTGATGCCCTTGGCCCGCGACTCGGTGCTGCCAGTGCGGGCGAAGACCACCGCGAAGTCCGCCTGGCCGGCCATGCTGATCGAGGTCTTCTCGCCGTTGATGACATAGCTGTCGCCGTCGCGCCGCGCCTTCAACTTGAGGTTGGCGGCGTCCGAGCCGCCGCCCGGTTCGGTCAGCGCGATCGCCGGGATCAGTTCACCGCGCAGCATGCCCTCGATCCATGGCTTGACCACTTGCGGCTGCCCAAAGGCGGTGAGGATCTGGCCGAGCAGCGATGCGGTGATCGTGATGTAACCGATGTTGAGGTCGTCGCCGCACAGCGCCTCGACCACCAGGCCGGCGGTGAGGCAGCTCTGGCCGAGGCCGCCCACCGCCTCGGGCAACTCGATACCGAAGAGGCCCAGATCGCCCATCCGGCGAAGTGTCGGCCGGTCGAGCCGCCCTTGCTGGTCGCGCAAACGGTAGTTCGGAGCGATGTGGTCGCGCGCGAAGGTGCGTGCCGCATCGACGAGTTCCCGCTGCTCGGGGCTCAGGCTGAATTCCATGAATCAATACCAGTCTTGGATTTTTCGGTTGACGGTCTCGGGGATGAAGAGGGCCACGACCACCGCGCCGAACAGGGCCCACACGACCGGGTACCAGAGCCCGAAGTAGATGTCGCCGCTGGCCGCGACCATGGCGAAGACGATCGGCACCAGGAAGCCGGAGACCCAGTTGCCGACGTGATACGGCACCGAAAGCGTGGTGTAGCGGATGCGCGCCGGAAACATCTCGACCATCACCGCGGTCGAAGCGCCGTAGGCCAGCGGCATCAGCGCAGCCATCAACGCCATGATCAGCCAGACCATCGGCAGGTTGATCTGGGCCGGATCGGCCTTGGCCGGATAGCCGGCGGCACGCACCGCGGCCTTGACGTCCTGGGTGAAGGCATCGTTGCGCGCCTTGAAGGCGGCGGCGTCCAAGCCGTTGCCGTCGAAGCTCGCGATGCTCGTCTGTCCGATCTTCACTTCGGCCGTACCGTGTGCCGGTGCCTCGGCGTTGGTGTAGTTCACGCCTTCTTTGGCCAACGTCGCCTTGGCGATGTCGCAGGACGAGAGGAATTTCGAGACTCCCGTCGGGTTGAAGATGAAGGAGCACTCGGTCGGGTCGGCGCTGACCGAGATCGGCGAGGCGTTCAGCGCCGCCTCGTAGGCCGGATTGGCGAAGTGCGTCAGGGCCTTGACGAACGGGAAGTACACGATCGCCGCGATCACGCAGCCGGCAATGATGGTGGGCTTGCGACCGATCCGGTCGGAAAGCCGTCCGACCAGCGGGAACAGTGGTATCGACACCAGGATCGCGAGTCCGGCCAGGATGTTGGTGGTGAGCGGATCGACCTTCAAGGTCTGCTGCAGGAAGAGCAGCGGATAGATCAGGCCCATCGCACCAACCGCAGTCACGCCGGTGACGCAACCGAACATGACGATCACCATGCGCCAGACATTCTTCCAGCTGCCGAAGGCCTCGCGGATCGGCGCTTTCGAGGTCAGGCCCTTCTTCTTCATGCGCTCGAACACCGGCGACTCCGACAGGCTCATGCGGATCCACACCGACACCGCCAGAAGCAGTGCCGAGAACAGGAAGGGAATGCGCCATCCCCAATCGGCGAACACCGCTTCGCCGACCAGCGTGCGGGTGCCGATGATCACGATCAGCGACAGCGTGAAGCCCGCCGCCGAGCAGCTCTGCACCCAGGCGGTGAAGTAACCCAGCTTGCCGGGCGGCGCATGCTCCGCGACATAGGTCGAGGCACCGCCGTATTCGCCGCCGAGCGAGAGACCCTGCACCACGCGCAGGACCATCAGCAGCACCGGCGCCGCGAGACCCCAGGACGCATAGCCTGGCAGGATGCCGACCAGCGACGTGGCCAGCCCCATGCCCGCCACCGTGACCAGGAAGGTGTACTTGCGCCCGACGATGTCGCCGATGCGGCCGAAGAAGAATGCGCCGAGCGGCCGCACCGCATAGGCCACCGAGAACGCCATAAGCGCGAATATGAAGCCGAGGCTCGGACTCAGGTTGGCGAAGAACTTCGCCGCGATGATCGGCGAGAGCGAGCCGAAGAGCAGGAAGTCGTACCACTCGAACACGGTCCCCAGCGAGGAACCGAAGACCACCCGTTTCTCTTCCCGGGTCATCGAAGCCGCGCGCACCGGTTCCGCCGGTGTCGCCACCGCACCTGTTTCCATGCTTGTCTCCTTAGACCCAGACGGTCGGTGACGGGTCGGTGTAGAAGCGGCCGCGCCGCTGGTTGAGGTAAGGCAGGTTGTAGTTGGGCAGCACGACGCCGTAACCGTCCCGGTCCCCGTAGGACCAGCGCATCATCGAGTTGAAGGTGATCGCGCTCGGATAGGGGCTCCAGGGTGCGCCGACGTCGGCGGTTGCTCGCAGGTGGAAGCGCTTGCCGCGCGTGTCCTTGACCGACATCTGCAGGCCGGTGCACATCAGGCCGTGATGGTTGCTGGTCATCGTCAGCTCGCTGGTCAGGCCGTAGACCTTGCCCTGATCGAGCACGTAGCCATGCGTCAGCTGGAACTGCTCCGCGCCCTTGAGGTCGGGATTCCACGGACAGATCATGTGGAAGGCCAGGTCGGGACCGAAGGTCGCCGAGACGATGTACATGTTCTTGATCACCATCGGATCGCGCGGGCCCCAGCTGTGGTCCATGCGCTCGATGCTGTCGACCTTGAACGTTCGCCCGCGCACCGTCAGCGTGCCGGTGGCGCGGCCGGTGAGGTCGAAGTGGCCGGCCAGGTGCTTCTTGCCGGTGTCGATATCGGCATGCATGTCCTCGACCCGTCCGGCCTGCGGACTGTGATTCGGGTCGTGGATGTCGAAGGGATCCATCAGCCCTTCCCAGTCGATGTGGATCTCGGTGCCGTCGAAGCCCTGGTAGTCGATCCGGAAGTTGCGCGGCGCATCGGTCGCACGGATGCTCAGACCGATCGGCGAGGTCAGCTCCGAGAACTTCTTCGGCGCCGGCAGGTGCTGGTTGTCGTTGTAGTGCAGCAGGTCGGATCGGTTGTCGGAAAGCGCACCGCAAACCATGATCTGGTTCGACATCACCCCCATCGCCGGCCGCGCGCAGACGTAGACCAGCGCGTAGATGTGCTCTTCCGGGATGACGATCGGGATCAGGTAGGTCTCGACCCAGTTGTGGTCGGCATCAGGCGGGTTCTGGTAGTCGATCTGTTCGGCGGTGATCATGCGGAGGCTTTCTCGGCGTCGGCCGGTGGCCGGGCGAGCGCCCCGGCGAGGGTCAGAAGGCGGCTGGCCTCGGAATCGAAGCCGACCGGCGCGAACCAGGCGCGCTGCACGTCGAGCCAGGGCTTCGCATTGGCCAGAACGGCGCGCTCGACGAGCGCCCTGTCGTGTTCGTCGCAACCGGCGCTCGCGCGGATCAGGGCACTCGATGCGGCGCCCAGTCGCGCAGTGGCCTGCTGGATGTCGCCTTCCGCTGCGCCGGGCGCTGCGGCCAGCGCGACGGCCGGCGTCAGCGCGGCAGCCAGGGCCGTGGCCACGTCGTCGCCGCAGGCCATGGCCGCTGGCGTCAGCGCCTCGGCCAAGCCGATCGCGCTGCGCAGGTCGAAGCGGATGCGCTCGCCACGCAGCGGCAGCTGCTCGCACACCATCCCGAGGAAACTGCAGACCATGCGCAACTGCTCGACCGCCAGCGGGTTGGCGGGATCGACCGCGGGGGCGACCACTTCCTTCAGGGACTTGAGCGCGGCTCGCAAGCCGGTCGTGGTGTGATCGGACATCAGAGCAGCTCCTCGAGCGTCTTGCGCAGTTGCTCGGCGGCCGAATACCCGACCGGCTCGGCCAGCGCCAGCAGGATGTCCTGATGGGTCTTGCCCAGATGCACCACGCGGAATCCGGAAGCGATCGCGGAGATCACCAGCTGGTAGCTGTTGAAGATCGTGTAGTAGCGCAGCCGCACCGGATCGACCGTCAGCCCTGAAGCCTTCTCGTACTGCTCGAAGAATTCGTCGAGCGGCATCAGGCCGCTGGCCAGGAAGGTCTTGCCGTCCTCCCCCATGTGGCCGAAGGCATGGTTGGCGGTCCAGGCCAGGTCGCGGTGGCGGTCTCCGAGGTAGCCGCGCTCCCAGTCGAGCACCGCGGTGATCTCCAGGCTGCGCTCGTCGAAGAGGAAGTTGCCCGAACGGTAGTCGCCATGAACCACGCTGACGTTGTCCAGCACCGGCAGGTTGCGCTCCAGCCAGTTGGCCGCGACCTCGGCCAGCGGGAAATCGTCGCCGCGGTCTTCCTCCCAGATCCGACGGGCGCGCTGCAACTGCTTGAGCGCGCTCTCGGTGGTGCCGACGCCAGGACGGTCGAAGGCCGGCAGCTCGGCGGAGCCGACGTCGAAATTGTGGATGGTCGCCAGCAGCTGCACGAACCGAGGCGCTAGGCGCTCGCGCAACTCGGGCCCGAAATCGGTACCGATTCCGGCGAGCCGGCCCGAGCCGGTGGCCCGTGGCTTGGTGACGCCTTCGCAGAAGGCGTAGAGGAGCGCCGGCTCCGGGAAGCATTCGGCCTCGGCGTCGACCCAGAAGGCGTGCGGCACCGGCACCACGCCTTCGAAGGCGCGCAGCAGCTGGAATTCGCGAGCGCGACTGGTGGAGTTGACCGACTCGCTCGGCTCCATCCGCACCACCATGCGGTCGGCGGACGGCCCTCGCCCGGGCGCATTCCAGTGCAGCGTGTAGCCCATCTGGATCTTCGAGGCGCCGCCGGCGAACCAGCGCTGGTCGGTGATGCGGAACGGCCCCTCGATCACGGTCGCCAGGAAGGCCTGCAGGTGTCCGGTCATGCGCTCGAGGCTGGCGCCGGCGTAAGCCGGTTCGCCGCGACGCCGCATCTTGCGGGTCAGCATCTTGTCCATTTCGCGCTCGGCCGGATAGGTGGCGCGGATGCTTTCGATCAGCGCCGGCGTCGGACTGTCGCGGTGGGCGCCGGTGATTGACAGCGGCCCCAGCCGATGGGCTTCATCCGGAACCGTCCTTGTCGTATGCATGCGTACGATATTGCACTACACCATATGCATGCACATGGGTATTTTCCCGAACCGTCACTGCATCTTGCATTCCGGGCTGACCTCGGTCGCCACCTTGGCGGCCGGCAGCACCTCGCGCAGCGTGATCACCGCCTTGCCCTCGCCGGCCTCGGTGGCCTGCACGGAAACCATCGGCCGAAGCAGCTGGTGGTCCGCCGCCCGCATTTCGACCTCGCCGGCGATGGTGGTGGTCTTCAGGCCCGCCAGCGCCGCGCGCACCGCAGCCATGTCGGTCGAGCCGGCCTTCTGAATGGCTGCGTTCAGCACCTGGTAGGTGATGTACATGTCACCGTCGATATAGGTGGGCTTGCGCTTGTAGCGGGCCTCGAAGGCCTTGACGAAGGCGGCGTTCTGCTCACCGGGCATCTGCCAGTGATATTCCTGCCAGGTCCACAGGCGGACGGTGGTATCGGCCTGGGCGTTGATCAGCGAGTCGTTGGTGAGGAACTGGCTCAGCACGTTCTTGTACTTGCCGAAGAGGCCGTACTGCTGCTGCTGCTTGGCCAACGCAATCGCGCCGCTGCCCGGGAACATGATGGCCAGGCCTTCGGCAGGCTTGCCGCCGAGGTCGGATATGTAGCTGCCGAAGTCGGTGGTGTTGAGCGGCGCGAACAAGGTCTTCTGCACAGTACCGCCCTGCTCCTTGATCAGCGCCGAGATCTTTTCGCTGAAGTCGTGGCCGGTGGCGTAGTCGGCAGCCAGCACGTCCCAGGTCTTGACGCCCGATTCCTTGATGGCCACCCGGTTGGCGTTCATGTAGTTGCCGTCGTCCACAGAGGTGCGGAAGTAGTTGGCGCTGCAACCCTTGCTGGTGAGGCTGTCCGCCGAGGTGGACGAATCGATCAGCAGCGCATTCATTTCCGCCAGCTTCGGCGTGATGGCGCTGGTCATCGACGAGGTGTTCAGCCCGGTGAAGAAGGAAACGCCGTCCTGTGAAGCAAGCCGGGTCGCGGCCGCGGACGCCGAGGCCGGCGTGCCCGCATGCTGCTCGATCACCAGTTCATACTTGCGCCCCAGCGCGCCGCCTTGCGCGTTCAGACTGTCGATGGCAAAGGTCGCGCCGTCGGCAAAATACTTGCTGATGATGGCAAAGGGGCCGCCGTCGATGTTCAGCAGACCTACTTTGATCGGCTCTGCGGCCGAGGCGGCCGTGCATAGCCCCACAGCTACGGCTACGATGGCAAAGGTCTTTTTCATCATCAGTGTCTCCTCCTTCAAATTTAGTATGCTTGCGTACGATACTCGTATAGACCGTAAGCATTCTCATTAGTGGTTTCACTTAGTAATGCCGCTGAAAGCGTCCTTCGAGTTCCTTGCATGAGGTTTAGTCGATGGATCGATATCCGGGACGGCCGCTGCTTGCCCAACGGCGAGTACCGTGTCGACCTGACGGCGGCGTAGCAGGTCGGGAAATCCCAGAAGGGATCAGGCGCCGCACCTACATCGGGTTCTGGCCCTGCCTCCGCCTCAAGTCGGGCTCAACTTCGGGCGACCGCCGCGCATCTCGAACCCGCTGAGCGCGTTTCGCCCGCCGAAGCACGCCCTCAATTCCCCGTACCGCCCGCATCGCGGCCGGGTCGGCGGCGTCGTCGGCACTGAGGGTACGGGCTGCCATGGAACTTTCGTACCCGCGATCACCCGCCCTTCATGCGAACACTGCTCCAGGTCAGCGCTTCGCGTGCTTAAACCGCTCGGCCGGCACCGCGCCCGGCCGCTTGATCTTCACCCAGTCCGGCGACCGCACACCGGGCCGGTAGGGGCTGTCCAAGCGCTTCGCAACGAGGCCTTCGAGCCCCAGGCCGAGGACCGCCTCGGTGTAGAGCCGCTCTGAACCAATAACGAAATGGCCGATCTGCAGGATCGAATTGGGGCGCTCTGCGAACAGGTCGGTCAGTCGTCCTTTGCGCGCGCGCAGCGGTTCGGCGGTGATGTCCTCACCGGCCAGCACCAGCAGGTCGAAGACGGCGTAGCCGGCCGGGTCCGCGCCTTCGAACCAGCGCCGGCGGCGCCCCCGCGCCTGCAGCAGTTCGAAGTTGCTGCGGCCGATGTCGTCGAACACCGCCACCTCGCCGTCGACGATGTGCGGCCCCCCCGGCAGCGCCGCGAGGCTGGTTGCGACCTCGGGGAACCAGCGCGTGCAGTCGGCGCCATTGGGGGTGCGCAGGCGGCACTTGCCGTCGCCGAACATCGCGGTCATGCGCCAACCGTCGTACTTGATCTCGTAAATCCAGCCCGGCAGATCGAACGCGATCGGCCGCTCGGTCGCGAGCATCGGTGGGAAGTCGTTGATCTCCATCCGCGCCGAGTGTGCGCGTCGTAGGTGCGCCGCCGGCAGCGCGTGCCCGCAGCGGCTGACGGATCGGGCAATCGTTCACGCGCAGTATCGTGCGACCACGACGGAGGCGCTGACCAATGACCGACGACACCAGCCAGATTCCGCCCGACCAGAGGCAAATCGACGTCGACGACATGCATGACGTCCGATCGTGGATGTTCAGCCTCGGCTGCACCGAGGCCGAATTGCGGCTCGCGGTCCGCGACGTCGGCACCCGGGCCGAGGACGTGCGCGCTTACCTGCTCAAGAGGAAATGATCATGGCCGACCTGCCCACCACCCCGTTCGCCGAAGCCAAGGCCCGGCTGATCGGTTCGCTCAAGGACATGCCCAGGAAGGGCCCGAAGCGAGCCGCAGACCTGCCGACGGCGCCTGCCAAGCCAAAGGCCAAGCGCAGCGCGTAAAGCCTCCTACCGGCGCGGCCGTTCCGGCAGCCAAAAGCAGTCCCACTGCTGCGCATGGTGCGCACGATCGACGACCTCCCAGCCCGATAGGCGCAGTTGATCGTCCAGCACCTCCAGCAGGCGCGGCTCGTAGAGCACGGGGCTTTCGACCGGCTCGTAGCCCTGCTCGGGCTCCACGCGCATCAGGAAGGCAGCGGCCACCGTTCGCCCCTCGACCACCCGGGCGCCGATCGTCAACACGCCCCGGATTCCCCGCTGGGGCCGGTACCTCGGGCTCAACATGCCGGCATGCCGCCGGAGTTCGATTCGCACTCGCATTCCCCGAGCATACTGGATGAACATACAGTATTGTTGAGGCATGCGAGTCAGGATGAAGCGACGTTTTCGAAACGGTATCGAGTTGCCGCAACGGGACTTCCACGACCAGGAATGGACGCGCGGAATGCTGCAGTACCAGGGCAGCGCCCTTTACCTGTGCCTGAGTTCGCCAGACAACTTGCCGGCGCCCTACGGCATCCTGTACCGCCCGACCTTGAAAGCCTGCTTCTCGGACACCATCACGTTCAGCGGGATTGAGCAGGAGGGCGAGCGCTGGCTGGCCCAGGTCTGGTTCTGCGAGGTCGGCAGCCGGCGCGACGTCGCTTGATGGCCGATGGCGTTGGTCGTGACGCCACACTTCGTTTCGTTAATGGCGCGCTGTGAGGCGCTTCGAGCCCGCTCCGTGCGGGCTCTTTTTTTTCCCTGGCATACAGGGCACCGAGCGCCAGGCGCATCACGACGCCGGCGCGGCCTGCGCGGCCGTGGCGACGCGATCGACAGCAGGGTGAGGCAAGGGTAGCCACGTGGCCGCCGTGCGCCCCAGCAGGCCGCTGCGCATGCCGTCGTGACTAGACATTCGTGGCATCCCAGTCACGAGAACACGGCCTTGAGAAATCCGAAGTCCACCAGCACCGAGCGCACGCGCCGGTACCGAGCCCGCCTTTCCGACCAAGGCTTCGCCAACATCAGCGTGGCCGTCGACGCCAGCACGGCACGCATCCTTCGCTCGATCGCCCGCGAGCACGGCCAATCGATGGCCGACGTGATCAAGGTCGGCGCCGCGCTGACGCACCGCGCCCTTGCAGGCTCCCCGAGCCCGGCCGCCACCGAATGATCGAGCCCGTGCAGGCCGTCCCAGCGCCTGCCGGGGCGCCGGCCGGCGCGATCTACTTTCGCTGCACGCGGCTGTCGGCAGTCCTCTCGACCTCGGCGTGCGCCGGCCGATGGAACACCGCGCCCAGCGCCTCGACCTGCTGCGGCTGCCCGATCGGGCGTCAGCACCAGCATGAGCTTGCTGAGCCCGATACCGAAAGGGTCGGTCCACAGGTCCGCGAGCGCCAGCGTGAATGCATGCGATGCGGACGGACCGACCTGCGCGTGATCCAGGCGCACTCGATCTGCGTCTCGTGCTTCAACAGATCGCGTGAGTGGCGCGTCGGCCAAAACTCGAAGGGCGTGCCGCCGGTGCACTTCGAGCCGCTCCGAATGTTCGCTGTGACGACCCAGACGGCGGCCGGCGACATCGTGCACCACGCGGTCGAGGCCCGGCACCGCGCAGAGGCAACCGGCGTCGTCGCCATGCGGCTGCCCAGCGGCGCCCGCCTGAGCCCCGCCCGGCCCGGCCAGAGCACCTGGAGCCGGTCGCATCGCAAGATGGTCGTGGCCTGCCCCAGGTGCAGCCGCGCCGGCCTGCTGGAGCGCGAATGGCGCGGCACCTTGCGCCACTGCTGCCCGAGGTGCAACGGCGCGCCCAGCGACCCGGCAGCATGGTCCCTGGCTCGGCCGCGCGCGCCGACCACGGTTTGGCCGGCGGCAACCCTGGTCACATGGCTACGGGCGACCAGCGAGCCGCTACCCGCGCAGTGGCGGCGCACCGAAGTTGCCTGCGCGAACTGCCGCGTCGACATGCTCCAGGCAAGAACCACCCGCGCCGGTGCCGTCGAGGCGAGGTGCCCGGCATGCGGCGACGCGCACGAACATTGAAAAAGGCGCGACGATGCGGGCCTTGATCAGGATGCGCGGGGGCTCAAAATTCGAGGGGCTTTGAGTATTCGAGCGCGAGGCGCCGAGCTTCGCGGACAAAGCCGTCGATCTGGGCCCGCGCACGTAGCGCCGAAGCACTCGGCTCGGACGGCAGCGACTTCAAGAGCATCATCTGCCGGGGCCGTCGCACCTTGCCGGATCGCTCGTCCTCGTCGAGTTGCCGCAGCGCGGCGAGCAGTTGGGACCAGTTCGAGCCGGTCGGTTTAGAAGATGTCGCCATCGGGTTCTCCTTGCCATGTTGGCGATTCGGTTGAGCTTGCCGGGCGGGCTTGCTCCAGCTTTGCGATCACCTCGGCCTGCTGGGCCGCATCGAACCGCATGCAGATGATGCCCATCACGATCTGGACTCCCTCCATGGATTTGTCCGCGAACGCGATCCCCATCGCTGCGATTTCTCGCTCGTTCGCGCCAAGTGCGATCAGCGTGGGCTTGACCTTCCGCATCATCGCCTCGGCCCGGGTCGGCCGGCCGGCTGGGTTCGGGCTCGCGCCGCCCTTGACGAACTTGGCGGCGCTCATACCCAGCCTCCATTCGAGACCTTGCGCAGGTCTTCGCTCGGCAGGAACCAGCTACCCAGATTCATCTCGCCCCGTCGCTGCGCTTCGAGCCGCAGCGCGCGGACCTGCGCGACGAAGTGAGCTTGAAGCGCCACGACCCGCTCGACCATGCCTTCGAGTTCGGCGCGGCGGCGCGCGGCGGCCAGAGCGCTCTCGGCTTCGACCAGATTCTGGCGCAGAGCATCGGGCGCGGTAGCTGCAACGGCGGCGTCGGCCGTCGCCAGGAGCTTGCCGAGGTCCTCGACGTCCAGGCTGAGCGCGTGCATGGTCGCACCATCGCCGGGCTGCTCGTCGCCGGCGGCGCGGCGGGCGCGGATCGCATCGAGTTCCGCCTTCTTGGCCTGCGACCGCGTACGCAGGGCGTTGCGCTCGGCGGTGGCCGCGTGGTGCGGCACCATGGCCTGATCCAGCATCTGGGTGACCTGCTGGACACGCAACACGGCGGCGGCGATCACCGGCGACTCGGCCGGCATTGGCAGCGGTTCGGCGCCCGGCGCGGACTTGATGGTCGCGACGGCTGCGGCGACCTGCTGGTTCGTCTCGGCCACCGCTTCGGCTTCGGCTTGCCGCGCGTCAGCATCGGCGACGTCGGCGGCTTCGCGAGCGGCCAGGTCAAAGGCATCGCGCTCGGCAGCGACGCCGGCACGAGCGGCTTCCAGGGCATTTCGCGCCGACGCGGTGTCAGCGCCGGCAAGCAGTGCGTCCTGTAGGGCCTGCTCGGCAAGTTGGAGGGCCTCAACGACGGAGTCGTTCGAGGGACGGTTGGGTGAAATGAGTTTCGAAGTCATTCCCAGACGATGCCGTCACGACACTGCTCCTGCCTGTTCTTTCAGGATTTGAGCTCAGTAATCTCCGCACCCAAGCATCGCCCCTCGGGAAACTACCGTCTTGAAGAGCTGGCGCATTGCGTCAAATCGGATGCATAGATGCCGCAACCCTGACCTCTGGAACGTCACCGGATGCCGGGCGCAAAAAACGGCGCTTGAAGGAGACGATCAATGCTGTCAACAGACCAGAAAGAGGCGATCCTCCGCAAGACGGGCTTGGTAGTTCCGAATTTTCCGGCTCCCTCATCTTCTCGAGCTTCCGTAGCTGACCAGGCAACTGCCGTCGCCCAATGGAAGTCGACGATAGAGACGTTGTACGTAGAGTACGTCGCCCGTCGGGCGGCTAAGAGCTTGCGTGATGCAGAAAACGCGCGGCAACTTGGCGTTCTGCGGCAGTCGGCCGAGAGGAACGGAGACGACGATTTGGCTGAACGATGACCGTGCGCACCCGCCGCCCGCGCTGTGGCCGTTTCTTTGCCTGTGCCGCTGCGACGCATCAAAGAGCCTTAAATTCGTCCATGCGCCGATTGCCTTGGTCCATGCCGGACGCGACAGGTAGCCGTGGCTCAGGAAAATTATTGCAATGCAGAAGGGAATCACCACCATGACAAGCAACTTTCCGTGCAGCAAGGCGGCCGTGGTTGCCCGAGTTGCTCAGCTGCTCAAACAAGCGGAGGCAGGCGATTTTGACCGGCTCGCGATGCGACTGTTCCGCGTGGATGGAACCTGGGAGGACATCGCTGTCGGCGGTTCGCCTGAGTGGCAGGAAGCGGCCCGTGCGAAATTGCAGGCCGCCGACGACAGGCCTCTGGTTGACCAAGGCGCTTGACTGTCGCGTCGCCCTATGGACCTCGTAGACTTCCCGCCGATGCTGCCCGATGGGAGCTTTCTTGCTTTCGATCTGCCCGGTTGGATTTACGAAGTCAAGCTCGATGGCTATCGCATCACGGCACTGTGTGGAAACGGCAAGTGCCGGCTGCGCACGCGCAACGGTGCGGATGCAACGGCATGGTTTCCAGAGGTAGTTCGCAGCCTTGAGGCACTCAGGGGCGGCCCCTATATCGTCGACGGCGAGGTGTGCGTGTTCGACGACAGGGGGCGGAGCAATTTTTGGCTGCTGCGAGATCGAGCGCGACGTCGCCGCTGGTACCAGGACGCCGAACCGGTGGAGTACGCCATCTTTGACTTGCTGGTACACAGCGGCACCGACATCACGGCCAAACCGCTCGGCTCGCGCAAGGTGCTGCTGGCTGGTCTTCTCGGGCAGCGACGCCAATCGATCGAACATGTCCGCTACTTGGAGACGGTCACAGAGCGCTTGTTCGCCGAACCGGTTCTTGGCTCGGGCCTTGTCGCCAAGCGCATTGACAGCCCTTACAAGCCTGGCCTGCGGTCGACCGACTGGGTCAATATAGAGCCGGTCTGACGCACTCGCCAAGAAGAGATTTTCGATCAGA
The DNA here is from genome assembly GCF_009765735.1 of Xenophilus sp. L33. Taxonomy (GTDB): domain Bacteria; phylum Pseudomonadota; class Gammaproteobacteria; order Burkholderiales; family Burkholderiaceae_C; genus Variovorax. The sequence goes on from NZ_LMUW01000056.1 coordinate 49,679, forward strand.
GTTGCGCCTGCCAGGGCAGCCCGCGCATGCGCTCTCGTTTTTCTTCTTCATCGAAGTGCGTCAATGTGGGTTTGATGAGGTCGCTGCGCGCGACGATTCCAACAAGCGGGCCCTTGTGCTGGTGGCGCAGAACCGGCAGCCGTTCCACCCGCAGGCGCGCCATGCGGGCCGCGACGCTGCGACAGCTTTCGCCCTGCCAAGCGGTTGCTGTCGATTGGCAGACATCGCCGACTCGCACCATCAGATCGCTCGCGTATTGACCGGCCAGTATCGAGCGATCCACGATGCCGATCAATTCGCCGTCGCGCAGCACCGGAAAGGCGCGGTGTACCTGGGCGGCACCAAAATGGACAGCCAGGGCATCGCTCACCGGCATCGACGCGTCGATGGTGTGCACCTCCCGAGTCATGACCTCTTCAACAAAATGGCGCTCAAGCGGATCAATGCCATATTCGCGATAGATGTGGTACCCGCGGCGGGCGATCTTCTCGGTCAAGATCGAGCGACGCATGGTCAGCACCGTAAAGCCGTAGGCCACCGCCGAGGTCATGAGCAAGGGAAGCAGCGCATTGCTGTCGTGAGTAAGGCCGAAGGCAAAAACGGTGGCGGTCAACGGGGCGCGCATCACGCCGCCGAGCGTAGCCGCCATGCATACCAGCGGCCAAAGCAGCGGGTCGCTCACGGGCAGGAGGTGGGCAAGGGCCACGCCAAGCCCCGCCCCCATCATGAGCAGCGGCGCGAGGACACCGCCGGACGTTCCCGAGCCGAGCGCGATAACCCAGATGATCGCCTTGACGCCGAGAAGGGCCAGCACGATTCCGATAGCCAACCGATTGTTGAGCAGATCACCGATGACGTCATACCCCACTCCTAGAGCACGCGGCTCGAGATAGCCACCGACGCCGACCGCCAACCCGCCGATTGCCGGCCACCACATCCAGTGCAACCGCAGCTTGCCGAACAGGTCTTCGACCTTGTACAGCGATGTCGACAGCAGCATCGCCAGTGCGCCGCAGGCCAGGCCCGCCACCACACAAAAAAGTAGCTCCATCGGTTCGGGTGACGCGGTCTGGAGGGGAAACAGCGGTGCGGCCCCCATCAGCAGGGGCCGCGCAAAACCTGCAACTGCGCACGCGACAGCGACTGGCAACAAGCTGCGAGGGCGCAACTCGAAAAGTAGCAACTCAACCGCGAGCAAGACGGCAGCGACCGGGGTGCCGAAGACCGCGGTCATGCCCGCGGTGGCCCCGGCAACCAACAGGGCCTTGCGTTCTGCCGCGCTCAGATGGAAATATTGGGCCAGCAGCGAGCCGATCGCTCCGCCGGTCATGATGATGGGACCCTCTGCACCGAAGGGTCCGCCACTGCCAATGACGATGCCCGAGGAGAGGGGCTTGAGCAGCGCGACCTTGGGCGACATCTTGCTCTTGCCGAACAGGATGGCCTCGATGGCTTCGGGGATGCCGTGGCCACGGATCTTGTCCGAGCCGTAGCGCGCCATGAACCCGACGATCAACCCGCCGACGACGGGAACCGCGATGACCCAGGCGCCGAGCGTGTTGCCTGCGGGCGAACGATCCGCCACTGAGACGCTCTGAAAGAAAAAGAGGTTTGTAAAGAAACGGATCAGATCCAGCAGCACGTAGGCCGCAAGTGTGCTCAGTGCGCCGATCACGGCTGCCATGGCAGTGATGCGCAGCAACCGGGTGTTAAGGGCGAAGTCGCCGCGGTCGGAATGGCTCATGGCATGGACGGGTAGTTGAGCTGGGGAACCTGAAAGGTGCTTCCTAGCGATTTCAGTTCGGCGCGGTGTAGCGCGGCCAGGCGGTGCAGGAGTTGCTCTCCTCCGGTCAAAAGATGTACCTCCACTTGTCGCCGATCGCTTGTGCTGGGCCTGCGCTCGACCAGATGAAGAGCCTCGCAACGCGATACCAGCGCGACGGCGCCATGAGCCTGCATCTGTAGACGCTCGGCGAGCTCTCCGACCGACGCCCACGCGCGACCGGGAAAACCCTTGATGTGCAGCATCAGCAGGTATTGCTGCGGCGTGATGCCTTCGGCCAAGGCCGCCCGTTCGGAGAAGCGCTCGAAGCATCGCATCTGATAGCGGAACTCGGACAAGGTTTCGAAATGGGACTTGGTCAGCGGGCGGGATGCGACAGACATCGTGGAATAGCCAGAAAGAAACTTGAGATAGCGTTTTATATCACGTCGTGATGTAACCAGATCACTACGCTTCGACCTCTTGTCGAAGAATAGAGCCGTTCGCACGCTGAATCGCAGGTCTCCGATATGCTCCGGTCGCGCGCCACGGTGGCGAAGCCCGTCGAAGAAACGAAAAGATGAACTGGTTCGAGCGCCTCACTGGCTTCAAGGAAGCCAACTTCGCGGACGCCCAGGCGCGCCTGGAAGTCGACGGCCCGATGCTTCGCTCGAAGGTCAACGGCAAGACCTACAGCATCGGCAGCTTCGAGATGGCCTCGCTGGCCGACCTGCGCGCCCAGGTGGCCGCCGGCTCGGGCCCGGCGGGCCGGCTGCGCGTCAGCATCGTGCAGGGCGACGTGCGCCGCATGCACCAAGCGCCCGAGTACGCCGGCGCGGTATTCCAGGTCGCCAGTCAGTTCAACGCCCTCGAAATGGTCGGCCCCGACGTGACCCCGGAGCACGGCGTCACAAGATACGAGCACGATTCAACCCAAGGCCCGCGTTGCGCCATGGCCGCCGGAGCCGCGACCATCTTCCGCAACTACTTCGTGCCGGTCGGCGACCAGACCGGCCAGACGGCCACGCGGCAACTTGACGGCATCGCCGACCTCGGTGCGGCCTTGAGCGAGGCGCTCGGCAGGCCCGTGGCCGACCTTTGGGACATGCGCAACGGCTACTGTCTCGCCATTCGCGAAGGCCTCGACCTGATCGCCGAGCACCTGCGCGGCCTCGCTCCCCAACAGATCGACGCGCTGGCCGGCAAGCTGCGCATCGGGCTGCACCAGGACGTCGAGGTCACCGATGCGCCGACGAGCCTGGGCCCGATCGTCTCGCAGGCCTTCTGCAGCGCGCTGCCAGTGGCCTACAGCCGCGTGCCGGCGCGGCACTGGCAGCCCTTCGCGCAGTTGGTGCTCGATGGGGCATACCAAAGCACGCTGCTGGCCGCCGTGCTCAACGCCCGACGCGGCGCATCCAACATCGTGCTGCTGACCCTGCTCGGCGGCGGCGCCTTCGGCAACGACGACGCATGGATTCATACAGCGATCCGGCGCGCGGCCGCCAAGGTCCAGGCGTTCGACCTTGACGTCCGGCTGGTGAGCTACGGGGCGCCGTCGGCCGGCCTCAAGGCCCTTGCACAGGGGCTGCAGGCAGCCTGAGGGGCGTCGCGCCGGTCAGGCTACATCGAGCGGCCGTGGCTGCAAGACGTCGAAGGCGGATTCCAGACGCTTCAACACGCTTCTTCCGGGGACCACCTTGACAATGTGCGACGTGGTGGTCGAGACCGCCCCACACAACGTGGACAAGTCGGCCCGATCCTTCACGAAGTCCTTCACGAAGTAAGCAGGCCAAGTCTGATCGAGCGTGAACATGAAGTCGGCCCGTTCGCCATGCTCAAGCCGCTTCGGCGTCACGGCGCCCTGCCGGCCCTCGATGTTCTGGACGGCCAGACGCTCAGCCCCTTTTTCGCCGACGCTCCAGCCGACCGAACTGATCGTGGCCGCGCGCTCGCCCATGTTCACGACCATGAAGCCGATGGTCTGATAGCGGGGCGGCACGCCACCGGGCGTGATGATGTCGTACACCTCGACCGACACGGTGATGTCGACGCGGCGCCGCGTCTTTTCGAGCTGCAGGGCGACGACGACCGCCCCGACGGTTCCGGCCCCCGCAACCCAGGTGCCAACCGCGTTGAAGAAGTTGAGCCACTGGTCGGCATGAAAACTCATCGTGATGCCCGGTCTGTGAGGTGGGCGCACTATGCCAGCGGGTGGCGTCCGCCTGGCACCACGAGCGCGACTGCCTCGAGAAAGTGTGCAAAACGCACGGCCGAGCGTGGGCGGGCTGCTTCTAAGATCAGGCACCGATCAGCTTGGAGCAGCCATGGAGGAAGAAGTTTTCCTGAAGATGGACACCGTCGTGGTGTCCTCCACCCGTGTCGTTCTCGGCCGGCAAACGTTCGCGACCAGGAACATCGGCTCAGTGGCGGTGAAGGACGTTTCGATCGGGTTCGCCCCCTTCCTGCTCGCGGCGATCGCCATTGCCTGCTTGGTAAACGACGCCAAGCCATTCGGCGTGATTTTGCTGATCGGCACCGCGATCTACGCGTATGCCCGGTACGGAAAGCAGACGATGACGATCGTCGCCGGCGGCGGGGAAGTCGTCGCGCTCAAGGAGCAGCCGAAAGCCTTCGTGCAGCGGGTCAGCGAGGCGATCGAGAGGGCGATAGCGGTCCGGTAGCAATCGGTGCCCGAGCGCCACCAGCGTCGCTCGCAAGCGACACATACCGGGTGCGGACCTTGAGCAGTGAACGGCTAGGCGAGTTGCTGCGCCAATCGGCATTGTTGGACGACGATGTGGCAAAGCTGCTTCAAAAGTGCGAGGCCACCACTCGACGCACGGTCATCAGCTTGGCGCTGTGCAACGCCGCCTTTGAGCACGCAATTAGCCAGCGCATCCTGATCGAACTTGACTTGACCGGAACCGCGCTGGCGCTCGCCCGTCTGCATTTCGAGGCCGTCGTTCGGGCCGCCTGGACGGGGCAAGGCGCGTCCGAAAGCTGGATCAATGAGTTCAGCACACCCGTCGCCGGCGCGAGCCTTCGTGAGCCGATCAAGGGACCGCCAATTCCGTCGATGCTGGACACCTTCGCACGGCACGCGCCGGACGTCGCGGCTCAGTTCCGCAGGCTGTACGGCGCCATCGAGGGCATGCACTCGTTCGTGCATGGTGGCATTCAAGCGGTTGGTCATGCCTTGCAGCCGTACCCGGCGGAGAGCTTGGAGTCGGTGCTCCGCAACCGGAACTTGCTGCAGCTATACACAGCCAACTGCGCAGTTGTCGTCACACAGAACGGCCGCCTACTGCCTCGCCTGCGTCTGCTGCAGGAAAAGCACCACGGCTGCATGCCGCCGGTCGCAGGGCCGCTTCTCACGACGACATAGCCCCTGTCGGCCGCCCGCACCCACAAGGCTCAAGGAAGGGCCGCCTCGAAGTCCTCGGGCACCGAGCGCCCGACTGGGCGCGTCACATCGCTACAGCGCCGCCAACCGCGCCAGGGCCTTGCGAACGGCCGTCGGCGTCCAGGTATCGACCGCGACGCCACAGAACGCAGCGCCAGCACGGAGCACCAGCACCGTCCGAAAACGAGCGACTGTGGTCAGGACAGCGGAGCATGTTCAAAAAATAGTGGACTCTTGTTTTGAACAGGGGCACAGTCCGGTCACCAATTTCGGTCACCAACCGCCAGGAACACAAGATCATGTCCCGCGTTTTTGCCTACTGCCGCGTGAGCACCGCCGAGCAGCACACCTCGAACCAAGCCCAGGAAATTGCTGCCGCCGGCTTCGCGATCACGCCGGCGCGCATCGTTGCCGAAACCATTTCGGGCTCCACGGCGGCGTCCGAGCGCGCTGGCTTCGCCAAGCTGCTGGACAAGCTGGAGGCCGGCGACGTGCTGGTGGTGACCAAGCTGGACCGGCTCGGCCGTAACGCGATGGATGTGCGCGCCACGGTCGAGGCCCTGGCCGGCATGGGCGTTCGCGTTCACTGCCTCGCGCTCGGTGGCGTCGATCTGACCAGCGCGGCAGGCAAGATGACCATGCAAGTGCTCGGCGCGGTCGCCGAGTTCGAACGCGACCTGCTGATCGAGCGCACCCAGGCCGGGCTGGCGCGCGCAAAGGCCGAAGGCAAGACGCTCGGCCGACCGAAGGCCCTTGACGATGCGATGCGCCAGGAGGCGCTGCAACGCCTCGCCGCCGGGGAAGCGGTCGCCGCTGTGGCGCGGGCGTTGAAGACGAGCCGCGCCACGATCATGCGCTGCCGAGACAGCGCCCCAGCCTGAGCGCGCTGGGCCGCCGGCGTCAGGCGGGCGGCCCGCCTTCGACCAGCACCCAGCCGCAGCCGTCCTGGCGCTCGTAGCGCTGCCCGAAGCCCCACCCCCAGGCCGCGCCGGCGCAGCACGGCAGGCAGAGCAGCCCCCAGGCGCCGCCGGTGCCGGGCACTTCGACGTCACCAAAGCCAGCCTCGCCGGCGAGCGGCCGCTGGCAGAGGTCGCAGACGCCGATCGGGCCGGCGAAGTAGACCGGTACCGGCCCGGCAGTCACTTGAGCCGCGAGGCGCCTTCGCGCGTGCCGAGCAGGGCCTTGGTGGCGTCGTTGAGGATGACGGTCATGCGGCGCTGCGCTTCGCCCTCCAGCATCCGGCCTTGGCCGACCTCGACGGCGTTCTCGATGATGACGCTGGCGATCACCACGAAGAAGGCGAAGGAGGACCGCTCCAGGCCTTCGACGTTCGGGCAGATCGCGCGCAGGTAGATGCCGAGCCGGCGCCGCGAATTCCACGGCTGGGGCACGTAGCCCGCGTCTTCGCCCATAAAGATCGCCTCGTAGCGGCGCGCCAGAGCGTGCACCTGGACCTCGGCCGCGTCTTCGCTGCCGGCGCGGCCATCCTGGAACTCCGCCAGGATCGACAGCGCGCTGGACATGAAGTCGCGCAGCAGCCGGTCGACCACGGTCGGGCTGCCCAGGTAGTTGCCGGCCTGCACGGTGTCGGCGACCAGCTTGAGGCCGTCCTGCAGGTTGATCTGTTCGCGGTCCATGGGCATTCCTTTCATCGGCCGGCGGCGGCCGGACGCGGGCAGCCTACCCTCACGCGGGAGCTGCCCAGGCGCTACCGCTGCAGGGCCGTCAGTTCGGCCCAGACCCTGCCGTAGAGCGCTTCGCGGGCGTGGCCCTGCGACCGGCCGACTTCACTTTTGAAATTTTGGTAGCTGATGTCCTCGATCGCCAGCGCGAACGCGGATGCCACCGCCGCCTTGGGCGCCCTGGCTCTGAACTTGTAGTCGCTCAGCTTCGACTCCTTGACCGGTCCCATCGTCGGCAGCCAGCGCCGCCGAAGCACCTCAAGGTCGCCTCGTACCCGGCTGCGAACCGTCAGCACCCCCTGCTCGCGATCGCCCATTTTTTCAACAACGGAAAAAAATCCAAAACTCGTGATCAGCCACATTTCGTCTTCCCCAAGACACCCGCCCGATCGGCGGTCGCGGACTGTAGCTCTGGTCCCGCCGGCAGGTCACGTGTGGCTCGCGAGCGCACGATTTTTTGAAGCGGGCAGCCGGAGCGCCCCAGGCGTGGGAATGCACGCGTGACGTCGAAGTCGACGAGCACGACCGGGGGGTTTCACGGGTTTCAAGGGTGTTTTCCAATCACCCCACGGGAAATGTCACAGGCACACACACTGCCAATACATCTCAACACCTTCAAATCCATCTCTGACAAATCCTAATCAGCGCTTAGGAAAAAGACCCAAAACCCTTGAAACCCCCGACCGGCCCTCCACCCCAGCAGCCGCTACAAGTGGCATTCGCCGGGCTGCAATGTTCGATAGCACATGCCGGCAAAACCCGTGAAACCCCCCTGCACACTGACCGGCTGGGAGCGGCCGCTTCTGGCCCACGAATGAAAAAGCGCCCCGGAGAGCGCTTGAAGATCATCATCACAACGGCGGGCCGTCGTCGACCGCTGCCGCAGGTTTGCCGCCGCCACCGGGCTTTACCTCGATCACGGGCGAGCCGAAGCCCCAGCGCTGCACCTTCTGCGCCCCACCCATCGCCAGCACGGTGAGGTGGTCGACGATCGTGCCCACCTTGCGCTTCAACCACCAGCCCAGCTTCTTACTGTTGATGGCACCGCCCGCACCGGCAATCTGCAGCAGCGCCTCGCGGAAGTCAGGGTTCGAGAATTCGAAGCGGGCGCCGATGCCGCCGCCGATCTGGTGCGTTGCGACATCGATCGCCTCGCGAACGGACACCAGCTTGTCGCCGAAGTGCCGACGCCACTCACGAGCCACCGCGTTGAACTCTTCTTTCGCCGGATCGTTGGCGCGCGTCCGGTCCATTGATTCCGCTGGGTCGGCATACCCCAGCCAGACCAGCGCGTCCGCCACCATCGCGCTCCACTTGTCGAAGTTGAACCGCTTCGAGCGGGCGCCCGGCTGCGCTAAGTGATGCGCCCGGATCACAATCAAGGCGTCGACCAGCAGGCGGGCCCGGTTGGCCTTCGCGACCTCCAGCGGGTCGAAGTCGAAGCTACGCAGTTCGGGGCGCTCCATGGCGGGATCGAGCCGGCATTCGAGCACGCGCCGCGTCATGTCCTCGCGCACGACCAGCCCGTTGCCGGTCGCGAAGAAGGTGGTCGAAGTTGGCACCGTTCGGGTCTCCGACGTACCGAGCACCCGCACCTCCATCATCTCCTGCGTCATCGCTTGGCATAGCGCATTGCCCTCGATAGCGCGGGTGACGTTGTCGAAGCTGACGATCGCATGACCAGCAAGGAGCGCGCCGTGGAGCCGCTTCTCCATTTCATCCTCATTGCCGCCCTGCGAAAAGACCGGGACCGGGCTGCCGGTCGCGATGATGCAGGGATAGTCGACGAGGTAGGACTTGCCCGAGCCTGCCGCTGTGGCGCTCATGGCGAACATCGGCGCCTTCGGCAAGGACCGCCGTACCGCAGTTGTCAGCACTGCCGATAGCGCGACGGCGCGATCGGCCGGCGACACATAGGGAAACTGATCGATGACGGCTTCGATGCGCTTCAGCGCGCTTGCAGCCTCCTCCATGGTGGGTGCATGCGGCATCGACGGATAGTCGCAGTTGGGGACATAAAGGAGGCCTGTGGCCGCGTCGTAGCCGGGCACGTCCAAGACGCTGCCGTCAGCCCTCAGCGTTGGCGCCTCGATGACTGCGCTCAAGGGGCGCAACCGCGATTCACCTCTCGCCAGCAGGGCATCGGCCGTCGACGGCGGTGCGTCGATCGGTACGTCCTTCTTGCTTCGCGCATCGAAGTGAGTCCACTTCGCCGCCGAATCCAGGTGCTCATGCAGCGCCGCTCGTGTGAGGCGACGAATCTTGATCGTTCGGATCAGACCGCCACGGCCATCGGGCACCAGCGCGATCATGGGCCGCACAATGTCGCCAGCGCGCGAGTAGAGGAAAGGACATGCGGCCAGCAGCGCGGCCTCCGCCTGGTTGTTGATGCTCTTGACATTGTTCTTCTTGACCTTAATCGTCGGCCTCCGGTCGTCGAGCACAACTTCGGGCTCCAAGGGTTCGTCGTCATCGCGCATCTCGTCTGATGCATCGTCCAGGTGGCCGGCGGGAGGCGACGAATCAGCAGCCGGTCGAGCCTTCGCTTTGGCTACCGGCGCCAGGAGCGGCATGTACGCCTCGTCCGGCACCTTGGCCGCAGCGAAGGCCGAAACCGTTTCCTCGGGGCTGCAATCGTTGAAGTCGCCGGGGGGCGGCACAGCGACCTTCATGCCGAACAGCATGCCGGCGGCGATGGCCGTGGTCATGCCCTGGTTGACCTTGCCCTCGGCTTCAGCTTTGGCATCGTTGTCGGCGGCGATGATCACGCCGTCGGCCTTGCCGGCGGCATGGATGTCCGTCGCCACCGCCATGACGTTGCCGATATCGAAGCAGCACAGCACCGTGAAGCCCGTTTCTCGATGCACCGACACGGCGGTCGCCCAACCCTCTGCCAGCACCATTCCGCCCTCGCCCACGATCGGCGAAAAATGGTGCTGCTTCGCCACGCCGAACAGATGCAGCTTTTCGCCCTCGACCGTGATGCCCTGCACGCCGTGGAACTTGCGCGCCTTGTCCAGAATCGGCACCAGCAGCACGTTCTCGATCGTGAGGAAGACCGGCTTGCCGTCGGGCCCGGGGTCCTTCGCGCGCTTGACCCACTTGCCCACGCGCAGGTTCAGCGCCGGGATGCCCTTTTTCTTGAGGTACGGGTGATCGTCGGTCGCCGGCTTGGCTTCATCCCACATCTTCTGCCCGCGCTCGCGGGCCTTGTCGGCCTTCGCTTTATCGTCGATCTTCCGCGCGGCGGTGGCGGCGGTGGCCTTCGCGTCCATGGCCGCCTTCTGCTCGGCGGTCGGCGGCGTGTAGCCGCCCTTCTTCGGGTCGTACCCTTCGAGCTTCGCCAGGGCCACGACCGAGGCGAAGGTGCGCTTGCCGAATTCGGACCAGGAGCGCCAGACGGCTTCGGCTTCGTGGAACTTGTAGCCGTCGCCCTGCGACGACCATTCGTGCCATGGGCCGTGGGCAGCCTCGCCGGCGCCGTTCTTGATGCCCGGGCAGATGACCTCGGCCCAGGTGTGCCGATCGCAGTTCGGGCTGATGTACGAGAGGACCTCGCGAACGCGGGCTTCGGTTTCAGCGGCCATGGGTCACCTCGCTATCTGCGAAGCCGCACGCCGCGCGATCGCCCCCGCCGCCACCTGGGCCGCACCAGCGCCACCACGGCGGCGCCACCGAGCGCGGCGGGGCCTTCGTGCGGCCCGGCGGCGCGGTGCAGCGGCGCGATCGCGCCAGGACAGTTCCGCCCAGCGCCTGCAGGTCGTTCACCACCGACATCCGGCCGGCAGCGGCCACTAGGGCGCTCGACCGGGTAGGTGCAGGGGCTGGGCAGGCAGTGGCCGCGAACGGGGCACCAGCGGGCCGCGTGGGGGCGGCGGCGGGCATGCGGCGGAGGATCGCCGGCGTTTGGTAGTCAGCGCCGGCAGTAAACCAGATCAACATTTTGCGTTCACAGTCGAGAAAACTTCGCTGGGGCACGCTTGCAGGTCCACATTCGGGACGCGATAATTTCACCTGTCGTCAGTGAAATGATCTCGGCAAGCAGCGAGAGAACAAGAACCCGCCGGGCCCCAATCCCGGCGGGTTTTCCTTTTTCAGGCGACGATCTCGGCCTGCTTCACGAGCCACGCCTTCACGTCGCCGGCCCGGAACCGCAGCACCCGAGGCGCCAGCTTCAGCGGCCGCAGGTGCCCTTGCTTCGACAGCAGGCGGATCTGGGTCTGGCCGAGGCCGGTCAGCGCGCAGACGGTGCGCGTGCGCAGCAGCGCCGCGTCGCAGGCTTGGGCCGCGATCAGTTCATCGCGCAGCTGGGAATCGGGGTTGGGCATCGCGCCTCCTTCGGGTTTCGATGGCGCCAAGAATCGCGTCACGACCGCATGCGCGGTCATGCGCGACAGCAGCCAGCGGCATGAGGCCCGAGCCTTCATCGCTTGAAGCGCGTCCAACTGGGCAGGTTGTCGAAGCCGAACCAGTCCGGAGAGTCAAAGCTGCCGACGTAGCGGCCGGTCGGCTTCACGCGCTCGACGATCGCGTCCCAGACCGTCCCGGGCGGCTTTTTGCTGAGGTTGCCCCCTCTGCTTTCATAGTCGATCAGGTATCCGCCCAGCGTGAATGCAGCGTTGTGAGCCTTGCGGAGGCCATCCGGTTCGCCCATGTCGGGAAGAAAGACCATTTCTACTGGCCCCGTTCCGGCGCGTTCGCGCGCTTCTTGGATCGCAGCAGCCACTGCGGCACAGTTGTCTCCATCGAAGCAGCAGAACGTCGGGTATCCGGTGACTTCGTAGAGGACCGCGGCGCCCACGAAATCGCTCGTGAAGTAGAAGGCTGGGTAGCCGGGCCGCGCAGGCTTGCCGCTGCCGAACCGAAAAAACTTGCCCTGCAGGGTGGTGCCCGGCATCAGTTCGTCGCCCCCGCAGGTCTGACGGATGCATACGAGCGTCTCGACTCTATCGGTGAGACCCTGGAGAGGGATCAGCAACTGGCCGCTCGATGCGACCGAATCGCCGCGAAACCTCCATGGTCCAACCCGCAAGCCGTGATCGCGGATGCCGTAGACGTCAAGAAACCAGTGGTCGCTTTTGAGGGGTGACGCGAACTCGAACCAGAGTCGCCTTGCGGCTTCGCGTGCCTTGCTCTCCACTTCGGAAAGCTCATTGAAGATGTCGGTGATGTGGTTCATCGCGCATGCTCGGAAAAAAGGGCAACAAATAGGAGGCGCGCACGAGCGCACCAGCCCCAGGGCGGGGCTCGTGGTCATGAGCGGGATTACGCGGCCGGTCGGACGCTCAGCCGAGCAGACCGACGACGCTGTCTGCGACGACGCGCACGGCGCGCGGGCTGAGGTAGACGATGCGGAGTTTTTCGTCCTTGATCAGGCGCAGAACGGTGCTGATGCTGCAGTCAAGGGCGACGGCGGTGTTCTTGATGGTGAGCACCTTGCGCTCGGCCAGCGGAACGACCGGGCGCGCCTTTTGGAGCGATGCTGCGGCGGGGGACGCCGGCTTGCCAGTTCGCGCGGCAGCGCGCGCCTTGCGCTCCTTCCAGAGGTGGGAAGCCCAGGCAGAACCGGGGGGTGCCGGCTTGGCGGTTGAGGCAGGGGCGGTGTGCGCCGGATCGGAAGTTGCGGTCATGATGGGTCCAAGGTTCATGGGTTGCCGCAGCAGCCTTCCGGGCTCTAGAATGCCAATCACAACACTCAAAATTGTTGAGGCATTTGCACTGCGGTGCTAGCCGGATAGAGCCAGGGATTCGGTGGTGAGACACCGGCTCCTTGGCTTTGTTTCTATCTGGCGCAGCCTGAGAATATCTCGGGCCTCCTTGGACCTCCAAGTCGAATTGCGCAAGTCTTTTCGTTCATGGAACGTGAACGTGCATCAAATTTGATGCACGAACGCCACGGATCGTTTATCCATGCGGCTTCGCGCCACTTTTCGATGCCATGGCTCGTCGTTGCAATGGGGCAACAGGCGTGCACACCGAGCCTCCGGAAACAATCCTCCTGGCCGGCGAAGACGAGCAGGCCACTGGCGAAAGGCGCCCCGAAGGCGCTGCTCGGCCCCACGCCTCAATGGGGCCCAAGACCGGGCGAATTAGGCCGCCACAGGCGCCACAGCGCCTTCGCGGAGGCCATCGAGATAGTCCGCCCAGCGCTGCATCATCTTGACCCGAGCAGGCAGATGCGTCGTGCGGTTGTAGGTCCGCCCCAGGGGACCTTGCACGATGTGCCCCAACTGGTGCTCGATCAGGTCCGGCGACTCGCCCATCACTTCCTCCATGATCGTGCGCGCGGTTGCGCGGAACCCATGCGCGACGTGCACCGAAGAGTCGTAGCCCATCGAGCGCAGCGCGGCGTTGAGCGTGCCGTCGGACATCGGCAGGCCGCCAGCCCGGATCGACGGGAAGACGTATTGCGCATGGCCCGTCAGCGCGTGCTGCTCGCGCAGAATCGCCACGGCCTGGGTGCTGAGCGGCACCAGCAGGTCGCGATTCATCTTGGTCTTGATGGCGGGGATGGTCCACAGCGCGCCGTCCAGGTCGACCTCGGCCCATTCGGCGGTGCGTAGTTCGCCGGGCCGGACGAAAAGCAGCGGCGAGAGCTTGAGCGCGGCCCTGACGGTCGGATGTGCAGGCCAGCCGTGGATCGCGCGCAGCAGGCCGCCCAGCAACTCCGGGTCGGTGATCGCCGCATGGTGCACTTTTTTGCGGGTAGCAATGGCGCCCCGAAGGTCAGCGGTGACGTCGCGCTCGACCAGACCGACGGCCACCGCGTAGCGGAAGATTTGGCCGATCAGCGCCTTGGCGCGTGCCGCACTGTCCAGGGCGTTCCGCGCCTCCATCCGGCGCAGCACGCGTTCAAGCACGTCCAGCGGCTTGATCGTCGAGATAGGCATCTTGCCGATGTGCGGGTTGATGTCGACCGCGAGCCAGCGCTTGAGCTTGGCCGAGGTGATCGCCCTGCGAGTTTCATCGGTCTTCGCCATCCAGGCCGCCGCCACCGAGGCGAAGTCGTTGCTGGCGGCCTCGGCGCGGGCCAGCTTCGCTTCGCGCTTCGCGACACCTGGATCAGTGCCGTCAGCCAGCAACGCCCTCGCGTCGCCGCGCCGGTCGCGAGCCTTGGCAAGGGTGACATCGGGGTAGACGCCGAGCGCCAGGGTCTTCTGCTTCCCGGCGAACCGGTAGCTGAACCGCCAATACTTGCCGGTCGCGGTGACGTGGAGATACATCCCGTCGCCATCAGCGTACTTTTCGCCCCTGGGGGAGCCGGCATGTTTCAACTGCCGAATCCTCATGTCGTTGAGCTTCATCTGTGCATTCTGTTGGTGCCGAATTCAGCGCTACCTGAAACACCAACAAAAGTGCTGGCATTTTTCGTGGATGCGCATGCTATCTCCTGACAGTTCAGGACACAAAGAAAAACCCGCTGCGCCAATGAAGCGAGCGGGTTTTGAAGCTCTAGGACATCCCAGGACATATCGAAATGGTGCCGCTTGTCGGATTCGAACTGACGACCTACCGCTTACAAGGCGGTTGCTCTACCCCTGAGCTAAAGCGGCGGGTGCCGGATTTTATGCGGCCGGCGCCGCTCGTCTCACTTGATCCGCTTCAGGGACGGCCTGGCGCCACCGGCCGGCGGACGCGGCGGGTCTTCCGGATCCTCGGGCGAGGACTCGGCGTCGACGACGTCGTCGGGGTTGTCGCCCGGCACCAGATGCACGATCTTGCTCGCATCGCCTTCGGTGCCGCGTGAGGCGTCGCGCAGGGGCGTGCGGGTCGCGGCGGTGGACGGCGTCGCGGGCGAAGACGCTCCGGAGGCGGCACCGGCCTGCCCTTCGGGCGTGGCGCCCGGCGCCGGGAAGGCCATGCCCTGCCCGTTCTCGCGGGCGTAGATCGCGAGCACGCGGCCGACCGGCACGCTGATCTCGCGCGCGGTCCCGGCGAAGCGCGCCTTGAACTCGATGAAGTCGTTGCCCAGCTTGAGCGAACTGGTCGCATCGAAGCTGATGTTCAGCACGATCTCGCCGTTCTTCACGTATTCGCGCGGGACCTGCACCGTGTCGTCGACCTGCACCGCGACATACGGCGTGTAGCCGTTGTCGGTGCACCATTCGTACAGCGCCCGGATGAGGTACGGGCGGGTGGAAGACGATTCGAGCGCGTTGATCATGATCGAACGCCCCGCCGCCTCACTTGCGCATGACCTTCTCGGACGGCGTCAGCGCCTCGATGTAGGCCGGCCGCGAGAAGATCCGCTCGGCGTACTTGAGCAGCGGCGCCGCGTTCTTGCTGAGGTCGATGCCGTAGTAGTCGAGGCGCCAGAGCAGCGGCGCGATCGCGACGTCGAGCATCGAGAAGTTGTCGCCCAGCATGTACTTGTTCTTCAGGAACACCGGCGCCAGTTGCGTCAGCCGGTCGCGGATGTGCGAGCGCGCCTTCTCGATCGCCTTCTCGTTGCCCTTGGTGGTGCGGTTCTCGAGCGTCGAGACGTGGACGAACAGTTCCTTCTCGAAGTTCAGGAGGAACAGGCGCACACGGGCGCGGTCGACCGGGTCGCCGGGCATCAGTTGCGGATGCGGGAAGCGCTCGTCGATGTACTCGTTGATGATGTTCGACTCGTACAGGATCAGGTCGCGCTCGACCAGGATCGGCACCTGGCCGTACGGGTTCATCACGTTGATGTCTTCGGGCTTGTTGTAGAGATCGACGTCGCGGATCTCGAAGTCCATGCCTTTCTCGAACAGCACGAAGCGGCAACGGTGGGAAAAGGGGCAGGTCGTTCCTGAATACAAGACCATCATGGCGAAAGGCTCCTAAAAATCAAAAAGAGTGGGTTGCGTTGGCAACCCACTCTGCGGGACCCGGCGCGGCATGCGCCCGGTCGGTGGCTCAGTTACTTGACGTCTTTCCAGTAGGCGGCATTCAACCGCCACACGAAGACCACGCCCATGACGAGGAACAACAGCACCCAGACGCCGACACGGATCCGGGTGTTCTGCGCAGGTTCGGCCATCCATTGCAGATAGCTCACGAGATCGCCGACCGCCTGGTCGTATTGCAGCGGCGTCATCTTGCCGGGCGTGAGCTGTTCCCAGCCCTTGAACACTTCGACTTCCTCGCCGTGTTCTTCCATCTTCTCGTAGATCGGCCGACGCTCGCCCTGCAGTTCCCAGAGCACGTGCGGCATGGCGACGCTCGGGAAGGCCAGATTGTTCCAGCCGGTCGCCTTGGTGTCGTCGCGGTAGAAGGTGCGCAGGTAGGTGTAGAGGTAGTCGGCACCCGTGCCGCCGTGGCCGGCGCGCGAGCGGGCCACCAGCGTCAGGTCGGGCGGCACCGCGCCGAACCATTCCTTGGCCTGCTTCGGATCGATGTTGGCCTTCATCGTCTCGCCGATCTTGTCGGTCGTGAACAGCAGGTTGTCCTTGATCTGCTGCTCGGAGATGCCGAGGTCTTCGAGCCGGTTGTAGCGCATGAACGCCGCCGAGTGGCAGTTCAGGCAGTAGTTGACGAACAGCTTCGCACCGTTCTGCAACGACGTCAGGTCGTTGGTGCGGTTCGGCGCCTTGTCCCAGGGAACGCCCGCTTCCTGGGCCTGTGCGCCCGCGATGAAGCCGAGCGCCGCAATCAACGTGAGGATCAGTTTCTTCATTCTTGTGTGCTCCCCGTCAGTGCGCGGCGTAGACCACGCGCTCCGGGACGGGCTTGAATTCGCCAAGACGACTCCACCAGGGCATCAGCAGGAAGAAGCCGAAGTAGCCGAGGGTGAACAGTTGGGAAACGCGCTGCGCCAGGTCCTGGCCGCCGATCGTGCCCCAGACGCCGGGCGGCTCGATGCCGAGGTAGCCGAGGATCAGGAAGGCGAAGACGAAGGCACCGTAGAGGTACTTGTGCCAGCTCGGCCGGTAGCGGATCGACTTGACCGGGCTGTTGTCGAGCCAGGGCAGGAAGAACAGGATGATGACCGAGCCGCCCATGGTGACGACGCCCCAGAACTTGGCGTCGATGGTCTGCATCAGCACCAGCACGACGACCGCGACGATCACGACCGCGATCTTGGCGATCGCCGGCAGCCGCGACTTCCAGGCGGCGAAGCCGGCCGCGCCGATGACGCAGGCCATGAGCGCGTACATCATGTCGCTGGTGATCGCGCGCAGCATCGAATAGAAGGGCGTGAAGTACCAGACCGGCGCGATGTGGTTCGGCGTCTTGAGCGAATCGGCCGGGATGAAGTTGTTGTATTCGAGGAAGTAGCCCCCCGCTTCCGGCGCGAAGAAGATCACCGCCGAGAAGATCGTGAGGAACACCACCACGCCGAAGATGTCGTGCACCGTGTAGTACGGGTGCGACGGGATGCCGTCGAGCGGATGGCCGTCGGCGCCGCGGTTGGCCTTGATCTCGATGCCGTCCGGATTGTTGGAGCCCACTTCATGCAGCGCGATCAGGTGCGCGACCACCAGGCCGAGCAGCACCAGCGGCACCGCGATCACGTGGAAGCTGAAGAAGCGGTTGAGCGTGGCGTCGCTCACCACGTAGTCGCCGCGGATCAGGAGCGACAGGTCGGGACCGACGAAGGGAATCGCGGAGAACAGGTTCACGATCACCTGCGCGCCCCAGTAGCTCATCTGGCCCCAGGGCAGCAGGTAGCCCATGAAGGCCTCGGCCATCAGGCACAGGAAGATGGCGCAGCCGAAGACCCAGATCAGCTCGCGCGGCTTGCGGTAGCTGCCGTAGATCAGCCCGCGGAACATGTGCAGGTAGACCACGATGAAGAAGGCCGAGGCACCCGTGGAGTGCATGTAGCGGATCAGCCAGCCCCACGGCACGTCGCGCATGATGTACTCGACCGAGGCGAAGGCCTGGGTCGCATCCGGCTTGTAGTGCATCACCAGGAAGATGCCGGTGACGATCTGGATCACCAGCACCAGCATCGCCAGCGAGCCGAAGATGTACCAGATGTTGAAATTCTTGGGCGCGTAGTACTTGCCCCACTGGTCGTTCCAGAGCTTGGTCAGCGGGAAGCGGTTGTCGACCCAGTTCAGCAGCTTCTCGTTGGCCGGTGCGTTGGGCGAGATCTCGTGGAATTCAGCCATGTCGTTTGTCTCCTCAGGCCTTCTTGTTGTCTTCGCCGATCAGGATGCGCGTGTCGGAGAGGTACATGTGGGGAGGCACCGGGAGATTGTCGGGCGCGGGCTTGTTCTTGTAGACGCGCGCCGCGAGGTCGAAGGTCGAGCCGTGGCAGGGGCAGAGGAAACCGCCCGGCCAGTTGTCCGGCAGCGAGGGCTGCGGGCCGGCCGTGAAGCGGTCCGACGGCGAGCAGCCCAGGTGCGTGCAGATGCCGACGACGACCAGGATCTCGGGCTTGATCGAGCGATGCTCGTTCATCGCGTAGGGCGGCGTGAATTCGTCCGGGTTGCGCTTGGACTGGGGATCGGCCAGCAGCGGGTCGTTCTTGGGCAGCTCGGCGACCTGGTCGGCGGTGCGCTTGAGGATCCACACGGGCTTGCCGCGCCATTCGACCGTCATCTTCTCGCCGGGCTGCAGTGCGCCAATGTCGGCCTCGACCGGCGCGCCGGCCGCCTTGGCCTTCTCGGAGGGCTCGAAGGAGCTCACGAAGGGCACCGCCACCGCGACCCCGCCCACGACCCCGGCACATCCTGATGCGATCAACCATGTCCGCTTGCTGGTGTCGATCCGGGGTTGGCCGGCGGTGCTCACGGGACTGTCGCTCATGGGGATCCTCGATGTTCTTCGGCTAGTGGGCGGGGGTCAACCAATGATTGTAGCGGAGCGTAAGGACCGCGTTCAATGGCAGCAATCGGTGCCAAAGCGTCACATCGCGCCGCCTATACTTCGAACGATCTTCTTAATCCACCGCGAGGGCACGACATGAGTTTCATGAAGGAATTCCGAGAATTCGCCGTCAAGGGCAACGTCATGGACCTGGCGGTCGGCGTGATCATCGGCGGGGCGTTCGGCAAGATCGTCGACTCCGTCGTGAACGACATCATCATGCCGCTGGTCGGCCTGGTGTTCGGCAAGCTGGACTTCTCGAACCTCTACATCGTGCTCGGGCACAGTTCCATGCCGGCCGGGACCACGCTGGCCGATGCGAAGAAGGCCGGCCTGCCGATCCTGGCCTACGGCAACTTCCTGACGGTGGCGCTCAACTTCGTCATCCTGGCCTTCATCATCTTCATCATGGTCAAGCAGGTGAACCGCCTGCGCAATTCGATCGAGCCGCCGGTCGCCCCGCCGCCGCCGCCGACCCCCGAAGACGTGCTGCTGCTGCGCGAGATCCGCGACAGCCTCAAGCCGCGCGTCTGAGCGCCGGCATCTAGGGCGCGACCAGCGAGCGCGCCACACGCACCGCCTCGATAAGGCTCGAGGCATCGGCCCGGCCGCTGCCCGCGATGTCGAAGGCGGTGCCGTGGTCCGGGCTGGTTCGCACCAGCGGCAGCCCGAGCGTCACGTTGACGCCTTTCTCGACACCCAGGTACTTCACCGGGATCAATCCCTGGTCGTGGTACATCGCGACCACCACGTCGAATTCGCCGGCGCGCGTCGGCGTGGCGCGGGCCCGCATGAAGATCGTGTCGGGCGCATGCGGCCCGTCGGCGGCGATGCCCTCGGCGCGGGCCGCGGCCATCGCCGGGCCGATGATCTCGCGCTCCTCCGAACCGAAGAGACCGCCCTCGCCCGCATGCGGGTTGAGCCCGGCCACACCGATGCGTGGCGGCCGCCCGAGCACCGCCGAGAGCGCCCGGTGCGTGATGCGCAGCGTCTCCAGCACGCCGTCGAAACTCACCGCTTCGATCGCATGGCGCAGCGACATGTGGATGCTCACCAGCACGGTGCGCAGCTCGTCGTTGGCCAGCATCATGCGCACCGGCACCTCGGAGACCGGCCGGCCGAGATGCGCGGCGGCCTCGGCCTGCAGCAACTCGGTGTGGCCGGGAAAGTGGAAGCCGGCGGCGGCCAGCGCCTCCTTGTGCAGCGGCGCGGTGACGATCGCCGCGATCTCGCCGGCGAGCGCGGCGCGCGCGGCCCAGGTCACGCAGTCGCCGGCGATGCGGCCGGCCGCGGCGCTGACCCGGCCGAGCGCAATCGCC
>NZ_LMUW01000005.1 GCF_009765735.1 Xenophilus sp. L33
CACCGAGGCCGGCGCCACCGCCGATTCGGCCAGCGGCGCCAGCATGGCGGCGGCCACGCGCGCGGCAGCGCCTTCGGCGTCCGGCCCGGTGGCCTCGTACAGATCGACCGTGCAGCCGGCGCGCGCCAGCGTCACCGCCAGCAGGCGGCCCATGAGGCCGCCGCCCAGCACCGCGGCCGAGCCGAAAGGCAGTTTGGTGCGAACGCTCATCGGCGCCTCCGGACCGGACGGCATGCGCGTGGCCGATAATTTTCGGCATGACCCATGCATCTTCCCGCTACGCGCGCGTGCTCTCGATCGCCGGCTCCGACAGCGGCGGCGGCGCCGGCATCCAGGCAGACCTCAAGACCTTCGCCGCGCTGGGCTGCTACGGCATGACCGCGATCACCGCGCTCACCGCGCAGAACACGCTCGGCGTCTCCGGCATCCACGGCGTGCCGCCGGCCTTCCTGAAGGCGCAGATCCAGGCGGTGGTCGAGGACATCGGCGTCGACGCGGTCAAGCTCGGCATGCTGCATGCGCCGGAGATCGTCGAGGTCGTGGCCTGGGCCATCGACCACTACAAGCTGCCGAACGTGGTGCTCGACCCGGTGATGGTCGCCACCAGCGGTGACCGGCTGATCGCCGCCGAGACGGTCTCGGTGCTGGTGCGCGAGTTGTTCCCGCGGGCGGTCGTGGTGACGCCCAACCTGGACGAGGCGGCCCTGCTGATCGGCCATCCGATCGGCGGTGCCGACGGCCTCGACGGCGCCGCCGGCGAACTGCTGGCCCTGGGCGCGAAGGCGGTGCTGCTCAAGGGCGGCCACTTGCCCGGCGAGGACGTGGTGGACCTGCTGGCCGAAGCCGACGGCGAACGGCTGCAACTGGCGTCCCGCCGCATCGCCAGCCGCAACCTGCACGGCACCGGCTGCACTTTGTCTTCGGCGATCGCCGCCTACCTGGCGCTCGGCGAACCGCTGCCGAGGGCGGTCGAGCGCGCCCGCGGCTACGTGGTCGCAGCGCTGGCCGCGGGTGCCGACATCGTCACCGGCGCCGGCCACGGACCGCTCAACCACGGCCATGCGCCGGTCCCGAGCGTGCGGCTGCCGGCCTGAGGCCAGCGCGGCGGCGGTGTTCGTTCGATTGCATCCATCTGCTCCAGCAAGTCGTTGGCAGGTGGGCAAGGGCGGTGGCCAGGTCGCACGCGAAGAACGCGTGGCGGCCACCGGACCTGCTTCCCTGCGCGAGGATTACCTCAAGGCCGACCCTTGGCGGGCGTCGGCCGGACAGGTTCAAAGGGTTTTTTCTCAGCCGGATTCGGCAACCCGATCCAGCACCCCTAGCGAGACGGATTTTAGCGCCGGCGCTGCGGCCGGGTGACTCGCACGCTCAGGGACGCGGCGCAGGGATCGCAGCCGCATCCCGCGCCACCATCGGCGCAACCCAGCGCCGCACCAGCCACTGCAACCCCGCGAAGACCGCGGCGATCAGCGCGCCCAGCACGAGGCCGCCCAGCACGTCCAGCGGGAAGTGCACACCGACATAGACCCGCGCCCAGCCGGTCACCAGCGCGATCGCCACCACGACCCCTCCGAGCTTGCGCAGGCTCGGGCGCAGGCAGAGGACGAAGGCCAGGGTGAACATCACCGAGGCATGGGCGCTCGGCATCGCGCCGCGGGCGCCGTGGTCGATGTAGGAAGGGCTGAGGCCGAGGACGAAGGGCCGCGGCATGTGGATCGCGTTCGCCAGCGCATGGGCGGCCAGCGAGGCGGCGCCGCAGGCGAACAGGGTGGCCATCAGGAAGGCGCGGTCGCGCGGTTGGCGCCAGGCGGCCCAGGCGACCAGCGCGAAGCAGAGCCAGGCGGTGCCGTTCGCGAGCAGGGTCGCCAGCCAGAGCAGGGTCGAGTCGGGCGCATGGCCGGCGGCGATCCACTGGAAGAGCTGAACGTTCAAGGCCTGCATGAGCCGTATCGTAGGCCATGCACTTGTCGTCCCATGTTCAGCGACGATTCATCGAGGTAAATCCGCCGCTGCCGGCGACGGCGACGGCGACGGCACTCAGGGTGCCGGCCGATCGACGCCCAACAGCTCGTGAAGGCGGGTACTGGTGGTCGTGTATTGCAGCGGAATCGATCGGCCGGGAAAGACGATCGCCGCGGCGGCCCACGCCGCCAGCGTCGCTTCATGGAAGCCGCAGACGATCAGCTTCTTCTTGCCCGGATAGGTGTTGATGTCGCCGACCGCGAAGACGCCGGGTTCGCGGGTCTCGAACTTCTCGGTGTCGACCGGCACCTGCTTGCGCTCCAGCGCCAGGCCCCAGTCGGCGATCGGCCCGAGGCGCGGCGAGATGCCGAGGCAGCCGATCCAGGCGTCGAAGGGCAGTTCGACGGTGCGCGCGTCGGGCGTGGCGATCTGCAGCTTCGCGTCGTCGAAGCCGCTCGGCTGGCCGATCGCGACCGTGATCCGGCCGGCGGCGATGTGCTCGCGCAGCGCGGCCAGGCTCGCGTCGGAGGCCTGGAACACATCGCGACGATGCAGCAGCACCACCTGCGCCGCCAGCGGCACCAGCGCCAGCGCGGTATCGACCGCCGCGTCGTCGCCGCCCTGGACGATGACCCGCTGTCCGGCGAAGCGTTCGAGCGATTCCGGGTGATAGAAAAGCCGCGTGCCTTCGAGCCGCTCGACGCCGGCCAGCGCGATGCGCTTGGGCACGAAGGCACCGACACCGGCCGCGATGAAGACCGTGCGGGCCAGGAAGGTTTGCCCGGCGCTGGTGCCGACCTGCCAGCGGCCGTCGTCCTGGCGCGCCAGCGCGGAGACCTGCTGGTCGAAATGGAACTGCGGCTTGAACGGCGCCACCTGCTGCACCAGCGACTCCGCCAGGCCGCGGCCCGTGGTCACCGGCGTGCCCGGGATGTCGTAGATCGGCTTGTCGCCGTAGAGCGCCACGCATTGCCCGCCGGCGCGCGGCTGGGCATCGACGATGTGGCAAAAGATTTCGAGCAGCCCGAGCTGGAAGGCCTGGAACAGGCCGACCGGGCCGGCGCCGATGATCAGCGCGTCGGTTTCGATGGCGGAAGACATCAGGCCGACGACGGGCCGCCCCTAGGCGGCCTGCGCCCCCTTCGGGGGGCAGCGACGACACGCAGTGCGGAGCGTGGGGGCCACATTCGTCAGCGCACCAACTCCCCGATCTTGTCGGTCTTGTCTTTCCATTCCTCGGCATCGGGGAGCGCCGGCTTGCGCTTGGTGATGCTCTTCCAGCCGTCGGCCAGCGCCAGTTCGGCGTTGAGCTTGATGAAGGCGAGCTGGTTGGCTGGCAGGTCTTCCTCGGCGTAGATCGCGTTGACCGGGCACTCGGGAATGCAGACCGCGCAGTCGATGCACTCGTCCGGATCGATCACCAGCATGTTCGGGCCTTCACGGAAGCAGTCGACGGGGCAGACGTCGACGCAATCGGTGTATTTGCAGCGGATGCAGGATTCGGAGACGACGTGGGTCATGTTGTTCGCAAAACGGGGAAGAAATCGGGAAAACCCCGAATTTTAGGCTTTTGCCGCCGCCGGCCGCACCAGCACGGCCGCCGAGGTGCGATGCGAGGCGGTATCGACCAGGATCAGCGAGCCGAGCGCGCGCGATTGCGTGAAGGGCAGGACCGCCAGCGGCTGCTGCAGCGACAGCACCACGTCGCCGATGGCGTTGGCTTCCAGCTGCTCAGTCGGCTCGGCATCGAGCGTGTTGATGTTGAGCCGATCGAGGATGCGCGCCACCTTGGCCTTGACCCAGCGATGGCCCTGCAGCGCCCAGTAGACGCGGCCCGCGACCAGTGGCTCGTCGTCCAGCCAGGCCACGGTGGCGGTGATCTCGCGCACCGGCTCGAAGGCGTCGGGCGCCAGCAGCCAATCGCCGCGCGACACGTCCAGCTCGCGGTCGAGCACGATGCCGGCGCTGTGACCGGCCGGCACCGACTGCGGCGTGCGCGTGTGGTTGAGCACCTGCGCGACGGTCGCATGCTGGCCGCTCGGCAGCACGGTGATGCGCTCGCCCGGCTCGACATGGCCGCTGGCGACGCGGCCCCAGAACACGCGGCGGCCGCGCGAGGTGTCGGCCGACGAGGAGAACTTCTCGACCCATTGCACCGGGAAGGCGAAGGGCACCGCCTCGTCCTGCGCGGTCACCGGCAGCTGTTCGAGCAGCTCGAGCAGGCTCGGGCCGCTGTAGCCGGCCCAGTCGGGATGGCGCGAGGCGACGTTCCAGCCCTTCAGTGCCGAGATCGGCACGGTCGCCGCGACCGTCACGCCGGCCGCTTCGGCGAAGCTGGCCAGCGCGCCCGAGATGCGTTCGAAGGCCAGCTCGGCGTCGTCGATCGCGTCCAGCTTGTTGACCGCGAAGACGATCGACTGCACGCGCAGCAGATGGCACAGCAGCGTGTGGCGGCGGGTCTGCGGCAGCAGCTCGCGCTTGACCACTTCGCCGTCGCCGACCTCGGCGGCCCAGGCCAGCTTGGTCGCGTCGACCAGCACCACCGCGGCGTCGGCGCTGGAGGCGGCGGTCACCATGTTGCGGGTGTATTGCTCGTGGCCCGGCGCGTCGCCGATCACGAACTTGCGCTTGGCGGTCGAGAAGTAGCGGTAGGCGACGTCGATCGTGATGCCCTGCTCGCGCTCGGCCGAGAGGCCGTCGGTCAGCAGCGCCAGGTCGGTCTCGCCGCCGCGCTGGACGCCGGCCAACTGGTCCTGCAGCACGGTCTTGCTGTCGACCAGCAGGCGGCCGATCAAGGTGCTCTTGCCGTCGTCGACGCTGCCGCAGGTGATGAAGCGCAGCGCGGCGCCGGTCTCGGCGTGCGGCTCGGCGGCGTTGGTGAAGGGTGTGGCGAGGCTCATCAGAAGTAACCGTCTTTCTTGCGCTTTTCCATCGAGGCTTCGGAGGTCTTGTCGTCCATGCGCGTCGCGCCGCGCTCGCTGACATCCGCGGCCAGCGTCTCGATCACGACGTCGGCCGCGTCGGCGGCCAGGCTGTCGACCGGGCAGGTGCAGGTGATGTCGCCGACCGTGCGGAAGCGCACGTCGCGCACCTCGACCTCTTCGCCGTCGCGCGGCGGGGTCAGCGCGGTCACCGGCACCAGCAGGCCGCGGCGCTCGACCACCTCGCGCTTGTGCGTGTAGTAGATCGAGGGCAGGGCGATGTTCTCGCGCTCGATGTATTGCCAGACGTCCAGCTCGGTCCAGTTGGAGATCGGGAACACGCGGAAGTGCTCTCCGGGCGCGAGACGCGTGTTGAACAGCGTCCACAGCTCGGGCCGCTGGTCCTTGGGCTGCCATTGGCCGAAGCTGTCGCGGTGCGAAAAGATGCGTTCCTTGGCGCGCGCCTTTTCCTCGTCGCGGCGGGCGCCGCCGATCAGCGCGTCGAAGCGGAATTCCTCGATCGCCTCCAGCAGCGTGACCGACTGGTGCACGTTGCGCGACTCGCCCGGGTGCGCCAGGCGCACCGTGCCGCGCTTCATCGAATCCTCGACGTTGCGCACGATCAGCTCGGCACCCAGTTCCTTGGCGCGGGCGTCGCGGAAGGCCGTCACCTCGGGGAAGTTGTGGCCGGTGTCGATCATCAGGAGCGGATAGGGAATGCGGCCGATGCCGAAGGCCTTTTCCGCGCACTTGAGCAGCACCAGCGAATCCTTGCCGCCGGAGAACAGCAGGGTCGGGCGCTCGAAGGAGGCCGCGACCTCGCGCAGGATGAAGATGGTCTCTTCTTCCAGCGCGTCGAGCTGGGTGTTGGACAGGCGTGCGAGCGACTGGGCGGTCGGCAGCAGCACGTCGGGGGCGGTACGGGCGTTCATGGAATCTGACAAATGGAGACGCTGAAGAAAATGAGAAGGCTCAATGCGCCAGGTGCAGGCCGCATTCGCGGTTGTCTTCGCCCTTGGTCGGGTCGACGTAGTCGAAGTTGTTCGGCAGGCCGTGCTTCACGCAATACGCGTGCAGGTCTTTCGACGACCAGTGCAGGAGCGGCGCGACCTTGACCAGGCCGTCCGGATTGATGCTGACCGGGTCCATCTGCGCACGCACCGCGGTGTCGGTGGCGCGCAGCGCGGTGAACCACACCTGCGGCGCCATCTCGCGCAATGCGCGGGCGAAGGGCTCGAGCTTCACTTCCTCGGTGAAGGCGGCGTGGCGCGGATCGTCCAGCGCCGGCGTCGGGCCTTCGACCGCTTCGCGATGGGCACGCGAACGGCGCGGCACGAAGATGCGCAGGTCCAGCTTCAGCAGCTTCGTGACCTCGTCGGCGAAGCGGTAGGTGGCTTCGGTGTTGTAGCCGTTGTCCATCCAGACCACCGGCACGTCCGGCTTGGCACGCGTCACCATGTGCAGGATCACTGCCTCGAAGGGCCGGAAGTTGGTGGTGATGATCGCCGGCCGGCCGAGGCCGACGGCCCAGTCGACCAGGCCTTCGGCATTGCGGCCCAGGCTGGCGTTGACGTGTGCGAGATCGATGCTCATGGATGGATTTCCGGTGGGGTTCAAGTGCGCGAGAAGATCGGCTCGGCCTCGACCGCATCGCCCTGGTAGAAGGCCGCGAAGCGGTCGAACTGGCGCTGGGCCGCGGAGGCGTCGACGCCTTCCCTGAGCACCGCGCTGGAGAAACCGGTGCGCTGCATCTGCACCAGCTGGTCGATCAGCACGTCGCCGGTGGCGCGGATGTCGCCCTGGAAGCCGAGCCGGCGGCGCAGCAGGAAGGCCTGGCTGTAAGCGCGGCCGTCGGTGAACTTCGGGAAGTCGAGGTCGATGCGCTCGACGTCCGACAGGCACACCTCGATCGCGAGCGGGTCGGCGTCGTTGGCCAGTTGCAGCACGTTCGGCTCGCCGTTGTCGACGTGGTCCTCGTTGGCGATGAGCTTGAGCGTGCGGTTCATGCCGCCACCTCCGCCTTGAAGCGCGCACCGTTGGCCGCGGCCTTGAACGGATCGTGGCCGACCCTTCGCAAGGCGTCGATGAAGGTCTCGCCGGCGTTGCGCTGGTCGCGGTAGGTGGCGAGCACCGCCTCGATCACGTCCGGCACCTCGGCCGCGGAGAACGAGGGGCCGACCGCCTTGCCGGCCTGCGGCGTGCCGCTGAGCGACGAACCGTCGGAACCGCCGAGCGTCACCTGGTACCACTCCTTGCCGTCCTTGTCGACGCCCAGGATGCCGATGTGGCCGCTGTGGTGGTGGCCGCAGGAGTTGATGCAGCCGCTGATGTGCAGGTCGATCTCGCCCAGGTCGTCGAGCTCGTCGAGGTCCTGGTAGCGCTCGGTGATCGCCTCGGCGATCGGGATCGAACGGGCGTTGGCGAGCGCGCAGAAGTCGCCGCCGGGGCAGGCGATCATGTCGGTCAGCAGATGCACGTTGGCGCTGGCGAAGCCGGCTTCGCGGGCATTGAGCCAGAGCGCATGCAGGTCTTCCGCATGGACCCAGGGAAGTAGCAGGTTCTGGTCGTGCGTGACCCGCACCTCGCCCGCGCTGAAGCGGTCGGCCAGCGTCGCGGCGATATCGAGCTGCGCGGCCGAGGCGTCGCCCGGCGCCTGCAGGCGGCGCTTGAACGACAGCGTGACCGCGCGCAGCGCCGGGTTCTTGTGCGGCGCGACGTTGCGTTGCAGCCAGCGGGCGAACATCGTGTCGTCGGCGGCCTGGGCGCGAAGGTCGGCGTCGGTTTCCTCGGCGCTGCGGAAGACGCGGGTGGCCAAGGTCGGCGGCACGAAAGAGGCGCTGACGCGGTCGAGCTCGGCCTGCGAGATGGTGTGCGGCGCGCCGTCGTGCTCGATGACCTGCTTGTATTCGGCGTCGACGTCGTCGATGTAGCGCTGCCCCTCGGCCTTCACCAGGATCTTGATGCGCGCCTTGTAGATGTTGTCGCGCCGGCCGTAGCGGTTGTAGACCCGGATCACCGCTTCGAGGTAATTCATGATCTGGTTCCACGGGAGGAACTCGCGCAGCACGGTGCCGATGATCGGCGTGCGGCCCATGCCGCCGCCGACCTGCACCCGGAAGCCCAGCTCGCCGGCCTCGTTCCTGATGAGGTGCAGCCCGACGTCGTGCCAGCCGGTGGCGGCGCGGTCCTCGGTGGCACCGGTGATCGCGATCTTGAACTTGCGCGGCAGGAAGGCGAACTCGGGATGCAGGGTGCTCCACTGCCGCATGATTTCCGCGAAGGGCCGCGGGTCGGCGATCTCGTCGACCGCGACGCCGGCGCGCTCGTCGCTGGTGATGTTGCGGATGCAGTTGCCGCTGGTCTGGATGCCGTGCATGTCGACGGAGGCCAGCAGGTCCATCACGTCCGCCGACTTGGCCAGCGGGATCCAGTTGTACTGGACGTTCTGGCGCGTCGTGAAGTGGGCGTAGTGGGTCGGCAGCGTCGCGGTGCCGAGCTTGCCCTGCGTGGCCAGCGCGGTCTCGTAGACCTCGGCTTCGGGCTCGTCGTAGTCGCGGGCGATCTTCGCCAGCACGCGCAATTGGCGGCTCGACAGCTCGCCATAGGGCACCGCCACCCGCAGCATCGGCGCGTAGCGCTGCACGTACCAGCCGTTCTGCAGGCGCAGCGGGCGGAATTCCTCTTCCGCGAGCTTGCCGCTCTGCCAGCGCTCGAGCTGGTCTCTGAACTGGGCCGCGCGCAGGTGCACGAACTGGCGGTCGAAATCTGTGTATTGGTACATCGTGTGTCAGTGGCAGGAAGGTCGCGCCCTCGCGGTCCTTTCGACGAGGAAAGGAATGTAGAAGCGAGCCTTATGGAAACAAACTATTTTTTGGTTCGCGCCTTATGCGGATAAGCATATTCACCAGTGCCCATGCGGGTTTCCGGACGGTTGAATGCTTATTCCGGATAAGGCGCCGAGGCCGCGCCAGCGCCCCGGGGCGGGCCGAAACCAGCCCGAACACCGCCCGATTCTAGAAAGGCGCGGCTTCGCGTGCTGACGGACGCCGCAGCAGGCTCGCGGGCATAGCCCCGAAGCCATATGGACCCGGCGAGGTCCGAGTCCTAACCTCAGTCATACGAAAGTAGCAGCTCCAACCACGGGAGATCGACGTGCAGCGCTCCAAGAGCAGTGAGCTGGCCCGCCTGCGCGATGACCTGATCCGCTGCAGGTTGGCGGTCAACCTCGCCCGCGAGGAACTGATCGAGGCGCTGGGCGACTGGATCTGCGACAACCACGCCGGCTGCCGGCCGGGCGAGGCCGCGATCGAGGAGCTGGCCCGCCTGTGCGCGCTCGAGGCAGAGGCCGAGGCGGCCTACGCCTGCTGCGTCGCCGAGCGCTACGTCGAGCGCATGAGCCAGCGCTGCCGCCGCTCGCCCAGCTGAAGCCCCGGGACGCTTTCAGAACGACCCGAAGGCCGTTCCCAGCACGATCACCGCCACCAGCGCGATCAGCGCGCCGACGATGCCGACCATCACGATGTCGAAGTAGCTGTCGCCGTGCTTCATGCCGCAGACCGCCAGCAGGGTGACGACCGCGCCGTTGTGCGGCAGGCTGTCGAGGGTGCCGGCGCCGATCACCGCGACCCGGTGCATCAGCGCCGGGTCGATGTTCAGGGTCGCGGCCAGCTGCATGTAGGTGGCGCCCAGCGCGTCGAGCGCGATCGTCAGGCCGCCCGAGGCCGAGCCGGTCAGCGCCGCCAGGATGTTGGTCGACAGCGCCAGCGACACCAGCGGGCCGCCGCCGATGCCCAGCACCCAGTCGCGCACCAGCTCGAAGGCCGGCATCGCCGCCACCACCGCGCCGAAGCCGACCAGGCTGGCCACGCAGACCACCGGCAGCACCGAGGCGTTGGCGCCGGCGTCGACCGTGGCCCGCAGCGAGGGCAGCCGCTTCCAGTTGAGCGCGATGAGCACCGCCATTGCCGCCGCCAGCGCGACCAGCACCGCCCAGACGCCGCCGACATTGGCCAGGCTGACCGAGCCGAAGCGGGCGTCCGCCAGGTAGTCGGTGTTCATGTTGGGCAGCACCACCAGCGCCATCAGCAGGTTGACCACCACGACCACCACCAGCGGCGCCAGCGCGGCCACGATGCCGGGCTGGCCGGTGCCGTGCTCGCCGTGCTGGATCTCGGCCGGGTCGAAGCTGCCGGCCGTGGTGGCGCGTTCGCGCACCACCGGGTCGTCGGCGGCATCGAGCTGCGGCTCGGCCGCGACCGCGCCGAAGCCTTCGCCCTTGCGCCGGGCCACGCCCTCGGCGCGGCGCAGCCACCACATGCCGAAGCCCAGCATGATCGCGGAGGCGATCACGCCCAGGCCTGGCGCGGCGAAGGCCGTGGTGCCGAAGAAGGGCATCGGGATCGCGTTCTGGATCGCCGGCGTGCCGGGCAGCGCCGACATGGTGAAGGTCGAGGTGCCGAGCGCGATCGCCGCCGGCATCAGCCGCGCCGGGATGTTGGCGGCGCGGAACAGCGCCTGCGCCATCGGCGCCAGCACGAAGAAGGCGACGAAGAGGCTGACGCCACCGTAGGTGACCAGCGCGCCGGCCAGCACCACCGCCAACATGGCGCGCTTCGGCCCCATCTTCTCGGTCATGAAGGCGGCGATGGTCTGGACCGAGCCGCTGTCGTCCATCAGCTTGCCGAAGACCGCGCCGAGCAGGAAGAGCGGGAAGAACTGCGCCAGGAAGCCGGCGGCCGCGCCCATGAAGGTCTGGGTCCAGTGCGCCAGCAGCGGCTCGCCCGCGAAGAGCGCCGCCACCAGCGCGGCGGCCGGCGCCAGCACCAGCACGCTCCAGCCGCGGAACGACAGCCAGATGAGAAGGCCGAGGCCGATGAAGATTCCGAGGAGGCCCATCGCTCAGACTCCTTCGAGCAGCGCGTCGAGGTCGAGCGTCGAGCGCTTGCCGATGTCGCCCTTGTGGGCTTCGAGGAAGGCGGTCGCGGCGACCCGGCCCTCGTCGCGCAGCTGGCACAGGAAGGGCCATTCCGAGATCATCTTGGAGGTCGCGCCCAGGTGCAGCATCGAATCGGTGGCGATGCGGTGGATGCGCATGCGGGCCCAGGCGGCGCCTTCGCCGTGGCCGGGGTCGGCGGCCTGGTGCAGCAGCGCGATCATGCGCAGCTCCTTGAGCAGCGGCGAGTTGAACGACAGCTCGTTCAGCCGGTTGCTGATCTCGCTGGCGGTGCGCGGCACGCCCGGCCGCTCGACCGGGTTGATCTGGATCAGGATCGTGTCGCTCGACTGGCATTCGCGGATCAGCGGCGTGATCGTCGGGTTGCCCGCGTAGCCGCCGTCCCAGTACGGATCGCCCTCGATCTCGACCGCGTGGAAGAGCGTCGGCAGGCAGGCCGAGGCCAGCAGCACGTCGGGCGTCAGCTCGGCATTGCGGAACACGCGGCCGCGGCCGGTGCGCACGTTGGTGGCGGTGACGAAGAGCTTGATCGGCGAGGACGCCAGGCGGTCGAAGTCGATCAGCTCCGACAGGATGCCGCGCAGCGGATTCATGCCGCGCGGATTCAGGTCGTAGGGCGAGAAGACGCGGCTGGCCAGGTCGGCCAGCTGGAAGGCGGGCGAATTCTCCAGCGTCCAGGTCCCGCTCAGCATGTCCATGAAGCTGCGCTTGAAGGGGCTGAAGCGGGCGGCTTCGGAGACGCCCTGCCAGAACTTGTCGAGCGATTCGCGGGCCCCTTCGGCGCCGCCGGCGGTGTAGCCGCAGGCCATGGCGGCTGCGTTCATCGCGCCGGCCGAGGTGCCTGAAATGCCGTCCAGGCGCAGCCAGGGTTCTTCCAGCAGGCGGTCGAGCACGCCCCAGGTGAACGCGCCATGGGAACCGCCACCTTGCAGCGCAAGGTCGATCGGAATCATCTTCATGTTATTTCCTCCTCTGGGTGCCGCGGACGCGCCCCTTCAGCGATCGAACGATCACTTTCGGATCGTAGCGCCGAAATGTGACGGTCTTTTCGAGGGAGGCCACGCAATTCGCGTGCCTCGGAGGACGTCCGGCCTAGTCGGGCAGCCTTCGCACCGTCACCGAGGTTTCCAGGCCCTCGTAGGCGTCGGCGTCGCCGAACCAGCTGCCGGAAATCGGCGGTGCCAGCGCCGGATCGCGCGTGACGCCGACCCGGATCAGCTGCACGCTGGCCATCAGGTTGTTGGTCGGATCGAAGGCGATCCAGCCGGCGCCCGGCAGGTAGGCCTGCAGCCAGCCGTGGGTGCTGCCGGCGCCGCTGATCGCCTGGCCTTCCTCGGCCTGGCCGACGTCGAGCGCGGCGTCGTAGAGGTAGCCGGAGACGAAGCGGGTGGCGATGCCGAGCCGGCGCGCGGCTTCCATCATCAGGAGCGCGTAGTCGCGGCAGCTGCCGCTGCCGAGCGCCAGGGTCTGCAGCGGCGTCTGCGTGCCTTCCTCGTCGCGCGCGGTGTAGGTGAGGCTCTGGCCGATGTGGGCGTTCATGCGGGTGAGCACCTCGCGCGTGCCATTGGGCTTGTCGGTCTGCAGGAACTGGTGGGCCCATAGCATCAGGAGGCCGTCCGGGTCGTCGTGGTGCGGGCGCAGGTAGTGCTCCAGGTCGAGCCGCTCCTGCAGCGAATAGGCGAAGGGCAGCACTTCCGCAGACGGCTCCAGCGCCAGCTCGTCGAGCGGGGTCGGCACGTGCTCGATGGTGAACGAGCAGACGAAGCGCAACTCGTCCGCCTCGCCCATCGGCTGCACCAGCGCGACCGAGTTGGAATGCGGGTCCTGGATCATCCGCACGTGGGCCTTGGGACTGACCTCGAGGTCGGTGGCCAGCACCCGCAGGTCGTGGCTGTCGCGCGGCCGGAACATGACCCGGTGCAGGCCGAAGGTGACCGGCTTGTTGTAGCGGTAGATCGTGGTGTGTGTGATGTCGTAGCGGATGGCCATGGCGGATTGTCTCGCGATGGCCCGGCGGTCAATGTGTCGACCGTTCGACGCGTCGCGTATCCAGCGCCTGGGCCAGCCGCGCGGGCAGCTGCAGCGGCTCGGCCTGCCAGCGCGCCGCCAGCAGTTCGGCGCACAGCGCGGCGAAGGTGAGCCCGCGCGAGCCGAGCGCGGTGCAGAGCCAGACGGCGCTCCTTTCGTCGCCCGACAGCGGCCCGACCAGCGGGCGCCGGTCGCCGGAGGCGCAGCGGATGCCGGTCCAGGTCCTGGCGTCGCCGCGTTCGAAGGCGGTGCGGTCGAGGTAGCGGGCCGCTTCCGGCGCGAGGCTGGCCAATCGCAGCCGATTGAATTCGGTGTCGGCGGCGCGCGGCGTGCGGTCGCGGCTGTCGCGGTCGAAGGTAGCGCCAGCCAGCCAGAGCGCGCTGCCGCCGTCGTCGGGCACCTGGGCGATCAGGTGGCCATCGCCGTTCAGCGGCACGGCGGGCAAGGGCGCATCCGGCGGCGCCAGGCCCCATTCGACCTGGCCGCGCACCGGTTGCAGCGGCAGGCCGGGCGCCAGCGCCTCGCTCTCGAAGCCGCAGGCGATGACCACGCGATCGGCTTCGGCCAGGACCGTGCCCGCGGCGTCTCGCAGGATGCAAGGCGACGAAGCGCCGGTCGGCGTCTCGAGGGTTGCCACGCGGTGTCCGAATTCGACCCGGATGCCCGGCTGGCGAAGCCAGGCGGCGACCAGCCGTGCCGGCCGCACCCAGGCCGCGCGACGGTGCCGGAGCGCTACCGCACCGTCGCTCCGAAGTTCGTCCACATGCCAGCTTTCGTTCTCGCCATCGGCCGACCAGCCCGTCGGCAAGCGGTCGTCGCCGGCCTGCCTGCGTTCGATCACGCCTTCGCCTTTCCAGTCGGTGCTTTCGTCGAGCCACTGCACCAATTGCGGCCAGGCCGCGCGGATGCCGGCGCGGGTGAGCCGCGAGAGCAGGGCGTCGTCGGGCGAGACGTGCGGCGCCATCAGGCCCACCGGCAAGCCGGAGGCGCCCGCCGCCGCGTGCTCGGCGGCGTCGAGCACCACCACCTGCCAGCCGCGCCGCGCCAGGCTGGCCGCCACCGCGGCGCCCGCGAGGCCGGCACCGACGACGGCGCATCGGCCGGGCTCGGCAGGCGGTATCGGGGGCTCCCGCCGCCGAACCTGCCAGGCCGGCTCGAAGACGCCGCGCAGGCAGTCGCGCTTGGGCGGCAGGCCGGGCGCCTTCTCGATCCGGAAGCCGCATTGCACCAGGCCGTCGCAGACCGCGCGGGCGATGGTCCAGGTCGCGATCCGGGTGCCGCGGCGGGCGAAGCGCGAGACCGCAGAGAGCGTCTCGGCCGACCACATCGCCGGATTGCGCTGCGGGCTGAAGCCGTCGAGGAAGATGCTGTCGGCCTCGAAGCGCTGGGCCCGCAGCATCGGCTGCACGTCGCCGATGCACAGGGTCAGGAGCACGCGGCCTTTGTCCAGCCACAGGCGATGAAAGCCGGGCAGGAGGCCGTGCCATTGCGCCGCCAGCGCTTCGGCGAGGGGCATCAGGTCGGGGTAGGCCGCCGCTGCGCGCAGCAGGTCGTCCCGGCCGACCGGATAGGCCTCGATCGAGACGAAATGCAGAATGCCCGGCCGCTCGGGATCGTCGCGCCAGGCTTTCCAGCAACTCAGGAAATTGAGGCCGAAACCGAAGCCGGTCTCGAGGATCCGCCAGCGCGCCTGCCGGCCCCAAGCCTCGGGCAGGCCGCAGCCGGCCAGGAACACATGGCGCGCCTGCGCTGGCGCGCCGCTTTCGGTGTGATAGACGTCGTCGAAGCGCGGGCTGCGGGGAAGGCCGTCGGCACGCCATTCGACCGGCTCGGCCATGAAGGATGCGGAGGTCGCGAAGGTCGAGGAGGTCGCGAAGGCCGGCTCAGGCCGGCGATGGCGGCACGTAGCCCTGGGCGGTGTCGGCGCCGTCGCCGAAGAAATGCTTTTCCATCTGCCGCGCCAGGTATTGGCGGGCGCGGGCATCGGCCAGGTTGAGGCGGTTCTCGTTGACCAGCATGGTCTGCTGCTTGAGCCAGGCGGCCCAGGCTTCCTTGCTGACGCTTTCCCACAGCCGCTTGCCGAGTTCGCCGGGATAGGGCGGGAAGTCGAGCCCTTCGGCCTCTTTGCCGAGCTTGATGCACTGAACCATGCGAGCCATGTGGATGCCTTCGGGGGTGTCTTAGTTGTTTTGGCTATTAGGAAGTGAAAACTTGATCGTTTGTCTTCCTATATGCCGGAATCAGAATGCGAGGCTTCATCGATATGCCTTTTGCAAGCACAAGACCATGAGCCACCGCCGCGACTTTATCAAGCTTTCCTTCGGCGCCGCCGCCGCAGCGGGCTTCGCCCTGACGTCATTGCCGTCGTTCGCCCAGGGCGCCGTGACCCTGCTCAACGTGTCCTACGACCCGACCCGCGAGCTCTACGTCGACTACAACAAGGTCTTCGGAGCCTACTGGAAGGCCAAGACCGGCCAAGACCTGACCGTCAAGCAGTCGCACGGCGGCTCGGGCAAGCAGGCCCGCTCGATCATCGACGGCCTCGATGCCGACGTCGCCACGCTGGCCCTGGCCGGCGACATCGACGCTCTTGTCGAGCACGGCGGCCTGGTGCACCCGGACTGGCAGAAGCGCCTGCCGCACAACTCGGCGCCCTACACCTCGACCATCGTGTTCCTGGTGAAGAAGGGCAATCCGAAGGGCATCAAGGACTGGGACGACCTGGTCAAGCCCGGCGTCGGCATCATCACCGCCAACCCGAAGACCTCGGGCGGCGCACGCTGGAACTATCTGGCCGCCTGGGAATACGCGCGCCGCAAGTACGGCAGCGACGCCAAGGCCAAGGAATTCGTCACGAGCCTGTTCAAGAATGTGCCGGTGCTCGACAGCGGCTCGCGCGGCGCGACCATCACCTTCGTGCAGCGCAATGTCGGCGACGTGCTGCTGGCCTGGGAGAACGAGGCCTTCCTGGCGCTCAAGGAATTCGGTCCCGAGAAGTTCGACATCGTCGTGCCTTCGGCGAGCATCCTGGCCGAGCCTTCGGTGGCGGTGGTCGACAAGGTGGTCGACCGCAAAGGCACCCGCGCGGTGGCCGAGGAATACCTGAAGTACCTCTACTCCGACGAAGGCCAGGACGTGGTCGGCCGCAACTACTACCGGCCGATCGGTGAGAAGGCCATTGCCAAGTACGGCGCGCAATTCCCGAAGCTCACGCTGTTCACGATCGACGAGGCCTTCGGCGGCTGGGCCAAGGCGGACAAGGCGCATTTCGCGGACGGCGCGACCTTCGACCAGATCTACGTGAACAAGTAGGCCCGCGCGCCCCGGCCGGAGTCAGAAACCCCGGCGCCGTGGGGTCTTGCCCGATCGTGCAAGGTCGAGCCCCACGACCGGAGGAGTTCACATGTCTTTGTTCGATGTCGGCGACATCGTCGGCGCCTTGCACGAAGCCCGTGCCGAATGGCGCGATTCGCAGAAGCGCTCGCGCGACCCGGGCGGGCGTGAGTTCCCGTCGCGCGAGGCGCTGGCGGGCATCGTCGAATCGCTCAAGGGTGCGCTCTTCCCGATGCGCCTCGGTCCGCCCGACCTGCGTCACGAGAGCGAGGACTTCTACGTCGGCTACACCCTCGAATCCGCGCTGCAGGCGCTCCTGACGCAGATCAAGCTGGAACTGGGCTACATGTCGCGCCACCAGCCGCGCGCGCCGGAGGACATCGACGTGCAGGCGACCGCCGCGGCGCGCGCCTTCGCGGCCGACCTGCCGGCCATCCGGAGGCTGCTCGACGGCGACGTGCTGGCCGCCTTCCAAGGCGACCCGGCGGCGCGCAGCGTCGACGAGGTGCTGCTGTGCTATCCCGGCATCCTGGCGATGATCTACCACCGCCTCGCGCACCGCCTCTACCGGCTCGAGCTGCCGCTGCTGGCCCGCATCGTGGCCGAACTGGCCCACGGGCAGACCGGCATCGACATCCATCCGGGCGCGCAGATCGACGCCGGCTTCTTCATCGACCACGGCACCGGCGTCGTCATCGGCGAGACCGCGGTGATCGGCAAGCGGGTGCGCATCTACCAGGCCGTCACGCTCGGCGCCAAGCGCTTCCCGATCGATGCCGAAGGGCAACTGCAGAAGGGCCTGCCGCGCCATCCGGTGGTGGAGGACGACGTCGTCATCTACGCCGGCGCGACCATCCTCGGGCGGGTGACGCTGGGCAAGGGCGCCACCATCGGCGGCAACGTCTGGATCACCGACGACGTGCCGGCCGGCGCCAACGTCAGCCAGGCCAGCCTGCAGAATGCACCGCAGCGCCGGGCCGCTTGAGCACGGCGCTTCCATCCACCCATTCGCGGAGCACCCCATGAGCCAGAAGAAGATCGGCGTCGTCATCGGCAGCCTGCGCAAGGATTCGCTGAACCGCAAGCTCGCGCTCGCGGTGGCGCATCTCGCGCCGGAAGACTTCACCTTCGAGCACCTGCGCATCGACGACCTGCCGCTCTACAACCAGGACGACGACGCGCACCAGGCG
This sequence comes from Xenophilus sp. L33, assembly GCF_009765735.1. Lineage (GTDB taxonomy): Bacteria > Pseudomonadota > Gammaproteobacteria > Burkholderiales > Burkholderiaceae_C > Variovorax. The sequence continues at coordinate 17,388 of NZ_LMUW01000005.1, forward strand.
CCCGCGGTCCTGCGGCTGAAGACCGACATCGCCAGCTGCGACGGCATCGTCTTCGTCACGCCCGAATACAACCGCTCCTTCCCGGGCGTGCTGAAGAACGCGATCGACTGCGCCTCGCGCCCCTACGGCCAGAGCGCCTGGGCCGGCAAGCCGGCGGGCGTCATCGGCGTCTCGATCGGCCAGATCGGCACCGCGATCGCGCAGCAGCACCTGCGCCCGGTGCTGGCCTACCTGGACATGCCCACGCTCGGCCAGCCGGAAATCTTCCTGCACAACAAGGAAGGCCTGTTCGACGACAAGGGCCACATCGCCGAAGGCAGCAAGGCCTTCCTGCAGGGCTGGGTCGACAAATACACGGCCTGGATCCGCATCCACACCGGCGAATGAAGACAAAAGGGGCGGCCCGCTCGTCGCGGGCCGCCCCTTCGTTCTGGAAAGCGCCGGATCAGGCCGCCAGCTTGGCCTGGTCCAGATTCGCGGCCTTGCCGGTCGCGCCCGGGATGCCGTCGCGGGCCGCGGCCAGGGCGGCGGCCTTGGCCGCGTCGCCCATCGCCAGGCCTTCGGCGCGCACGATGCGCACGTCGGTGATGCCGAAGAAGCCGAACAGCACCTTCAGGTAGCTTTCCTGGTGTTCCATCGCCTGGCCGCCTTCGCTGGTCGAGTAGACGCCGCCGCGGGTCGAAGCCACGATCACCGTCTTGCCGCCGGCTAGGCCGACCGGGCCCTTGTCGGTGTATTTGAAGGTGCGGCCGACCTGCGCCAGGCGGTCGATCCAGGCCTTCAACTGGGTCGGGACCGTGAAGTTGTAGAGCGGGGCGCCGAGGACGATCACGTCGGCGGCCAGGAACTGGCTCACCAGGCGCTCGGATACCGCGTTCTCGAAGCGCTGCGCTTCGGTCGGCTCGGCCTGCAGGCCGACCTTGATGCCGAGGGCGTCGGCGGTGAAGTGGTTGGGCGTGTCGACGGCCAGGTCGAGGTAGTCGACCGTGGTGTCGGGATGCTGCTGGCGCCAGTCGGCCACGATTTCCGCGGTCAGTTGACGGGAAGTGGAATGGGCGCCGAGGACGCTGGAATCGACATGCAGGAGTTTCATGGTGCGAGCTTTCTGAGAAAGCGCCGGCGCTGAAATGGTCGGCGTGCAAGCATTCTAAATTTGTTGGCTATCGGCTGATAAGTCGGCAAAATCGACTTAGTTAGTTCCAAAAACAGGACAATCAGCCATGCAAGACCTCAACGACATGGTCTTTTTCGCGGAGGTCGCCGAACGCGGCGGCTTCGCGGCCGCCAGCCGGGCGCTCGGCGTCCCCAAGTCGCGGCTCTCGCGCCACGTGGCGGAGCTGGAAGGCCGCCTCGGCGTGCAGCTGATGCAGCGCAGCACCCGGCGGCTGTCGCTCACGCCGGCGGGCGAGGTGTTCCTGCGCCACTGCTCGGCCATGCGCGACGCCGCGCAGGCGGCCGCCGAATCGGTAGCGCAGGTGCAGACCGAGCCGCGCGGCACGGTGCGCCTGAGCTGCCCGGTCACGCTGGCGCAGAGCAGCGTCGGGCCCTTGCTACCGGTATTTCTGGCGCGCTATCCGCACGTGCGGGTCGAGATGCGGGTGCTGAACCGGCCGGTCGATCCGGTCGAGGAGGGCGTCGACCTCGCCCTGCGGGTGCGCCCGGCGATCGAGGACAGCACCACGCTGGTCGCCAAGACCTTCGGCGTCAGCCACACGATCCTGGTGGCGACGCCGGCCTTGCTGCGGGCGCAGGGGCCGGTGCGCACGCCGGACGACCTGGAGCGCCTCGCCACGGTGTCGATGTCGATGGGCGAACGCACCCAGTGGCGGCTGGAGGGGCCCGGCGGCAAGGTGCATGTGCACAGCCATGCGCCGCGCTACATCGCGGACGACCTGCTGTCGCTCAAGTTCGCGGTGGTGCAGGGCACCGGCGCCTCGGTGCTGCCCGACTACATGTGCAGGCGCGAAATCGAGGCCGGGCTGCTCGCCGAGGTGCTGCCGGGCTGGGGACCGACGCCGGCGATCAGCCACGTGGTCTTTCCGGCCCGGCGGGCGCTGGTGCCGGCAGTCCGGCGGCTGATCGATTTCCTGGCGGAGAACCTCGACGGCGCCGAGCCGCACGCCTTGGGCGACGATGCGTTCATGTTCGAAACGACATATTCAAACAAATAGATATTCTTTTGTTATCCGAGCGCCGGTTCGGAGAATGGCGTCCCCCTTCACCCGGAGACTGCCCATGGCCACCCTTCGACTCGGCGACGCCGCCCCCGATTTCACCCAGGATTCCAGCGAGGGTCCGATCTCCTTCCACCAATGGGCGGGAGATTCCTGGGTGGTGCTGTTCTCGCATCCGGCGGATTTCACGCCGGTCTGCACCACGGAACTGGGCAAGACGGCCGCCTTGTCGGGCGAATTCGCCAGGCGCGGCGTGAAGCCGATCGCGATCAGCGTCGACCCGGTCGGCAAGCACAAGGACTGGATCGCCGACATCAACGAGACCCAGAACACCACGGTCGACTTCCCGATCCTGGCCGACGCCGACCGCAAGGTGTCCGAGCTGTACGACCTGATCCACCCGAACGCCTCGGCCACCGCGACGGTGCGCAGCGTCTTCATCATCGACCCGAAGAAGACGGTCCGCGCCACGATCACCTATCCGGCCAGCACCGGCCGCAACTTCGACGAGATCCTCCGGGTGATCGACTCGCTGCAGTTGACCGACAGCCACAAGGTCGCCACGCCGGTGAACTGGAAGGACGGCGACGACGTCGTCATCCTGCCGAGCCTGCAGGATCCGGCCGAAATCGCGCAGCGCTTTCCGAAGGGCTACAAGACGGTTCGCCCGTACCTGCGCCTGACGCCACAGCCGAACAAATAGGCCGCGGGTGACCGAGCCGACGATCGTCATCGTTCCGGGCTGGCACGAGGCCGGCCCCGGGCATTGGCAGGGCCTGTGGGCGGAGCAGGTGCGTGGTGCTGTGCGCATCGAGCCCGAGGAAGGCTCGAGCCCGAAGCTGGCGGCCTGGCTGGCTGCGCTTGAAGCGCGGGTGCTCGCCGCCGAAGGCCCGGTGGTGATCGCCGCGCACGGCCTGGGCTGCATCGCGACGGCCCATCTGCCCGAAGCTGTGGCCAAGCGGGTGAGCGCAGCGTTGCTGGTGGCGCCGACCGATCCGGAGCGGCGCGCGGTGATGACCGACTTCACGCCGGTGCCCTTCACCCGGCTGCCGTACCGCAGCATCGTGGTGGCCAGCAGCAACGATCCGGCCTGCCCGGTGCGGCTGGCCGGCGCGTTTGCCCGCGGCTGGGGCAGCGAATTCGTTCGGATGCAGAATGCCGGCCACATCAACGGCGAATCGGGGCACGGGGACTGGGCGTTGGGCCTGGCTCTGCTCCAATCGCTGACGGACGTTCCGACCACCCTGGTGGCCGGTCGTCGAAATCTCGAAACTCTCGCTTCCTTATGACTTCCAGAATCAAGACCCTCGTCGGCGCTTTGGTGCTTGCCGCGAGCGGCGTCGCCTCGGCCCAGACCCTGCTGAACGCTTCCTACGACGTGGCTCGCGAGTTCTACAAGGACTACAACGCCGCCTTCGTCGCCAACTACAAGAAGACCACCGGCAAGGACGTCAAGGTCGACATGTCGCACGGCGGCTCCAGCGCGCAGGCGCGGGCGGTGGCCGACGGCCTCGATGCCGATGTGGTCACGATGAACACCTCGACCGACATCGACTTCCTGGCCAGCGCCGGCGTGGTCGCCAAGGACTGGCCCAAGCGCTTCCCGGACGACGCTTCGCCGACCACGTCGACCATGCTGTTCCTGACCCGCAACGGCAACCCGAAGGGCATCAAGGACTGGGACGACCTGATCCGGCCCGGCGTGCAGGTGGTGGTCGTCAATCCGAAGACCGGCGGCAACGGCCGCTACGCCTACCTCGCGGCCTGGGGCTACGTGAAGAAGAAGGGGGGCACCGACGCGCAGGCCGCCGAATTCGTCGGCAAGCTGTTCAAGAACGTGCCGGTGCTGGCGCGCGGCGGCCGCGATGCCACCACCGCTTTCCTGCAACGCAACATCGGCGACGTGCTGATCACCTTCGAATCCGAAGTGCTGTCGATCGACCGCGAGTTCGGCGCCGGCAAGGTCGACACGGTCTATCCGTCGATCAGCGTGCTGGTGGAGAACCCGGTCGCGGTGGTCGACCGCACGGTTGCCAAGAAGGGCACCGGCGACCTCGCCAAGGCCTACCTCGACTACCTCTATTCCGACGAGGCCCAGGAAATCGCCGCCAAGCACGCGCTGCGCCCGCGCTCCGAAGCCATCCTGAAGAAGTACGCCGCCAGCTTCAAGCCGGTTCAGCTGTTCACCGTGCAGGAGCTGTTCGGCGGCCTGGCCCAGGCGCAGAAGGTGCACTTCGACGACGGCGGCCAGTTCGACCGCCTCTACACGCCCGGGGCGCGATGAGCGGCCCGGCATCGTCGGCGCTGCCGTCCGCGGCGGTGCCGCTCGCGGGTGCCGCGCCGCGCGGCGTCTCGCGTCGCGTGCTGCCGGGCTTTCGGATCACGCTCGGCTTCTCGGTGCTGTATCTCAGCCTGATCGTGCTGATCCCGCTGTCGGCGCTGGTGTTCCGCACCTTCACGATGAGCTGGGACCAGTTCTGGGCCGCGGTGAGTTCGCCCCGCGTGTTGGCCTCGTACCGCCTGACTTTCGGCGCCTCGCTGATCGCGGCGCTGGTCAACCTCGTGTTCGGCCTGCTGGTGGCCTGGGTGCTGGTGCGCTACAAGTTTCCCGGCAAGCGGATCGTCGACGCGCTGGTCGACCTGCCGTTCGCGCTGCCGACCGCCGTGGCCGGCATCTCGCTGACCGCGCTCCTGGCCGGCAACGGCTGGGTCGGGCAGTTCCTGGAGCCGTTGGGCATCAAGCTGGCCTTCACGCCGGCCGGCATCGTGATCGCGCTGATCTTCATCGGGCTGCCCTTCGTGGTGCGCACGGTGCAGCCGGTGCTGGAAGACACCGAGAAGGAACTCGAAGAGGCCGCCACCAGCCTCGGCGCGACGCGGCTGCAGACCTTCACCCGCGTGATCCTGCCGTCGATCACGCCGGCGCTCTTGACCGGCTTCGCGATGGCCTTCGCGCGCGCGATCGGTGAATACGGCTCGGTCATCTTCATCGCCGGCAACATGCCGATGATCTCGGAGATCACGCCGCTCATCATCATCGGCAAGCTCGAGCAATACGACTATTCGGGCGCCACCGCGGTGGCGCTGGTGATGCTGGTGATCTCCTTCGTGCTGCTGCTGCTCATCAACGGCCTGCAGGGCTGGAAGCGCCGCCGTTCGGAGGCGACGAAATGAGCGGCATCTCCGATCCGGTGCGTCGGGCGCAGGCCGGCACCACCGAATCGGCCTGGGTGCGCCGCACCCTGATCGGCATCGCGCTGGCCTTCATGTTCCTGTTCCTGGTGCTGCCGCTGGCGGCGGTCGCGGCCGAGGCGCTGCGCAAGGGCTTCGGCGCCTACTTCGAGGCGCTGCAGGAGCCCGACGCCTGGAGCGCGATCCGCCTGACCCTGCTCACCGCGGCGATCGCGGTGCCGCTCAACCTCGTGTTCGGCGTCGCCGCGGCCTGGGCCATCGCCAAGTTCGAGTTCCGCGGCAAGGCGGTGCTGACCACCCTGGTCGACCTGCCGTTCGCGGTCTCGCCGGTGGTGGCGGGCCTGATCTACGTGCTGGTGTTCGGCGCGCAGGGCTGGTTCGGACCGTGGCTGCAGGCGCACGACATCAAGATCATCTTCGCGGTGCCGGGCATCGTGCTGGCGACCGTCTTCGTGACCTTTCCGTTCATCGCGCGCGAACTGATCCCGCTGATGCAGGCGCAGGGCACCGACGAGGAACAGGCGGCGATCGTGCTGGGCGCGACCGGCTGGCAGACCTTCTGGCACGTGACGCTGCCGAACATCAAGTGGGGCCTGCTCTACGGCGTCATCCTGTGCAACGCGCGGGCGATGGGCGAGTTCGGCGCGGTGTCGGTGGTGTCGGGCCACATCCGCGGCCAGACCAACACGATGCCGCTGCACGTCGAAGTGCTCTACAACGAATACCAATCGGTCGCCGCGTTCGCGGTGGCCTCGCTGCTGGCCATCCTGGCGCTGGTGACCCTGGTGATCAAGTCCTTCATCGAATGGCGCCACGAGCGCGAGATGAAGGCCCTGGCCGAGTTGCCCCCGGAACGCCCGACGCCCGCAGCCGCTTGAAGGAACCCCATGAGCATCGAAATCCGCCACATCAGCAAGCAGTTCGGCGACTTCCACGCGCTGCGCGACGTCAGCCTGGACGTCGCTTCGGGCGAACTGGTGGCGCTGCTGGGCCCGTCGGGCTGCGGCAAGACCACCCTGCTGCGCATCATCGCGGGGCTGGAGACGGCCGGGGCCGGCAGCATCCTGTTCTCGGGCGAGGACACCACCGACGTCCATGTGCGCGAGCGCCAGGTCGGCTTCGTTTTCCAGCACTACGCGCTGTTCCGCCACATGACCGTGTTCGAGAACGTGGCCTTCGGCCTGCGGGTCAAGCCGCGCAGCCTCCGGCCGAGCGACGCGCAGATCAAGAAGAAGGTGCACGAGCTTCTGCAACTGGTGCAGCTCGACTGGCTGGCCGACCGCTATCCGGCGCAACTCTCCGGTGGCCAGCGCCAGCGCATCGCGCTGGCCCGCGCGCTGGCGGTCGAGCCGAAGGTGCTGCTGCTGGACGAGCCCTTCGGCGCGCTCGACGCCAAGGTGCGCAAGGAACTGCGCCGCTGGCTGCGCCGGCTGCACGACGAACTGAACGTGACCAGCATCTTCGTCACGCACGACCAGGAAGAGGCGCTCGAGGTCGCCGACCGCGTGGTGCTGATGAACAGCGGCCGCATCGAGCAGGTCGGCTCGCCGCAGGACGTCTGGGACCATCCGGCGAGCCCCTTCGTCTACGGCTTCCTCGGCGACGTCAACCTGTTCCACGGCCGCTCGCTCGAGGGCGAGGTGCAGGTCGAGGGCATCCGCCTGGACACGCCCGGCCAGCAGGACCTGCGCGACGGCAAGGCGCTCGCCTATGTGCGGCCGCACGACCTCAGCGTGGAGCGCTATGCGCCCGGCGCCAGCGGCATCGTCGCCACCCTGACGCGGGCGATCGTGGTCGGCCCGATCGCGCGGCTGGAACTCGAACCGGTCGAAACGAATCCTGATAATCCAGGCTCCGGAACCATCATCGAGGCGCAACTTCCTGCGCAACAGTTCCGGGACCTGGGCCTCGCCGAGGGCGACAAGGTGGTCGCCACGCCGCGCAAGGCCCGGGTGTTCGTCGAAGATTGGGTTTCACCGTGATCAACTGGTTCTTTGGCGCGCCGCGCCGCGCTTACGCCATCGTCTGCCTGGCCTGCCTGCTCGGGCTGGCCTTCGCCGTCTACCTGCAACTGGCCGGCGGCCTGAATCCGTGCCCGATGTGCATCGTGCAGCGCTACGCGCTGATCCTGGTGGCCATCTTCTCGGCGCTGGCCGGCTTCGCGAGCCGGCGCGGCTGGCAATTGCCGTGGGCCGTGCTGGCGCTGCTGGCGGCGGTGGGCGGCGCCTACACGGCGGCCAAGCAGAGCTTCCTGCAGTGGTATCCGCCCGAGGTCGTGAGCTGCGGGCGCGACTTCTACGGCATGGTCGAGAGCTTCCCGCTGCAGCGCGCGATCCCGATGATCTTCCGCGGCAGCGGCGACTGCACCGCGGTCGACTGGACCTTCCTCGGCGGCTCGATCGCCAACTGGGCCTTCGTGGTCTTCATGGTGCTGGCGCTGGTGCTGGTCGGGCTGCTGGTGCGCCGACCCGCCAAGCGGATCGGCTTCGTGCACGGCGGCAGCGCCGCCTATAAACGTTCCTGAGGCCGCGCCCGCCCGACGCGGCCGCCGCTTCGGGTCAGAGCGGCAGCGTGTCGAAGGCCGCGTAGGCCGTCGCCAGCCAGGTCTTCACCCGCTGGCGTTCGAGCAGGCCCAGCGCGTGCGGGCCTTCGCGGTCGTTGACCGCCTTCCAGAAGCTGGTGTTGCCGGCGTCGATCTTGCGCATGCTGGCGTCGTGCAGGCGGGGCAGGGCGATCACGCGAGCGCCGTGCGCCATCGCCTTGGTGAGCGACTGCGAGCCGAGCAGCAGGCCGAAGTCGTTCCCGCGACCGTAGTTCTGCACCACGATGTAGTTGGCGCGGGCGCCGAAGGTGTCGACCAGCGTGCCCAGCAGGTCGCTCGAATCGCGGCCGTCGTCCAGCACGTGCCAGAAGTTGACCGCCACGCCCAGTTCGGCGAAGACGTCGAAGAGGTCCGATTCCTTGATCCAGCGCGACAGTGGCGCCAGCGTCTGCGCTGCCAGGTCGACGATCACGCTCTGCTGCGGATTGGCCTCGAAGCCGTTGACCACCGTGTCGAGCCCCTCGAAGCTGTCGACCACCACCGGCGAGGCGAAGCCTTCGTAGAAGCGGGTGAAGGAGCTGTGCGAGCGGTCGGTGTCGAAGCCGACGAAGGGCCGGCTGTGGTCGATGAAGTACTGCGCCAGGACCCGCGCCGTGACCGACTTGCCGACACCGCCTTTTTCGCCGCCGATGAAATTGATGGAGCTCATGAAACGTCCCTGGGTTGAGGTGGAAGACTGCAAAACATTCTAGGGCGCACGATCGCACCCCGAATGCGGAAGCTTCGGCGTTCGATCGGGCCTCGGGTCGCACGCTTGCGCATCCTCGCTTCCTAGACTGGCGGGCTTTGGCTTGAGAGCCAAGGGAGCCCTGAAATCAGAAATCCAGCCGGTCCGAAGAACGGCCGATGGCGCGCCGGTGCGATCGTCCTGGCCGCCGTCGCGTTGCACGTCCTGTTCTTCGCGGTCCTGACGACGCATGGCGAGAAGCCGCCGAAGAAGCTGCTGCCGATCCTGTATGTCGACGTCCCAAGACCCGTCGAACTCGCTCGGCCGCAGGCGGTGCCGACCGCCCCGACGCCCCCGGCAAGGGCCTCGCTCGCGCCGACATCGGCCAGGAGACCGCGCAGCGTCGCGGCCGCCAGGCCGTCCCCCGCGGCAGCGACTGCGCCAGCGGCGGTCTCGGAGCGGGCAGGTCACGAGGCGGTCGATGCCGAAGCGGTATCGCGGCCCGCCGAACGAGGGCTGGTCCTTTCGCTGCCCAAGGACTACAAGCTCGCGCCCGAGGTCCGCGACATCCGTGTTCCGGGCCCGGCGCCCTCGAGCACCGAAACCACCTTGAGTCGCGGCATCGCCGCCGCGGCGGTTCCCGACTGTTCCAGGAAGGAAGGACCGGTCATCGCGGGCTATCGGATGGGCGGACTGCTGGCGCTGCCTTCCATTGCAGCGGCGGCCATGCGTGGCGAGTGTCGGTAGGCCGACAAGCCTCAGCGCGGCACCATCGCGAAGAACGGTCCCAGGCTGCCCAGGAACCAGCTCTGGCCGAAGTCGAGCGCGGCCCGGCGGTACTTCTCGTCGGCCTGCGCGGCCAGCAGGTCGAGCCGGGCGACCACCTTCGACAGCTCGCGGTCGACCAGCAGGTTGCGGCCCTTGTCGCTGACCTCGGTGGCCAGCAGCAGCGGCTGGCCGTCGCCGCCGGTGCGCGACTCGATCAGCCAGAGCGAGATCTCGAAGTTGCGTGCCGCGCGAAAGCTGTTCTCGGCGTTGACGCCGTCGACCATGGTCTGGTCCCAGGTGTCGCCGTTGGCTTGCTTCAGCAGCGCGGCCCAGCCGATCACCAGCGCGGCGACCCGGTCGCCCTCGTAAGGCGTGGGCGGGCCGGTCTGGAAGGCCAGCCGGATCGCGTCGACGCCGTAGGCGCCGTGCAGTTGCGGCAATGCCGGGCCCTGCATGATCGAGTCCCAGGTGCGCTGGATCGCGTCGTCGGCGCTGGTGCTCCACTTGCGCCATTCGCGCGGATTGCGCCGGTAGAGCGACAGCTGCACCCGCTTGACCGACTGCAGGTTGTCGCGCAACGCCAGGTTGGCGATGCGGTTGGCGCCGCTCTGGAGGAATTCCTTGTTTTCGTAGGGCTCGGCGCGCTCGGTGCTGGCGCAGCCGGCAAGCATCGACGCCAACGCGAATGCCACGGCCGGTGCGGCGAAGGCGCCGAAAACGAGCCGGCATCGGCGGTGAAGGGGACGGAAAGCGGCGCTGGCGGGCATGGGGCGCACGTTATCATCCCGGGGCAGGTGCCGGTCCCGGCCTTCGGCCTCGGGTCCGCAAAATCTCATTACAAATCAACACCTTGGCAAGCTCCTTGGCAAACATCCTGGCTTAGGGCCAACCTGTCGTGCGCCTCAATTCCATCAAGCTCTCGGGCTTCAAGTCCTTCGCCGAACCCACCAACTTCCTGCTGCCCGGCCAATTGGTCGGCGTGGTCGGGCCGAACGGCTGCGGCAAGTCGAACATCATGGACGCGGTGCGCTGGGTGCTCGGCGAATCGCGCGCCTCCGAGCTGCGCGGCGAGTCGATGCAGGACGTGATCTTCAACGGCACGACCAGCCGCAAGCAGGCCAGCCGCTCGAGCGTCGAGCTGGTCTTCGACAACGCCGACCATCGCGCCGGCGGCCAGTGGTCGCAGTTCGCCGAGATCGCGGTCAAGCGGGTGCTGACCCGCGACGGCAATTCGAGCTACTTCATCAACAACCTGCCGGTGCGCCGCCGCGACGTGCAGGACGTGTTCCTCGGCACCGGCCTCGGCCCGCGGGCCTACGCGATCATCGGGCAGGGCACGATCAGCCGGATCATCGAATCCAAGCCCGAGGAGCTGCGCCTCTTCCTCGAAGAGGCCGCCGGCGTCTCCAAGTACAAGGAACGGCGCCGCGAGACCGAGAACCGCCTGGGCGACACCCGCGAGAACCTCACCCGCGTCGAGGACATCCTGCGCGAGCTCAACAGCAACCTCGAGAAGCTGGAGCGCCAGGCCGAGGTCGCGGCCCGCTACAACAGCCTGCAGGGCGACGCGACGCGCAAGCAGCACCAGCTCTGGTTCCTCAAGCGCAGCGAGAGCGAGGCCGACCAGGGCCGCATCAAGGCCGACGCCGAGCGGGCGATCAACGACCTCGAATCGCGCACCGCCGACCTGCGCCACATCGAGGCCGACCTCGAGACGGTGCGCCAGGCCCACTACGCGGCCGGCGACCAGGTCAACCAGGCGCAGGGCCGGCTCTACGAGGCCAGCGCCGAGGTCGGCCGGCTCGAAGGCGAGATCCGCTTCGTGGTCGAGGGCCGCCAGCGGGTCGAGCAGCGGCTGGTGCAGTTGCGCGAGCAGATGGCGCAATGGACCGCGCGCCGCGAGGACGCCGAGGCCGAGATCGAGACCCTGGCCGGCCAGGGCGTCGACGCGGAGGAGCAGGCCGTGCTGCTGGCCGCCCAGCTGGAGGACCACGACGCCCGCATGCCCGAGCTGGAGGACGCGCAGCAGCGCGCCCAGGACGAGGCCAATGCCCAGCGCGCGACCGTGGTGCAGGTGCAGCAGCAGATCCAGGTGCTGGCCGCCGACCAACGCAACATCGAGGACCAGAGCCGCCAGCTGAACCAGCGCGCCGAGCGCCTGCGCAGCGACCGCAACGCCCTGGCCGCGCCCGACGAGGCCAAGCTGGTCGAGATGCAGGAGCACCTCGCGGCGGCGCAGGAAGCCGCCGGCGAAGCCGAAGCGCGGCTGCACGAGCTGCAGGAATCCGTGCCCCAGCTCGACGACGACCGCCGCACGCGCCAGCAGAGCGTCAACACCGAAGGTGCGCGCCACGCCGACTTGTCGGCCCGGCTGGAAGCGCTCAAGGCCTTGCAGGAGAAGGTGAAGACCGACGGCAAGCTCGCGCCCTGGCTGGCCAAGCACGGGCTCGAGAGCCTGCAGGGCCTCTGGAGCCGCATCCACGTCGAGGCGGGCTGGGAGAACGCGCTCGAGGCCGCGCTGCGCGAGCGCCTCGGTGCGCTCGAGGTGAGCCGGCTCGACATGGTCCGGGCCTTCGGCAACGACGCCCCGCCGGCCAAGCTGGCCTTCTATTCGCCGCCGCAGGCGGGCGCGCCGGCCGCCTCGGCGTCGAGCCTGCCGCGGCTGGCCTCGCTGCTGCGCCTGAACGACGCCGGCCAGCAGGCGCTGTTCGAGGAATGGCTGCACGGCTGCCTCAGCGCCGAGACGCTCGAGGAAGCCCTGGCCCAGCGCGCCCAGCTGCAGCCCGGCCAGGCCATCTACGTTCGCAGCGGCCACGCGGTGACCGCGCACAGCGTCAGCTTCTATGCGCCGGATTCGGAGCAGGCCGGCCTGCTGGCCCGCCAGCAGGAAATGGAGAACCTGGAGCGCCAGCTGCGCGCCCAGGTGCTGATCGCCGACGAATCGCGCACCGCGCTGGCCCGCGCCGAAGCCGCCTACGCCGACGCCGCGCAGCGGCTCGTCGGCGCCCGTCGCGAGGCGGCCGACACCCAGTCTCGCGCCCACGGGCTGCAGGTCGAGACGCTGCGCCTGTCGCAGCTGGCCGAGCAGACCCGCGCCCGCAGCGCGCAGCTGGACGGCGACCTCGGCGAGGTCGATGCCCAGCTCGAAGAGTTGCAGGAAAAGCGCATCGCCGCCGAATCGCGCTTCGAGGAACTCGACATGCAGCTGGCCCACAGCCAGGAGCGGCATGCGCAGCTCGACGAGCGGGTCATTGAAGCGGCCCGGGCGCTCACCGCCAGCCGCGAGCAGCACCGCAGCCTCGAGCGCCAGGCGCAGGAGGCGACCTTCGCCCAGCGCACGCTGGAAGCGCGCCGCGCCGAATTGAGCCGCGGCATCGAGACCGCGACCCAGCAGTCGACCTCGCTGGCCGACGAGGAGGAGCGCGCCCGCGCCGAGCTCGGCCGCCTGTCGGATGCCTCCGCGCAGGCCGGTTTGCAGGATGCGCTGGCGCTCAAGCTGGAACGCGAAGGCGCGCTCGGCGCCACCCGCAGCCAGTACGACGACCTGACCCTGAAGCTGCGCGCCAGCGACGAGAGGCGCCTGCAGTTGGAGCGCGAGCTCGAACCGCTGCGCCAGCGCATCACCGACTTCCAGCTGAAGGAGCAGGCGGCGCGCCTGGGCTTCGAGCAATACCAGCAGCTTTTGGCCGACGCCCAGGCCGACCTCGAGGCCGTGGCCCTCTCGGTCGAGGAAGACAAGGTGCGCCTCACCGGCCTGCAGGGCGAGATCGACCGTCTCAACCGCGAGGTGGCCGGCCTCGGCGCGGTCAACCTGGCGGCGCTCGACGAACTGGCGGTGGCCAGCGAGCGCAAGACCTTCCTCGATGCCCAATCGGCCGACCTGAACGAAGCCATCGGCACACTGGAAGACGCGATCCGCCGCATCGACGCCGAGACCCGCGACCTGCTCGGCGGCACCTTCAAGATCGTCAACGAGCACTTCAGCCGGATGTTCCCGGAGCTGTTCGGCGGCGGCAATGCGCGGCTCATGATGACCGGCGACGAGATCCTCGACTCCGGCGTGCAGGTCATGGCCCAGCCGCCCGGCAAGAAGAACCAGACCATCCACCTGCTCTCGGGCGGCGAGAAGGCGCTGACCGCGATCGCGCTGGTCTTCGCGATCTTCCAGCTCAACCCGGCGCCGTTCTGCCTGCTGGACGAAGTGGACGCGCCGCTCGACGATGCGAACACCGAGCGCTATGCCAAACTCGTCACCGCCATGAGCCGCGAAACCCAGTTCCTCTTCATCAGCCACAACAAGATCGCCATGGAAATGGCCGAGCAGCTGATCGGCGTGACCATGCAGGAGCAGGGCGTCTCGCGCATCGTGGCGGTCGACATGGAAGCGGCCGTGTCGATGGTCGAAGCGGCCTGAACCCCGATCCATGAGCAGCCTCACAGTCGCACTCGCCATCGCCGGCGGACTCATCCTCGCCGCGCTGGTTGCCTTCAACGCCTGGTCCTCGCACCGCAACGCACCGCGCCAGCCCGACGCGCTCGACAGCGCCCCGGCCGACCTGCCGCAGCCGGTGCCGGGCGACCAGGAGCCGGTGCTGCACATCGACCCGCACCAGGTGCTGGGCAACGAGCGGCACGAGCCGCTCTTCGACCCCGACCTGCCGGCGCCGGTGGCGCTGGCCTTGCCGACGGCCGACCGGCGCGGCGGCCTCGATCCGCTGATCGACGTGATCGCGCCGATCTCGCTCGACGGCCTGGCCTCGGGCGACGCCGCGATCGCCGCGATGCCGCCGACCCGCCGCGCGGGCAGCAAGCCGGTGGCGGTCGAGGGCCTGAACGAGCACACCGGCGAATGGGAGCCGGCGGTGGCCGGCCAGCGCTACGGCGCCTTCCAGGTCGGCGTGCAGCTGGCCAACCGGACCGGCGCGCTGAACGAGATCGAGTATTCGGAATTCGTGGTCAAGGCGCAGTCCTTCGCCGATGCGGTCAACGGCGCGCCGGAGTTTCCCGAGATGCTCGACGAGGTGGCGCGGGCGCGCGAGCTCGACCAGTTCGCCAGCACCCACGACGCCCAGCTGAGCTTCGTGCTGCGGGCCCGCCATGCGGCCTGGAGCCCGGGCTACGTGCAGCAGAACGCGGCCCGGCTGGCCTTCGTCGCCGGCATGATCCCGGGGCGCATGGTGCTGCCGGCCGGCGAGCCGGGCCTGCCGCCGATCCTCGGGCTGTCCTTCGACACCCAGGCCGCGCTGGCCGACGACCCGGCGCAGTCGGCGATCCGAGAGCTGACCCTGAGCCTGGACGTGCCGCAGGTCGACCGCACCGAGAAGCCCTTCGAGCGCATGCGCGAAGCCGCCACGGCGCTGGCCAAGGAAATGGACGGCGTCATCACCGACAGCGACGGGCAGCCGCTGCGCGACGAGACCATGGACGTCATCGGCACCGACCTCGAGCAGCTCTACGACATGCTCGATTCGCGCGACCTGTCGGCCGGCTCGCCGCTGGCGCGCCGCCTGTTCAGCTAGCCATGGCGACGTCGAAGGAAGCGGCCCGCGAAGCCGCCGCACTGAGCGAACAGCTGCATCGGCATGCGCATCTCTACTACGTGCTCGACGCGCCGGAGCTCCCGGATGCCGAATACGACAAGCTGTTCCAAAGGCTGCAGGCGCTCGAGGCCGAGCATCCCGAGCTGCGCACGCCCGATTCGCCGACCCAGCGCGTCGGCGGCAAGCCGCTCGACGGCTTCACCAAGATCCGCCACAAGGTGCCGATGCTGTCGATCCGTACCGAGACCGACATCACGCCGGCCGGCGCCAGCGCCTTCGACGCGCGGGTGCGCAAGGAACTCGGCCTGGCCGAGGACGCGCCGCAGGTCGAATACGTCTGCGAGCTGAAGTTCGACGGGCTGGCGCTCAACCTGCGCTACGAAGCGGGCGTGCTGGTCCAGGCGGCCACCCGCGGCGACGGCGAGATCGGCGAGGAAGTGACGCAGAACATCCGCACCGTGCAGCAGATCCCGCTGCGGCTGCGAGGCGAGTCGCCGCCGCCGGTCGTGGAGGTGCGCGGCGAGGTCTACATGAAGCGGGCCGACTTCGACGCCCTGAACGAGCGCCAGCGCGAGAAGATCGCGGCCGGCCAGAAGAACGAGAAGGTCTTCGTCAATCCGCGCAACGCGGCGGCCGGCGCGGTGCGCCAGCTCGACCCGGCGATCGCGGCGCGGCGGCCGCTGAGCTTCTTCGCCTACGGCCTCGGCGAGGTCACGCCGCCGGAGCAGGGCGGTCCGTCCTGCGAGACCCAGTTCGATTGGCTGCAGCAGTTCGCTGCCTGGGGCTTCCCGGTGGCGCAGCAGACCGCGCGGGCGCGCGGCGCGATCGAGCTGATCGCCTTCCACGAGACGATCGGCCGCCAGCGCGACGCGCTGCCCTACGACATCGACGGCGTGGTCTACAAGGTCGACAGCCTGGCGCTGCAGCGGCAGTTGGGCTTCGTCTCGCGCGAGCCGCGCTGGGCGGTGGCGCATAAATACCCGGCGCAGGAGCAGCTGACCGAGGTGCTGGCGATCGAGGTGCAGGTCGGGCGCACCGGCAAGCTGACGCCGGTGGCCAAGCTGGCGCCGGTGTTCGTCGGCGGCGTCACGGTCACCAACGCCACGCTGCACAACGAGGACGAGGCCCGACGCAAGGACGTGCGGGTCGGCGACACCGTGATCGTCCGGCGCGCCGGCGACGTCATCCCGGAAGTGGTCGGCGTGCTGCCCGAGAGCGCGGCCCGCCCGGACGACAAGCGCGGCCCGGTCTTCACCATGCCGCACCAGTGCCCGGTCTGCGGCTCGGCGGCGGTGCGCGAGGAGGGCGAGGTCGACTACCGCTGCACCGGCGGCCTCTTCTGCGGCGCCCAGCGCAAGGAGGCGATCCTGCATTTCGCGGCCCGCCGCGCGCTCGACATCGAGGGCCTGGGCGACAAGCTGGTCGAGCAGCTGGTCGACGCCGGCCTGATCCGCACCTTGCCCGACCTCTACAAGCTCGGCTTCACCACCCTGGCCGGCCTGGAGCGCATGGCCGACAAGTCGGCGAAGAACATCGTCGATGCGCTGGAAGCCTCCAAGACCACCACCTTGCCGCGCTTCCTGTTCGGTCTCGGCATCCGGCACATCGGGGAGAGCACCGCGCGCGACCTGGCGCTGCATTTCGGCCGGCTGGACGGGATCATGGACGCCAGCGAGGCCGAACTGCTGGAGGTCAACGACGTCGGCCCGGTGGTCGCGACGAGCCTCAGGACCTTCTTCGACCAGCCGCACAACCGCGAGGTGGTCGAGCATTTGCGGGCCTGCGGGCTGCACTGGCCCGAGGGCGAACCTGCCGCGCGCACGCCGCGGCCACTGGTCGGCAAGACCTTCGTCATCACGGGGACGCTTCCTACACTGAGCCGCGAGGAGGCGAAGGACAAGTTGGAAACGGCGGGCGCGAAGGTCGCCGGCTCGGTCAGCAAGAAAACCGACTTCCTGGTGGCCGGCGAAGAAGCCGGCAGCAAGCTCGTCAAGGCCCGCGACCTCGGGGTGGCGGTGATCGACGAGGCCAGGCTGCTCGAGATCCTCGACAAGGGTCTGCCCGAAGGCTGAGTGCGGCGCCCGGCGGCGGGCGCTTTACCGGCCCGACGTCAACAGACCGTCGCGCCGAACGTTGAACCTTTGGACGGAGCCGGCCGTTGAACCGAGCATGACCAGGAGCGCGCCATGAACCGAATCCGCAGTCTCACCGCCGCCATCGCCATCGGAGGCGCCACGCTGTTGGCCGGCTGCGTGGCGCCCGGTCCTTACTACGCCAACGGCGCCTATCCCTACTACGGCTATCCCTACGCCTCGGCCTACGTGTCGCCGTCGATCTTCATCGGCGGCGGCTACTACGGCGGCTGCTGCGGCTACTGGGGCCGTGGCTACTACGGCGGCTACGGCCGGCCGGGCTACTGGGGCGGCTACGGACGTCCCGGCTGGGGCGGCCATCCGGGCTACGGCGGGGCCGGTTTCGGCGGCGGCCGGGTCGGCGTCGCGGGTGGCGGCGGCTTCGGCGGCGGCGGGCACTTCCGCTGAGCCCGCGGCGGCTCGGCGAGCCGCCCGATAATGGCCCGATGGCCATTCGAGAAATCCTCAAGATGGGCGACCCGCGGCTGCTGCGCATCGCGCAGCCGGTCGCCGCCTTCGACACCGACGAACTGCACCTGCTGGTGCGCGACATGTTCGAGACGATGCAGTCGGTCAACGGCGCCGGCCTCGCCGCGCCGCAGATCGGCGTCGACCAGCAACTCGTCATCTTCGGCACCGACACGATCAATCCGCGCTATCCGGACGCGCCGGTGGTGCCGCGCACGGTGCTCCTCAACCCGGTGATCACACCGCTCGGCGAGGACGAGGAAGAGGGCTGGGAGGGCTGCCTCTCGGTGCCCGGCCTGCGCGGCGTGGTGCCGCGCTTCGCCCGCATCCGCTACACGGGCTTCGACCCCTACGGCGACCCGATCGACCGCACGGTCGAGGGCTTCCATGCCCGCGTGGTGCAGCACGAGGTCGACCACCTGCTGGGCAAGCTCTACCCGATGCGGGTGCGCGACTTCACGCGCTTCGGCTTCACCGAGGTGCTGTTCCCGGGCCTCGACGCCAGCGACGACGACTGACACGGCGCCGCCGCGGTGGCCCGTAAACTGCTGCGCGCATTCAAGAACGACATCAAGAACAACAGAGGACCCATCCGAATGAACCACCGCATCCGCCCGGCGCTCGCACTCGCCTTCGTCGCCGCCGGCCTCGGCCTGGCCGCTGCTCCCGCCTTCGCCGGCAAGACCCTGGACGCGGTCAAGCAGCGCGGCAGCGTCAAGTGCGGCGTCACCAACGGCGTGGCCGGCTTCTCGGCACCCGACACGCAGGGCAACTGGACCGGCCTGGACGTCGACACCTGCCGGGCGGTCGCCGCGGCGGTGCTGGGCGACGGCAAGAAGGTCGAGTTCGTGCCGCTCAATTCGCAGCAGCGCTTCTCGGCGCTGCAGGCCGGCGAGGTCGACATCCTGGCGCGCAACACTACCTGGAACCTGACCCGCGACGCCTCGCTCGGCTTCAACTTCACCACCATCACCTACTACGACGGCCAGGGCTTCCTGGTGCCCAAGAAGATCAAGGTGACCAGTGCCAAGCAGCTCAAGAACGCGACCATCTGCACCCAGTCGGGCACCACCAACGAGAAGAACGTCGCCGACTACTTCAAGGGCCTGGGCATCCCGGTCAAGACCGTCGTCTTCGAGAGCTTCGAGGCGTCCTTCAAGGCCTTCTTCTCCGGGCGCTGCCAGGCCTTCACCACCGACACCTCCGCGCTCGCCGGCCTGCGCAACAAGGAAGCGCCGAACCCGGACGACTACGAGATCCTGCCCGAGCTGATCTCCAAGGAACCGCTGGCGCCGCTGGTGCGGCGCGGCGACGACGAGTGGTTCGCGATCGTCAAGTGGGTGCCCAACGCGCTGCTGGAGGCCGAGGAGTTCGGCATCACCCAGGCCAACGCCGACGACCTCAAGGCCAACAGCAAGGACCCGCAGCAGATGCGCCTGCTCGGCACCGGCGACGACCTCGGCAAGCCGCTCGGCCTGGACAAGGACTGGTCCTACCGCGCGGTCAAGGCGGTCGGCAACTACGGCGAGATCTTCGATCGCAACGTCGGCGCCAAGTCGGCGCTCAAGCTGCCCCGCGGCTCGAACAACCTCTGGAACAAGGGCGGCCTGATGTACGGATTGCCGGTGCGATGAGCGCCGCGCCCCCAGGGCCACCCAGCGCAGAAGCCGCGCCGGACGGGCGCCGGTCGGTGCTGCTGGCCTGGGCGGCGCAGGTCCTGCTGATCGTCGCGATCCTCGGCGTCGTGGCCTGGCTGGTCCACCACGCGCTCTTCGTGCTGCGCGGCCGGGGCGTGCAGTCCGGTTTCGACTTCCTGCTGCAGCCCGCCGGCTTCGACGTGTCCGAAGGCTGGCTCGACTTCAGCTCCGGCCAGCCCTACTGGCGCGCCTTCCTGGCCGGCCTGGTCAACACGCTCCGAGCCGCGGTACCCGCCGCCATCGGCGCGGTGCTGCTCGGCACGCTGCTGGGCATCGGCCGGCTGGCGCCGCACGTGCTGGTGCGCGGGCTCAGCGCGCTCTACGTGCAGACCCTGCGCAACGTGCCGCTGCTGGTGCAGTTGCTGATGCTGTATTTCGCGCTGACCCAGCTGCTGCCCGATTCGACCGAGCCGCTCGAACTGATGCCCGACATCTGGCTGAGCAAGGGCGGCCTGTCGCTGCCCTGGCCGGTGGCCGACGCCGGCCAGTGGTGGCCCAGCCATCTCGAATGGCCGGAGCGTGGCGGCTTCAACGTCAGCGGCGGCGCGGCGCTGAGCCCGGAATACCTGGCGGTGGTGATCGCGCTGGCGCTCTACACCGCGGCCTTCGTCGCCGAGATCGTGCGCGCCGGCATCGGCTCGGTCACCGAAGGCCAGAAGCTGGCCGCGCAGGCGCTCGGCTTCACGCCGTGGCAGCAGATGCGGCTAGTGGTGCTGCCGCAGGCGCTGCGGGTGATCGTGCCGGCGCTCACCAACCAGCTGCAGAGCCTCACCAAGAATTCGTCGCTGGCGGTGGCGGTCGGCTATCCGGAGCTGGTGTCGATCGCCAACACCTCGCTCAACTCGACCGGCCGGGCCTTCGAATGCATCGCGGTGATCATGGCGGTGTACCTGCTGCTGTCGCTGCTGATCGCGGCGGCGATGAACCGCTTCAACGCCCGGGTGGCGTTGCGGGGATGGCGATGACGGGCGGCGCGACCATCGAATGGCGGCGCGAGCTGTGGGGCTCGCCGCTGCGGGCGGTGTTCAGCGTGCTGCTGCTGGCGCTCTTCGCCTGGGCCGCGCTGCACATCCTCGACTGGGCGGTGCTGCACGCGGTGTTCCGGCCGGACGCCGCCGCCTGCCGCGCGCTGCAGCACGGCGCCTGCTGGGGCGTGATCGCCGAGAAGTGGCGCCCGATTCTCTTCGGCCGCTATCCCTACGAGGACCAGTGGCGGCCGGCGATCGCGGTCAGCCTGCTGTCGCTCACGACCCTGCTGAGCGCCTGGCCGCGCAGCTGGCGCTGGTGGCTGCTGCCGCTGTGGATCGCCTCGCTGGCGGTCTTCGTGCTGCTGATGCGCGGCGGCCTCCTCGGCCTGGCGCCGGTGCCGAGCAGCCAGTGGGGCGGCCTGCCGCTGACGATCGCGCTGGCGGTGGTCGGGCTGGCGCTGGCCTTTCCGCTGGCGCTGCTGCTGGCGCTCGGCCGGCGTTCGCACTGGCCGGTGATCCGCACGCTCAGCGCCACCTACATCGAGCTGGTGCGCGGCGTGCCGCTGATCTCGGTGCTGTTCATGGCGTCCTTCCTGCTGCCGCTGCTTTGGCCGGCGGGCTGGCAGCCGGACGTGCTGGTGCGGGTGCTGGCCGGCCTGACGCTGTTCGTGGCGGCCTACCTGGCCGAGATCATCCGAGGCGGCCTGCAGGCGGTGCCGCGCGGGCAGACCGAGGTGGCGATGGCGCTCGGCTTCGGTCGCTGGCCGGTGCAGCGCGACATCGTGCTGCCGCAGGCGCTGCGGCTGGTGGTGCCGGCGCTGACCAACAGCGTGGTCGGCACCCTGAAGGACACCTCGCTGGTCACCGTGGTCGGGCTCTTCGAGCTGACCGGCGCGCTCGGCCTGGCGCTCGGCGGCGACCCGACCTGGCGGCCGTTCTACCTGGAGGGCTACCTCTTCATCGCCGCGGTCTACTGGGTGATGTGCTTCGGGCTGTCGCGCTACAGCGCCTGGCTGGAGCGCCGGCTGGCGCCGGGCTGAACCCGCCTTTCAAGCCAGCGCGTCGATCAGCTCGGTCTCGATCGTCAGCTGCGCGCGTTGTCCCTGCAGCTCCGGTCCGCTGATCAGGAAGGTGTCCTCGATCCGCTCGCCGAGCGTGGTCACCTTCGCCAGCTGCAGGTTCAGGTGATGCCGCGCCAGCACCCGCGCCACCGAATACAGGAGCCCGGCCCGGTCGCTGGCCGAGATGTTGAGCACCCAGCGCTGCGCCTTCTCGTCCGGCAGCAGGCTGATGCGCGGCTTGATCGGGAAGCTGCGCACCCGGCGCGACACCCGGCCCTTGCTCGGCGGCGGCAGCGGGCCGGCCTCGCTGAGCGTCTTGGCCAGGCCGGTCTCGACCATGCTGATGAGGTCGCGGTAGTGCTCCGGCGTGAAGGTGGTGACGATCTGGAAGGTGTCGAGCGCGAAGCCGTTGCTCGTCGTGTGCACCTTGGCATCCAGGATGCTGAAGGAGGACTGGTCGAAGTAGCCGCAGATGCGCACGAACAGGTCGGGCATGTCGGGCGTGTAGACCACCACCTGCAGCCCTTCGCCGATCGGCGACAGCCGGGCCCGCACGATCGGCGGCGCGTGCGGGTCGAGCGGCACGCCGGCATGCGGCACGTGGCGCGACAGCTGCTTGGCATGCCAGGCGATCTCGGAGGCGTCGTGGCGCATGAAGTAGCCGACGTCGAGCGTGTCCCAGAGCGCCCGATGGGCCTCGAAGGGCTCGGCATGGAGCGCCAGCTGCACCAGGGCCTCGCGCTTGCGCGCCTCGATCTCGGCGCCGGGGTCGGGCATGCGGCCGCCGAGGGCGCGCAGCGTGTAGCGGTACAGGTCCTCGAGCAGCTTGCCCTTCCAGGCGTTCCAGACGCGCGGCGAGGTGCCGCGGATGTCGGCGATGGTCAGCAGGTAGAGCGCGGTCAGGTAGCGCTCGTTGCCCACGCGCCGGGCGAAATTGCTGATGACTTCCGGGTCGCTCAGGTCCTGCTTCTGCGCGATCTGGCTCATCACCAGGTGCTCGGCGACCAGGAACTCGATGAGCCTGGTGTCCTCGCGGCCGATCTCGTGCTGGCGGCAGAAGCGCCGCACGTCGCGCGCGCCAAGGGTCGAATGGTCGCCGCCTCGGCCCTTGGCGATGTCGTGGAACAGCGCCGCCACGTACAGGATCCAGGGCTTGTCCCAGCCTGCGGCCAGCTGCGAGCAGAACGGGTATTCGTGCGCATGCTCGGCGATGAAGAAGCGGCGCACGTTGCGCACCACCATCAGGATGTGCTGGTCGACCGTGTAGACGTGGAACAGGTCGTGCTGCATCTGCCCCACGATGCTGCGGAACACGCGCAGGTAGCGGCCCAGCACCGAGGTCTGGTTCATCAGCCGGAGCGAGTGCGTGATGCCGCGCGGCGCCATCAGCATGCGCATGAAGGTCGCGTGGTTGACCGGGTCGTTGCGGAACTTGCTGTCCATCACGTGGCGCGCGTTGTAGAGCGCCCGCAGCGTCCGCGCCGACAGGCCGTTCACGCCGATGGTCTTCTGGTAGAGCAGGAAGGTCTCGAGGATCGCGTGCGGATCGGTCAGGTAGAGGTCGTCGCTGGCCACCTCGATCAGGCCGCCGCGCTCGAAGAAGCGCTCGTTGATCGGCGTCGGCTCCTCGGCCTGCGGCTGCAGCCGCTCGGCGATGTTGAGCAGCAGGATCTGGTTGAGCTGGGTGACCGCCTTGGCGGCCCAGTAGTAGCGGCGCATCAGCGCCTCGCTGGCCTTGCGCTGCGATTCGCCGATGTAGCCGAAGGTGGCGGCCACCGCGGTCTGCAGGTCGAACACCAGCCGGTCCTCGCGCCGGTTGGCGGTGACGTGCAGGCGCGCGCGGATCAGGCTCAGCAGCGCCTCGTTGCGCTTGATCTGCTGCACCTCGAAGGCGGTCGCCAGGCCGTTGCGGGCGAGGTCGTCCCAGCGGCTGCCGAAGCCGGCGGCCTTGGTCATCCAGAGCACGGTCTGCAGGTCGCGCAGGCCGCCCGGCGATTCCTTGCAGTTCGGCTCGAGCGCGTAGGGCGTGTTGTCGAACTTGTGATGGCGGTGCCGCATCTCCTGCGACTTGGCCGCGAAGAAGGCGCGCGGGTCGATGGCGGCGAAGAAGTTCTTGCGAAAGGCGGTGTAGAGCTTCTTGTCACCGACCAGGAGGCGCGACTCCAGCAGCGAGGTCTGCACCGTGACGTCGCGGCTGGCCTCCGCCAGGCATTCGGCGACGGTGCGCACGCTGGAGCCGATCTCCAGCCCGGCGTCCCAGCACTTGCCGATGAAGGCCTCGATGCGCGACGGCTCGATGCAGCCCGCGTGGTCCTCCGGCAGCAGCACCAGCACGTCGACGTCGGAATAGGGGAACAGCTCGCCGCGGCCGAAGCCGCCGACCGCGACCAGCGCCAATTGGCTGCCGAATTCGGCGTCTTCCCAGAGCGCGCTCAGCGTCTCGTCGGCCAGCGCGGCCAGCTGGCGCAGCACCGTGTGCACGCTGCGGGTGGGCGCGCGGGCGCTGCGCAGCTGGTCGAAGAGGGCCAGTTTGTGCGTGCGATAGGCGTCGCGCAACGATGGGATGTCCACCATGGGAGCCAGGAGGAGCCGACGCCGCTTCAAGCAGCAGCGGCGACGAAGGCCGGCGGCGGCGGGCTGCCCGCCGACAGCGTGAGCACCTCGTAGCCGGTCTCCGTGACCAGCACCGTGTGCTCCCACTGGGCCGACAGCGAATGGTCGCGCGTGACGATGGTCCAGCCGTCGTACTGGCCGCCCTTGGCGTCTTCCTTGATGTCGCGCTTGCCGGCGTTGATCATCGGCTCGATGGTGAAGGTCATGCCCGGCTTCAGCTCCTCGAGCGTGCCCGGCCGACCGTAGTGCAGCACCTGCGGTTCCTCGTGGAAGCCGCGGCCGATGCCGTGGCCGCAGAACTCGCGAACCACCGAGAAGCCGTTGCTCTCGGCGAAGCGCTGGATCGCGAAGCCGATGTCGCCCAGGTGCACGCCCGGCTTCACCTTCACGATGCCGTGCCACATGGCTTCATAGGTGAAGGCGCACAGCCGCTTGGCCGCGATCGAGGCGTCACCGACCACGAACATCCGGCTGGTGTCGCCGTGCCAGCCGTCCTTGATGACCGTGATGTCGCAGTTGATGATGTCGCCCTTCTTGAGGGCCTTGTCATTCGGGATGCCGTGGCAGACCACGTGGTTGACCGAGGTGCAGATCGACTTCGGGTACGGCGTGGTGCTGGCGCCCATGTAGTTCAGCGGTGCCGGGATCGCGCCCTGGACTTCGGTGATGTAGTCGTGCGCCAGCTTGTCGATCTGGTTGGTCGTGATGCCGGGGACGATGTGCGGCGTGAGGTAGTCCAGCACTTCAGAGGCCAGGCGGCACGCGACGCGCATGCCGGCCACGCCTTCGGCGTCTTTGTAGGTGATGCTCATGGGCGGAATTATCCCATTCGGCAAGAAATATCGTCCCGCACGTGGGAGTCGAAGGGCAGCGGCCGCGCGCCCCGTCGCGCGCATGGCCTCGGCGCGGCAGGCGGAATGTCGGCTGCCCCTAAAATTCGGGGTTACCCGGAGACGGCCCCAGTCAGCGGCCGCCGTCCCTCCGCCTTGAACGCCCTGAATCCAACGCGGCCCTCGCGGCCGACCCGAACGTGACGCTGCCCGTGAATCCGCCTTCCTCCCGTGCCGCCGCCGGCGCGCCCGTGGTGACCTTCTTCGAGGGCGGCAGCGCCCTCAGCGGCTTCCGGGCCCGCCAGATGCTGCCGCGCCTGCAGGCGCTGGACCCGCGCATCGAAGGCCTGAGTGCCCGTTTCGTGCACCTGGTCGTCACCGACGCGCCGCTCGACAGCGCCGCCCACGAGCGATTCGCGGCGCTGCTGGGCTACGGCGAGCCGTTCGCGGCGCCCGCCAAGTCCGGCCCGACGGTGGTGGTCACGCCGCGCCTGGGCACGGTCTCGCCCTGGGCTTCCAAGGCCACCGACATCGCCCACAACTGCGGCCTGGCGCTGCGCCGCGTCGAGCGGGTCACCGAATTCCACCTGGCGCTCAAGGCGCCGCTGCTCGGCCGCGCACCGACCCTCGAAGGCGACAAGCTGCGCGCCGTGGCAGACCTGCTGCACGACCGCATGACCGAATCGGTGCTGGCGCGCCTGGACCAGGCCGCCGGCCTCTTCGCCGAACTGCCGCCGCAGCCGATGGCGCAGGTCGACGTCCGCGGCGGCGGCCGGGCGGCGCTGGTCGAGGCCAACACGCGTTTCGGCCTGGCGCTGGCCGAGGACGAGATCGACTACCTGGTGGCTGCCTTCACCCGTCTGGAGCGCAACCCGAGCGACGTCGAACTGATGATGTTCGCCCAGGCCAACAGCGAGCATTGCCGCCATAAGATCTTCAACGCCGACTTCATCATCGACGGCGTGGCGCAGCCGCAGAGCCTGTTCTCGATGATCCGCCACACCGAGCGCGAGCATCCGCAGCACACGGTGGTCGCCTATTCGGACAACGCGTCGGTCATGGAAGGCCACCGCATCGAGCGCTTCGTGCCGGCCGCGGAAGCCGGCCGCTACGGCAAGCAGGACGCCCTCAGCCACGTGCTGATGAAGGTCGAGACCCACAACCACCCGACCGCGATCTCGCCCTTCCCGGGCGCCTCGACCGGCGCCGGCGGCGAGATCCGTGACGAAGGCGCCACTGGCCGCGGCTCCAGGCCCAAGGCCGGCCTGACCGGCTTCACGGTGTCGAAGCTGTGGCCGGGCGAGGGCGCCTACGGCCGGCCCGACCACATCGCCAGCCCGCTGCAGATCATGACCGAGGGCCCGCTCGGCGGAGCCGCCTTCAACAACGAATTCGGCCGGCCGAACCTCCTGGGCTACTTCCGCGAATACGAGCAGGCGATCGCCAGCGACCAGGGCGTCGAGCAGCGCGGCTACCACAAGCCGATCATGATCGCCGGCGGCCTGGGCAGCATCGACGCCGGGCAGACGAAGAAGATCCATTTCCCGGCCGGCGCCTTGCTGATCCAGCTGGGCGGCCCGGGCATGCGCATCGGCATGGGCGGCAGCGCCGCCAGCTCGATGGCCACCGGCGCCAACGCGGCCGAGCTGGATTTCGATTCGGTGCAGCGCGGCAACCCGGAGATCGAGCGCCGGGCGCAGGAGGTCATCAACCACTGCTGGCAGGCGGGCGATGCCAATCCGATCCTGGCGATCCACGACGTCGGCGCCGGCGGCCTGAGCAACGCCTTCCCCGAACTCACCAACGACGCCGGCCGCGGCGCCCGCTTCGACCTGCGCGCGGTGCCGCTGGAGGAATCCGGCATGGCGCCCAAGGAAATCTGGTGCAACGAGAGCCAGGAGCGCTACGTGCTGGCGATCGCGCCGGAGTCGCTGGAGCGCTTCCGCGCCTTCTGCGAGCGCGAGCGCTGCCCGTTCTCGGTGGTCGGCATGGCGACCGAGGAGCGTCAGTTGGTGGTGGCCGACGCAGACGCCGAGGCCCAGCCGGTCGACATGCCGATGGACGTCCTGCTCGGCAAGCCGCCCAAGATGCTGCGCGACGTCAAGACGGTCGCACGGCGCTTCCAGCCGCTGGAACTGACCGGCGTCGAGCTGCAGCAGGCGGCGATCGACGTGCTGTCGCATCCGACGGTCGCTTCCAAGCGCTTCCTGGTCACCATCGGCGACCGCACCGTCGGCGGCCTGAGCCACCGCGACCAGATGGTCGGCCCGTGGCAGGTGCCGGTGGCCGATTGCGCGGTCACCCTGGCCGACTACCGCGGCTTCGCCGGCGAGGCGATGAGCATGGGCGAGCGCACGCCGCTGGCCGCGCTCGACGCGCCGGCCTCCGGCCGCATGGCGGTCGCCGAGGCGATCACCAACCTGCTGGCCGCGCCGATCGAGCTCTCGCGCGTGAAGCTGTCGGCCAACTGGATGGCGGCCTGCGGCGATCCCGGCGAAGACGCCGCGCTCTACGAGACCGTCAAGGCGGTCGGCCTCGAGCTGTGCCCGGCGCTGGGCATCTCGATCCCGGTCGGCAAGGATTCGCTGTCGATGCGCACGCAGTGGAAGGAGGGCGGCGAAGCGAAGAAGGTCAGCTCGCCGGTGAGCCTGATCGTCACCGCCTTCGCGAGCCTCGCCGACGTGCGCGGCACGCTGACGCCGCAGCTGGATGCCGACGAGCCCGACAGCACTCTGGTGCTGATCGACCTCGGCCGGGGCCGCCAGCGCATGGCCGGCAGCATCCTGGCGCAGACGCTCGGCCAGAGCGGCGACGCGGTGCCCGACCTGGACGATCCGCAAGACCTGGTGAAGCTGGTCGCCGCCGTCAACCAGTTGCGCGCCGAAGGCAAGATCCTGGCGCTGCACGACCGCAGCGACGGCGGCCTCTTCGCCGCCGCCTGCGAGATGGCCTTCGCCGGCCATGTCGGCATCGCGCTGAACGTCGACCTGCTGGTGACCGAGGGCGACGGCATCAGCGACAGCCGGGCCGAATACGGCGACGCCAAGAACTGGGCCGGCCAGGTCAGCGCCCGCCGCGAGGAATTGACGCTCAAGGCGCTCTTCAACGAGGAGCTCGGCCTTCTGCTGCAGGTGCGCACCGCCGAGCGCAACGAGGTCATGCAGACCCTGCGCGCGCACGGCCTGAGCACCCACAGCCATTTCGTCGGCAAGACCCGGCCGGCCAGCTCGCCGATCGATGCGGGCAAGGGCAAGGTCGAGGTCTGGCGCGACGCCAAGTCGGTCTTCAGCGCGCCGCTGGCCGACCTGCACCAGGTCTGGGATTCGGTCAGCTGGAAGATCTGCCGCGAGCGCGACAACCCCGACTCGGCCGACGCCGAGCATGCCGCGGCGGGCGACCCGCAGGATCCGGGCGCGCACGTGTCGCTGGCGCCCGGTGCCACCGAAGACGTTGCCGCGCCTTTCCTGAACCTGGCGCGGCCCCGGGTCGCGATCCTGCGCGAGCAGGGCGTCAACTCGCACGTCGAGATGGCCTATGCCTTCACCGAAGCCGGCTTCGAGGCCTTCGACGTCCACATGACCGACCTGCAGACGGGCAGGACGGACCTGGCGGACTTCAAGGGCGTGGTCGCCTGCGGCGGCTTCAGCTACGGCGACACGCTGGGCGCCGGCATCGGCTGGGCCCGCAGCATCACCTTCAATCCGAAGCTGGCCGAGCAGTTCCGGGGCTTCTTCGGCCGCGCCGACACCTTCGGCCTGGGCGTGTGCAACGGCTGCCAGATGTTCGCCGAGCTGGCCGACATCATCCCGGGCGCCGAGGCCTGGCCGCGCTTCACCACCAACCAGAGCGAGCGCTTCGAGGCCCGGCTGTCGATGGTCGAGGTGCTCGATTCGCCGAGCCTGTTCTTCGCCGGACTGGCCGGCAGCCGGCTGCCGATCGCGGTGGCGCACGGCGAAGGCTTCGCCAACTTCGGCCATCGCGGCGATCCGGCGCGCGCCATTGCCGCGATGCGCTTCGTCGACAACCACGGCGCGGCCACCGAGCGCTATCCGTTCAACCCGAACGGCAGCCCCGGCGGCCTGACCGCGGTCACCACCGCCGACGGCCGCTTCACCGCGCTCATGCCGCATCCGGAGCGGGTCTTCCGCAACATCCAGAAGAGCTGGACTTCGGGCGACGCGAGCGCGCTCAGCCCGTGGATGCGGATCTGGCGGAACGCGCGGCGCTGGGTGGGTTAGGCCCGAAACGAAAAAAGCGACCCGCGGGTCGCTTTTTTCATGGTCGCGAGAAGCGTCGCTTATTCGACCTTCGCCTTCGCCCGCAAATCTTCCTGGTATTGCTGCAACTGCTGCTGCTGCAGCTGCTGCGTGATCTGCGGCTTGACCTCTTCCACCTTCGGCAGCTGCGCCGCGCGGACGTCGTCGAGCCGGATGATGTGGTAGCCGAACTGGGTCTTGACCGGCGTGGCGGTGGTCTCGCCCTTGTTGAGCTTGATCATCGCGGCCGAGAACTCGGGCACGAAGCTGGAGGGCGCCGCCCAGTCGAGGTCGCCGCCGTTGACCGCCGAGCCGGGGTCCTTGCTTTCCTTCTTGGCCACGTCCTCGAACTTGGCGCCCTTCTTGAGCTCGGCCATCACCTTGTTGGCGTCCTCTTCGGTCGCCACCAGGATGTGGCGGGCCTTGTATTCCTTGCCGGTGTTGGCGGCGGCGAACTTGTCGTACTCGGCCTGCACCTGCGCGTCGGTGACCGGATGGGTCTTCTGGTAGTTGGCGAAGAGCTGGCGGATCAGGATCGCCTGGCGGGCCAGCTCGAGCTGCGCCTTGTAGTCCTCGCTGGCTTCCAGGCCCTGCTTCTGCGCTTCCTGCATGAAGACCTCCCGCAGGATCACTTCTTCCCGCAGCTGGCTTTCCATGTCCGGCGAGACCGGACGGCCGGCGGCCGCCAGTTGGGCCGCGAGCATGTCCATGCGGGCCTTCGGCACGGCCTTGCCGTTGACGATGGCGACGTTCTGCGCCAGCGCGGCGACCGGCACGGTGCCGACCAAGGTGGCGAGCAGGAGCGCCTGGAGGAGTTTTTTCTTCATGGGATTGGAGGGAAATGGGTCGCCGCACACGGTGCGGGAACGGATGAAAGACGGCTCAGAGCGTCTCGATGGCAAGCGCGTGAAGGCCCTGTGCGATAAAAAGTTGCAGCGCATCATACACAAGCCGATGGCGCGCCAAGCGGGGCTTGCCGGCGAAGAGCGGGGAGGCGATGCGCACCCGGAAATGGGTGCCGTAGCCATCGGCGCCGGCCCCGGCATGGCCGGCGTGGGCCGCGCTTTCGTCGATCACCTCGAGCTCGGTGGGCTGCAGGGTTTCGCGCAGCCGGGCCTCGAGCGCGCTGGCCGTCGGAAGGCTCATGCGGCGGGCTCGTCCGACTTCAGGTGCGGCGAGATATAGAAGCCCTGCGCGACCAGGAACACCACCGGGAACACGTAGCCCCAAAGCTTGAAGTTGACCCAGGCCTCGGTGCTGAAGGTCGCCGCGACGTAGCCGTTGAGGACCGCCATGAAGAAGCAGTAGACGATCCAGGCGACGTTCAACCGGCCCCAGACCGGCGCCGGCAGGTCGAGCTGTTCGCCCAGCAGCATCTTCAGGAAGTTCTTGCGGAAGCCCCACACCGCCACCGCCAGCGCGATCGACATGGCGCCGTACAGCACCGTCGGCTTCCACTTGATGAAGCGGTCGTCGTGCAGCACCAGCGTCAGGGTGCCGAAGAGCAGGATCAGCACCAGCGTGGCCTTCTGCATCGGCTGCAGCCGCCGCTGCATGAGCCAGATGATCCCCATCTGCAACACGGTCCCCGCCATCAGCACGCCGGTGGCGACGTAGATGTCGTAGAACTTGAAGGCGCCGAAGAACAGCAGGATCGGGAAGAAGTCGAGGATCAGTTTCATGGGGCAGGCAGGCTCAGCGCTTCTGGAAATCGAGCGAGGCCGAATTCATGCAGTAGCGCAGGCCCGTGTCGGTCGGGCCGTCCGGAAAGACGTGGCCCAGATGGGCGCCGCAATTGGCGCACACGTTCTCGGTGCGGACCATGCCGTGCGAGCGGTCGACGATGTTCTTGATCGCGCCCGGCACCGCTTCCTCCGAGAAGCTGGGCCAGCCGCAGCCGGCGTCGAACTTGGTCGAGGATTCGAACAGCTTGGCACCGCAGCAGATGCAGTGGTAGCTGCCGTCGTCCCAGTGGGCTTCGTACTTGCCGGTGAAGGGGCGCTCGGTGGCGGCGTGCCGGGTCACTTCGAAGGCGCCGCGCTCGGCGCCCTTCTCGGCCAGCAGGGCCTTCCACTCGGCATCGGTTTTCTGGACGTTGGAGGTCATGATGAACAGCTGATTTCGATGGTTGAAGCCCAGTCGGGCGGGAAACCGGCGAAGGCGTCGTGGCCGGGATGATCCTCAAATGGGGTTTCGAGCAGCGCGAGCAAGGTGGCGACGCCGGAGAAGTCCTTCTGCTCGGCCGCTTCGATGGCCTCTTGCCCCAGATGGTTCCGGAGCACGAATTTCGGGTTGGATTTCACCATGAGCGCGGCCACCTCGGCCACCGGGATTGTCGCTCGCCGCTCGGCGTAGCCCGCGAGCCAGCCGTCGATGCCGCCGCGGTCGATGAAGAGATCGCGCACCGCCTGCGGATCGCCGCCGGCCACCATGTCCGACAAACGGCGCCAGAAGATCGTGTAGTCCACCTTTTCCTGCGCAAGCAGCTTCAGCACGCCTTCGAGCAGCGCCCGGTCGCCCGGCGCGCCTTCCGCCAAGCCGAGCTTGTCCCGCATGCGAGCCTCGAAGGCGTCGGGGAAGACGGTCTTGTACGACTCCAGCGCCGCCACCGCGAGCTCCTGCTCGCCGATCAGCGGCAGCAGCGCCTGCGCCAGGCAGTAGAGGTTCCAGTAGGCGACGTTCGGCTGCTGGTTGAAGGCGTAGCGGCCCGAGGCGTCGCTGTGGTTGCAGATGTGGCGCGGATCGAAGCCGTCGAGGAACTGGAACGGCCCGTAGTCGATGGTCAGGCCGAGGATGCTCATGTTGTCGGTGTTCATCACGCCGTGGCAGAAGCCGACCGCCTGCCATTGCGCCAGGAGTCGCGCGGTGCGCTCGCTGACCGCTTCCAGCAGCGCGGCGTAGGCGTTTCCGCCGAAACGCTCGCCGCCGCGGCATTCGGGATAGAAGCGGTCGATGACGAAGTCCGCCAGCGCGCGCAATTCGTCGTCGCGCTGGGCGGCCGCGAAATGCTCGAAGTGGCCGAAGCGCACGAAGCTCGGCGCGACCCGGGTGACGACCGCCGCCGATTCGAAGGTCTCGCGCCGGACGCGGGCGTCGGACCCGGTGACGCAGAGCGCCCGCGTGGTCGGGATGCCGAGGCCGTGCATCGCCTCGCTGCAGAGGAATTCGCGGATGCTCGAGCGCAGCACCGCGCGGCCGTCGGCCATGCGGGAGTAGGGCGTCGGGCCGGCGCCTTTCAGCTGGATCTCCAGGCCGCCCGCGGTGGTGCCGAGCGACAGCGCCCGGCCGTCGCCGAGCTGGCCGGCCCAGACACCGAACTGGTGGCCGCTGTAGACGCTCGCGGTCGGCCGGGTGCCGGCGATCGGCAGGTTGCCGGTGAAGACGGCCAGGCCCTCGGCCGAATCGAGCCAGGCCGGATCGAGGCCGAGCTCGCGGGCCATGGCCAGGCTGCGGCCGACCCAGTACGGATCGGGCAGGGGCCGCGGCTCGACCTCGCTGAAGAATTCCGGCCCGAGGGCCGAAAAGCCGGGGGCCCAGCGCAGGCCCAGGTCCACCGCGTGCGCTTCGTCTGCAAGGATGCTCATGGGCTGGATTGTCCCGCAGCGGCCATGGCCGCGCGCCGGCAAGGCCGTCGCACCGCTTCGGTGCGCTTGCGGAACTGCTTTTCACTGCGGGTTTTTGACATTCCCAGCGCTGCCGAAAACGGCGATTCTCCAAGGTCGCCTTCGGCAGTGGTTACATTGCGTTGCCTAGAGAATTTACAAAGCCCGTTTTACCAAGACCAAGGAGCCATTTGATGCTGGGTTTGATGCAGGACCAACCATTGCTGATCTCGTCGCTGATCGAGTTCGCCGAACTTCATCACGGCGACGCGGAGATCGTCTCGCGCCGTGTCGAGGGCGACATCCATCGCAGCAACTGGAAGGAAGTCGCGGCCCGCTCGCGCCAGGTGGCCAATGCGCTGGAAGCCGAGCAACTGCTGTTCAGCGATCGCATCGCCACCCTGGCCTGGAACGGCTATCGCCACCTGGAGCTCTACTACGGCGTCAGCGGCTCGGGCCATGTACTGCACACGATCAATCCGCGGTTGCATCCGGACCAGATCGCCTGGATCGCCAACCACGCCGAAGACCAGATCCTGTGCTTCGACATCAACTTCCTGCCGCTGGTGCAGGCGGTGCACGCGCGCTGCCCGACGGTGCGCAAGTGGGTCGCGCTGTGCGACGCCGATCGCCTGCCGGCCGACTCCGGCATCCCGAACCTGGTGAGCTACGAAAGCTGGATCGGCGCGCAGTCCACCGACTACGCCTGGCCGACCTTCGACGAGAACTCGGCCTCGAGCATGTGCTACACGAGCGGCACCACGGGCAATCCGAAGGCCGCGCTCTACAGCCATCGCTCGACCCTGCTGCACGCCTACGCCGCCGCACTGCCGGACGTGATGTGCATCTCGGCGCGCGACTCGGTGCTGCCGGTGGTGCCGATGTTCCACGTCAATGCCTGGGGCATTCCGTATTCGGCGGCGCTGGTCGGCGCCAAGGTGGTGTTTCCGGGCTCGGCGCTGGACGGCAAGTCGGTCTACGACCTGATCGAGAGCGAGCAGGTGAGTTTCGCCGCCGGCGTGCCGACCGTCTGGCAGATGCTGCTCGGCCACCTGCAGGCCAACCACCTGAAGTTCTCGACCTTGAAGCGCACCGTGATCGGCGGCTCGGCCTGCCCGCCGGCCATGATCAACGCCTTCCAGGAGCAGTACGGCGTCGAGGTGCTGCATGCCTGGGGCATGACCGAGATGTCGCCGCTCGGCACCCTGTGCACGCTCAAGAACAAGCACCTGACCCTGCCGCCCGAGGCGCAGACCGCGATCCGCATGAAGCAGGGCCGCGCCATCTTCGGCGTCGACATGAAGGTGGTCGACGGCGACGGCAAGCGCCTGCCCTGGGACGGCAAGACCTCGGGCGACCTGCTGGTGAAGGGTCCGTGGGTGGTCAAGGAATACTTCAAGGGCGAGGGCGGCGATCCGCTCATTGCCGACGAGGAAGGCCGCGGCTGGTTCCCCACCGGTGATGTCGCCACCATCGACGAGGACGGCTTCCTGCAGATCACCGACCGCAGCAAGGACGTGATCAAGTCCGGCGGCGAATGGATCAGCTCGATCGACATCGAGAACATCGCGGTGGCGCATCCGGCGATCGCGATGGCGGCCTGCATCGGCGTGGCGCATCCGAAATGGGACGAGCGCCCGATCGTCGCGGTGGTGAAGAAGCCCGGCGCCGAGGTCTCGCGCGACGAACTGCTGGCCTTCTACCAGGGCAAGACCGCCAAGTGGCAGATCCCGGACGACGTGGTTTTCGTGGAAGCGATTCCGCTCGGCGCGACCGGCAAGATCCTGAAGACGCGGCTGCGCGAACAGCTGCGCGACTACCGCCTGCCGGGCGTGTAAAGACGGGAACCTACCGGCGGGTAGGAAATGGCGACGGCAAGCTGTCGCCAGAGTGATAGAAAGCGGCCCGGCGGCCGCCTTCTTACGGGCATTCCCCTAGGGAAGCGGCATTAAAGGCTTGTAAATTCGTCCGGCTTCGACCGCTCGACATTCAGGAGATAAAGATGCGTTTCACACTCAAACTTGCGGCCGCCGCCGTCCTCGCCGCCAGTGCCGCCGGCGCCTTCGCCCAGCAGGGCGAAACCGTGAAGATCGCCTGGCTCGATCCGCTGTCGGGCCTGATGGCCGCGGTGGGCACCAACCAGCTCAAGACCTTCCAGTTCCTGGCCGAGGAGTTCAACAAGAAGAACGCGGCCGGCGTGAAGTACGAAATCATCGGCATCGACAACAAGCTGAGCCCGCAGGAAACCACCAGCGCGCTGCGCTCGGCGATGGACCAGGGCGCGCGCTACGTGGTGCAGGGCAACGGCTCCGGCCCGGCGCTGGCGATCATCGACGCGATCGACAAGAACAACGCCCGCAACCCGGGCAAGGAAGTGCTGTACGTCAACTACGCGGCGGTCGACCCCGACCTGACCAACAGCAAGTGCAGCTACTGGCACTTCCGCGTGGACGCCGATACCTCCATGAAGATGGAGGCGATGACCACCTACATGAAGGACCAGCCGGACATCAAGAAGGTCTACATCCTCGGCCAGAACTATTCGCACGGCATCCAGGTCGCCAAGTACGCCAAGGAAGACCTGGCGCGCAAGCGCCCGGACATCCAGATCGTCGGCGAGGACCTGCATCCGCTGGCCCAGGTGCGCGACTTCGCGCCCTACGTCGCCAAGATCAAGGCCTCCGGCGCCGACACCGTGATCACCGGCAACTGGGGTTCCGACCTGTCGCTGCTGATCAAGGCGGCGCAGGACGCGGGCCTGAACGACGTCAAGTTCTATACCTACTACGGCACCGTGAGCGGCACCCCGACCGCCATGGGCTCGGCCTCGGCCGGCAAGGTGTACATGGTTGCCTACGGCCACTACAACATGGGCGGCGACATCCAGAAGCTGGGCCTGGACTTCAAGAACAAGTTCCATGAAGACATGTACACCCTGGCGGCGTACACCACCTTCGAGATGCTGAGCGACGCCTTCGCCAAGGCCCATTCGACCGATCCGGTCAAGGTGGCCGCGGTGCTGGAAGACATGCACTTCAAGAGCTTCAACGGCGACGTCGTGATGCGCAAGTCGGACCACCAGCTGCAGCAGGGTCTGTACGTGGCGCGCTGGGAGAAGGCCGGCGGCAAGTACCCGCTCGACGGCGAGAACACCGGCTACACCTTCGTGCCGGTCAAGTACTACGACCCCTTCGTCGCCAGCACGCCGACCACCTGCCAGATGAAGCGACCCAACGCGGGTTGATTCTTCTCCACCCGGTCGAGGCCCGACTTCAACACTCGGGCCTTTTTTCTTTTCTCCCTGACCCCAAGGACCGATGAACGTCGAATTCTTCGCCATCTCGCTGTTGAACGGCGTCAGCTACGGGCTGCTGCTGTTCATGCTGAGCTCTGGCCTGACGCTGATCTTCAGCATGATGGGCGTGCTCAACTTCGCCCATACGAGCTTCTACATGCTGGGTGCCTACATCGCCTACACGCTGTCGGGCATCATCGGTTTCTGGCCGGCGCTGTTCATCGCGCCGATCCTGGTCGGGGCGCTGGGCGCCGGCTTCGAGCGCTACAGCCTGCGTCGCGTGCACAAGTTCGGCCACGTGCCCGAACTGCTGGTGACCTTCGGGCTGTCCTTCCTGATCCTGGAGATCGTGCAGCTGGTCTGGGGCCGCTCGACCGTGCCCTACGGCCTGCCGCCGCTGCTGCAAGGCCCGCTCTTCACGATCTACGGCACGCAGTTCCCGCGCTCGCGTTCCTTCATCATGCTTGTCGCGATGGTGATGCTGGTGTCGGTCTGGCTGCTGCTCACGCGCACCCGCGTCGGCCTGGTGATCCAGGCGGCGCTCAAGAACCCGGAGATGGTCGAAGCGCTCGGCCACAACGTGCCGCGCGTCTTCATGCTGGTCTTCGGCGGCGGCTGCGCGCTGGCCGGTTTGGCCGGCGTGGTCGGCGGCAATACCTACGTCACCGAGCCGGCGATGGCCGGTTCGGTCGGCTCGATCATCTTCGTGGTGGTGGTGGTCGGCGGCCTCGGATCGCTCGCCGGCGCCTTCCTGGCGTCGCTCCTGATCGGCATCATCCAGACCTTCGCGGTGGCGATGGACCAGTCGATGGCGACCGGCCTGAAGGCGCTCGGCATGACGGTCGGCGAGGGCACCTTCGGCTATCCGCTGCTCAACCTCACGATCTCGCAGGTGGCACCGATCCTTCCCTATCTCTTCCTCGTCCTGATCCTGATCTTCAGGCCCAAGGGCCTGCTCGGCACCCGCTCCGATTGACGCCATGAGCACCACCATTGCACGCAAGAAGCCCTTCAACGTGGGGCGCCTGTTGACCTGGTCGCTGTTCGCGCTCGTCCTGATCGTCGCGCCGCTCCTGTTCAAGACCAGCCTCGCGCTGACGATGCTCTCGCAGATGGGCTACCTCATCATCATCTGCCTGAGCTACAACATCCTGCTCGGCCAGGGCGGCATGCTCAGCTTCGGGCATGCGGTCTACGTCGGCCTCGGCTCCTTCATCGCGATCCACGCGATGAACCTGGCCGGCAAGGAAGGCTGGCCGATCCCGCTGGTGACCATCCCGCTGGTCGGCGGCCTGGCCGGCATGTTCTTCGCGATCATCCTGGGCTTCGTCACGACCAAGAAGGCCGGCACCACCTTCGCCATGATCACGCTGGGCATCGGCGAACTGGTGGCCTCGATGGCGCTGATGTTCCCGGGTTTCTTCGGCGGCGAGGGCGGCATCACCACCGACCGGGTGTACGGCACGCCCTTCTTCGGCGCCACCTTCGGCCCGCAGATCCAGGTGTACTACCTGATCGCGGTCTACTGCTTCATCTGCACCGGACTCATGTACGCCTTCACCGGCACGCCGCTCGGACGCATGCTGAACGCGGTGCGCGACAACCCGGAGCGGGTCGAGTTCATCGGCTACAACACCCAGCGGGTGCGCTACTTCGCCTTCATCATCGCCGGCTTCTTCGCCGGCATCGGCGGCGGCCTGGCGGCGATCAACTTCGAGATCGTCAACGCGGCCGACAGCCTGAACGCGGTGCGTTCGGGCAGCTACCTGCTGTTCACCTTCCTGGGCGGCGCGGTCTTCTTCTTCGGGCCGATGATCGGCGCGGTGCTGCTGGTGTTCGCCGCGGTGCTGCTGTCCGAACTGTCGAAGGCCTGGCAGCTCTACTTCGGCCTGGTCTTCGTCTTCATGGTGATGTTCGCCCCGGGCGGCATCGCCAGCCTGATCATGATGAACCTGCGGGTGGCGCGCTTCGGCAAGTTCAACCGCTTCTGGGCCTTGTACGGCGGCCTGCTCGTCGCGGTGATCCCCGTGATCATCGGCGCCGCGGCGCTCATCGAGATGATCTATCACATCCAGCTCAATTCGGCGCTCGGGCCCAACCTCGATTTCATGCGCGTCTCGCTCGACACCTCGAGCGTCGCGAGCTGGGTCGGCGCGGCGGCGATCCTGGCGATCGGCCTGATGCTGCTCGAATTCGTGCGGCGCCGCTTCGTGCTGACATGGGGCCACGCACAGGAAGAAATCGAAGCCGAGATCAAGCGCAAGGAGACCGCATGAGCACCGCAGGCAAGTACGCGCTGGAACTCAACGGCCTGCGCAAGAACTTCGGCAAGACCGAGATCATCCGCGGCATCGACCTGAAGGTCGAGGCGGGCGACCGCGTCGCGATCATCGGGCCGAACGGCGCCGGCAAGTCGACGCTCTTCAACCTCATCAGCGGGCGCCTGGCGCCCACCAGCGGCGAGGTGCTGCTGCACGGCGAGCGCATCGACGGCAAGCGGCCCTACGAGATCAACCGCCTGGGCCTGGCGCGCAGCTTCCAGATCACCAACATCTTCCCGAAGCTGAGCGTGTTCGAGAACCTGCGCTGCGGCGTGCTGTGGAGCCTCGGCTACCGCTACACCTTCCTGCGCTTCCTGGCCAACCTGCACGACGCCAACGAGCGCACCGAGGAGCTGATGCAGCAGGTCGGCCTGGCACGCAAGCGCGACGTGCATGCGGTCAACCTCACCTACGCCGAGCAACGCGCGCTGGAGATCGGCGTCACCATCGCCGGCGGCGCCAGCGTGATCCTGCTGGACGAACCGACCGCCGGCATGAGCACCACCGAGACCGCGCACTTCATCGCGCTGATCAAGCAGGTGACCACCGGCAAGACGCTGCTGACCGTCGAGCACGACATGGGCGTGGTCTTCGGCCTGGCCGACAAGATCGCGGTGGTGGTCTACGGCGAGGTAATCGCCTTCGACACGCCGGCGGCCGTTCGGGCCAACGCACGGGTGCAGGAAGCCTACCTGGGCTCGTCCGTCGCCGATGCGCAGGGCGCAGGACACTGAACATGCTGAAACTCCAAGACATCCACGCCTATTACGGCAAGAGCCATGTGTTGCATGGTGTTTCGTTCGAGGTCCATCCGGGCCAGATCGTCGCGCTGCTGGGCCGCAACGGCTCGGGCCGCTCGACCACCGCCAAGGCGATCATGGGCCTGGTGCATGCCGAAGGGAGCCTGCGCTGGAAGGAGCAGGACATCCTGGCGCGCAAGGCCTACGAGATCGCCCACCTGGGCATCGGCTACGTGCCGGAGAACCGCGACATCTTCTCGAACCTCACGGTGCACCAGAACCTGCTGCTCGGGCAGAAGGGCAACGGCCGTGGCAGCCGCTGGAGCTTCGACGACATGTACCGCATGTTCCCGCGCCTGAAGGAGCGCCAGCACACCGAGGCCGGCGTGCTCTCGGGCGGCGAGCAGCAGATGCTCACCCTGTGCCGCACGCTGATGGGCGACCCCGACCTCATCATCATCGACGAGCCGACCGAAGGCCTCGCGCCCAAGATCGTCGAACTGGTGGGCGAGTATCTGCGCACGCTCAAGGACAAGGGCATCTCGGTGCTCCTGATCGAGCAGAAGCTGACGATCGCGATGCAGATCTCCGACCGCGCGCTGGTCATGGGCCACGGCAGCATCGTCTTCGACGGCACGCCCGACAGCCTTCGGGCGGATGCCTCTATCCGCAAGGAGTGGCTGGAGGTTTAATAGCCTCCGGCCCGGCTCCGGGCCTTGTCCCGACAGCGACTGGAGCGGTTTCCCGTGTCGCATGAAACGCCTAGAATTTCCTGAAAAATAGTACGTCCGTGCTTTTTTTCAAACTTCTCCCATCCCAAAGGAACGCAGCATGACGGCTGAATACAAAGTGCTCGGCGATGTCGCCGTGATCACCATGACCAACCCGCCGGTCAATGGTCTCGGCTTCTCGACCCGCGTCGGCATCACCGACGGCCTGGCCAAGGCGATCGACGACCCGGCCGTCAAGGCGATCGTCGTCACCGGCGCCGGCAAGGCCTTCTCCGGTGGCGCCGACATCAAGGAATTCGGCACGCCCAAGGCGCTGCAGGAACCGATCCTCTTGAGCGTCATCCTCGCGCTCGAGGCTTCCACCAAGCCGATCGTCGCCGCGATGCATTCGGTCGCCATGGGCGGCGGCCTCGAACTGGCGCTGGGCTGCCACTACCGCGTGGCCGCGCCGGGCACCAGCATCGCGCTGCCCGAGGTCAAGCTGGGCCTCATTCCCGGCGCCGGCGGCACGCAGCGCCTGCCGCGCGTGCTGGGCGTGGAGACCGCGCTCAACATGATCGTCAGCGGCGAAGCCGTGAAGAGCGAGTTGCTCGCCGCCGCGCCCGGCCAGAAGCTGTTCGACAAGCTGTCGGCCTCGGCCGAATCGCTGTTCGACGAAGCGGTCGAATTCGCCCGCTCGGTCGCCGGCAAGACCGGCGAGGCGCTGCCGCTGGTGCGCAACCTGCCTTGCAAGCATCCGCAGGGCGACGCCTACTTCCAGTTCGCCAAGAACATGGTCGCCGGCATGTCGAAGAACTACCCGGCGCCGCTGCAGTGCGTCGCCGCAGTGCAGGCCGCGACCCAGATGAAGTTCGACGCCGGCATGGCCGAGGAGCGCCGCATCTTCACCTCGCTGATGTTCACGCCCGAATCGCTGGCCCTGCGCCACCTGTTCATGGCCGAGCGCGCGGCCTCGCGCATTCCGGACGTCGCCGACGACACGCCGCAGCGCGCGATCAAGTCGGTCGGCGTCATCGGCGCCGGCACCATGGGCGGTGGCATCTCGATGAACTTCCTGAATGCCGGCATCCCGGTGAAGATCCTCGAGATGAAGCAGGAGGCCCTCGACCGCGGCATCGCCACGATCAAGAAGAACTACGAGTCGCAGGTCAAGCGCGGCAAGCTGAAGCAGGACAAGTACGAGCAGCGCATGGCGCTGCTGTCGACCACGCTCGCCTACGACGACCTGAAGGACGCCGACCTGATCATCGAGGCGGTGTTCGAGGAACTGGGCGTCAAGGAGAAGGTCTTCAAGGAACTCGACCGGGTCGCCAAGAAGGGCGCCATCCTGGCGTCGAACACCTCCACGCTGGACGTCGACAAGATCGCCGCCTTCACCGAGCGTCCGCAGGACGTGGTCGGCATGCACTTCTTCAGCCCGGCCAACGTCATGAAGCTGCTCGAGGTGGTGCGCGGCAAGCTCACGGCCAAGGACGTGCTGGCCACGGTGATGACCGTCGCCAAGAAGATCAAGAAGACCGCGGTGGTCTCCGGCGTCTGCGACGGCTTCATCGGCAACCGCATGATCGAGCAGTATTCGCGCCAGGCCGGCTTCCTGCTGGACGAGGGCGCGCTGCCGCAGCAGGTCGACAAGGCGATCGAGAAGTTCGGCTTCGCGATGGGCCCGTTCCGCATGGGCGACCTGGCCGGCAACGACATCGGCTGGGCGATCCGCAAGCGCCGCGCCACCGAGATCGCCGACATGAAGTACAGCCGCACCGCCGACAAGCTGTGCGAGCTGGGCCGCTTCGGCCAGAAGACCGGCGCCGGCTGGTACGACTACCAGGCCGGCAAGCGCGACGCGATCCCGAGCAAGCTGGTCAACGACATGATCGAGAACCACCGCAAGGAATTGGGCATCACGCCGCGCAAGATCTCCGACGAGGAAATCGTGCAGCGGCTGGTCTATGCGCTGGTCAACGAAGGCGCCCACATCCTGGAAGACGGCATCGCCAGCAAGTCGGGCGACATCGACATGGTGTACCTGACCGGCTATGGCTTCCCGATCTGGCGCGGCGGCCCGATGCACTACGCGTCGCAGGTCGGCCTCTACAACGTGGCCGAGTCGATGAAGCGCTTCGCGAAGAACCCGCACGACGACGCCGCCTTCTGGAAGCCCGCCAAGCTCATCGAGCAGCTGGTGGCCGAAGGCAAGAGCTTCAGCTGATCGACCGCAACCCCATCACAAGGAACCCCTCACCATGACCAGCGCCGTCATCGTCTCCACCGCCCGCACCCCGCTCGCCAAGAGCTGGAAGGGCGCCTTCAACATGACCCATGGCGCCACGCTCGGCGGCCACGCGGTCGAGCACGCGGTCAAGCGCGCCGGCATCGACCCGGCCACGGTCGACGACGTGATCATGGGCTGCGCCACGCCGGAAGGCGCGACCGGCTCCAACATCGCGCGCCAGATCGCGCTGCGCGCCGGCCTGCCGATCACGACCTCGGGCATGACGATCAACCGCTTCTGCTCCTCGGGCCTGCAGACCATCGCCACCGCGGCCCAGCGCATCATCGCGGGCGAGGGCGAGGTCTACGTCGCCGGCGGCGTCGAGAGCATCTCCTGCGTGCAGAACGAGGCCAACAAGCACATGCTGGCCGACCCGTGGCTGGTCAAGCACAAGCCCGAGATCTACTGGAACATGCTGCAGACCGCCGAGCAGGTCGCCAAGCGCTACGACATCAGCCGCGACGCGATGGACGAATACGGCGCCGCCAGCCAGCAGAAGGCCACCGCCGCGCTCGAGGCCGGCCGCTTCAAGGACGAGATCGCGCCGATCACCGTGCTGGCCGGCGTGGCCGATGCGGTGCTGGGCCTGCGCACCAAGGAAGTCACCGTCGAGAACGACGAAGGCATCCGCCCCGGCACCACCAAGGAAGGCATCAGCGGCATCCGCCCGGCGATCCCCGGCGGCGTGATCTCGGCCGGCAATGCCAGCCAGTTCTCCGACGGCGGCGGCGCCTGCGTGGTGGTCGACGAGAAGTACGCCGAGCAGAAGGGCCTGAAGCCGCTCGGCCGCTTCCTCGGCTTCGCGGTCGCGGGTTGCGAGCCCGACGAGATGGGCATCGGCCCGGTCTTCGCGATCCCGAAGGTGCTCAAGCGCCTGGGCCTGAAGATCGGCGACATCGACCTCTGGGAACTGAACGAAGCCTTCGCGGTGCAGGTCATCTACTGCCGCGACAAGCTGGGCATCCCGGCCGACCGCCTGAACGTCGACGGCGGCGCGATCGCGGTCGGCCATCCCTACGGCGTCAGCGGCCAGCGCCTGACCGGCCATGCGCTGATCGAAGGCAAGCGGCGCGGCGCCAAGAAGGTCGTGGTCACGATGTGCATCGGCGGCGGCATGGGTGCCGCGGGCGTCTTCGAAGTTCTTTGACCGGCGAGC
Source organism: Xenophilus sp. L33 (assembly GCF_009765735.1). Taxonomy (GTDB): domain Bacteria; phylum Pseudomonadota; class Gammaproteobacteria; order Burkholderiales; family Burkholderiaceae_C; genus Variovorax. Next base: position 60,470 of record NZ_LMUW01000005.1, read on the forward strand.
AAGCCAACCTAAGAGTCAGAGGCTTAACGTAACTGAGTTGGCCAAGTTCTCGCGCGCTAGCGAAACTGGATTCGCAGCATGTGATTCCGAGTTCGAAGCGTCAAATAAAAATAAAATTGCAGGGAGAAAATATGGGGAGAGAAAAACTTAAAACCCCGCTAATGAGAATTCGTTCGCAAGCGGCGAATTATGAAATTCACAAAGGAGGCGAGGTTGACCGCATCGAAAATGAAGATGTTCGCAAGCAATTCTTTGACCGGCGAGATGCAATTGAATTCTTGCGCGAAGGAACTCAGCCAAGTCAGAATATAAGTGACCTTCGCGCCGTTCTCGCGGGCATCGGAGAGAATGGGTTGCACTATTTTATGGACGAAGATGTTCTTGGTGCAACCGCGGACCGCATCTTGGCCGGCCAGTTGATCGTCCTGGAAGATCGCCCGCAGGAAAAAATTTGCCCAAGCATGTCCAACCACCAGTTCGCGGCAGAAATCATGGAAATCAAGAACGAAGCGATCGAGTTCATCAACGTTCGAATCAAAGATTTAGCCAAATGGGGAGAAACAGAGAAGCAGCGGGTTGCGCGCTGGTTCGGCGAGGACACGGAGCACACGCGCAATTTTCTATTGTCAGGGCTTAAGTCGTGCGTATCCGTTTTGAGCGGAATGACAGCAGCCAATTTTGTGCGCTACTCTCATCGAGCGATGCGAAACATCGGTTGCGTACCCTCTGGGAACAAAGCTGGATTGGCGGCGGAGGTCTGCGCTCCAGACATTCGGACTCACACCGTTGGCATTGGACTCGAGTTTTGTGACTTGCCGAAGAAGTCGTTTGGCAAAGATTCGAAGCTTAGCACTCTGATCCATGAAGTGACCCATTTCAGCGATACATTTGCTTCAAATGACACTGTTTACTATATGCGCCAGAGCTTAAAATTGGCAGTTCAGCCAGATTTGGCTCGGCGCAATGCCGACAGCATCACCGGGTACGTGTTGTATGGCGACTAGGTTGTTGATCTTCCTGGCCTTGCTTTTGGCCTCGGGGGCGAGCGAAGCTTGTTCGATAATTATTCAAATTAGGCTGCAATTCAATCAAGATTCCGCTGACTTGGATCAAATGCAAATCATTCGACTAAGAAATTGGCTCGATAAAGTCCGCCATTGGTATGATTACGCAGATGGCGAAATAGAGGGCGCTGCGGATCCTGATGAGACTGATGCCAACTTTCTCGCCAAACGGCGTGCGGATGCCACTGTCAAAGCGCTGGAATCTTTTTATCCTGAACTGCGGGTGCAAAGTTCCGCATACACTTACCCCGCGCTTTTGGGAAGCTCGGACGGACTTTATTCGGTTGTTCAGTTGTACCCCAAAAAATTGCCAACTGACTGCAATGCTTCGGTTAAAAGCAAAGAAGCTGCTGCGCGGTGAGCGACTTCGCTCGAAGATCGGCATGGCATTCCGCCGGAGCGGGTGGTCTGTTATGCGGTTTCAAAGTGGCTTGAACACGCGACAAGATGGACCTGAAAGAACACCATGAGCCTGCGTCCGACCCTCGACTTCCTGCTCTACGACTGGCTGCACGCGGACGCGCTCAACACGCGCGAGCGCTTCGCGGACCATTCGCGCGAGACCTTCGACGCGGTGCTCGACACCTGCGAGCGCATCGCGCGCGAGAAATACGCGCCGAACAACCGCCTCGTCGACACCCAGGAGCCGCACTTCGACGGCGAGAAGGTCACACTGCCGCAAGCCACGCACGACGCCCACAAGGCCTTCGTCGAGTCGGGCATGCTGAGCGCGGCGCAGGACTACGACATCGGCGGCATGCAGCTGCCGTACACGCTGTCGGCCGCGGCCAACAGCTTCTTCGCGATGGCCTCGGTCAGCATCGGCTCGAACATGCTGACCAGCGGCAACGCCAACCTGCTGATGGTGCACGGCACCGACATGCAGAAGGAGGTCTTCGCGAAGAACGAATTCGCCGGCCGCTGGGCCGGCACCATGTGCCTGTCGGAGCCGCAGGCCGGCTCCAGCCTGAGCGACGTCGCCACCCGCGCGGTGCCCGACGGCGCCGACTACCAGGACGATCCGCTCGGTCCGCGCTACCGGCTGACCGGCAACAAGATGTGGATCTCGTCCGGCGACCACGAGCTGACCGAGAACATCGTTCACATCGTGCTGGCCAAGATCCCGGACGAGAACGGCAAGCTGGTGCCGGGCACGCGCGGCATCTCGCTGTTCATCGTGCCCAAGCGCATGGTCGACACGAAGGGCCAGCTGACCGGCGCGCGCAACGACGTCGCGCTGGCCGGGCTCAACCACAAGCTGGGCTGGCGCGGCACCACCAACACGCTGCTGAATTTCGGCGAGGGCAAGTACCCGGTCGACGGCAAGCCGGGCGCGGTCGGCTACCTCGTGGGCCAGCCGGGCAAGGGCCTGTTCTGCATGTTCCACATGATGAACGAGGCCCGCATCGGCGTCGGCACCGCGGCCACCATGCTCGGCATGGCCGGCTACTACGCCTCGCTCGACTACGCCAAGGCGCGGCCGCAGGGCCGCCCGCAAGGCCCGGCCGGCAAGGACGCAGCCAAGCCGCAGGTGCGCATCATCGAGCACTCGGACGTGCGCCGGATGCTGCTCGCGCAGAAGTCGTATTGCGAGGGCGCGCTGGCGCTGGAGCTGTATTGCGCCCGCCTGGTCGACGAGCAGAAGACCGGCGACGCACAGGCCGCCGACGATGCCCGCCTGCTGCTCGAGGTGCTGACCCCGATCGCCAAGAGCTGGCCGAGCGAATGGTGCCTGGAGGCCAATTCGCTGGCCATCCAGATCCACGGCGGCTACGGCTACACGCGCGACTTCCCGGTCGAGCAGTATTGGCGCGACAACCGCCTGAACATGATCCACGAGGGCACGCACGGCATCCAGGGCGCCGACCTGCTCGGCCGCAAGGTGCTGATGGAAGACGGCCGCGGCCTGAAGCTGCTGTCGCAGCGGGTCGGCGAGACCATCGAGCGGGCCGCCGCGGTGCCGGCGCTGGCCGCGCACGCCAAGGCGCTGGGCGAGGCGTTGTGGCGCGTAGGCTCGGCCACGGAGGCCGCCTGGTCCACCGGCAATCCGCAAGAGGCCCTGGCCAACGCGGTGCCCTACATGCAGGCCTTCGGCCACATGGTGCTGGCCTGGATCTGGCTCGACGTCGCGACCCGCGCGCTCGAGGTCGATCCGGCGAAGAGCGCGCCGGCGACCGTCGGCCGCATCGGCGCCACCGACTTCTTCTTCCACTACGAACTGCCCAAGATCGGCGCCTGGCTGAACGTGGTCGAGCGCCGCGATCCGACCTGCGCCGCGCTGCCCGAAGAGGCCTTCTGATGGCCTTGCCGGAGCCCGTCGAGCCCGTCGCAGCCGCCAAGGTGCCGAAGCCGCACGCGACGCTCGAGAAGTGGATCTGGATCCTGATCTACGTCGGGCTCTTCACGCTCGTCCTCGGCATCGCCACCGGCCGCACCGACGCGCCCCTGGGCTGGTCGATCGCGCTGCCGGGCGTCGTTCTGGCGATCGTCGGCGTGGTGCTCATCTACGTGCGCTCGCGCCTGAAGTGAGCTTTCTCCTCTCTTGAACCCGGAGTCCCCATGACTGCCAGAAGCATCCAGAAACTGTTCGACCTCAGCGGCAAGACCGCGCTCATCACCGGCGGCTCGCGCGGCCTCGGCCTGCAGATGGCACATGCCCTCGGCGAGGCCGGCGCCCGCATCATGCTGAGCTCGCGCAAGGCCGACGACCTCGAGCAGGCCGCCGCCGAACTGCAGGCGGCCGGCATCGACACCCGCTGGATCGCCGCCGACTGCGCCAAGGAAGAAGACACCCGACGCCTGGCCGACGAGACGCTGGAACGCATGGGCGCGGTCGACATCCTGGTCAACAACGCCGGCGCCAGCTGGGGCTCGCCGGCCGAGGACCATCCGGTCGAGGCCTGGGACAAGGTCATGAACCTCAACGTGCGCGGCTACTTCATCCTGGCCCAGCAGATCGCCCGCGGCTACATGATCCCGAAGAAGGCGGGCCGCATCATCAACATCGCCTCGATCGCCGGCCTCAACGGCAATCCGCCGGAGATGAAGACGCTGGCCTACAACACCTCCAAGAGCGCGGTGATCGGCTTCACCCAGACCCTGGCCGCCGAATGGGGCCGCTACGGCATCAACGTGAACGCGATCTGCCCGGGCTTCTTCATGACCAAGATGGCCGCCGGCCTGATCAAGTCGATGGGCGAGGAGAAGATGGCCTCGCACGCACCGCTCGGCCGCCTCGGCGACGAGGAGGACCTCAAGGGCATCACCCTGCTGTACGCGAGCGAGGCCGGCAAGCACATCACCGGGCAGTGGCTGGCGGTCGACGGCGGGGTCAGCGTGGTGCTCGGCGCCTGAGGGCGGCCGGCGCCGATCCGCTCATGGCCGACACGACCGACAACCTCAACCTGCGTTCCTACGCCGACCGGATTCCGTTCGCGCGCCACCTCGGCTTCGAGGTGACCCGCTTCGCGGGCGGCGAATCCGAGATCGCCTACACGCCGAAGCCGGAGCACCTCAACACCTTCGACGTCGCCCACGGCGGCGCCTGCATGACCCTGCTCGACATCGCGATGGCGGCCGCCGCGCGCAGCGACACGCCCGAGATCGGCGTGGTCACGATCGAGATGAAGACCAGCTTCATGCGGCCGTCCGTCGGCCCGCTGCGGGCGCGCGGCAACCTGCTGCACCGCACGTCCTCCTTCGCCTTCACCGAGGCGCGCATCTACGACGCGCAGGAGCGCGTCTGCGCGCACGCCACCGGCACCTTCAAGTACGTCAAGCGCCGCTTGCCGACAGGCGCCGGCGCCCCCGACGCGACGCGTCCGCCCTCGACCGACTGAACCTTCTTTTCCCGGAGACACCCATGCCCACCAATCGCCAACAACTGCTCGACAACCGCCCCGACGGCGAGGCGGTCGCCAGCAACTTCAAGCTCGTCAGCAGCGAGACGCCGGCGCTCAAGGACAACCAGGTGCTGGTGCGCCACCACTACATGAGCCTGGACCCGTACATGCGCGGTCGCATGAACGAATCGAAGAGCTACGCCAAGCCGCAGCCGCTGGGCGAGGTGATGCAGGGCGGCACGGTCGGCGAAGTGGTCGAGAGCAAGCATCCGAAATACGCCGTCGGCGACAAGGTGGTCGGCTTCGGCGGCTGGCAGGAATACAGCGTGGTCGATGCCTCGCAGCCCGGCGCGCTGAAGAAGGTCGACACCACGCACGTGCCGCTGTCGCACTACCTCGGCGCGGTCGGCATGCCCGGCGTCACCGCCTGGTACGGGCTGGTGAAGATCATCGCGCCGAAGGCCGGCGAGACGATGGTGGTCACCGCCGCCAGCGGTGCGGTCGGCAGCGCCTTCGGCGCGCTGGCCAAGGCGCGCGGCTGCCGCGTGGTCGGCATCGCCGGCGGCGCCGACAAGTGCAAGTACGTGGTGGACGAACTGGGCTTCGACGCCTGCATCGACTACCGCCAGCATCCCGACGCCAAGAGCATGAGCCAGGCGCTCAAGGATGCCTGCCCGGACGGCATCGACGGCTACTTCGAGAACGTCGGCGGCTACATCTTCGACGCGGTGCTGCTGCGCACCAACGCCTTCGCGCGCATCGCGCTGTGCGGGATGATCGCCGGCTACGACGGCCAGCCGCTGCCGCTGGCCAACCCGTCGCTGTTCCTCATCAACCGCATCAAGCTCGAAGGCTTCATCGTCAGCGAGCACATGGAAGTCTGGCCGGAGGCGCTGGCCGAGCTCGGCGGGCTGGTGGCCAGCGGCAAGTTGAAGCCGCGCGAGTCGGTGGCCCAGGGCATCGAGGCAGCGCCGGGCGCCTTCCTCGGGCTGCTCAAGGGCAAGAACTTCGGCAAGCAGCTGGTCAAGCTGGTCTGAGCCGGTTGCCGGAGGCCGCGATGGAACACGCCACGCACGAGGTATTCAACCAGCCGGCGCCGCTGGCCGGCTACAACCTGTTCGACACCAACCGGCCGCTGCGCGACGCCTTGAAGTTCAACGCGCCGCAGCTGCAATTGGCGCCGCTCCAGCACCTGGGCGCGGCCCTCGGCAGCGCCGAGATGCAGGCCCATGCGCGGCTGGCCAACGTCCACACGCCGGAGTTGCACACCCACGACCGCTTCGGCCGCCGCATCGACGAGGTCGAGTTCCATCCGAGCTACCACGCGCTGATGGGCGCCGCGGTCGGCGCCGGGCTGCATGGCACGCCGTGGGCGGGCGAAGGCTCCTTGTCGCCCCACGTCCAGCGCGCGGCCGGCTTCATGCTCTTCACCGAGCTGGAGCCGTCGATGCTGTGCCCGATCTCGATGACCTACGCCGCGACGCCGGCGCTGCGCGGCAACGCGGCGGTCTATGCCGACTGGGGCCCCAAGCTCACCAGCCACTGGTACGACCCGGCGCTCAAGCCCTGGCGCGACAAGCCCGGCGTGACCATGGGCATGGGCATGACCGAGAAGCAGGGCGGCTCCGACGTGCGGGCCAACACCACGCGCGCGGTGCGCGCCGGCAACGACGCCTGGGGCGAGCGCTACGAGATCACCGGCCACAAGTGGTTCTTCTCGGCACCGATGTGCGACGCCTTCCTGGTGCTGGCGCAGGCGCCGGCCGGCCTCAGCTGCTTCTTCCTGCCGCGGGTGCTGCCCGACGGCAGCCGCAACGAGATCCGCATCCAGCGCCTGAAGGACAAGCTCGGCAACAAGGCCAACGCCAGCTCCGAGGTCGAGTTCCAGGGCGCCAGCGCCTGGCTGGTCGGCGAGGAAGGCCGCGGCGTGCCGCAGATCCTCGAGATGGGCACCATGACCCGGCTCGACTGCGCGCTCGGCACCAGCGGCCTGATGCGCCAGGCGCTCGCCCTGGCGCTCAACCACACGCGCCAGCGCCAGGCCTTCGGCAAGCCGCTCATCGAGCAGCCGCTGATGAAGAACGTGCTGGCCGACCTGGCGCTCGAGAGCGAGGCGGCCACCGCGCTGGCGATCCGCCTGGCCCGCGCCTTCGACCGGCCGCAGGACGAACACGAACGGCTCACGGCCCGCCTGCTCACGCCGGTCGCCAAGTTCTGGATCTGCAAGCGCGGCAGCCATCTCGCCCAGGAGGCGATGGAATGCCTGGGCGGCAACGGCTACGTGGAAGAGGGCGGCGAAGGCGTGATGGCCCGCGTCTACCGCGAGATGCCGCTCAACTCGATCTGGGAAGGCGCCGGCAACATCATGGCGCTCGACCTGCTGCGGGGCCTTCGCAAGGGCGACGCGATCGCCGCGCTGGCGCACGAGCTGGCACCGGCGCGCGGCGTCGATGCCGCGCTCGACCGGCTGGCCGACGCGCTGCCGGCACGCATCGAGGCCATGGCCACCGAGACCGAGGCCCGTCGGCTGGCGCAGGACGTCGCGCTGGCGGTGCAGGCATCGCTGCTGGCGCAGACCGCGCCGCAGGCGGTGACCGGCGCCTTCTGCGCTTCGCGCATCGGCGGCGACTGGGGCCATGCCTTCGGCACGCTCGGCGGCGGCGTCGACTTCGATTCGATCATCGCGCGCGCCCAGCCGCTCTGAGCTCCACGATCCAACCACAAGGGCATCCATGGCCGACCTGATCCTCCACCACTACGCGACCTCGCCCTTCTCGGAGAAGCTGCGGCTGATCCTCGGCTACAAGAAGATGGCATGGAAGTCGGTGATCATCCCGAACATCCTGCCCAAGCCCGAGGTGCTCGCGCTCACCGGCGGCTACCGCCGCACGCCGGTGCTGCAGATCGGCGCCGACATCTACTGCGACACCGCGCTCATCTGCGACGTGCTGGAGCACCTGGCGCCGATGCCTTCGATCTATCCGGAGCCGGGCAAGGGCCTGGCGCGGGTCGTCGCGCAGTGGGCCGACAGCAGCCTCTTCTGGGCCGCGATGGGCTACAACCTGAGCGGCCCGGGGCGCGCCGACATGTTCGCCAAGGCGCCGCCCGAGGTGGCCCAGGCCTTCGCCGCCGACCGCGGCGCGATGACCGTCAACATGGTGCGCCATCGCCCGGGCGACGCCGCCTCGGCCTACAAGTCCTACCTGCGCCGCATGTCCGACATGCTCGACGACACCGACTACCTGCTCGGCGCCTACCCGACCGTGGCCGACTTCGCCTGCTACCACCCGCTGTGGTTCACCCGCAAGCGCACGCCGTCGATGGCCGGCATCCTGCAGTTGACGCCCGCGGTGCTCGACTGGATGGACCGCATGTCCGGCATCGGCCACGGCACGATGGAGCAGTTCGACGCCGAGCGCGCGATCGCGCTGGCTGCCGCGTCGACGCCGCACACGCTGCTGTCCGACAGCACCTTCCAGGACGACCACGGCATCCCGCTCGGCTCGAAGGTGACCATCGCCGCCGAGAGCTTCGGCACCGAGCCGACCGAGGGCGAGCTGATCGTCGCCAGCCGCACCCACTACACCCTGCGCCGCAACGATCCGCGCGCCGGCACGCTCCACGTGCACTTCCCGCGCATCGGCTACACGCTGCGCGCGGTCGAGCCTTGATTCGAACCCCCAGAAAGACAACGAAAGGACACGCGCAATGATTCAGGACTTCAAGGGCACCACCGCCGTTCTCACCGGTGCCGGCTCCGGCTTCGGCCTCGAATGCGCCCGCATCGGTGCCGCCCGCGGCATGAACCTGGTGCTGGTCGACGTCCAGCAGGACGCGCTCGACGCCGCCAAGTCCGAGATGGAAGCCGCCGGCGCGCAGGTGCTGGCGCGCAAGGTCGACGTCTCGAACGCGGCCCAGATGGAAGAACTCGCCAAGGCGGTGCAGCAGCGCTTCGGCGCGCCGCATTTCGTCTTCAACAACGCCGGCGTCGGCGCCGGCGGCCTGGTCTGGGAAAACTCGGTCGCCGACTGGGACTGGGTCATGGGCGTCGACCTGATGGGCGTGGTGCACGGCGTGCGCTTGTTCACGCCGATGATGCTCGAGGCCGCCGCCAAGGACCCGAAGTGGCGCGGCCACATCGTCAACACCGCCAGCATGGCGGGCCTCCTGACGCCGCCCAACATGGGCATCTACAACGCCGCCAAGGCCGCGGTCGTGAGCCTCACCGAGACGCTCTACCAGGACCTGAAGCTGGTCACCGACCAGGTCGGTGCCAGCCTCTTGTGCCCCTACTTCGTGCCCACCGGCATCACCAGGAGCGACCGCAACCGGCCGGAGTCGCTGGCCCGCAGCGAACTCACCAAGAGCCAGCTGATCGGTCAGGCGATGAGCGACAAGGCGGTCAGCAGCGGCAAGGTCACCGCCACCGAGGTGGCGCAGAAGGTGTTCGACGCGATCAGCGCGAACCAGTTCTACATCTACAGCCACCCGAAAGCACTGGGCAACGTGCAGAGCCGCATGGAGAACATCGTCTCCGGCACCAACCCGGCCGACCCGTTCCTGGAACGGCCGGAGATCGGGATCAAGCTGCGGGAGCAGTTGCGCGGCGGTTGAAGCCTGACGCGCGACCGCCGCTGGTGGTCGCGCAGGCCTATTTCGTCTTGCGCGCGAATTCGAGGTTGCAGCGCTTCGACGGCATCGGCTCGACGGGACACGCCGTACCGACTTCCCCACGGCCGTAGGCCTCCACGGAAGTGAAGCCGGCGATGCTCCAGCCCTCACCGTCGCCGGAGTCCTCGACGATCTCGATGACCGCGTAGCGACAGTCCTTGCCGGGCTTCTTGATCCTGTAGGCGACGCTGCGCGGCTTGCCTTCGAGCACGCTGTCGAGCACCTCATAGGGGCTTGGCTTGCAGGTGCTGAACGAGGAATTCCACTCGATGGTCTTGTCGCGGACGAAGGCGCCGCCGAAGCAGGCCCGCCCCCAGCTTCGATAGGCGCCGTCGCAAGGCGCGTCGGCGAGGGCCGTTGCGGGACTCAAGGCCAGCGCAGTCGACACCAGTGCCGCCGCCATCGTGCTTGCGAGATCCATCAACCCTTGCTCCTGATGGCCGCCAAGGCATATTCCAGCTTTTGCGCGTATCGCGCGTCGCCGGAAGGCTGACCGTTGCCGTTGTAGCGTCTCGCGACCACCGCTGGCGTGAACGATTTCCATCCGACGATCACTTTTTGAATCGAAGCCCTCTGCGTCTTGAGCAGCTGGCCTGGCTTGAGCGTCGTGCTCGATCCTGGATTGAGCTTCTGCAGCACGGCAATGGTGCTGCCGCAGGCCCTTGCGATCTTCGAAAGGTTATCTCCGGCGCGGACCGTGTATTCGGTCGTGACGGCGTCCTCGTCGATGACCGTGGTGTGGCCGTAGTCGGCCATGCGAATCAGCAGATAGGCGACAGTGGCCATGATGTTGTCGCGAGGAACGCCCTGGACTGCTCGCGGCGTGATTGAAACGCCGCGTGGAATGATGAGTTCGCCGCCCTCGACCTTTCCGAGAAGTGCATTCAATCCTGGATCGTCGGGCACACCGATCTGCAGCGGCTTCGTTGTCCAGACAAGTCGTTTATGAGGACCCGATTCGGTCCACAACATGGCCTTGACCAGCCTCCAATCCAGTGACGGATAAGACGGCGTGGACTTCAGGTGTTCGTTGAACACCATCACGACGGATTTGATGATTCCGTCGTAGAAGTTCCATTCGCCGCCTGCACGATCGATGCCTTGTTTCCATTTCTCGAATCCCTCGTCGATGCTCACTCGTCGCTCCCTGTTTTTTGATGCCGGGCGGAAGGCTACATGGCGCAGCTGGCATCCAAGGAGACAAGAGGGACCCAATCAGCCTTTCGGAAAAATCGGGCTCGCCACCAGAAGCCAGCCAATCACCCCGCCTGCACCGCCACTGGGCTGCGCTCCGAGAACATCCCGTTCCAGTAGGGGTAGTAAGGGTAGGGCGGCGTCACCGCGCTGGCCGCGTCGAGCCGCACGACCTGCTCGGTGCTCAGCGTCCAGCCGACCGCGCCGAGGTTCTGCTTCAACTGCGCTTCGTCGCGTGCGCCGATCAGCACGCTCGAGACGCTCGGGCGGCGCAGCAGCCAGTTGATCGCGATCTGCGGCAGGGTCTTGCCGGTCTCCTCGGCCACCCGGTCCATCGCCTCGACCACGCTGTAGAGGCGCTCGTCGTCGACCGGCGGCGCGAAGCCGGCGGTCTCGTGCAGGCGGCTGGCGGCCGGCAGCGGCTGGCCGCGGCGGACCTTGCCGGTCAGCCGGCCCCAGCCGAGCGGGCTCCAGACGATCGCGCCGACACCCTGGTCGAGGCCGAGCGGCATCAGCTCCCATTCGTAGTCGCGGCCGGCCAGGGAGTAGTAGGTCTGGTTGGCGACGTAGCGCGAGAGGCCCAGCCGGTCCGACGCCGCCAGCGACTTCATCAGCTGCCAGCCCGAGAAGTTGGACGCGCCGATGTAGCGCACCTTGCCCGCGCGCACCAGGTCGTCGAGCGTTCCCAGCACCTGCTCGACCGGCGTCATCGCGTCGAAGGCATGCAGTTGCAGCAGGTCGATGTGGTCGGTGCCCAGGCGCTTCAACGCCGCCTCGGTGGCGCGCACCAGGTGATGGCGCGAGGCGCCGACATCGTTCGGGCCATCGCCCGCGCGCAACGACAGCTTGGTCGACAGGATGACCTGGTCGCGCCGGCCCTTGATCGCGGCGCCGAGCACGGTCTCCGAGGCGCCGTCGGAGTAGACGTCGGCGCTGTCGAAGAGATTGACGCCGGCCTCCAGGCAGATGTCGACCATCCGGCGCGCGGCCGCGGCGTCGGTATTGCCCCAGGCGCCGAAGAGCGGGCCGGAGCCGCCGAAGGTGCCGGCGCCGAAGCCGAGCGCCGGGACCTTGAAGCCGGATTGGCCGAGATAACGTTGTTCCATTTGAGATTTCCCTTTTCGAGTCGGATGAATGAGGTTCAGGCGCGGGCGGCGATGCCTGCGCCGGCCGGCGATCGCCGGTCCAGCGCGCGGCTCCAGAGCGCGATCGCCAGGCCGGCCAGGGTCAGCAGCGCCGCGACCCAGCCGAGCGCCTGCAGGCCGGGGCCGTGCTCGATCACCACGCCGCCGGTCCAGGCGCCGAGCGCATTGCCGAGGTTGAAGGCGGCGATGTTCAGGCTGGAGGCCAGGTTCTGGCCGGCGCCCGAAGCCTTCTCCAGCACCCGCAGCTGCAGCGGCGCGACCGTGGCGAAGGCAGCGACGCCGAGCAGCCCGACGAAGCCGACCGCGCTCCACGGCGTGGGCATCGCCCATTGCATGGCGCCCAGCACCAGCGACAGGGCGGCCAGCGTGCCCAGCACCGCCGGCATCGGTGCCCGGTCGGCCAGCCGCCCGCCGAGCAGGTTGCCGACCGCCAGGCCGGCGCCGAACAGCAGCAGGATCGGCGACACCGCCGCCTCCGGGAGTCCGGCGATCCGGGTCAGCAGCGGCTGCACATAGGTGAAGACGGCGAAGACGCCGGCGTAGCCCAGCACCGTCATCGCCAGCCCGAGCAGCACCTGCGGCCGCGCCAGCACCGCCAGCTCTTCGCGCAACGGCGCGGGCCGCTCCTCGGCCCCGGCGGCCGGGACGAACCAGGCCAGCACCGCGAAGGCAGCCACGCCGATCGCGGCCACCGCCCAGAAGGCGGCGCGCCAACCGTGGTGCAGGCCGAGCCAGGCGCCGGCCGGCACGCCCAGCAGGGTCGCGGCAGTGAGGCCGGTGAACATGATCGCGATCGCCGAGGCCCGGCGCTGCGGCGGCACCAGTCCGGTCGCCACCACCGAGCCGACGCCGAAGAAGGTGCCATGGGCGAGCGAGGTGATGACCCGCGCGGCCATCAGGAATTCGTAGTTCGGCGCCAGCGCGCAGGCGATGTTGCCGAGCGTGAAGACCGCCATCAACGCCAGCAGCACGGTCTTGCGCGGCAGCCGGCGGCTGGCGATGGTGAGCAGCGGCGCGCCGATCGCGACCCCGAGCGCATAGCCCGAGATCAAGAGGCCGGCGGCGGCGATGGTGACGTGGAGATCGTCCGAGACCTGCAGCAGCAGGCCCATGATGACGAATTCGGTGGTGCCGATGCCGAAGGCACCGGCGGTGAGGGCGAGGAGGGCGATGGGCATGATGGCCGCCAGTGTCCGGGCTGCGGACTTCGGTGACTAGCCGCGGCCATGGAATAGGATTGGTGAATCGAAGTCATCAATCGAAAGCGCCGCCCGCTTCGCCGCTATCGACTAAAATGTACAGACCGTACAGAATTTATGACCACGCCGCTTCGCACCATCGGCCTCGAACAGGGCCGCAGCACCCTGCCCGAACTGGCCTCTCGCGCCCACGCCGGTGAGCCGAGCCTGCTGACGCGGCATGGCAAACCCTACGCGGCGATCGTCTCGGCCGACATGCTGACCAAGGTCCGGCCACGGCGAAGCTTCCTCGCCTTGCGCGGCAGCGGCGCCGGCCTCTGGGGCCCATCGGCCGCCGGCACGATCGCCGAGCTGCGTGACGAGTGGGATTGACGTGGCCGGCGCCGCAACGAGAAAGGCCCCGCGAAAGCCGGCGCGCGCCGCCGCCGTCGCGCCATGGGGCGACCTGCACGAAGGCGACCTGGTGGTGGTCGACTCGGCACCGCTCATCTACCTGCTCGAGGACCACCCGGCATTCGCGCCGGCCTTCGTCGGCCTCTTCGAGTTGCAGGAACAGGAGCGGGTGCAGATCGCGATCTCGACCATCGCCCTGGCCGAGGTGCTGGCGGGCCCTTTCAAGCACGGGCAGGAAGCCCTTGCCAAGCGCTACGAGCGCGCGCTCGCCGGCTTCGAGATCGTGCCGGTGAGCCACGAGATCGCGGTCACCGCGGCACGCCTGCGCGCCAGCACCGGCTTGCGGCTGCCCGATGCGCTGCAGGCCGCCACGGCACTGGAGATCGGTGCGGTGGCGCTCGTCACCCACGACCGCGACTTCTCCCGGCTCGGCGGCCTGCGCGTGCTGCTGGGCGAGGCTCCCTGACGTCACGCCGAAAGCCATGCCCCGCATCGACATCAACCGCTCCGGCGAAATGGAAGCCTTCGTGCAGGTGATCGACCGTGGCAGCTTCTCCGCCGGCGCCGCGGTGCTGGGCCTGACGCCGTCGGCGATCAGCAAGCTGGTGGCGCGGCTGGAAGCGCGGCTGGCGACCCGGCTCCTGCATCGCTCGACCCGCAAGCTCCAGCTCACGCCCGAAGGCCAGCTCTTTTACGACCGCAGCGTGCGGGTGCTGGCCGACCTCGACGAGGCCGAGCGCTGCGCCGCCGCTGGCGCGCTGCCGCGCGGCCGGGTCAGCATCAATGCCAGCGTCTCCTTCGGCCAGCACCTGCTGCTGCCGCGGCTGCCGCGCTTTCTCGAACGGCATCCGCAGGTCACGCTCGACGTGGTGCTCACCGACCGCGTGGTCGACTTGATGGACGAGCGGGCCGACATCGCGATCCGCTGGGGCGCGCTGGCGGCCTCGGACCTGGTGGCGCGCAAGCTCTTCGACACCGGACAGGCGATCGTGGCCGCGCCGGCCTACCTGGCGCGCTTCGGCACGCCGCGCACGCCGCAGGAGCTGTCAGCGCACAACCTGCTCGGTTCCAGCTACAGGCGCGCGGCGGCCGACTGGCCGCTCGAGGTCGACGGCGAGCGCATCGAGGTGCCGGTGATCGGCTCGATGCGCGCCGGCGACGGCGAGACGCTTCGCCGGCTGCTGCTCGAAGGCATCGGCCTCGGGCGGATGTCGCTCTATCACGTGCAGCCGGACATCGACGCCGGCCGCCTGGTGCCGGTGCTGGAGGAATTCAATCCGCGCGACAAGACGCCGGTGCATGCGGTCTACCTGGGCAAGCCCGGGCGGCTGCCGGCGCGGGTGCGGGCCGTGCTCGATTTCCTGGCCGCGGAACTGGCCACCGGCGCGCCGCCGGAAGCGTCCTGAAAGCGGCGCGGAAAAGTTCGCGGAAAGCTCGCGGAGAAGCTCGCAGACAATAGCCCCGCCAGCCGCCGGCCAAACGACGCCACCGCCGCCGTTGCCTGCCGTGGAGGAAAAACCCGATGAGTGAACCAGACGACGACGCGCGCGCGTCCTTGCCGGAGCGGTCCGGTGCACCGGACGGCCCGGACCTGCCGCACCTGCCCCGGCCCGCCGTGGTGCGGCGGCGCAACTGGCTGCCTTCGCTGATCTGGCTGATCCCGATCGTCGCGGCGCTGGTCGGCGTCGCGCTGGTGGCGCGCATCCTGCTCGAGCGCGGGCCGGAGATCGTGCTGACCTTCAAGACCGCCGACGGACTGGAGGCCGGCAAGACCGCGGTGCGCTACAAGGACGTGCAGATCGGCACGGTGCAGAGCATCCGCCTGGCCAAGGACCGCTCCAACGTGCGCGTGGTGGTGCAGCTGCGCAAGGAAGCGCAGGGCTTCACCGCCGAGGACACCCGCTTCTGGGTGGTGCGTCCACGGCTCGACACCTCCGGCATCTCCGGGCTCGGCACCTTGCTGTCGGGCGCCTACATCGTGGCCGACGCCGGCATCTCCGACCAGACCGCGGACGAGTTCACCGGTCTGGAGACGCCGCCGATCGTCACGCGCGACGCGTCCGGGCGGCAGTTCCTGCTGCATGCCAACGACATCGGCTCGCTGGACATCGGCTCGCCGGTCTACTACCGCCGCATCAAGGTCGGCCAGCTCGCCGCCTACGAGCTGGACCCGGACGGCCGCGGCGTCACCCTGCGGGTCTTCGTCAACTCGCCCTACGACAAGTTCGTGGGCGTCAACACCCGCTTCTGGCATGCCAGCGGCTTCGACGTCGAGCTGAGCGCCAGCGGCCTGAAGGTGCGCACCCAGTCGCTGGTGACGGTGCTGCTGGGCGGCATCGCCTTCCGTGCGCCGGACGAGGAACTGGGGCCGGTCGCGCAGGAGAACGCCGCCTTCCTGCTGTCGCAGGACGAAGCCACCGCCATGAAGGCGCCCGACGGCCCGTCGCAGACCCTGCTGATGTATTTCAACCAGTCGCTGCGCGGCCTGTCGCCGGGCGCGCCGGTCGACTTCCGCGGCGTGGTCATCGGCGAGGTCAAGTCGATCGGCGTCGAATTCGACCGCGAGGCGCGCGAATTCAAGATGCCGGTGCTGGTGCAGATCTACCCCGACCGCCTGCGCCGACGCACCGCCGCCGGCGCCCTGGCGACCGAGGCGAAATACTCGCCGCTGGAGCGCCTGGGCTACCTGGTCGGCAAGGGCCTGCGCGCGCAGCTGCGCACGGGCAGCCTGCTGACCGGGCAGGTCTACGTGGCGGTCGACTTCTTCCCGAAGGCCAAGGAGGTCGCGCTCGACACCAGCCGCAACCCGATCGAGATGCCGACCGTGCCGAACAGCCTGGACGAGCTGCAGTCGCAGGTGACCGAGATCGCCAGCAAGATCAACAAGGTGCCCTTCGACGAGATCGGCGCCGACCTGCGCCGCACCCTGGCGACGCTCGACAAGACCCTGGTCAGCACCGAGAAGCTGGCCAGCGGCCTGCACAACGACCTCACGCCCGAGATGGCGGCCGCCATGAAGGACGTGCGGCGCACGCTGGACACCGCCGAGAAGACCATCTCCGACGATTCGCCGCTGCAGCAGGACATGCGCCAGACGCTGCAGCAGGTCACGCGCGCGGCCGCGTCGCTGCAGGTGCTGACCGACTACCTGGAGCGCCATCCCGAATCCCTGATCCGCGGCAAGCCGGAGGACGCGCAGAAATGAAAGCCATGACCTTTTTCCGTATGGCGATGCCGCTGGCGGTTGTTCTTCTCGCCGCCTGCAGCGGGCCGACCACGCGCTACTACAGCCTGGCCGAGACCGCGCCGCCGGCAACGGCCACGGCAAGCACGGCCAAGCCGGGCGCCGCGCCGCTCTTCATCGAGCTGGCGCCGCTCTCGGTGCCGGAGCGCCTGGCGCGGCCGCAGATGGTGGTGCGGCAGAAGGACGGCGCCGACGCCGCGCAGGTGGCGGTGCTGGAGCAGCATCGCTGGGCCTCGTCCTTCGACAGCGAACTGCGCGACGCCCTCGGCAGCGCGATCGCCGGACGCCTGGGCGCGGTCGACGGCACCAAGACCAACCGGCCGCGCGGCCAGCCGGCGGTGCGCATCGCGGTCCAGGTGAACCGTTTCGACGCCGTGGTCGACAGCCGCATCGACGCCGCCTTCAGCTGGACCCTGCGCCGCACCGAGGACGGCCCGAGCGCCGGCTGCCAGCTCGGCCTTGCGCAGCCGATCGGCACCGGCATGGAAGCCGTGGCGCAGGGCGCGCGGGCGGTGGCCTCGCAGCTGGCGGACGCGATCGCCGCCAGCGTCAAGGCGCAGCAGGCCGGCCAGACGCCGCCCTGCGCCGCGCCGGCCGCCTGAACGCGAGGAGGGCAGGGCCATGGCCGCCACCGGCTTCGCGCTCTTCGACACCGCCATCGGCGCCTGCGGCA
>NZ_LMUW01000057.1 GCF_009765735.1 Xenophilus sp. L33
CGCCGAACGACAGCCAGCGGGTGCAGCGCGCGCTGGAGGTCTGGCATGCCAGCGGGCAGCCGCTGTCGAGCTTCCACGGCGCGGCGGACGCCGGCGGCCTGCCGCCGGCGGCGCTGGTGTCGCTGGAGCCGAGCGAGCGCGCCTGGCTGCACGAGCGCATCGCGCAGCGCTTCGACGCGATGCTGGCCGAGGGCTTCCTGGCCGAGGTGCAGGCGCTGCGCGCGCGCGGCGACCTGCGCGCGGACCTGCCGTCGATGCGCTGCGTCGGCTACCGCCAGGCCTGGGAAGCGCTCGACGGCGACTGGCCGATGGCCGAGCTGCGCGAGCGCGGCATCGCCGCCACCCGCCAGCTCGCCAAGCGCCAGATGACCTGGCTGCGCAGCATGCCGCAGCGCCAGGTGGTGGCCGCGGAGGCGTCCGATGCGATCGCCCAGGTGGTGCGCCGGGTCGCGGACATCGCATGACGCTGCGCATCGAGGACCTCGGCAAGCACTACGGAACGACACCGGTGTTCGAGCACGTGTCGCTGGAAGTGGCGAGCGGCGAATTCGTCGCGATCGTCGGCGAGTCGGGCGTCGGGAAGTCGACCCTGCTCAACTGCATGGCCGGCCTCGACAGCTGGGACGCCGGCCGGGTGCTGCACGACGGCGTCGACATCGGCGCGCTCGACGACGAGGCTCGCGCGTTGTGGCGCCGCCGGCACGTCGGCTTCGTGTTCCAGGCCTTCCACGTGCTGCCGCATCTGGACGTCGCACAGAACGTCGGGCTGCCGCTGATGCTGCTCGGCCAGCGCGGCGCCGAGGCCGCTCAGCGGGTGGCGCGGATGCTGGAGGCGGTCGGGCTGGCCGGGCTCGGCGACCGGCTGCCGCAGCAGCTGAGCGGTGGCCAGCTGCAGCGGGTCGCGATCGCGCGGGCGCTGGTGCACCAGCCGGGCCTGCTGCTGGCCGACGAGCCGACCGGCAACCTCGACCCGGGCACCGCCGCCCGGGTGATGGACGTGCTCCTGGCGCAGACCCGCGAGCACGGTGCCTCGCTGGTGCTGGTCACGCATTCGGAA
This sequence comes from Xenophilus sp. L33, assembly GCF_009765735.1. Lineage (GTDB taxonomy): Bacteria > Pseudomonadota > Gammaproteobacteria > Burkholderiales > Burkholderiaceae_C > Variovorax. The sequence goes on from NZ_LMUW01000057.1 coordinate 1,058, forward strand.
GCGGCGGCGGGACGGGCCGACCGCGTGCTGCACCTCAGCGCCGATGGGATCCGACCCTAGGAAGCGGACAGCAGCGAGGCGAAGCGCTGCAGGTCGACGTTGCCGCCGCTGATCACCACACCGACCCGCTGGCCCGCGATCGAGGCGCCCGCCGCGCAGGCCGCCGCGAAGCCCAGGCAGCCGGTCGGCTCGACCACCATCTTCATGCGCTCGGCGAAGAAGCGCATGCCTTCGACCAGCTGCGCGTCGCTCACCGTGAGGATGTCGTCGACGTCGCGCTGGATCAGCGGGAAGGTGTAGTTGCCCAGGTGCTGGGTCTGGGCGCCGTCGGCGATCGTCCGCGGCGTTTCGATGTGGACGATGCGGCCGGCGCGCAGCGACTGCTGGCCGTCGTTGCCGGCCTCGGGCTCGACGCCGTAGATCCTGCAGCCCGGCGACAGCGCCCGCGCCGACAGCGCCGAGCCGCTGGTGAGGCCGCCGCCGCCGAGGCAGACGAAGAGCGCATCGAGCGGGCCGGTGTCCTCGATCAGTTCCTTCACCGCGGTGCCCTGCCCGGCGATCACGTCCGGATGGTCGTAGGGCGGAATCAGCGTCATGCCGCGCTCTTCGGACAGGCGCCGGGCCAGCGCCTCGCGGTCTTCGGTGAAGCGGTCGTAGAGCACCACCTCGGCGCCGTAGCCGCGCGTGGCGGCCAGCTTGGCGGCAGGCGCGTCGGTCGGCATCACGATCACCGCCGGCATGCCCAGCTCGCGGGCCGCCAGCGCGATCGCCTGCGCATGGTTGCCGGAGGAAAAGGCGATCGCGCCGGCGCGGCGCTGCGCCGGGTCGAACTTCGAAAGCGCGTTGAAGGCGCCTCGGAACTTGAAGGCGCCCATGCGCTGGAAGTTCTCGCACTTGAAGAAGAAGCTGGCGCCCCAGCGCTCGTCGGCGGTCCGGGAGCGCAGCACCGGCGTGCGATGGGCATGGCCGTCGAGCCGGCCGGCGGCCGCGACGACTTCGTCATAGGTCGGGAGGTTTTGCATGGGGCGCAGCTTAGCGCGGCGACGGATCGAAAAAACGGTGGCGACGCTGTCGAAAGCCCCTCTTGTGGGACGTCATTCCCATGAGCGATCCTGCTCGATGTCCTCAGGAGTCCCCATGCAATACATGTTGATGTTCTACCAACCCGCCGCCGAATTCGAGCAGCGCGCCGAGACCCAGGCGCTGCACGCCAGCTGGATGGACTACGTCGGCGCCATTCGGGCGTCCGGCATCGTGGTCGGCGGCCACGGCCTGCATCCGCCGCTGACTGCCACCACCTTGCGGGTGCGCGGCGACGAGCGCCAGGTGCAGGACGGCCCCTTCGCCGACACCAAGGAACAGCTCGGCGGCTACTTCGTGATCGAGGTGCCGGACATCGACACCGCGCTCGAATGGTCGGCCCGCGCGCCCTGCGCCGCCACCGGCGGTGTCGAGGTGCGGCCGGTGTTCACCACCCCGATGTGACCGCCGCCGGCATCGAGGCGGCGCGGCTCGCGGCCGAACGCGCCGCGCGCCGCTCCTATGGGCGACTGGTCGCGATCCTGTCGGCCCGCAGCCGCGACATCGCGGCTTCGGAAGACGCCCTGGCCGACGCCTTCGCGCGCGCCCTCGAGCGCTGGCCGCACGACGGCGTGCCGGCCAATCCCGAGGCCTGGCTGCTCAGCGTGGCGCGGCACCGGCTGCTCGACGACTGGCGCCACGGCAAGGTGCGCGACGAGGCGGCGCAGACGCTGCTGCTGCTGGCCGACGAGGTCTGCGCCGAGGACGGCGATCGCAGCGGCGATGCGGTCCCCGACGAGCGCCTGCGCCTGCTCTTCGTCTGCGCGCATCCGGCGGTCGATGCCGCCGCGCGCGCCCCGCTGATGCTGCAGGCGGTGCTCGGGCTCGATGCGGCGCGCATGGCCGGCGCCTTCCTGAGCGCGCCGGCCACGCTCGGCCAGCGGCTGGTGCGGGCCAAGGCGCGCATCCGCACGACCGCGATCGGCTTCGACTACCCGCGCGCCGCCGACCTGCCGCGGCGGCTCGCGGACGTGCTCGACGGCATCTACGCCGCCTACGGCACGGGCTGGGACGAGGTCGACGGCGCCGACCCGACCCGGCGCGGCCTGACCCTGGAGGCGATCGAGCTGGGCGAGATCCTCTGCCAGCTGATGCCGCGCGAGCCGGAGCCGCTCGGCCTGCTGGCGCTGATGCTCTTCTGCGAAAGCCGCGCGGCAGCCCGCCGCGACGACGCCGGCGCCTACGTGCCGCTCGACGCGCAGGACGTGGGCCGCTGGAACTTGGCGATGCACGCGCGGGCCGAGCAGCAGTTGCGGCGCGCCCATGCGATGGGCGTGCTCGGCCCCTACCAGGTCGAGGCCGCGATCCAGTCGGCGCACTGCGCCCGGCGGCTCGGCGCGCCGGTGCCGCCGCAGGCGCTGGTGGCGCTCTACGACGGGCTGATCGCGCTGCGCGCCGGCATCTCCGCGCCGGTCGGCCGGGCCTGCGCGCTGGCCGAAGCCGAGGGCGCCGCCGCCGGCATCGACGCGCTGGACCGGCTCGACGCGGCCGAGGCCGCGGGCTACCAGCCTTACTGGGCCGCGCGCGCCCATCTGCTGGGCCGCGCCGGACGGGGCGACGAGGCGCGGCAGGCCTATGCCCGGGCGGCCGGGCTCAGCGGCAGCGCGGCGGTGCGCGACTGGCTGGCGGCGGCGGCGCGGCGCCTCTGACGCCGGCGCGCAGAATGGACCGCCATGCGGTCCTTGCTCCTCACCTTCTCCTGGCAGGAACTGCGCCATCACCCGTGGCGCAACGCCGCCGCGGTGCTGGCGGTGATGCTGGGCGTGGCGCTGGCCTTCTCGGTGCAGCTGATCAACGCCTCGGCGCTCGACGAGTTCTCCAGCGCGGTGCGCTCGGTCAACGGGCAGCCCGACCTCGAGCTGCGCGCCGCCCAGGGCGGCTTCGACGAGGCGGTCTTCGCCCAGGTCGCCCGGCAGCCGCAGGTGCTGCTCGCCAGCCCGGTGATCGAGCAGCAGGTGATGGCCCGGATCGGCGGCACCGAGGCGTCGCTGCGGGTGGTCGGCGTCGACGCGCTGGCCCTGCCGACGATCGCGCCGGACCTGCTGCCGCGCGCCGGGCCCTCGGGCGAACGCTTCTCGCTCTTCGCGCCGCGCCAGGTCTTCCTCAACGCCGCCGCGCGCAAGGCCTTCGGCGACGACGCCCGGGCCTTGCAACTGCGCATCGGCGCGCAGTGGCAGGACGTGCAGGTGGCAGGCCAGGTCGCGGCCGGCGGCGCCGCGCTGGCGGTGATGGACATCGGCGCGGCGCAGGACCTGTTCGGCCGCGGCGGGCAGTTGAGCCGCATCGACTTGCGCCTGGCGCCCGGCACCGCGCACGCGGACTTCATCCGCGGCCTGCAGCAATTGCCGGGCTGGCCGTCGGGCATCCAGATCGCGGAGCCCGGCGACTCGGCCGAGCGGGTCAGCGACCTGTCGCGCGCCTACCGGGTCAACCTCACGGTGCTGGCGCTGGTGGCGCTCTTCACCGGCGCCTTCCTGGTGTTCTCGGTGCTGGCGCTGAGCGTCGCCAAGCGGGCGCAGCAGTTCGCGCTGCTCGGCGTGCTGGGCCTGACGCCGCGCCAGCGCCTGCACCTGGTGCTGGCCGAGTCGCTGCTGCTCGGCTGCATCGGCAGCGCGGCGGGCATCGCGCTCGGCACGGCGCTGGCGGAATTCGCGCTGCGGGTGCTCGGCGGCGACCTCGGCGGCGGCTACTTCGAAGGCGTCGCGCCGACGCTGCGCTGGAGCTGGGGCGCGGCGCTGATCTACGGCGCGCTGGGCGTGGCGGCCGCCGGCATCGGCGGCTGGTGGCCGGCGCGGGCGGCGCAGGCGCTGCCCGAGG
>NZ_LMUW01000058.1 GCF_009765735.1 Xenophilus sp. L33
CCAGCGGGGCGAGGGCGCCGCCGCGCGGGCCGCCGCCGCCAGGTCGGCGCGAAAGGCGTGCAGGTCGGCGAGCCGGGTGGCGGCGTCGGCATCGCCCTCGTCGGCGATGTCGTCGGCGGTGCGGGCGAAGGCGTAGATCGCGGCGATCGGCGGGCGCAGCCGGGGCGGGCAGAGCCAGGAGGCGACCGGGAAGTTCTCGTAATGCGCCGTCGACGCGACGTCCGGCGGGGTGTTGGTGGATGGCACGCGGCGCATTGTGCTGCACTGCACAGTACGATCGGGCCGTCCACGATCGCCCAAACCATGAAAACAAAGACGCAGAAGCGCGCCGCCGCCGCCGCGGAAGCATCGTCGCACCACGCGAGCGGCCCCCTGGTGATGATCGCGGCGCTCGGCGTGGTCTTCGGCGACATCGGCACCTCGCCGCTGTATGCCTTCAAGGAAACCCTCAATCCGGCGCACGGCGTGTCCTTCACGCCCGAGGCGGTGCTGGGGCTGCTGTCGCTGATCTTCTGGGGGCTGATGTTCGTCGTCACCCTGAAGTACGTGGTCTTCGTGCTGCGGGCCGACCACGACGGCGAGGGCGGCATCCTCGCGCTGGAGGCGCTGGCCAGCAACGCGGTGGGCGGGGCGTCGGGCCGGCCCTGGCTCTGGGCGGCGATCGGGCTGCTCGGGCTGCTGGGCGCCTCGACCTTCTACGGCGACAGCCTGATCACGCCGGCGATCTCGATCCTGTCGGCGGTCGAGGGCCTGGAGGTGCAGGCGCCGGGCCTGCAGCCCTTCGTCATCCCGATCACGATCGTCATCCTCATCGCCTTCTTCACGGTGCAGCGCAAGGGCACCGGCGCGGTCGGCAAGATCTTCGGGCCGGTGATGCTGCTGTGGTTCGTGGTGATCGCGCTCGGCGGCCTCTGGCAGGTGATGCAGCAGCCGCAGGTGCTGGCCGGGCTCGATCCGCGCCGCGCCTTCGGCTTCCTGGTGCAGCACCGCGGGCAGTCGCTGGCGGTGCTGGGCGCGGTGTTCCTGGCCTTCACCGGCGGCGAGGCGCTGTACGCCGACATGGGGCATTTCGGGCCGCGGCCGATCCGGCTGGCCTGGCTCTTCATCGCGCTGCCGGCGCTGATGCTCAACTACTTCGGCCAGGGCGCGCTGGTGCTGGCCAACCCCGCGGCGATCGACAACCCCTTCTTCCGGCTGTTCCCGGGCTGGGCGGTGCTGCCGATGGTCATCCTGGCCGCGATGGCCACGGTGATCGCCTCGCAGGCGGTGGTCTCCGGCGCCTTCTCGCTCACCGCGCAGGCGATGCGCATGGGCTACCTGCCTCGCATGCGGGTGGTCCAGACCTCGGGCGACGCGATCGGCCAGATCTACGTGCCGACGGTCAACTGGCTGCTGATGGTGGGCGTGCTGCTGCTGGTGCTGGGCTTTCGCAGCTCGGACGCGCTGTCGGCCGCCTACGGCATCGCGGTGTCGATCACGATGGTCACCACCACCTTGCTGACCGGCGTGGTCGCCTACCGCCTCTGGCGCTGGAACCGGGTGGCGGTGGTCATCGGCGTGCTGGTCTTCGCGGCGGTCGACGTCACCTTCGTGGTCGCCAACAGCCTGAAGATCATCCAGGGCGGTTGGCTGACGCTGGCGGTGGCGGCGCTGGTGATGGTGATCTTCACGACCTGGGCCAAGGGCCGCCGGCTGGGTCTCAAGGCGGCCGAGGCCGAGCGGCTGCCGCTGGTGCCCTTCATCCATTCGCTGGAAGCGCACATGCCGCACCGGGTGCGCGGCACCGCGGTGTTCCTCAACGCCGACGCCGATTCGGTGCCGCACGCGCTGCTGCACAACCTCAAGCACAACCAGGTGCTGCACGAGCAGGTGATCGTGATGCGCGTGCTGCCCTGCAACACGCCGCGGGTCGACGCCCGCCAGCGCATCGAATCGCAATCGCTCGGCGGCGGCATGTGGGTGGTGACCGCGCGCCACGGCTACATGGAAACCCCCGACGTGCCGGAATTCATCCGCATCCTGGCCTACCAGCAGGGGCTGGCCTGCGAATCGATGTCGACCTCCTATTTTGTCTCCCGCACCTCGGTCACCGACGAGCACCTGCCGGGCATGAACACGCTGCGGCGGGCGCTCTTCAGCTGGCTGCAGCGCAACGCGGGCCGCGCCTCGGATTATTTCGAACTGCCCGGCAACCGCCTGGTCGAGATGGGCCAGCGGACCTGAGGCCGCGGCGTCGCCGGGGCGCCAACCCGATCGGAGCGGTTCCGGTTCGCGCTTAAAATACGCGGTTGACCGATTTCCGGCGGCCAGGTGCGAACCCGGCCGCCATGAAGACCGAAGCGGGCCGAGAGGCCGTGCCGCAAGGCGAAGTCTTCGGTCCGCACCTCAAAAACTGGAACCGCGCGGGTGGCGAAATTGGTAGACGCACCAGGTTTAGGTCCTGACGTTCGCAAGAACGTGCCGGTTCGAGTCCGGCCCCGCGCACCAGCACAAGACCCCTCAAAAGGAAGACTGAAATGACCGTGAACGTTGAAACCCTCGAGAAGCTCGAACGCAAGATCACCCTGACCTTGCCGGTCGGCACCATCCAGTCCGAGGTCGATTCGCGCCTCAAGAAGCTGGCCCGCACCGTCAAGATGGACGGCTTCCGTCCGGGCAAGGTGCCGATGAACGTGGTCGCCCAGCGCTACGGCTACTCGGTGCACTACGACGTCATGAACGACAAGGTCGGCGAGGCCTTCTCGCAGGCCGCCAACGAAGCCAAGCTTCGCGTCGCCGGCCAGCCGCGCATCACCGAGAAGGAAGAAGCGCCCGAGGGCCAGCTGGCCTTCGACGCCGTCTTCGAGGTCTTCCCCGAGGTCAAGATCAACGACCTGTCGAACGCCGAGGTCGAGAAGATCAGCGCCGAGGTCGGCGACGAGGCCATCGACAAGACCCTCGAGATCCTGCGCAAGCAGCGCCGCACCTTCGCCCAGCGCGCGCACGACGCCGTGGTGCAGGACGACGACCGGGTCACGGTCGACTTCGAAGGCAAGATCGACGGCGAGACCTTCCAGGGCGGCAAGGCCGACGACTTCCAGTTCATCGTCGGCGAAGGCCAGATGCTCAAGGAATTCGAGGACGCCGTGCGCGGCCTGAAGTCCGGCGACAGCCGCACCTTCCCGCTCTCGTTCCCGGCTGACTACCACGGCAAGGACGTGGCCGGCAAGCAGGCCGACTTCATGGTCACGGTCAAGAAGATCGAGTCCTCGCACCTGCCCGAAGTCAACGAGCAGCTGGCCAAGTCGCTCGGCATCGCCGACGCCACGGTCGAAGGCCTGCGCGCCGACATCAAGCGCAACCTCGAGCGCGAAGTGAAGTTCCGCCTCCTGGCGCGCAACAAGAACGCGGTCATGGACACGCTCATCTCCAACGCCGAGCTCGACCTGCCCAACTCCAGCGTCCAGGCCGAAGTCGACCGCATGGTCGAGGGCGCCCGCGCCGAGCTCAAGCAGCGCGGCATCAAGGACGCCGACAAGGCGCCGATCCCCGACGACGTGTTCCGCCCGCAAGCCGAGCGCCGCGTGCGCCTGGGCCTGGTGGTGGCCGAGCTGGTGCGCGCCAACGAACTGCAGGCCAAGCCCGAGCAGATCAAGGCCCACATCGACGAGCTGGCCGCCAGCTACGAGAAGCCGGCCGACGTGGTGCGCTGGTATTTCAGCGACAACCGCCGCCTGGCGGAGGTCGAGGCGGTCGTGATCGAGAACAACGTGACCGACTTCGTGCTGTCCAAGGCCAAGGTCAACGACAAGTCGGTATCCTTCGACGAGCTGATGGCCCAGCAGAACTGATGAACGGGGCGCCGGGCCGCGGGGCTTGTGCTTCGCGGCCGGGTCCCCATTTGTCATGGGTCAAGTTCAACCCCTCTGGAGAGCACACATGAGCGCACAGGAAATTCAAGGCCTCGGCATGGTTCCGATGGTCATCGAGCAATCGGGGCGCGGCGAGCGCTCCTACGACATCTATTCGCGCCTGCTCAAGGAGCGCGTGATCTTCCTGGTCGGTGAAGTCAACGACCAGACCGCCAACCTGGTGGTGGCCCAGCTGCTGTTCCTCGAGAGCGAGAACCCGGACAAGGACATCTCGTTCTACATCAATTCCCCGGGCGGCAGCGTCAGTGCCGGCATGGCCATCTACGACACCATGCAGTTCATCAAGCCGGACGTGTCGACCCTGTGCATCGGCTTCGCGGCCAGCATGGGTGCCTTCCTGCTGGCGGCCGGCGAGAAGGGCAAGCGTTTCTCGCTGCCCAACTCGAAGATCATGATCCACCAGGTTCTGGGCGGCACGCGCGGCCAGGCGACCGACATCGAGATCCACGCCCGCGACATCCTCAAGACCCGCGAGCAGATGAACCGGATCCTCGCCGAACGCACCGGCCAGCCTTTCGAGAAGATCGCCCGCGACACCGAGCGCGACTATTTCCTGACGGCCGACGAGTCCAAGGAATACGGCCTGATCGACCAGGTGATCGCCAAGCGAAGCTGAGCCCCGCGAGCTTCGGCGCCGAGGCGCCCGCGCAACAACGGCGTTTTCCTTCGGAAAGCGCCGTTTTTGTTCCGTTCATCGACGGGCTCATGGGCTTTCTTCTTCGCTATCATTGTTAAACCCCTGTTACGAGGCATGTGCCCATGGCCGAGAAAAAAGGCTCTTCCAGCGAAAAAACGCTTTACTGCTCGTTCTGCGGGAAGAGCCAGCACGAGGTCAAGAAGCTGATCGCCGGACCTTCGGTCTTCATCTGCGACGAATGCATCGACCTGTGCAACGAGATCATCCGCGACGAACTGCCCGCGGGTGACGAGGCGCGCGAGGCCCGCAGCGACCTGCCGACGCCGCTCGAGATCAAGACCAACCTCGACAACTACGTGATCGGCCAGGAGCCGGCCAAGCGGATGCTGTCGGTGGCGGTCTACAACCATTACAAGCGGCTGCGCCACAAGGAGAAGTCCAAGGGCGAGGACGTCGAGCTGAGCAAGAGCAATATTCTCCTGATCGGCCCGACCGGCTCCGGCAAGACGCTGCTGGCGCAGACGCTGGCCCGCATGCTCGACGTGCCCTTCGTGATGGCCGACGCCACCACGCTCACCGAGGCCGGCTACGTCGGCGAGGACGTCGAGAACATCATCCAGAAGCTGCTGCAGAGCTGCAACTACGAGGTCGAGCGAGCCCAGCGCGGCATCGTCTACATCGACGAGATCGACAAGATCTCGCGCAAGTCCGACAACCCGTCGATCACCCGCGACGTCTCGGGCGAAGGCGTGCAGCAGGCACTGCTCAAGCTGATCGAAGGCACCATGGCCAGCGTGCCGCCGCAGGGCGGTCGCAAGCATCCGAACCAGGACTTCCTGCAGATCGACACGACCAACATCCTGTTCATCTGCGGCGGCGCCTTCGCCGGCCTCGAGAAGGTCATCGAGAACCGCACCGAGGCCTCGGGCATCGGCTTCGGCGCCTCGGTCAAGAGCAAGGCCCAGCGCAGCATCACCGAGGTGTTCCGCGAGGTCGAGCCCGAAGACCTGATCAAGTTCGGCCTGATCCCCGAGCTGGTCGGCCGCATGCCGGTGGTCGCCTCGCTGGCCGAGCTGAGCGAAGACGCGCTGGTGCAGATCCTGACCGAGCCGAAGAACGCGGTGGTCAAGCAGTTCACCAAGCTGCTGCAGATGGAAGGCGTCGACCTGGAGATCCGGCCGGCGGCGCTCAAGGCCATCGCCCGCAAGGCGCTGGCGCGCAAGACCGGCGCCCGCGGCCTGCGCTCGATCCTGGAACAGTCGCTGATCGACACCATGTTCGAGCTACCGAACGCCACCAACGTCGACAAGGTGGTGGTGGAAGAGTCCACCATCGACGAGAACAAGCCGCCGCTGCTCGTCTACCGCGAAGCCGCCAAGAAGGCTTGAATGACCGAACGGCCGACCGCTTCAACCCCTCCGCGGTCGGGTGCCTTCGTCGAAACACGCGCCGCCGGGCTTGAAAAGCCCGGGCGGCCGTCCATCTTCACGTGATCAAACAAAGGATCTCCATGTCCGGTCATACCCCTCTTCCCGCCACCGAGCTCGACCTGCCGCTGCTGCCGCTGCGCGACGTGGTCGTGTTCCCCCACATGGTCATCCCGCTGTTCGTGGGCCGGCCCAAGAGCATCAAGGCGCTCGAGCTCGCGATGGAAGCCGAACGCCGCATCATGCTGGTCGCCCAGAAGGCCGCCGCCAAGGACGAGCCCTCGGTCGAGGACATGTTCGAGGTCGGCTGCGTATCGACCATCCTGCAGATGCTCAAGCTGCCCGACGGCACCGTGAAGGTGCTGGTCGAAGGCCTGCAGCGCGCCAAGGTCAACCGCATCGACGACGGCGAGACGCACTTCACCGCCAACGTGACCCCGGTCGAGGTCGGCGAGACCACGGTGCAGAAGGGCACCGAGGTCGAGGCGCTGCGCCGCGCGGTGATGCAGCAGTTCGACCAGTACGTGAAGCTCAACAAGAAGATCCCGCCGGAGATCCTCACCTCGATCTCCAGCATCGACGATCCGGGCCGCCTGGCCGACACGATCGCCGCGCACCTGCCGCTCAAGCTCGAGAACAAGCAGTCGGTGCTCGACCTGGACGACGTCAAGACGCGGCTGGAGAACCTCTTCGGCCAACTCGAGCGCGAGGTCGAGATCCTCAACGTCGACAAGAAGATCCGCGGCCGCGTGAAGCGGCAGATGGAGAAGAACCAGCGCGACTTCTACCTCAACGAGCAGGTCAAGGCGATCCAGAAGGAGCTCGGCGAAGGCGAGGAGGGCGCGGACATCGAGGAGATCGAGAAGAAGATCAAGCTCGCCAAGATGCCCAAGGACGCGCTCAAGAAGGCCGAGAGCGAACTCAAGAAGCTCAAGCTGATGTCGCCGATGTCGGCCGAGGCCACCGTGGTGCGCAACTACATCGACGTGCTGGTCGGCCTGCCGTGGAGCAAGAAGACCAAGATCAAGCACGACCTGGCGCACGCCGAGGAAGTGCTCAACGAGGACCACTACGGCCTCGACAAGGTCAAGGACCGCATCCTGGAATACCTCGCGGTGCAGCAGCGCGTCGACAAGGTCAAGGCGCCGATCCTGTGCCTGGTCGGCCCGCCGGGCGTCGGCAAGACCTCGCTCGGGCAGTCGATCGCCAAGGCGACCGGCCGCAAGTACACCCGCATGGCGCTGGGCGGCATGCGCGACGAGGCCGAGATCCGCGGCCATCGCCGCACCTACATCGGCGCGCTGCCGGGCAAGGTGCTGCAGAGCCTGAACAAGATCGGCACCCGCAACCCGCTGTTCCTGCTGGACGAGATCGACAAGCTGGGCACCGACTTCCGCGGCGACCCGTCGAGCGCACTGCTCGAGGTGCTCGACCCCGAGCAGAACCACACCTTCGGCGACCACTACGTCGAGGTCGACTTCGACCTGTCGGACGTGATGTTCGTGGCGACTTCCAACTCGATGAACATCCCGCCGGCGCTGCTCGACCGGATGGAAGTCATCCGCCTGGCCGGCTACACCGAGGACGAGAAGACCCACATCGCGCTGAAGTACCTGCTGCCCAAGCAGATGAAGAACAACGGCGTGAAGGAAGAGGAACTGCTGATCAACGAGGAAGCGGTGCGCGACATCGTGCGCTACTACACCCGCGAGGCCGGCGTGCGTTCACTCGAGCGCGAGCTGTCGAAGATCTGCCGCAAGGTGGTCAAGGGCCTCTTGCTCAAGAAGATGACGCCCAAGGTGCTGGTCACCGGCGCCAACCTGAACGACTTCCTGGGCGTGCGCAAGTACAGCTTCGGCCTGGCCGAGAAGCAGAACCAGGTCGGCCAGGTGGTCGGCCTCGCCTGGACCGAGGTCGGCGGCGACCTGCTGACGATCGAGGCGGTCACGATGCCCGGCAAGGGCGTGATCAGCCGCACCGGTTCGCTCGGCGACGTCATGAAGGAATCGGTGGAGGCCGCACGCACCGTGGTGCGCAGCCGGGCCCGCCGCCTGGGCATCAAGGACGAGGTCTTCGAGAAGCGCGACATCCACATCCACGTGCCCGATGGCGCGACGCCCAAGGACGGCCCGAGCGCGGGCGCCGCGATGACGACCGCCTTCGTGTCGGCGCTCACCGGCATTCCGGTGCGCGGCGACGTCGCGATGACCGGCGAGATCACCTTGCGCGGTGAAGTGACGGCGATCGGCGGCCTGAAGGAGAAGCTCCTGGCCGCGCTGCGCGGCGGCATCAAGACCGTGCTGATCCCGGAAGAGAACGCCAAGGACCTGCAGGACATCCCCGAGAACGTGAAGAACGGCCTCGAGATCGTCCCGGTCAAGTGGATCGACAAGGTGCTGGAGATCGCGCTGGAGAAGATGCCGACGCCGCTGTCCGACGAAGAGGTCGCGGCCTCCGCAGCGGCGGCCGCCGAGTTGGCCAAGCAGCGGGCGTCGCAGCCGGCCGAAGGCTCGGTCAAGCACTGAAGGCGCCGACTTCTTGGAGCCTCGAAAAACTGGTATATAATTCGAGGCTCGAAACGCGGGAATAGCTCAGTTGGTAGAGCGCAACCTTGCCAAGGTTGAGGTCGAGAGTTCGAGACTCTTTTCCCGCTCCAGTTTTGAAAAAGGGAAGCTCGTTGGCTTCCCTTTTTTTCGGGTTCCTGACGACCGATCAAGCGTGGCGCGATAGCAAAGCGGTTATGCAACGGATTGCAAATCCGTCCAGCCCGGTTCGACTCCGGGTCGCGCCTCCACCGATCCATGCCGAATACCGCACAGCCCTGCCAACCCCGTTGTCGGGGCTGTCTTCGTTTGGGTTATCGTGCTCGTCCGACCTGGACGCCCGGATGGTGAAATTGGTAGACACATCGGACTTAAAATCCGCCGCTTCCTGGATAAGGGGCGTACCGGTTCGACCCCGGTTCCGGGCACCACAAACATGAAAAGGGAGCCAGACATGCCTCGCTACAACGCTCCGTTCGAAATCCATGTGCACGGCGACGTGCCGTTGCGATCCGACGTGAGCTTCGACCAGATCCAGGAGGCGCTCAAGCCGCTGTGGGTCTATGCAGGGGCCAAGTCGCTGGCCGACGGCGCCACCAGCGTCTACGAGGAAGAGCCGGGCATCCGCTTCGAGCAGAAGGACCACATCCTGCAGATCTGCTGGACCGTCGCCGGCGACGCCGATTTCCGTCAGGCGCTGGACGAGATGTGCATGGCGCTCAACGAGCTGGCCGAGCAGGGCGCCGCGCTCGAGGTCACCTTCTACGACACCGACTTCGACGAGGAAGAGGGCGACCCCGACGAGGAATCGCGCGACGACTTCCTGATGCTCTTCGTCGGCCCCAACCCGGCCGCGATCATGCAGGTGCAGCGCGACCTGCTGGTCGAGGACGTGGTGAACCTGATGGAGCGCCACTTCGACGGCGCCGAGCTGGGCGGCGTGGTCGCCGAGATCGACAAGCTCTTCGGCGACCGCTTCGATGCGCTGGTGAATTCGCTCGAGATCGGCAAGCGCCCGCGCGGCGGTACCGGTGGTTCCGGCGGCACCGGCAGCCACGGCGGCGGCCGCCGCCCGCGCCACCTGCACTGACCCGTCAGTTCGCCACCGCGCCCTTCGCCATCTGGTATTCCTTGCCGTCGAAGCGCAGCAGGTGCGTCTGGAAGCTGGCCGGGTCTTCCTGGGTCACGCATTCGTCGCCCTGCATCGCCGAATGGCTGTCGGAGCGCGACTGGTGCAGCACCAGGTCGGCGTAGCCGTTGCTGCTGCTGCGCGCGATCGCCAGGTTGCCGCGGATGGTTTCGAACTGGTCGCCGCAGTCGGGCGCTGATTCGCCGCGCTCGCGCTGCAGCTCCAGTTCGTCCAGCACCTTGGCCAGCTTCGGGCCTTGCGGCACGTAGAGCGTGAGCGTCTCGTTGGCGTACGGGTCGGCGCGCGAGGTGCCCTGGCGCAGGATGCGCAGGCCGAAGGCGCGCACCTCCGGCGCGAGCGGGTAGCGCGTGATGTCCAGCTTGATCTCGCCGATGTGCACCGCGTCCTCGGTCAGCGCGCCTTCCTCGTAGAGCCGGCTGACGATGCGGGCATGGTCGGTGTTGCCGTTGTCGGCCTGCTGGACCACCAGCACGTCCAGGTCGAACTGCCCGCCCTTGGGGTCAGAGGCCGGCCGCGGCAGCGGCAGCACCACGATGTAGCGGCCCTGCTGGCCGCGCCAGGGCTCGCACACGGCGCGTTCGTGGTCGAGGGCGCGCTGCGGATGCAGCTTCTCGTTCATGCGCTCCGCGAGGCCGGTTTCGCAGGCCGCGTGGCCGATGCTGCACAGCGCGGCCAGCAGCCATGCGAACCAGGCAGCGGGCAGCGTGCGGCGCATGCGTAGCTTCAGGCCGCGGCCGCGAGCGACCCGGGCGCGGCGTCGGCGAGAAACGCCGGACCGGCCGCCAGGACCAGCCAGCGCGCCGCCGCGACGTCCAGCGCCTCGGGCGCGGCGCTGCAGAGCAGCAGCAGGTCGCCTGCAGCGTCGTCGCCCGCCAGCTGCCCGGCCTGGTCGAGCAGGCGGCGCGTCTGCTGCGCGACCGGCGCGCCGGTGTCGATGAAGCGAACCTCGGGGCCGACGATCCGCCGCATCTCGTCGGCGATGAACGGGTAGTGGGTGCAGCCGAGAACCAGCGTGTCGATCCGGCCCGGCTCGGTGCCGAAGCGGCCGGCGGCAGCCAGGTAGCGGTCGCACAGCGACGCGATCGCAGGCGCGTCGGAGCGCTCGATCGCGCCGGCCAGGCCGTCGCACGGGACCACGTGGAACTGCGCCTGGTCCGCCAGCGGCGCCCGCAGCGCCTCGAACTTGCGGCTCTCGACCGTCATCCGCGTGGCCAGGACCGCGATCTCGCCGGTCCGGCTCTGCGCCACCGCCGGCTTGAGCGCCGGCTCGACGCCGACCACCGGGAAGCCCGCGTGCTCGGCGCGCAGCAGGTGGATTGCCGCCGCGGTGGCGGTGTTGCAGGCCACCACCAGCGCCTTGATGTCGTGGCGCTCGCGCAGGTGGCGCGCGATCGAGGCGGTGCGCTCGATCACGAAGGCGTCGCTGCGCTCGCCGTAGGGCGTGTGGGCGGTGTCGGCGAAGTAGACGAAGCGCTCGTGCGGCAGCGCTTCGCGCAGCGCATTGAGGATGCTCAGGCCGCCGATGCCGCTGTCGAAGACACCGATCGGACCCGAGGCCTGGGGCTCCGCAAGGCTCAAACCGCCTCCATCATGATGGTCTTGAACTCGCCGCTGGCGATGCGCTTCTGCCACTCGGCCGGGCCGGTGATGTGGGCGCTGGTGCCGCCGGCGTCGACCGCCACGGTGACCGGCATGTCGACCACGTCGAATTCGTAGATGGCTTCCATGCCGAGGTCCGCGAAGCCGACCACCTTGGCGGTCCTGATCGCCTTGCTCACCAGGTAGGCCGCGCCACCGACCGCCATCAGGTAGGCGCTCCTGTGCTTCTTGATGGCCTCGATCGCGACCGGGCCGCGCTCGGCCTTGCCGATCATCGCGATCAGGCCGGTCTCGGCCAGCATGGTCTCGGTGAAGCCGTCCATGCGGGTCGCCGTGGTCGGGCCGGCCGGGCCGACCGCCTCGCCCGCGATCGGATCGACCGGGCCGACGTAGTAGATGACCCGGTTGGTGAAGTCGACCGGCAGCTTCTCGCCCTTGGCCAGCATGTCGGAAATGCGCTTGTGCGCGGCGTCGCGGCCGGTCAGCATCTTGCCGTTGAGCAGCAGCGTGTCGCCCGGCTTCCAGCTGGCGACCTCGGCCGGCGTCAGCTTGTCGAGGTCGACCCGCTTGCTCTTGTTGTAGTCGGGCGCCCAGTCGATCTTCGGCCAGAGGTCGAGCGACGGTGCTTCCAGGTAGACCGGGCCGGAACCGTCGAGCGTGAAGTGCGCGTGGCGGGTGGCGGCGCAGTTGGGGATCATCGCGACCGGCTTGCTGGCCGCGTGCGTCGGGTACATCTGGATCTTGACGTCGAGCACGGTCGCCAGGCCGCCCAGGCCCTGCGCGCCGATGCCGAGCGCATTGACCTTCTCGTACAGCTCGATGCGCAGCGCCTCGACCTTGGTCAGTTCGGCGCCCGATGCCTTCTTGGCCTGCAGCTCGTGCATGTCGAGGTCGTCCATCAGGCTTTCCTTGGCCATCAGCGCCGCCTTCTCGGCGGTGCCGCCGATGCCGATGCCCAGCATGCCCGGCGGGCACCAGCCGGCGCCCATGGTCGGCACCGTCTTGAGCACCCAGTCGACGATGTTGTCGCCGGGGTTGAGCATCGCCAGCTTGCTCTTGTTCTCGCTGCCGCCGCCCTTGGCCGCGACCGTGACCTCGACCTTGTCGCCCGGCACGAGCTCGGTGAAGATCACCGCCGGCGTGTTGTCCTTGGTGTTCTTGCGGTCGAACTGCGGATCGGCCACGACCGAGGCGCGCAGCGTGTTGTCCGGGTGGTTGTAGGCGCGGCGAACGCCTTCGTTGATCGCGTCGTCCAGGCTGCCGGTGAAGCCACCCCAGCGCACGTCCATGCCGACCTTCAGGAAGACGTTGACGATGCCGGTGTCCTGGCAGATCGGCCGGTGGCCGGTGGCGCTCATCTTGCTGTTGGTGAGGATCTGCGCCATCGCGTCCTTGGCCGCCGGGCTCTGCTCGCGCTCGTAGGCGCGGGCCAGGTGGGCGATGTAGTCGGCGGGGTGGTAGTAGCTGATGTACTGCAGTGCGGCGGCGACCGACTCGATCAGGTCGGCCTGCTGGATGGTGGTGGTCATGGGGTCGTTCTCGTGGGGGACGCCAAGGAGGGCGCGGACGGGATTATCTCAGCCGCCCGACGGGCCCGTGCGGGCCGGGCGATACTCGTCGACCTGACCCATTCAGCGGAGTTTTCTCAATGACCACCTCTCCCACCATCCGTGTCGAGCGCGACACCTTCGGCCCGATCGAAGTGCCGGCCGACAAGCTGTGGGGCGCCCAGACCCAGCGCTCGCTGCAGAACTTCGACATCTCCGGCGAAAAGCAGCCGCGCGAGATCATCCGGGCGCTCGCGCAGGTCAAGCGGGCCTCGGCCGTGGTCAACCATGCGCTCGGCCTGCAGGACGAGAAGAAGACGAAGGCGATCGTCGCCGCCGCCGACGAGGTGATCGCCGACCGCCATCCGGACGAATTCCCGCTGGTGGTCTGGCAGACCGGCTCGGGCACCCAGACCAACATGAACGTCAACGAGGTGCTGGCCAACCGCGCCAGCGAACTCCTCGGCGGCGAGCGCGGCGAAGCCCGACTGGTGCATCCGAACGACGACGTCAACCGCAGCCAGTCGTCCAACGACGTCTTCCCGACCGCGATGCACGTGGCCGCGGTCGAGGCGATCACCCACAAGCTGCTGCCGGCGATCGCGAAGCTGCGCGGCAGTCTCGAGCAGAAATCGAAGGACTTCGCCGACATCGTCAAGATCGGCCGCACCCACCTCCAGGACGCGACGCCGCTCACGCTCGGCCAGGAATTCTCGGGCTACGCCGCGCAGCTGGCCCACGGCGAGGCGCACGTCAAGGCGGCGCTGCCGCACCTGTGCGAACTGGCGCTGGGCGGCACCGCGGTCGGCACCGGCCTCAATGCGCCCAAGGGCTATGCCGAGCAGGTGGCGGCCGAACTGGCGAAGCTCACCGGGCTGCCTTTCGTGACGGCGCCGAACAAGTTCGAGGCGATGGCCAGCGTCGATGCGCTGGTGCATGCCCACGGCGCGCTGAAGACGCTCGCCGCCAGCATGAACAAGATCGCCAACGACGTGCGCTGGCTGGCCAGCGGCCCGCGCAGCGGCATCGGCGAGCTCAGCATCCCGGAGAACGAGCCGGGCTCCTCGATCATGCCGGGCAAGGTCAACCCGACCCAGAGCGAGGCGGTGACGATGCTGGCGGCGCAGGTCTTCGGCAACGACGTGGCGATCAACATCGGCGGCGCCTCGGGCAATTTCGAGCTCAACGTCTTCCGCCCGATGGTCGCCCACAACTTCCTGCAGAGCGTGCGGCTGCTCGCCGACGGCATGGTGAGCTTCAACGACCACTGCGCGGTCGGCATCGAGCCGAACCGCGAGCGCATCACCGAACTGGTCCAGCGCTCGCTGATGCTGGTGACCGCGCTCAACACCCACATCGGCTACGACAAGGCGGCCTTCATCGCCAAGAAGGCGCACAAGGAAGGCTCCAGCCTGCGCGAGGCGGCGGTCGCCTCGGGCCACCTCACCGGCGAGCAGTTCGACCAGTGGGTGGTGCCGGAGAACATGACCGGGCGCTAGACCCGATCCGCCGGCTCAATGATCGGCCGCCGGCGGCGACATCAGCCGGTCGGTCACCGCGATCGCCATCGCCGACAGCAGGAAGGTGATGTGGATCACCGTCTGCGCGATCAGCACCTTGTCGGTGTAGTTGTCGGCGTTGATGAAGGTCTTGAGCAGGTGGATCGAGCTGATGCCGATGATCGCGGTGGCCAGCTTGACCTTCAGCACCGAGGCGTTGACGTGGCTCAGCCACTCGGGCTGGTCGGGATGGCCGTCCAGGTCCATCCGGCTGACGAAGGTCTCGTAGCCGCCGACGATCACCATGATCAGCAGGTTGGAGATCATCACCACGTCGATCAGCGACAGCACCACCAGCATGATCACCGTCTCGTTCAGGCTGGTGAAGTTGGCGGTGGTCTTGTAGCCGATGCTGTTGACCAGCGCCTGGATGGCGGCGTCGCTGCCGAAGGCCGCCTGCACCAGGTGCGTCAGCTCGATCACGAAGTGCACCACGTAGACGCACTGCGCCACGATCAGGCCCAGGTACAGCGGCAGCTGCAGCCAGCGGCTGGCGAAGATCAGGTTGGGCAGCGGGCGCATGGCCGAGCGCGCGGGGGCGCCGGGCGGAAGAGGGTCGGGGTTGGACATCGGGCGACGGCGTTGGTGCGGACGTCCGGAATGACGCCCCGGCGGCGATTCTAGAGGTGCGCCGGGCGCCGCAGGCCCGGAAGCGCCCGCCGCGCGGCGCTACCATGTCAGGCCGCTGTGCGTCAGTCCGACGTAAGTGGACCGTCCCACATTAGCGCCCGTCCAGACGCCGAGCAACAGGAGAGACAAGCATGAGCAGCGCATCGAACAACATCGAATCGATCCTGGTGGAGAACCGCGTGTTCCCGCCGGACGCACGGGCGAGCCAGGGAGCGCGCATCCCGAGCATGGCCGCCTACGACGCGCTCTGCAAGGAAGCGGCGGACGACTTCCAGGGCTTCTGGCGCCGTCAGGCCGAGGCCAACGTGGTGTGGACCAAGCCCTTCACCCGCGTCCTCGACGAGTCGAAGGCGCCGTTCTACAAGTGGTTCGACGACGGCGAGCTGAACGCCTCGGCCAACTGCCTGGACAAGCACATGGGCACGCCGGTCGAGAACAAGACCGCGATCGTCTTCGAGGCCGACGACGGCAGCGTGACCCGGCTCACCTACAAGGAACTGCTGGCCCGCGTCTCGCAGTTCGCCAACGCGCTCAAGGCGCAGGGCATCGGCAAGGGCGATCGCGTGATCGTCTACATGCCGATGACCATCGAGGGCGTGGTCGCGATGCAGGCCTGCGCCCGCATCGGCGCGACCCACAGCGTGGTCTTCGGCGGCTTCTCGGCCAAGGCGCTGCAGGAGCGGATCATCGACGCCGGCGCGGTGGCCGTCATCACCGCCAACTTCCAGCTGCGCGGCGGCAAGGAACTGCCGCTCAAGGCGATCGTCGACGACGGCATCGCGCTCGGCGGCTGCGAGTCGATCAAGTCGGTGCTGGTCTACCAGCGCACGCCGACCGCCTGCAACATGGTGGCCGGCCGCGACAAGACCTTCGACGAGGCGCTGAAGGGGCAGGGCACCGACTGCCCGCCGGTGCCGGTGAACGCCGAGCATCCGCTCTTCATCCTCTACACCTCCGGCTCGACCGGCAAGCCCAAGGGCGTGCAGCACGCCACCGGCGGCTACCTGCTGTGGGCGAAGCTCACGATGGACTGGACCTTCGACCTGCGGCCCGACGACGTCTTCTGGTGCACCGCCGACATCGGCTGGATCACCGGCCACAGCTACGTCGCCTACGGTCCGCTGGCGGCCGGCGCGACGCAGGTGGTCTTCGAGGGCATCCCGACCTTCCCGCATGCCGGGCGCTTCTGGCAGATGATCGAGAAGCACAAGGTCACCATCTTCTACACCGCACCGACCGCGATCCGCTCGCTCATCAAGGCGGCCGACAGCGACGAGAAGGTGCATCCGAAGAACTGGGACCTGTCGACGCTGCGCATCCTCGGCACGGTGGGCGAGCCGATCAATCCGGAAGCCTGGATGTGGTACCACCGGAACATCGGCCACGAACGCTGCCCGATCGTCGACACCTTCTGGCAGACCGAGACCGGCGGCCACGTGATCACGCCGCTGCCGGGCGCGACGCCGCTGGTGCCGGGCTCCTGCACCTTGCCGCTGCCCGGAATCATGGCCGCGATCGTCGACGAGACCGGCAAGGACCTGCCCAACGGCGCCGGCGGCATGCTGGTCATCAAGCGGCCCTGGCCGTCGATGATCCGCACCATCTGGAACGACCCCGAGCGCTTCAAGAAGAGCTACTTCCCGGAAGAGATGGGCGGCACCATCTACCTGGCCGGCGACGGCGCGGTGCGCAGTGCCGACCGCGGCTACTTCCGCATCACCGGCCGCATCGACGACGTGCTGAACGTCTCCGGGCACCGCCTGGGCACGATGGAGATCGAGTCGGCGCTGGTCGCCAAGACCGACCTGGTGGCCGAGGCCGCGGTGGTCGGCCGGCCGGACGACCTGACCGGCGAGGCGGTCTGCGCCTTCGTGGTGCTCAAGCGCGGCCGGCCCGGCACCGACGAGGAAGCCAAGCAGATCGCCACCGACCTGCGCAACTGGGTGGCCAAGGAGATCGGTCCGATCGCGAAGCCGAAAGACATCCGCTTTGGCGAGAATCTTCCCAAGACCCGCAGCGGTAAGATCATGCGCCGTCTGCTGCGCAGCATCGCCAAGGGCGAAGCCATCACGCAGGACACATCGACTCTCGAGAATCCGGCCATCCTGGAACAGCTCGGCCAGGCCTACTGAGGCTTCGTGAACCGTTCGCGTGTGCCTCGCGCCGCGGACGGTCCGACAAACTTCAGGGAGAAAAACATGGGATTGAGAACCGCCGTCTTGCTGGTCGTGGTGCTGCTGATCGCGGCACTGGCGGCCTTGAACTGGACCTTGATCGCGACGCCGACGCTGATGTCGATCGGCTTCATGCAGGTCAACGCGCCCTTCGGGCTGATCATGCTCGGACTGACCGCGCTGCTAGGCATCTTCTTCGTGGCCTACGTGGTCTACTTGCAGAGCTCGATCCTCTTCGAGACCCGCCGCCACACCAAGGAAATGCAGGCCCAGCGCAACCTGGCCGACACGGCCGAGGCCTCGCGCTTCACCGAACTGCGCAACTTCCTCGAAACACAGGAGAACGTCCACATGGCCCGCAACGCCGAGCGCCATGCGGCGCTGCTGTCGCGGGTGGAGCAGTTCGAGGCGGCAGTGCGACTGCGGGCCGAGCAGTCCGACCACACGATCGCGGCCCACATCGGGCAGCTGGAAGACCGGCTGGACCGCCGCCCGGTCGCCGTGCCGGTGGTGCCGGTCGTTCCGGTCACGGCGAGCGGCGCGGTCGTCGATGCGGAGATGCCGCCGGCGGTCTGAGCCGCCTTACTTGATCGACAGCACCCAGGCCGCCAAGCGTTTCGCCTCGGCGTCGCTCACCTGGTTGTTGGCCGGCATCGGCACCGGACCCCAGACGCCCGAGCCGCCCTTCATGATCTTGGCGGCCAGTGCGTCCGGCGCGCCCTTGTCGTCCTTGTACCTGGCGGCCACGTCCTTGAAGGCTGGGCCGAGCACCTTGCGATCGACCGCATGGCAGCTCATGCAATTGCGCGAGGTCGCCAGCGCCAGCTCCGAGGTCTGCGCCATGGCCGGTGCAGCGCAGAGAAAACTCGACAGAGCGAGCAGGAATGCGCTTTTTTTCATGGTTTCGTTTCGCAAGCGTGCGTTAGAGTCGATCCGACGCGATTGTAGGGAGGGTGGCCTCGCCCCGTCCCCGGCGCGCTTCTGAATGAATCGGAGAAGTTCGCCATGTGGTTCCTGATGCTCGGCCTGCTCGGGGTCTTCTTGAAATACCTCGAATTCGGCTTCTTCGCCACCCTGAGCTGGTGGATCGTGCTGATCCCGTTCGCCCTCGCGATCGCCTGGTGGTCCTGGGCGGATGCCTCGGGCTACACCAAGCGCAAGGTGATGGAACGTGAAGATGCGCGCCGCCAGGATCGCATCGAGCGGCAGCGCAGCAACCTCGGCATGCTCAACAGCCGGAAGAAGAGATAGCACCCCCGACGGCACCTGGCGCCGACCGAGGGCTGACCCGGCCTCAATAGTTGTCGAGCACCGCGCCCGAGCTGGCGCTCGACGCGTTGAACGCGAACTTGGCCTGCACGCCGCGGGTGTAGCGCGGCGCCGGCGCCTTCCAGGCGGCGCGGCGCTTGGCGATCTCGGCTTCGGGCACGTTCAGCTCCAGCTTGAGCTGCAGCGCGTCGATCGTGATCGAGTCGCCTTCCTGGATGATGCCGATGTTGCCGCCGGCCGCCGCTTCGGGTGCCACGTGGCCGACCACCATGCCCCAGGTGCCGCCGGAGAAGCGGCCGTCGGTGATGAGGCCGACCGACTCGCCGAGGCCGGCGCCGATCAGCGCGCCGGTGGGCGCGAGCATCTCGGGCATGCCGGGGCCGCCCTTGGGGCCGAGGTAGCGCAGCACCATCACGTCGCCGGGCTTGATCCTGCCGTCCAGGATGGCCTTCAGGCCCGACTGCTCGTCCTCGAAGACCCGCGCCGGGCCGGTGATGACCGGGTTCTTGAGACCGGTGATCTTGGCCACCGAGCCTTCGGGCGACAGGTTGCCCTTGAGGATGGCGAGGTGGCCCTGCGCGTACATCGGCTTGTCGATCGGGCGGATCACGTCCTGGTCGGCGCGCGGCTGGTCGGGCACGTCGGCCAGCACCTCGGCGATGGTCTGGCCGGTGATCGTGATGCAGTCGCCGTGCAGCAGGCCGGCGTTCAGGAGCACCTTCATGACCTGCGGAATGCCGCCGGCCTGGTGCAGGTCGACCGCCAGGTACTTGCCGCTGGGCTTCAAGTCGCACAGCACCGGCACCTTCTTGCGCATGCGCTCGAAGTCGTCGATCGACCATTCCACGTCGGCCGCGTGCGCGATGGCCAGGAAGTGCAGCACCGCGTTGGTCGAGCCGCCGGTGGCCATGATCACCGCGACCGCGTTCTCGATCGCCTTGCGGGTCACGATGTCGCGCGGCTTCAGGTCCTTCTTGATCGCCTCGATCAGCACCTTGGCCGATTCCTTGGCCGAGTTCTGCTTCTCGTCGTGCGGATTGGCCATGGTGGAGGAATAGGGCAGCGACATGCCGAGCGCCTCGAAGGCGCTGGACATGGTGTTGGCGGTGTACATGCCGCCGCAGGAGCCCGTGCCGGGGATGGCGCGCATCTCGATCTCGCGCAGGTCCTCGTCGCTCATGTTGCCGGCGGCGTTCTGGCCGACCGCCTCGAAGACGCTGACGATGTTCAGGTCCTGACCCTTGTACTTGCCCGGCAGGATGGTGCCGCCGTAGACGTAGATGGAGGGCACGTTGGCGCGCAGCATGCCCATCATGCCGCCGGGCATGTTCTTGTCGCAGCCGCCGACGACCAGCACGCCGTCCATCCACTGGCCGCCGACGCAGGTCTCGATGCAGTCGGAGATCACCTCGCGGCTGACCAGCGAATACTTCATGCCCTCGGTGCCCATCGCCATGCCGTCGGAGATGGTCGGCGTGCCGAAGACCTGGGCGTTGCCGCCGGCTTCCTCGATGCCGGCGATGGCCGCATCCGCCAGCTTCTGCAGGCCGGAATTGCAGGGCGTGATCGTGCTGTGGCCGTTGGCGACGCCGACCATCGGCTTCTTGAAGTCGCCTTCCTGGTAGCCCATGGCGTAGAACATCGAGCGGTTCGGGGCGCGGCTTTTGCCCTCGACGATGTTGGCGCTGCGGCGGTTGATCTGGAGCGGGGTGGTGGCCATCGGTCTCTCTCGGTTCTGTTGGATCGGGGGATGTCGAGTATCCGACGATTGATTGATTGCTTCCAATCCTATTTGGAGGGTCGATTGATATGCTCGGCATATGAAAGAAGCATCGATCGACCTGCGCGCCTGGCGCCAGTTCCTGGCCGTCGCCGAGGAACTGCATTTCGGCCGCGCGGCACTGCGGCTCAACATGACGCAGCCGCCGGTGACGCAGGCCATCGCCCAGCTGGAGCGCACGCTCGGCGTCGGCCTCTTCGACCGCGCGCGGCGCCGGGTGGCGCTGACGCCCGCCGGCGAGGCGCTGCTGCCGGACGTGCGCGAACTGCTCGCCCGCGCGCAGGCGCTGC
>NZ_LMUW01000059.1 GCF_009765735.1 Xenophilus sp. L33
TTACAGCCACAAATCGCCCAGCCCCTCAAAAGGCTGGGCGCTTTGCTTTGGGCGACGCCTATTCAGCGTTTCAATGAAGCCTTGAGCAGATCCTTCATCGATCGGCGCGAGGCAATGCGGTGATGGCGCAGAAATACCAGCAATCTGGATTCGGCGGCGTGCAAGTGGCGTTTGGCTTGGGTGCGGCCGCCCAGCCGCTTCCAGATTTCGTCCACCGTGTCGGACTTGGCGGCGAGCGCCGAGCCGAGGGACAACACGGCCGGGTGCACATAGGCCTTCTTGCAGACCGCCGGCGTGTTGCCGAGCTGCTTGGCCACCGCGGTCAGGATTTCCTTGGCGCTGTAGTGGACGCGACCGGACTCGGCGTCCGGTGAAATGCAGGCCAGCCGGGTCAGCTCGAGCGCCTGCACGGTGCCGTGCCAGGTGCGGAAATCCTTGGCCGTGAAGTTGTCGCCCGCGATCTCGCGCAGGTAGTCGTTGACGTCGGTCGACGAGATGCTCCGCGGCGTGCCGTCCTCGCCTTCGTATTGGAAGAGTTCCTGTCCCGGCAATTGCTGGCAGCGGCGAACCACCTTCGCGATCCGGACGTCGTCGACCTGGGCTTCATGCATGACGCCGCTCTTGCCCCGAAAGCGCAGCTTGAGAGCGCTCCCGCGCAAGGCCGCGTGCTTGTTGCGCAAAGTCGTGAGGCCGAAGGAGCCGTTGCTGCTCGCGTATTCCTCGTTGCCGATGCGCAGGAAGGTCGTGTCGAGCAGGCGCACCAGCGTGGCCAGCACGAGCTTGCGCTCGAGCGGCGCCTTCGGATCCGACTGCAGGTCGATGGCGACCCGGCGCCGGATGCTCGGCAAGGCGCGGCCGAAGGCCTCGAGGCGCTCGAACTTGCCTTCGTCCTTGAGCGACCGCCATTCGAGGTGATAGCGGTATTGCTTGCGCCCGCGAGCGTCGATGCCGGTGGCCTGGAGATGGCCGTTCGACAGCGGGCAGATCCAGACATCGCGGTAGGCCGGCGGGATCGCCAGGCGGCGGATGCGCGCGATCTCGTCCGCGTCCTGGAGCCAGCGTCCCTTCACGTCCCGGTAGCGAAAGCTCTGGCCCTGCCTGACCCGGCTCATGCCGGGCATGCCCGGGTCGACATAGACCAGTCCGTTCGCGAGCTTGACGGGCGTCGGGGACGAAGTCCTGCCCGAGTTGGCGCCGACGGGTTCGGTGGAGGCGGCTTGGAAGGTCATGGACGATGCGCTCGCTCCGAGAGAGTTGATTCGCATCGTGGACTGCCGCGTTCGCCATCCATGTAGGACACAACTAGCTTTCCCGGTGCGCGCGCCACCTGTCGAAGGTGGCGGCCGCCGGAGGACAAGCGCCTAGAAGAGCGGGAACGATCGCGAAGGTGCCTCGACGCTCCGGGCCCCGCCGACGGTTGCAATGGCCGCCGCATCCTCCGCCCGCGCCAACGCCCCCATCCGCACGCCGAGCAGGCGCAGCGGCTGCTCCAGCGGCACCCGCTTCAGGCACTGCCCGGCCACCTGCCGGATCGTCCTGGCGTCCGCGGTGAAGGCCTCGATGGTCTGGTCGCGCGTCGCGATCCTGAAGTCGCCGTAGCGCAGCTTGATCCCGATGGTCTTGCCGACGTAGCCCTTGCGCTGCAGGTCATCGGCCAGCTTCTCGCACAGCTGCGTGAAGATCGTGCCGAGCTCGGCGCGGTCGCGCACCGCATGCAGGTCGCGCTCGAAAGTGGTCTCGCGGCTCATCGACACCGGCTCGCTCTCGGTGACCACCGGCCGGTCGTCGCGGCCCCAGGCGACCTCGTGCATCCAGGCGCCGGTGGACTTGCCGAAGTTCGCGATCAGCCAGTCGCGGTCGCGCGCCGCCAGTTCGCCGATGGTGCGGATGCCGTGGCCCTGCAGCTTCTCGTCGGCCTTGGGGCCGATGCCGTTGACCTTGCGGCAGGGCAGCGGCCAGATGCGGGCCTCGAGGTCGCGCTCGTAGACGATCGAGATGCCGTTGGGCTTGTCGAACTCGCTCGCCATCTTGGCCAAGAGCTTGTTCGGCGCGACGCCGATCGAGCAGGTCAGGCCGGTGGCCTCCAAGATCGACTTCTGGATCAGCCGGGCCAGCACGCGGCCGCCTTCGCGCTGGCCGCCCGGCACCTCGGTGAAGTCGATGTAGACCTCGTCGACGCCGCGGTCCTCCATCAGCGGCGCGATCTCGGTGACCACCTGCTTGAAGCGGCGCGAGAACTTGCGGATCTCCTCGAAGTCGACCGGCAGCACCAGCGCCTGCGGGCAGAGCTTGGCGGCCTTCATCATGCCCATGGCCGAGCCGATGCCGAACTGCCGCGCCGGGTAGGTCGCGGTGGTGATGACGCCGCGGCCGACGTAGTCCTTGAGCCTCGGAAAGGCCTCGATCGGGATGTCGGCGAGCGCGCTGCCCGCGGGCAGACCGCGCAAGGCCTCGTCGACCTTTCGGCGGCCGCCGCCGATCACCATCGGCAGGCCTTTCAGCTGCGGATATCGCAGCAGCTCCACCGAAGCGAAGAAGGCGTCCATGTCGAGATGGGCGATTCGGCGGATCGGAACGGTGCTCACGCCGTCGATTGTCGCCTTGTCGGCCGGCCCTTTCAGCGTTCGCGAGCCGTGAAACGGCAGTTGCGCTGCGCAGGGCGCCGGTGCCATCATGCGCACCATGTCGACCATCGCATCGATCCTGTGGCGTCGGCTCGGCAAGCCCGGGCACGACGTCTGCCGGCTGGAGCGCCAGGGCGACAGCTGGCAGCTCGACGGCGGCGCCGCCTTCTGCCATGCCGACGGCCGGCTGGCGCAGCTCCATTACCGGGTGCGCTGCGACCGCGCCTGGCACACGCAATGGAGCACGGTGCGCGGCTGGATCGGCAGCGAGGCGATCGACCTGTCGATCACGCGCAGCGCCCAGGGCGGCTGGAAGCTCAACGATGCGCCGGTCGCCGAGCTCGGTCATTGCGTCGACCTCGACCTCGGCTTCACGCCGGCGACCAACCTGCTGCCCTTGCGCCGGCTGCACCTGGAAGACGGCGAAGGCGCCGACGCGCCGGCCGCCTGGCTCGACCTGGAAAGCGGCAGCCTGAGCGAGCTGCAGCAGCGCTACGAACGGCGCGGCGAAAGCGACTACTTCTACGCCGCGCCGCGCTTCGACTACAGCGGCACGCTGCAGGTCACGGCGGACGGCTTCGTGCGGCGCTATCCGGAACTGTGGGAAGCCGAAGACTAGGCCCGACCCGCCTCAATGGTCGTGGTGCAGGTAGCTCGCCTCTTTCGGCAGGCGCCAGCTGACGATGAAGGCCAGCACCATCATGCCGGTCACGTACCAGTAGAAGGCCGACTCGTGGCCGATGCTCTTCAGGCCGAGGGCGACGTATTCGGCCGAGCCGCCGAAGATCGCGTTGGCCACGGCGTAGGCCAGGCCGACGCCCAGCGCGCGCACCTCGGGCGGGAACATCTCGGCCTTCACGATGCCGCTGATCGAGGTGTAGAAGCTCACGATCGCCAGCGCCAGGATGATCAGCAGGAAGGCGACGAACGGGCTGGTCACGCCCTGCAGCGCGGTCAGGATCGGCACCGTCGCGATCGCGCCGAGGCCGCCGAACAGCAGCATGTTGGTGCGCCGGCCGATGCGGTCCGACAGCGCGCCGAAGAGCGGCTGCATGCACATGTAGACGAACAGCGCGCAGGTCATGATGTAGCTGGTGGTCTTGATCGGCAGGCCGACCGTGTTGACCAGGTACTTCTGCATGTAGGTCGTGAAGGCGTAGAAGATCAGCGAGCCGCCGGCGGTGTAGCCGAGCACCGTGAAGAAGGCGGCCTTGTGGTGGCGGAAGAGGCCGGCGAGGCTGCCGGCTTCCTTGCTGGTGCGGGCCTCCTTCGTCTGGGTTTCCTGCAGCGTGCGGCGCAGCAGCAGCGCCACCACCGCGGCGATCGCGCCGATCACGAAGGGCAGGCGCCAGCCCCAGGCCTTCAGCTCGGCCTCGCTCAGGAGCGCCTCGAGGATCACGATCACCAGCACCGCCAGCAGCTGGCCGCCGATCAGCGTCACGTACTGGAAGGACGAGAAGAAGCCGCGCTGGCCGCGCAGCGCGACCTCGCTCATGTAGGTCGCGGTGGTGCCGTATTCGCCGCCGACCGACAGGCCCTGGAACAGCCGCGCCACCAGGAGCAGGAAGGGCGCCCAGGCGCCGATCGCGGCGTAGGTCGGCAGGCAGGCGATGGCCAGCGACCCGGCGCACATCATCGTCACCGAGATCAGCATCGAGGTCTTGCGGCCGTAGCGGTCGGCGACGCGGCCGAAGAGCCAGCCGCCGATCGGGCGCATCAGGAAGCCGGCGGCGAAGACGCCCGCGGTGTTGAGCAGCTGCGCGGTCGGGTCCGACTTGGGGAAAAAGGCCGGCGCGAAATACAGCGCGCTGAAGGCGTAGACGTAGAAGTCGAACCACTCCACCAGGTTGCCCGACGAGGCGGCCATGATCGCGAAGATGCGCTGGCGCTTCTCGGCGGCGGTGTAGGGACGCTGGGCCTGCGGATCGGCCGGCGACGGCCCGGTGGCGGCGAGTGTGCTCATGGGAAGGGGCCTCAGAAGGTGCCGGGGAGCAGGATGCTGGAATCGACCTGGTCGATCCGGGTGCGGCCGCAGAAGGCCATGGTGATGTCGAGTTCCTTCCTGATGATCTCCAGCGCGCGGGTGACGCCGGCCTCGCCGTAGGCGCCCAGCGCATAGAGCCAGCTGCGGCCGATCATCGTGCCGCGGGCGCCGAGGGCCCGTGCCTTGAGCACGTCCTGGCCGCTGCGGATGCCGCCGTCCATCCAGACCTCGATCTCGGTGCCGACCGCCTCGGCGATCGCCGGCAGCGCCTCGATGGAAGAAGGCGCGCCGTCGAGCTGGCGGCCGCCGTGGTTGGAGACGATGAGCGCGTCGGCGCCGCTGGACGCGGCCAGGCGCGCGTCCTCGACGTCCATGATGCCCTTGAGGATCAGCTTGCCGCCCCAGAGCTTCTTGATCCATTCGACGTCGGCCCAGCTGAGCGTCGGGTCGAACTGCTCGGCGGTCCAGGACGACAGCGACGACAGGTCCTTCACGTCCTTGGCATGGCCGGCGATGTTGCCGAAGGTGCGGCGCTTCGTGCCCAGCATGCCCATGCACCAGCGCGGCTTGGTCGCCAGGTTCATGAGGTTCTTGAGCGTCGGCCTGGGCGGCGCGGTGAGGCCGTTCTTGATGTCCTTGTGGCGCTGGCCGAGGATCTGCAGGTCGAGCGTGAGCTGCAGCGCCGACACGTTGGCGGCGCGGGCGCGCTCGATCAGCCGCTCTATGAAGTCGCGGTCGCGCATGACGTAGAGCTGGAACCAGAAGGGATGGCGGTCGGTGGCCTCGGCGACGTCTTCCAGCGAGCAGATGCTCATGGTCGACAGGGTGAACGGGATGCCGAAGGCCTTGGCGGCGCGGGCACCGAGGATCTCGCCGTCGGCGTGCTGCATGCCGGTCATGCCGGTCGGTGCGATCGCCACCGGCATCGAGACCTCCTGGCCGATCATGGTGGAGGCGGTCGAGCGGCCTTCCATGTTGACCGCCACGCGCTGGCGCAGCTTGATCTTCTGGAAGTCGTTCTGGTTGGCGCGGTAGGTGCCCTCGGTCCACGCCCCGGAGTCGGCGTAGTCGTAGAACATGCGCGGCACGCGGCGCTGGGCGATGACGCGCAGGTCTTCGATGGACGTGATCTTGGACAGGTCGGGCACGAGGGTTGGCTCCTTGTTGGTCTTGCGGGCGAGCCCTCCATTATCCGGCGCGCCGTGGCGGCCCTTGTCAGCCAAGCGCGCGGCACGCCTGTTGCTTGCCCCTCGCTGCAAACCGGAGAGCCGCATGAACCGCAACGACGTGACCGAGAAGATCATCACCGCCAAGGTGGCCAAGGGCCTGCAATGGGCCGACGTGGCCCGGCAGGTCGGCCTTTCGAAGGAATGGACCACCGCCGCCTGCCTCGGCCAGATGACCCTCGACAAGGCCCAGGCCGAGGTGGTCGGCGAGATCTTCGGGCTCTCGGACGAGGAGAAGAAGTGGCTGCAGGTGGTGCCCTGCAAGGGATCGTTGCCGAGCGCGGTGCCGACCGACCCGCTGATCTACCGCTGGTACGAGATCGTCAACGTCTACGGCAGCACGATCAAGGAACTGATCCACGAGGAATTCGGCGACGGCATCATGAGCGCGATCGACTTCAGCATGGACATCGAGCGCCAGCCGGACCCGAAGGGCGACCGGGTGAAGGTCGTGCTGTCGGGCAAGTTCCTGCCGTACAAGACCTACTGAAGCGCTCCGGCGCGGCGTCCGGCAGCCCGCCGGCGATCGGCGCAGAATTGCGCTCCATTCAATTCGGACGGGGACTTCTCCATGCGTTTTCTGGTTGTCGGCGCGGGCGCGCTGGGCGGGTATTACGGCGGCCGGCTGCTCGAGGCCGGCGAGGACGTCACCTTCTTGCTGCGGCCGCGGCGCGCGGCGCAGCTGGCCCGGACCGGCCTGGTGATCAAGAGCCCGAAGGGCGACTACAAGCTGGCCTCGCCGCCTTCGGTGCAGGCCGATGCGATCGGCAGCCCCTACGACGTGGTGATCGTCGGCTGCAAGGCCTACGACCTGGCCGAGACGATCGATTCGTTCGCGCCGGCCGTCGGCCCGAAGACCGCGATCCTGCCGGTGCTGAACGGCATGCACCATCTCGACGACCTGGCCGCGCGCTTCGGCAAGGAGCGGGTGCTGGGCGGCCTGTGCATGATCTCGGCGGTGCTCGATGACGAGGGCACCGTCATGCACCTCAGCGACCTGCACGGCCTGACCTACGGCGAGCAGGACGGCTCGCGCTCGGCCCGCATCGAGGCGCTGGAGGCCGCGTTCGCGAAGGCGAACTTCGACGCGAATTCATCGCAGAACATCCTGCACGACATGTGGGAGAAGTGGGTCTTCATCGCCTCGGCGGCCAGCATGACCTGCCTGATGCGTGCGCCGGTCGGCGACATCGTGCAGAGCGGCGCGACCGACGTCGCGATCGGCATGTTCGACGAATGCGCCGCGATCGCCGCGCACAACGGCTTCGCGCCGCGGCCGCAGGCGATCGAGCGCGGCCACGCGATCCTCACCGCGGCCGGCTCGCCGATGACCGCGTCGATGGCCAAGGACATCGAGCGCGGCGCGCCGATCGAGGCCGACCACATCGTCGGGGACCTGCTGCGGCGCGGACCCGATGCGAAGCGGCTGTCGCTGCTGCGGGTCGCGTTGGCGCACCTGCAGACCTACGAGGCCAAGCGGGCGAGGGAAGCGAAGGCGAAGGCCTGAGGGACCCGTTCAACGGCGCGGCGGCGCGCCGGCATCGGCCACCACGCCGGCGCCGCGCACCTCCAGCCGCACCTGGTCGGCCACTTTGCCGTCGGCGCCCACCAGTTCCAGCAGGTGCCGGCCCGGCCAGGGCAGCCATTGGGCGGTGTTGCCGCGCGCGAAGGGCTTGCCGTCGAGCCGCCATTGCAGGCCGTGGCCGCTGGCCTCGAAGCGCACCCGCTGGCGGTTCGGCGGAATGTCCGGATCGAGCGCGAGGATGGTGCCGTCCGACGGCGCGGTGATGCGCGCGGCCGCTGCGGCCGCATCCGGCGCCAGCGCGAACAGCGGCTGCGCGGTCCCCGTGATGAACCATTCGTCGCGCGGCGCCTCCAGCTCGTCGCCGAAGCGCACCCGCTGCGTCTCGACGCCCGGCGGCGGCGCCGGCGGCCGGCTGGGCTCGTTGCGATGCAGGAAACCCATGACCTCGGCCCACACCGGCGCCGCGCCGCTGGTGCCGCTGACGTCCCACATCGGCGCGCCGCTGGCGTTGCCGACCCAGACGCCGACGGTGTAGCGCGACGACCAGCCGACCGCCCAGTTGTCGCGCATGTCCTTGCTGGTGCCGGTCTTCACCGCGGTCCAGAAGCGGGTGCCCAGCACGCTGTCGAGGCCGAAGGTGCGGGCGCGGGCGTTGGGGTCGCTCAGGATGTCGCCGACGATGAAGGCGGCGCGCGGGTCGAAGACCTGCGTGAATGGCGCGGACGGTGAGGTGGCCAGGTCGCGCGTCGGCCCGAAGCGGCCGCCGTTGGCCAGCGTGCGGTAGGCGTTGGCGAGGCCGAGCAGCGAGACCTCGGCGCTGCCGAGCGCCAGGCTGTAGCCGTAGTAGTCGCCGCTCTGCGCCAGCGTCAGGCCGGCGCCGCGCAGCTGGCGGGCGAAGGCATCGGGCGAGACCATCACCAGCGTGCGCACCGCCGGCACGTTGAGCGAAGCGGCCAGCGCGGTGCGCACCGACACGTAGCCCTTGAACTGGTGGTCGTAGTTCTTCGGGATGTAGAGGCCGCCGGAGGTGTTGATCTGGGCCGAGGAATCGTCGAGCAGCGAGGCCGCGGTCAGGCGCTCCTCGGCGATCGCCTCGGCGTAGAGGAAGGGCTTGAGCGTGGAGCCGGGCTGGCGCGGCGCCAGCACGCCGTCGACCTCGGCCGCGCGGCTGAGCGTGCCGGAGGAGCCGACCCAGGCCAGCACCTCGCCGCTGGCGTTGTCGAGCACCACCACCGCGCCGTCTTCCACGTGGCGTCCGCGCAGCTCGCGCAGGTGCTGCTGCAGGCTGGCCGCGGCGAAGCGCTGCAGCGGCGCGCGCAAGCTGGTGCGGACGACCGGCCCGTGGTCTTCCTTCATGACCCGCCGCGCCCAGTGCGGCGCGATGCCGTCGCTCGGCTCGTAGCCGCGCCGCTGCAGCGACGCGGCGGTGAACATGTCGATGCTCATGCAGTCGGTCGGGCTGTCGGGCGCCATTGCGCGCATCAGCTCGCAGGCCCGCTGCCCGACCAGCGCCGGCGCGGCATTGGGTGCGCGCACCAGCGCGGCGGCCACCGCGGCCTCGCGCAGGTCGAGGCCCTGCGGCGCCTTGCCGAACAGGCTGCGCGACAGCGCGTCGATGCCGACGATCTCGCCGCGGAAGGGCACCTCGTTGAGATAGGCCTCGAGGATCTGGTCCTTGCGCCAGCCCTGCTCCAGGCGCTGCGCCGCGAGCGTCTGCGAGATCTTCTGCGTGAGGCTGCGGCCGCTGCCGGCGCGGTGCAGGTCGTCGTCGAGCAGGCCGGCCAGCTGCATCGTGATGGTCGAGGCGCCGCGGGTGCGGGTGTTCCAGAGATTGCCCCAGGCCGCCGCCGAGACCGCCTGCCAGTCGACCCCGCTGTGCTCGTAGAAGCGCTTGTCCTCGCTCAGCACCATCGCCGTGCGCAGGGCCGGCGAGATGTCGGCCAGGGCGATCCAGTCGCCGCGGCGCACGCGGGTGTCGACCCGCATGCGCTGCAGCAGTTCGCCCTGGCGGTCGAGCACCTTGACGTCCGACGGGCGGAAGTCGCGCTTGACCTGGTCGAAGCCGGGCAGGTCGCCGGTTTCGCCGGCGACGGCCGATGCAGCGACCCACAGGGCCGCGATCAGCAGGAGTCGGTAAGGAGGTCGCACGCGCCCTCAGCCGATCGCGTCCATGTGGTTGCAGATCGCGCCCGGCGTGGTGAACCACACCTCGCCGCGGTCGCGCATGCGCGCCAGGTGCGCGAGCGCCTCGCGCAGGTGCCGCAGCCGGTAGGGCTGGCCGACGATGTAGGGATGCAGCGCGACGCCCATCACCAGCGGCTGCGAGCGCGACTGCGCGAGCATCTCGTCGGCGTTGTCGACGATCATGCGGGCGAAGTCCTTGGCGTCCATCTGGCGCGCGATGATCATCGGGATGTCGTTCAGCTCCTGCGGATAGGGCACCGACCACAGCGTCGCGCCGCTGCGGGTGCGCATGCGCATCGGCTGGTCGTCATGGGCCCAGTTGAGCGTGTAGCGGTAACCGGCCTCGGCCAGCAGGTCGGGCGTGAGGTGGCTTTCGGAGATCCAGGGCGAGAGCCAGCCGGTCGGCGCGGTGCCGCTCTCCGCCTCGATGCGGGCGCGGCAATCGGCCAGCAGCGCGCCTTCGTCGGCCTCGTCCATGTCGCCCTGGCGTTCGGAGTTGCTGTGGCCGTGCCCGACCAGCTCATCGCCGCGCGCGACCGAGGCGGCGACCAGCTCGGGGCAATGGTCGTAGAGCGCGGTGTTGAGCAGCGTGCTCGACGGCAGTGCCAAGCTGTCGAACAGCTCGAGGCAGCGCCAGGCGCCGACCCGGTTGCCGTATTCGCGCCAGGAGTAGTTCAGCACGTCCGGATGCGGCACCGTCGGCCCGATGGCCGCGCCCATGCCCTCGCCGAAGGCGAAGTGCTCCAGGTTGAAGCCCAGGTACACCGCCAGCCGCGCGCCGTTGGGCCAGGCGTGATCGGTGCGGCGGGTGATCGGCAGGTAGTCGAAGCGGCCGTGCACGGGCAGCGGGCCGAGGTAGCGGGCGGTCATGGCTTGGGGTCTTTCTTCGCGGCTTTCCTGGCCGCCTTCCTGGCGACCTTCTTCGTTGCGGTCTTCGCCGCGGTCCTCGGCGCGGTCTCGGCCGCGGCCTTCTTCGCCCTGGCCTTCGGCCGCGGCTTGCGCAGCCCGACCGCCATCGCCTCGCGCGCCAGCGACAGCAGCGCCTCGCGGTCCTCCAGCAGGTCGGCCGGCACCATGTAGTAGCTTCTGATGTCCACCTGCCGCGCGCCGCGCGGGTAGGAAAAGCAGTGGCTGCCCATCGCCTCGTAGCGCGGCCGCGTCTCGTCGTCGACCGTGAAGTAGAGCGTGTTGTCGATCAGCATCGCGAAGTTGTGGCCGTCGATCGCGAGGCCGGCGCCGCTGAACATGCGGCGCAGCACGACGCCGCGCAGCGGCTCCAGCTGCTCCTGCACGAAGGCCATGAACTCGGGCGAGGTCTTCACGTCGGCAACCCGCTAGGCACCGTCGATCACGAGCTGGGTCTGCGTCACGACCGCGAGCAGCTTGCCCTCGGCCGAACGGATGCTGGTCTGCCAGACCTGCGTGGTGCGGCCGCGGTGCAGCGCCAGCGACTCGCCGGTCACGGTGCTTCCGACCTTGGCGGAGCCGATGAACTTGGTGCTGGAGTCGGTGGTCGTGGTGCGCTTGCCGGCCGGCAGGTTGACCACCGTGCCGACCGCGCCGAGCGTGTCGGCGAAGGCCATGTAGGCGCCGCCATGCAGGATGCCGCCGGCGGTGCAGAGGTCGGGCCGCACCGCCAGTTCGGCGACGACCTTGTCGGCCTCGACGCTGACCAGGCGCACGCCCATCAGGCCGGGGAAGATCGGGTCCAGCACCCGCTGCATCTGTTCGGTGGTGATCATGCGGCGGTCCTCCGGGGTGCGAAACGGTTGGCGCTGCGCTCGCGGGCCTTGACGGCCTCGAACTCGCGGTCGCGCGGCTGGGCGGTGGTGACGAGCGATGCCAGCAGGGCCTGCGCCGCCTTCGTCACGTCCTCGACCGCGCGCTCGAAGGCCGCCTCGTTGGCCTTCGACGGCGCGCTGAAGCCGCTCAGCTTGCGAACGAACTGCAGCGAGGCCGCGCGTAGCTCGGCCTCGGTGGCGGGTGGCTCGAAGTTGAAGAGGGTCTTGATGCTCCGGCACATGGTGCAAGCTCCTTTCCAGGGTCGGAAAATCATCGGGCCCGCGGGCCGCGATGGCAAATCGACGCCTCGCCCGATGTCCCCGGGGCGGGGTTCACTTCGCCGCCTCCACCTTCACCCGGTCGTTCGGCATCTCGCCGAACATCTCCGGCGCGTAGAGCGCCTCGACCCGGCTGGGCGGCAGCGCGAAGTCGCCGACGTTGTTCAGCCTCAGCGTGTATTCGAGCTTCACCACGCCCTTGGGCAGGAACTCGTAGTAGCTGCGGAAGGCCTCGAAGCTGCGTTCCTCGAAGGCCGGCCAGCCGTTGCCGGCGCTCTTCTCGCCGGCGGTCGCGATCTGCGAATCGCGGCCGAGGCCGCCGCCCAGGATGGTCGCGCCGGCCGGGATCGGATCGGTGATCGCGACCCAGGTCATGTCGGCGCTGGCATTGACTTCCAGCGTGACCCGCAGCACGTCGCCGCGGGTGTAGACGCCCTTCACCGCCGGATCGATCGGCGTGATGGTCTTCTTGATCGCGTAGCCGGCCGCGAACGGCGCCTTGAGCTGCACCGCGGCCACCGACTGCAGCGTCAGCCAGGGCTTGCCCGTGCCGTCCTGCGTCACCAGCAGGGTGTCGTGCGCGGCGGCGTTGGCCGGCCAGGGCAGGAACATCGTGTTGTTGCGCAGGTTGCCGGGCGAGGCCGGCGCGCCGAAGGTGCTGACCTGGTTCGGCGCGCCCGACGGATCGCTGGCCTTGATGCGCTGCACCTGGCTCCAGTCGACCTGCGCCTTGGCATCGCCCAGCGTGGCGCTGGTGACGCCGGCGACGGGCGTGCTCTCGAAGCGGCGCGAGAATTTCTCCAGCGCCAGCCCGCCCCACAGGTTGGCGGTGGTGGTCTGCCAGGCGCCCTTCTGCTGGCGGCCGATGAAGCCGTTGGCGAGCCTGCCGACGTCGTCCTTCCAGGCCGGGTCGTCCATCACCGTGAGCAGCAGCCGCGCGGTGTTGACGTCGCCGTTGACCATCAGCCACCACCACTGGTCGTCCGACTCGGTGCTGAACAGCACCTTGGTGCCCTGGAAGCTCAGGCGTGCGCGCAGCACCTGGTTGGCTTCGTCCAGGCGCTGCTGGCGCTGCGGCACGTCCTTGACCCGCTTGAGGACGTTGACCCAGTCGATCACCGCGCTGGTCGGCCACTGGTTGGGCGCGATCGTCAGGCTGCCGGTCATGCGGCCCTGCGCCAGGCCGTAGCGCGAGAGCGCCTCGAGGGCGGCCAGCTTGCGCACGTCCAGGTCCTTGCGCGGGCTCCAGAAGTCGCGCTGGATGCGGCCTTCGACGAAGGCGATCAGGCCCTGCGCCATCGGCTGGAGCGCCTCGTCGGGCAGCGCGTAGGCCTTGTCGATGCCGCTGGCCTCCTGCGCCGCGGCCAGCAGGTAGGCGGTCAGCACGTCGCTGCCGTGGTTGGCCTCGCCGTCGCGCGGCGGGAAGTAGTTGGCCAGGCCGTCGCTGTCGAGGTAGGTCGACAGTGCGGCCAGCACCGCCTTCCAGGCCTTGGTATCGCGCATGCCGATCGACTTGCTGGTCTTCTGTTCCAGGCAGCCGTAGGGATAGGCGGCGAACCAGTCGCGCACGCCGGACAGGCCTTCGGCCAGCCGCGGCTGCAGGGCCAGCCGCAGGCCGCCGCGGCCGGGCAGGGCGTCGGCAGGCGGGCCGACGTCGAGCGTGTAGGGGCCGTCGAGCTGCACCAGCGTGGCCTGCTGCACCGTCAGCGGCACCGCGGGCACGATGCGCTCGCGCACCTTGAGCGCGTCGGTGGCGTCGCCGAGCGTGTCCTTCGCCGAGATCTCCCACAGGAGCGACTCGGCGCGGGTCTGCGCGAGCTGCTCGGGCGCGGTGACGGTCCAGGCCAGCTCGCGCGCCTCGCCGGCCGGGATGTCGACCGTCTGCGGCTCCAGCGCGAGCAGGCTGGCGCGCGGCGCGGCCTCGACCTTCATCGCCTTCGAGGTCGTGTTGCGCAAGGTGAACTGGGCGCGGAACTGGTCGCCCTCGCGCACCAGCGGCGGCAGGCCGCTGATGATCTGCAGGTCCTGCGTGGTCTGGATCGAGGCCTGGCCGTTGCCGAAGAGGCCGGTGCCGGCGTCGGCCACCGCCGCGATGCGGAAGGTGGTCAGCGCGTCGTTGAGCGGCACCGTCACCGTGGCCTGGCCGTTGGCGTCGAGCACCACGGCCGGCTTCCACAGCAGCAGCGTGTCGAGCAGCTCGCGGGTCGGGCTCTTGCCGCCGCCGCCGCCGGCGGCCACGGCCTTGCGGCCGTAGTGGCGCCGGCCGACGATCTCCATCTGCGCGGTCGAGGTGCCGACGCCCCAGCTGCGCCGCTGCAGCATGGCTTCGAGCAGGTTCCAGCTGTCGTTGGGCATCAGCTGCAGCAGCGCCTCGTCGACCGCGGCGATCGCGACCTCGGCGCCGGCCGCCGGCTTGCCGTCCGGCAGCTTGCCGGTGATCGTCACCAACGCCCGCCCGCGCACCTTGTAGCTCGGCTGGTCGGTCTCGACCTTGACGTCGATGCGACTGGCCTGGCTGCCGACCCGGATCTCGGCCAGCCCGAGCCGGTAGGCCGGCTTGCTGAGGTCGACCAGCGCGGTCGGCGCGACGTATTCCTTGCCCTCGTACCAGAAGGCGGTCCACCACTCGCGCGGCGCCTTGAAGCCCCAGGTGAAGAAGCTGTACCAAGGCACGTCGCGCAACCGGCCGCGCAGGGCCAGCACGCTGACGTAGACGTTGGGGCCCCAGTCGGGCCGCACCTGCAGGCTGACCGTCGGGTCGTCGCCGTTCAGCTGCACCACGTGCGTCTCGATGATGCCTTCGCGTTCCACCGACACCAGCGCGGTGGCGAAGCGGAAGGGGCTGCGGACCTGGAACTTGGCGACCTCGCCGGGCTGGTAGTTCTTCTTCTCGGGCAGCACGTCGATGCGGTCGTTGTCCTGGCCGCCGAACCAGATCTCGCCCTGGCGCGTGACGTAGACCGAGCTGGAGGCCCGGCTGTCGCGGCCGTCCTTGTCGGTGGCGCTGGCGATCAGCTCGACCTCGCCCGGCTCCTTCAGCTCGACCTCGCATTGCAGGAGGCCGTGGATGTCGCTGGTGCCGGTGCAGACGGTGCCGATCT
This sequence comes from Xenophilus sp. L33, assembly GCF_009765735.1. Classification (GTDB taxonomy): domain Bacteria; phylum Pseudomonadota; class Gammaproteobacteria; order Burkholderiales; family Burkholderiaceae_C; genus Variovorax. The sequence goes on from NZ_LMUW01000059.1 coordinate 14,705, forward strand.
GCTTGACCTCGGTCTTGTTGTCGTAGGTGTAGAAGCCGCCGACCATGCGCTTGCGGCTGGTGGTGGTGATGCGCGCCACCGCCCGCACGTTGAGCGTCACGCCCTGCTGCGGCTTGCCCGCGAGGTCGAGCGCCAGCGCCTGGAAGCGCGCCTTCTGCCCGGTCGAGACCCAGCCTTCGGTCTTGATGCCGGCGATCACGCCGGCCGGCCACAGCGTCTGCGTGCTGCGCAGCGTCTGGATCTCGCCGTTGGGGTCGGGGTAGCTGGCCTCGAGCAGCAGTTCGCGCGGCACCGACTTGGCCACCGGGATCTTGTCGATCGTGACCTTGCCGGCGCCGTTGCGGTCGAGGGTGAGCGGCAGCTTGTCGGCGATCACGCGGCCGTCGTCGCCGATCTGCTCGGCGTCGCCGGCGTCGGTGGAGACCTCGCCGTCCTTGGTGGGCGGCGAGAAGCTGAAGGCGTCGAAGTCGGCGAAGGAGAGCGACTTGCCCCGCACCATCGCCGACACCTTGACCGGCAGCCCGGCGGCGCCGCCGCCGGCCACGTAGTCGACCTGCACGCCGACCTGCACCGAGCGGGCGCCGATCAGCGGGTTCGAATCGATCGGCGCGATGCGGCCCTGCAGCACCGGCAGGCGGAATTCCTCGACCCGGAATTCGCCGGTGTCGTAGCTGCCCTGGGCGTTGTCGCCGCCGTCGGCGTCCGGCCCGGCGTCGCTGTCGTCGTCGCTGTCCGAATCGGCGCCGGCCGGCTTGCCGGTGCGCAGCGTGACCTGGTAGACGCCCAGCTTGGCGGCCTGCGGAATCGCGAAGCTGCTCTCGCTGCTCAGACCGCCGGTCGGCGTCTTGCGCCACTTGATCGGCTGCGTGAACTGCTGGCCGCTGCCGACGTGGGTCAGCACCAGCGTGTCGGGCAGCTTGTCGGGCAGGCCGAAGCCCTGCCGGGTCTGGGTGCGGATGAGGTGCTTCATCGACACCGTCTCGCCGGCGCGGAAGAGGGTGCGGTCGAAGACGGTGTGGGCGACCCGGTCGGGCTCGGCGTCCATGCTGGTCGGCACGTTGAAGCGCCAGGGTTCGATGCCGCGCTGCCAGTCGCTCCAGGTGAAGGCCAGGTCCTGCACGCCGTCGGCATCGGCAGCGCGGGCGCTGACGAACCAGGCACCGCTGCCTTCGCTGCCGCCGTCCTCGTCGCCGTCCGCGCCGTTGCCGGTGCCTCCGCCGCCGCAATTCGGCGCGCGCGGCGAGATGCCCGAGAGCCGCACCAGGCCGTCGGCATCGGTCGTGCCGGTGGCGACCTGCTTGCCGTCGCAACCGGAGACCCGCACCGTGGCGTTCGGGACCACGCGGCCCTTGTCGAGCGTGGTCACCCAGGCCAGCGCGTTCTCGCGGCCGAGCTTGAAATGCACCGCCAGGTTGGTGGCCAGCGCGGTGGTGCGCACGTACATCGTGCGCGGGCTGCCGTAGCGCTCGTCGAGCAGCGCCTCGCCCAGCTTCTTCGAGGCGATCTCCAGCACGTGGAAGCCCGGCGTGAGCGGGATGCCGACCACCTCGAAGGGCCGCGGATCGGTGCCGTCGCTCTTGGGCATGTCGAGCGTCTTGACGCCGCGCTGGCCGGCCAGCAGCGACAGCATGCGGGTCTGGACGTCGTCCTTGTCGTCCGGGTCGATCACCTTCGGCAGCGGGCCCTGCACGTCGCGCGAGGCGACGGTGCGGGGCAGGGTGCTGTTGCTGTCGTAGCGGCGGACCTTGCGGTACCACGCGATGATCGCGTCGTCAGTCGTGAGGCTCAGGTCGCCGACCTGGCCGGGTGTGGCGCCCATGGTCAGCGCCTGCACCTGCAGCGCCGGCTCGACCCGGCGCACGGTGACCGGCATCAGGGCCACGCCGTCGGGCTCGGCCAGCCGCTCGACCACGCCGAAGGGCGAGGCCGCGAACTTGGCCAAGGGCGGCATCGGGCCGGTGGCGACCTTCATGGGGAAGTCTTCGGGCGCCGCCAGCGGCCGGCCCGAGGCGTCGGCGAACTTCGGCGGCACGTTGACCGTGAAGTTCGTCTCTTCGGCCAGCGGCGGCATGAAGCGCAGCGACTCGACCAGCGCGTCGTCGTCGGCGGCGGTGTCCTCGTCGAAGGTCGGCGTGATCGTCTTGCCGCCGCCCTGCAGGGTGATCGCGGCCGCCTGCTTGCGGGTCACCGAGGCGTTGAATTCGAGCACCATCGGGCGCAGCGGCAGGCAGGCCGACTGCGCGTTCTCGCGCTCGCAGGTGAAGGAGATCGCGAAGGGTTCGCGCACGTCGAAGTCCAGCCGCCGCTCGACCGTGTTGGCGACGCCCGAGGGCGTCGCGACGCCGCGGCCGTAGACCAGCTGCACATGGCTGGCCGGCGCCAGCGTGCGGTTGCATTGCAGGGTGAGGAAGCGCAGCGGCGCCTTCGCGGCTTCGTCCTGGCGGCCGAGCGACTTCAGCAGCGCGTTGCGCTGCTCGCCCTCGATCTGCCTGACCGGGATGCGCTCGCCGATGCCGCCGGCGGCGCACCAGACGTTGTCCTGCACGCTGGCCGGCGTGGCCGGGCCGCTCAGTTCCAGCATGAAGATCTGCTGCTCGTCGATCTTCTCGCCGCTCGGCTGCCAGCTGCGCACGAAGGGGCCGCCGGTGTTGAACTGCCAGCGTTCCGTCCCGGTCAGGTCGGTGCCGGACGGCGACTTGAAGCCGGGAATGCGGCTGACGCTGCAGCGCACGCCGGGCGGCAGGTCGTCCACGAAGTCGAAGACCCATTGCTTCTCGCCGGTCCAGCGGCCGGTGCCCTTGCCGGCCTCGGCGTCGTCGCAGGCCACGGCCAGCGGCGCCGGCGCCTTCGGATCACCGAACCTGACGGCCGGCTGATCGAACTTGGCGACCACCTGGCGCACCCGGGCGACCTCGCCCTGGGGCGTCAGGCTGGTGACTTGAAGCGCCTGGGCGGCGAAGGGAAACAGCGCGGCCAGGCCGAGCGCGGCGGCGGCCAGGGTCTGCGTCGCGATTTTTTTTGTCTTCAACGGCAACTCCTTCTCGACCCGGAGCGTAGCGTAGGTCCGAACGGCGCTTCGGCTGGCAGGCACGCGATATGCGTCCACTATGATCGATCGATATGAAATTGCTGCTCAGCCATCCCGCCGGCAACCAGAATGTTCGCGCGATGCTTGCCGGGCTCGATACGGCGGGCATGCTCGCGCGATTCGCCACCACGCTGTCGGCGCCGCAGGACGTCGCCACCATGGGACTGCTGCCCCGGTTCGCCCGCCGCGAGCTGTCGCGCCGCCGCTTCAACCTGCCGCGCGAGAAGATCATCCAGCATCCGTTGCGCGAGATGGTGCGCGCTGCCAGTTCGCGCCTGGGCTGGAGCTATTGGCTGCGGCACGAACAGGGCTTCGCCTCGGTCGACCGCGTGCTGCACGACTTCGACCGCTTCGTCGCTCGTGCCTTGCCGCACCAGAACCGCCAGGAAAAGCTGAACGCGGTCTACAGCTACGAGGATTCGGCGCTCGACACCTTCAAGGAGGCCCGCGAGCTGGGCCTGCACCGCGTCTACGACCTGCCGATCTCCTATTGGGAGACCGGCCGCCGGCTGATGGAGGAAGAGACCCAGCGCCTGCCCGAATGGGGCGGCGCCCTGGGTGGCGGCATGTCCGATTCGCCCGCCAAGCTGGAACGCAAGGTCGAGGAGCTGAAGCTGGCCGACCTGGTGGTGGTGCCGAGCCGCTTCGTCGCCGATTCGCTGCCCTCCTGGGCCGCGGACAAGGTCAGCGTGCTGTCGCCCTTCGGCTCGCCGCCGTCCTCGGGCAACTGGTCGCGTGCCGCGGCCGACCCGGCGCGGCCGCTCAGGGTCATGTTCGCGGGCTCGATGGGCCAGCGCAAGGGGCTGGCCGACCTGCTCAAGGCGATGACGCTGCTCGGCGGCGAGAACATCGAGCTGGTCGTGATGGGCGGCCCGCTCAAGCCGCTCGACTTCTACCGCTCGCAATACGCCGGCTTCACCTACGAGAAAGGCCGCCCGCATGCCGAGGTGCTGGAGCTGATGCGCAGCTGCGACGTCTTCTGCCTGCCCTCGCTCTACGAAGGCCGCGCGCTGGTCATGCAGGAGGCGATGAGCCAGGGGCTGCCGCTGGTCATCACCAAGAACACCGGCGGCGAGGACCTGGTGGTCGAGGGCCGCACCGGCTTCCTGGTGCCGATCCGCTCGCCCGAGAAGATCGCCGAGAAGCTCGCCTGGTTCAACCAGAACCGCGAGCAGCTGCTGGCGATGAAGGAATGGTCGGTGCAGCACGCCGCCACCTACACCTGGAAGAACTACAGCGACACCGTGATCGAGGCGATCCGCGGGCTCGGCTAGCGCAGCGCTTCGGGCGATGCGACGCTACTGGGAGATCGACGCCCTGCGCGGGCTGATGCTGCTGCTGATGACGGTCACGCACCTGCCCAGCCGGCTCACCGATCCGCTGGGGCAGCCCTTCGGCTTCGTCTCGGCGGCCGAGGGCTTCGTGCTGCTGTCGGCCTTCGTCTGCGGGCTGCACTACAGCCGCATCGGCCTGCAGCAGGGCATCGAGCCGATGCGCCGGGCCTTCTGGCGGCGCGCGCTCACGATCTGGCTGGTCCAGGCGGCGACCCTGCTCGGCGTCTTCGCGGCGATCGGCGCGCTCGGTTCGCGCATCGATCCGCCGGCGGTGAAGAATCTGCTGTCCTGGTTCCTGGCCGATCCGCAGGCGGGCCTGGTCTGGTCGCTGCTGCTGGTCTACGAACCGCCGCTGCTCGACATCCTGCCGCTCTACGTCTTCTTCATGTTGCTGAGCCCGTGGGTGCTGGCCTTCGCGCTGCGGCACGGCTGGACAGCGGTGCTGCTGGCCAGCGTGCTCCTGTGGACGCTGGCGCAGTTCGGCCTGAGCGAATGGCTGCATGCGGCCGCGGCGCGCTGGCTGGGCCTGCCGGTGCCCTTCCACGAGACCGGCGCCTTCAACGCCTTCGCCTGGCAGCTGCTGTGGTTCGCGGGGCTGTGGCTCGGCGCCAGCCGCAATGCGCCGTCGGCGCGGCCATTGCGTTCGCCGCCGTGGCTGGTGGCGCTGGCGATCGCGGTCGTGCTGGTCGGCCTCTATTGGCGGCATGGAGGCGGCCACGGCCAGGCGCCCTTCGGCGCCGATGTCGCGCGCAACCTGCTCTTCGACAAGTGGCAGCTGGGGCCGCTGCGGCTGCTGAACCTGGCGGCGCTCGGCGTCGTGGTGCTGCACTTCGGGCCGGCCCTCCTGCGCCGCATGCCGCGCCTGCATCGGCTGGAAGCGCTCGGCCGGGCCTCGCTGCCGGTCTTCTGCGCACAACTGGTGGCGGTGCTCGCGGTGCTGGCGCTGCAGGGCGACAGCCAGGTCGCACGGCCGTGGTGGGGCGATGCGCTGCTGCTGGCCGCGGTGTGGGCAGGGCTGCAGGGCGTGGCCTGGGTGACGGCACGATGGGCGGGGCGCGGACGAACGGTTGTCCTGACCGGCGGGGCGGCTTAGGAGCGCTGCGGGGAGACGTTTCCTGCAAGGTTTGAGGCCGGGTTGCCGCACACCGGCCCCTAAGATCGCGGCCCTCCAAGGTCGATAGCAAGGCCGAAGCTCCCGCTCCCAGACCCTATGCATCGAGACCGAAGAATCGCCGTCGTCATCCCCAGCTTCGGCGTCCGCCAGCAGATTCTCCAGGTGATCGAGGGCATCGGGCCCGAGGTCACTCGCATCTACGTGGTCGACGACCATTGCCCCCAGCATTCCGGCCTGCTCGTCGAGACGCATTGCCGCGACCGCCGGGTGCGCGTGCTGCGCCATGCGCACAACCAGGGCGTCGGCGGCGCGGTGATGACCGGCTATGCCGCGGCGATCGCGGACGGCATGGAAATCATCGTCAAGGTGGACGGCGACGGCCAGATGGACGCGGCGCTGATTCCGGAGCTGGTGGCGCCGATCCTGTCGGGCCACGCCGACTACACCAAGGGCAATCGCTTCTTCGATCTGGAGGAGATCCGGGCGATGCCGAACCTGCGCCTCTTCGGCAACGCGGTGCTGTCGCTGGTGAGCAAGCTGTCGTCGGGCTACTGGAACCTGTTCGATCCCACCAACGGCTTCACCGCCATCCATCGCGAAGCGGCCCGGCGGCTGCCGGTGCGCAAGATCAGCCGCCGCTACTTCTTCGAATCCGACCTGCTGTTCCGGCTCAACACGCTGGGCGCGGTGGTGGTCGACATCCCGATGGCGGCCCGCTACGGCGAGGAGGTCAGCAACCTGCGGATCTCGCGGATCGTGCATGAATTCGTCTTCAAGCACCTGCGCAACTTCGGCAAGCGCGTCTTCTACAACTACTACCTGCGTGGCATGTCGATGGGCTCCATCGAACTGCCGCTGGGCATCGCGCTGCTCGGCTTCGGCGGCATCCACGGGCTTGCGCACTGGCTGTCCGGCATCGAGGCTCAGGGCACCACGCCGGCGGGCACCGTCATGCTGGCCGGCCTGCCGGTCATCCTGGGCATGCAACTGATCCTGGCCTTCATCGGGCAGGACATCGCCTCGGTGCCGACCCGGCCGCTGCACCGGCGCTTCAAGGGCGGCGCTGGCCTGCCCACGCCCGAAGCGCTGCAGGCCTGACGATGGTTCACCTCATCGCCTTGCTCTGCGTCGTGGGCATCGCCGCCGGGCAGATCCTCTTCAAGCTCAGCGCTGCCGCGATGCGGCAGGGCGGCGGTGCGCTCGATCCCCGCGGCCTGCTGATCCTCTGCACGGCGCTCGCGCTCTACGGCCTGACCACGCTGGCCTGGGTCTGGGTGCTGCAGAGAGTCGAGCTGGGTCGCGTCTACCCGCTGATGGCCCTGGCCTTCGTGCTGGTGCCGATCGGCAGCCACTTCCTTTTGGGGGAGCGCTTCTCGGCCCAGTATGTCGTCGGTGTCGCGCTGATCGTGGCCGGCATCGCCGTTGCGGCCAAGGCTTGACATGGGCGCTTCGACCCGCACCAGCGCGTGGCTGGCGGTGCTGCTGCTGGCGGTCTGCACGGGGCTGTCCGCGCTGATCCCGCCGTTCCAGTCGCCCGACGAGTTCGACCACGTCAAGCGCGCCTACCTGCTGACCCGCGGCCAGGTCTTGCTGGACGCGCCCGAGGGGCAGTCCTCGGGCGGCCAGGTCGATGCCGGACTGATCGCCTACATGGATGTCTTCGAGCCGCTCCCGTTCAAGCCGGACCGCAAGCTGAGCGCCGCCGAAGCCGCCGAGTCACGGGCCCTCCGCTGGCGCGGCGACCGCGTCTTCAGCACGGCGCCCGGTACCGGCTACTACTTCCCGCTGATCTACGCGCCGCAGGCCATCGGCCTGGCCGTGGGCAGGGTGCTCGACCTGTCGGTCGACGCGTCCTATCGGCTGAGCCGCCTGTTGGCCTTGCTGGCCGCCGCGGGCGTCGTGGCGCTGGCGTTCTCGATCCACGCGCCGCCGCCGCTGGCGACCGGGTTGCTGCTGATTCCGATGACGCTGTTCCAGTTGTCCTCGGCGACGATCGACGGCCTTTCCGCGGCCCTGGCCATGCTGGCCTTGTCGTGCTTCATGCGGATCGCGAACGACCGGGCGCAAGCCGATCGACGGCACCTGGTGCTGCTGGCGATTGCGGTGGCGCTGGTGGTGTCGAGCCGGATCCACGGGCTGCCGCTGCTCGCGTTGTTGGGCGCCGCCTGCTTCCACGCCAGGAGCCGCCGCAGCTGGTTCGTCGCCGCCGCGGTGACCGCCTTCGTGCTGGCGTGGCTGGCGGTGGCGGCCGGCACGACGGTGACGCTCGGTGCCGGCCCGACAGAGCCCAGGTCGCGGATCGCGGCGCACTATCTCGGCAAGCCGCTGTCGTTCCTGAAACTCGTCGGCGCCACGCTCGAGTCGCCGGTGTTCGCCAGGTTCTACCGCGATTCCTTCCTCGGCCTGCTCGGCTGGCTCGACAGCGGCTTCGCCGGGCGTGTCTACAGCCGGCTCCAGGTGCTGCTGGGGCTGCTGCTCGTCGTCTCGATCGTCCCGGCCGACTGGCGCCGCACCGCCGGTGCGCGCGCGCTGCTGGCCGCGAGCGCGGGCGCTTCGGTGCTGATGGTGTTCTTCGCCTTGCTGGTGACCTGGAATGCGCACCCGGCCACATTGATCAAGGGCGTGCAGGGTCGCTACTTCCTGCTGCCGGCCATGATGCTGGCCCATGCGGTCGGCTCCGGCGCCGCCAGCGACCGGCCCAAGCGTGCGCGGCTCGGCGAGGTTCTGTTGGTGGTGCTGCTGCTGTTCTCGTCGATGGAGACGAGCAGCCTGTTGCTGGACAGGTACTACCTGTCCGGCTGAACGCTCACAGGCTGTTGCGCCCGATCCCCTGATACACGATCCCCGCCGCCTTCATCGCGCTCGGCTCGTAGAGGTTGCGGCCGTCGAAGATCACCGGCGACTTCATCAGCGCCTTCAGGCGCGTGAGGTTGGGGCTGCGGTAGGCCTTCCACTCGGTCACGATGATCAGCGCGTCGGCGCCGTCGAGCGCGGCCAGCGGGTCCTTGCCCGACGCGTAGCTCAGCCGCTCCAGCAGGGCCGGGTGGTCGGCGAAGTCCAGTTGCAGCACGCGCTTGGTTTCTTCGACCGCGATCGGGTCGTGGGCCACCACCTTGGCGCCGGCGCGCAGCAGCACGTCGAGCACGACCCGGCTCGGGGCCTCGCGCATGTCGTCGGTGTTGGGCTTGAAGGCGAGGCCCCAGAGCGCGAAGGTGCGGCCGCCGAGGTCCTGTCCGAAGTGCGCCAGCACCTTGTTGGTCAGCACGCTCTTCTGCTCGTCGTTGACCGCCTCGACCGATTCCAGCACCTTGAGCGCCTGGCCGTTGTCGCGCGCGATGCGCGTGAGGGCCTGGATGTCCTTCGGGAAGCAGCTGCCGCCGTAGCCGGTGCCGGCGTAAAGGAAGCTGTAGCCGATGCGCGGGTCGGAGCCGATGCCCTGGCGCACCGCCTCGATGTCGGCGCCGACGCGGTCGGCCAGGTTGGCCAGCTCGTTCATGAAGCTGATGCGCGTGGCCAGCATCGCGTTGGCCGCGTACTTGGTGAATTCGGCCGAGCGCACGTCCATCACGCGGGTGCGTTCGTGGTTGCGGTTGAAGGGCGCGTAGAGCCGGCGCATCCAGGCCAGCGCTTCGCGGCCGTTGTCGTCGTCGCTGTAGCCGATCACGATGCGGTCGGGCCGCATGAAGTCGTCGACCGCCGCGCCTTCCTTCAGGAACTCGGGGTTGCTCACCACCGAGAACTGCAGGTCGGCGCGGCCGCGCTTGTCGAGCTCTTCCTGGATCACGGTCTTGACCTTGTCGGCGGTGCCGACCGGCACGGTCGACTTGTCGACCACCACCTTGAAGCCGTTCATGTACTTGCCGATGTTGCGCGCGGCGGCCAGCACGTATTGCAGGTCGGCGCTGCCGTCCTCGTCGGGCGGCGTGCCGACGCCGATGAACTGGACGTCGCCGAAGGCCACCGAGGCTTCGATGTCGGTCGAGAAGCTCAGCCGCTTGGCGGCCACGTTCGACTCGACCACGTCGCCCAGGCCGGGTTCGTAGATGGGGATGCCGCCGCTGTTGAGCGTGGCGATCTTGCGTTCGTCGAGGTCCAGGCAGAAGACGTTGTTGCCGATGTCCGCGAGGCAGGCGCCCGTGACGAGGCCGACATAGCCGGTGCCGATGATCGTGATGTTCATGTGTTCAAGCTGCCTTGGCTTCGGACAGGATGCCGTCGAAATAGGCGATGGTTTTCTTCAAGCCCTCTTCGAGCTGGGTCTGCGGCGCCCAGCCGCCGAGTTCCTTCTGGGCCAGCGAGATGTCGGGACGGCGCTGCTTCGGGTCGTCCGCCGGCAGCGGCATCTTGACGATCCTGCTCTTCGAGCCGGTGAGCGCGATCACCTTGTTGGCCAACTCCAGCATCGAGAACTCGCCCGGATTGCCGATGTTGACCGGACCCGGCATTTCGTCGCCGGTGTCCATCATGCGCAGCATGGCTTCGAGCAGGTCGTCCACGTAGCAGAAGCTGCGGGTCTGCTGGCCGTCGCCGTAGATGGTGATGTCCTGGCCGCGCAGCGCCTGGACGATGAAGTTCGACACCACGCGGCCGTCGTTGGCGTGCATGCGCGGGCCGTAGGTGTTGAAGATGCGGACCACCTTGGTGCGCAGCTTGTGCTGGCGGTGGTAGTCGAAGAACAGCGTCTCGGCGCAGCGCTTGCCTTCGTCGTAGCAGCTGCGGATGCCGATCGGATTGACGCGGCCCCAGTAGGCCTCGACCTGCGGATGGATCTCGGGGTCGCCGTAGACCTCGCTGGTCGACGCCTGCAGGATCTTGGCGCGCACCCGCTTGGCCAGGCCCAGCATGTTGATCGCGCCGTGCACGCTGGTCTTGGTGGTCTGCACCGGGTCGTGCTGGTAGTGCACCGGCGAGGCCGGGCAGGCCAGGTTGTAGATCTCGTCGACCTCGACGTAGAGCGGGAAGGTGACGTCGTGGCGCATCAGCTCGAAGCGCGGGTTGTCCAGCAGGTGCTCGACGTTGCGCTTGGTGCCGGTGAAGAAGTTGTCGACGCACAGCACGTCGTGGCCCTGGTCGATCAGCCGGTCGCACAGGTGGCTGCCGAGGAATCCGGCACCGCCGGTGACCAGTATTCGCTTGGAGGCGTTGTATTGGCGCATGGGGCGTGTTGCTCCGTGTAGATCAGTTCGAGGAAGGCGGATGAAGACGCTCGTACATCTTGGCGTCGATCAGCATGCGGAACCATAGCGCCTGGAAGAAGGCGAAATAGAAGCCGATGGTGCCGTCGAGAAAGCCAAGGCGGAAGAAATACCGGTAAATGAAGTAAACCAGCACCCGCATGCCGATCGGCAGCCGGTAGTAGATCTCCTTGATGAAGCGGGTGCGTTCGCGCGCGTCGCCGGTCAGGCGGGGCTGCAGGATGTTCGCGCCGCCGGTCTGGTTGCCGAGCTTTTCCTTCACCTCGGCGTCGCTCCAGCGGTTGTGGCTGGCGATCCAGTCGGCGAGCTTGGCGGAATTCTTGTCGTGCATCAGGCCTTCGAGCCGGCCCGGCTTCGCGCTGCTGATGAAGTGCTGGTCGTAGAGGCGCGACTCGCAGCGCCCGACGCCCGAGCGGAACAGGCGCAGGTGCCACGGATTGACGCCGCTGAAGCGCAGCATCTTGCCCATGAAGTAGTCGCGCCGGCGGATCAGGTAGGCGTCGTGCGCCGGCGTGCCGGCCAGGAGGGCGTTGATCTCGCCGATCGATCGGTCGTCCAGGACCTCGTCGGCGTCCAGGTGCAGTTGCCACTGGTAGTCGGCCTCGACCTGGGCGATCGCCCAGTTGCGCTGGTCGCTGTAGTTGGCGAAGGCGCGCTGGGCCACGATGCAGCCCAGTTCTTCAAGGATGCCGGGCGTGTTGTCCGAGGAAAACGAATCCACCACGAAGACGTGCGGGCTCACCTGCTTCGCTGCGGCCACCGTCTCGCGGATGATCGCCGCGGAATTGAAGGTCAGGATGACGACGACGCAGCTGGGTTTTTCCATGGATTTCGAAGGCCGGTTTCTGCGTGGCGGGGCCGGTCCCCATGGCAACGCGAGCAGAGTGCAACGCTATACTTTAGCATTACTTTTTTACAATTAGCAACACAACCAATGGCCAGTGAGCCTCGCCCGAGTGGCCAGGCCAGGCTGTGAGCTATGCTTTTGATAGCGTGTAGGCGAACCACCATGGGGTGCGGACGCCTTCTCAGTGTAAACCCGGAGGTCAGCTCAACCGTGTGCGATGCCGCACGATCTGCTGCCTTACCTGCGCCGGTGCGGTGCCGCCGAGGACGTCGCGGGCGTTCAGCGAGCCACGCAGGCTGAGCACGTCGTAGACGTCCTTCTCGATCTTCGGATTAAAGGTCTGCAGCACCGCCAGCGGGAGCTCCGACAGGTCGACCTGGTGCGAGATCGCGGCCTTGACCGCATGCGCCACCGTCTCGTGGGCGTCGCGGAAGGGCAGGCCCTTCTTGACCAGGTAGTCGGCCAGGTCGGTGGCGGTGGCGTAGCCGCGCAGGGCCGCCTTTTCCATCGCCTCGGGCTTGACCGTGATGCCGCCGACCATCTCCGCGAAGATGCGCAGCGTGTCCTTGAGCGTGTCGACCGTGTCGAAGAGCGGCTCCTTGTCTTCCTGGTTGTCCTTGTTGTAGGCCAGCGGCTGGCCCTTCATGAGCGTGATCAGCCCCATGAGGTGGCCGACCACGCGGCCGCTCTTGCCGCGGGCCAGCTCGGGGACGTCGGGATTCTTCTTCTGCGGCATGATCGAACTGCCGGTGCAGAAGCGGTCGGCGATGTCGATGAAGCCGAAGGACTGGCTCATCCACAGCACCAGTTCCTCGCTCAGCCGGCTGATGTGCACCATCGCGATCGCGGCCGCGGCGCTGAACTCGATCGCGAAGTCGCGGTCGCTCACCGCGTCGAGGCTGTTCTGGCAGACGCCGTCCATGCCCAGCGCGCGGGCTACTGCCTCGCGGTCGAGCGGGTAGCTGGTGCCGGCCAGGGCGGCGGCGCCCAGCGGCAGGCGGTTGACCCGGCGGCGCACGTCCAGCATGCGTTCGGCATCGCGCGAGAACATCTCGACATAGGCCAGCATGTGGTGGCCGAAACTCACCGGCTGCGCCACCTGCAGGTGCGTGAAGCCGGGCAGGATCACTTCCACGTTCTTCTCGGCCAGCGCCAGCAGCGAGCGCTGCAGCTCGGCCAGGAGGCCGCCGATCAGGTCGATCTCGCCGCGCAGCCAGAGGCGCACGTCGGTCGCCACCTGGTCGTTGCGGCTGCGGCCGGTGTGCAGCCGCTTGCCGGCGTCGCCGACCAGCTGGGTCAGGCGGGCCTCGATGTTGAGGTGCACGTCTTCCAGGTCGAGCTTCCAGTCGAAGGTGCCGGATTCGATCTCGCCGCGGATCTGCGCCATGCCGCGCTGGATCGAGGCCAGGTCGTCGGCGCCGATGATCCCTTGCGCAGCCAGCATGCCGGCGTGGGCCAGCGAGCCTTCGATGTCGGCCTGCCACAGCCGCTGGTCGAAGAAGACGCTGGCGGTGTAGCGCTTGACCAGGTCGCTCATCGGTTCGGAGAACAGGGCGGACCAGGCTTCGGATTTCTTGTCGAGTTGGTTTTGAGTCATGGCAAACGTGCGGGAGGCAATAATGGCTTTGTCACCCCGTGTTTCAGCGATGAACAACCCGTCGATTTTATCGGCCGATGCGCCGGCGCCGTCCGCCACG
>NZ_LMUW01000060.1 GCF_009765735.1 Xenophilus sp. L33
GCCGCTCCGGCTGCCGCCCCCGCTCCCGCGGTCGCTGCGCCGCCGCCGGCCGTTCCGCTGGGCGACGTGCCGGCCATCCTGGACGCCATGCCGGGTGCCGCCAGCCTGAACTGGCGCACCTCGATCGTCGACCTGATGAAGCTGCTGGGCCTCGACAGCAGCCTGGAGCAGCGCAAGAAGCTCGCGGCCGAACTCAGCTACGGCGAAGACACCAGCGACAGCGCCAAGATGAACATCTGGCTGCATCGCCAGGTGATGACCCAGCTCGCCGCCAACGGCGGCTCGGTGCCGGACGACCTGCGCGCCTGAGGCCGATGTCACGCCGCCAGGCGTGACATCACTCCCTTCGCCGCCGCGACCCCGCTCGCCATCGACGCGGTCAGCAGGTAGCCGCCGGTCGGCGCTTCCCAATCCAGCATCTCCCCCGCTACGAAGACGCCCGGCAGCGCGAGGCACATGCCTTGCGCGTCCAGCGCATCGAATCGCACGCCACCCGCGCTGCTGATCGCTTCCTCGATCGGCCGCGCGCCGCGCAAGGTCAGCGGCAAGGCCTTGATCGTGGCGATGAGCTTCTCCGGCTCGTGCATCGCCTCGCGCGACAGCACCTCGTGCAGCAGCGCGGACTTGATTCCTTCCAGCCCGAGCCGGCTCTTCAGGTGGCTGGCCAGCGAACGCGCGCCGCGCGGATGCAGCACCGCGGCACGCACCTGCTCCGCGCTGCGGTCGGGCAGCAGGTCCAGCTGCAGGGTCGCGCTGCCGGTGGCCGCGATCTGGTCGCGCAGCAGCGCCGACGCGGCATACACCAGGCTGCCCTCGATGCCCGTGGCGGTGGCGACGAATTCGCCCTTGCGCGCGAAGTGGCGGCCGCGGTCGTCGGTGAACGACAGCGCGATCGACTTGAAGGGCTGCCCGGCGAAGCGTTCGGCGAAGTACGGCGTCCAGCCGAGGTCGAAGCCGCAGTTGGCCGGCTGCAGCGGCGCGATCGGCACGCCGCGCGCGGCCAGCCAGGGCGCCCAGACGCCGTCGGAGCCGAGCCGCGGCCAGCTGGCGCCGCCGAGTGCGAGCAGCACCGCATCGAAGTCGTTGGCGACTTCCCCCTCGGACGTCGCGAAGCGCAGTTGCGTGGCCGATGCGCTCGCGTCCGCCCAGCCGAGCCAGCGATGCCGCATGTGGAATTGCACGCCGGCCTGGCGCAGCCGATGCAGCCAGGCACGCAGCAGCGGCGCGGCCTTCATGTCCTTGGGGAACACGCGGCCCGAACTGCCGACGAAGGTCTCGATGCCCAGGCCGTGCGCCCACGCGCGCAGTGCGTCCGGGCCGAACTCGCGCAGCATCGGCGTCAGCGCGTCCTCGCGATCGCCGAAGCGGCCGAGGAAGCGGTCGAAGGGCTCGGAATGGGTGAGGTTCAGGCCGCCGCGCCCGGCCAGCAGGAACTTGCGGCCGACCGAGGGCATGGCGTCGTGCAGGTGCACCTCGACGCCTTGCGCGCCCAACACTTCGGCCGCCATCAGTCCGGCGGGCCCGCCGCCGACGACGGCGACCTTCTTTTTCTTCTGCAGGTTCATTCGAGAGTGACCAGTTCGCCCTGTCCGGTCAGGAAGGCGGCGCGCACCGTCTCCCCCGGGTAGGCGTCGCGTACCGCGTCGCGGTAGCGGTTGAGTTGCGCGATCAATTCGGCGTCGCGTTCGGGCCGGCCCGCGGACTTGTAGTCGAGCACCCACCAGGCCGCGCTGGCGCGCTCGCGCACCAGGCGGTCGATGCGCAGGGTCTGGCCCTCGTGGATGAGCGTCACTTCGTTGCCGTGCCAGTCGATCGATGCCTCGTCCCAGACCCAGGCACCCTGGCCGGACCGGATGCGCTGTGCGAGCGTCGCCGCCGCCCGCGCCGCTGCCGCATCGAGCCCGAACTCACGCGCCGCCGCACGCAGGTGATGGCTCGGTAGCGCTTCGCCGGGCCGGATCCATTCGAGCAGCCGGTGCATCGCCTGGCCCAGGGCCGAGGCGCGGGCATCGAGCGTGGCACCGCCGGCCACGAGCG
The DNA here is from genome assembly GCF_009765735.1 of Xenophilus sp. L33. GTDB lineage: Bacteria > Pseudomonadota > Gammaproteobacteria > Burkholderiales > Burkholderiaceae_C > Variovorax. The sequence continues at coordinate 2,038 of NZ_LMUW01000060.1, forward strand.
TCGCCGCGGGTCGCGCAGGGGCCACGAAATCCGGCAAGGCCAGCATGCGGAACGATGCGGCCGGTGCCCCATCGGCCACTGCGACGCCCGCAGCGGCGCCGACGATCGGCTCGCACCCCGCTTCCAGCCGCGCCCACCAGCTCTGCGGGTTGGGACGCGACGCGGCCACCGCCGAGATCACCAGTTCGCTGCGGGCGCGCGTGATGGCGACGTAGAGGCCGTTGATCTCCTCGCGCGAGCGCGCGGCCTGCTCCTCGGCCAGGTCGTCCACGGTGCAGGCGGGCGGATGCCGCTCGCTGGCGATGAAGACGAAGCGTTCGGGCGCGCGCGCCTGTCCCGGCCACTTGACCAGCACGCCCATGGTCGGTGCCGGACGCGACAAGGCATCGGTGTCGAGCAACAGCACCAGGTCGGCCTCGAGGCCCTTGGCGCCGTGCACGGTGAGCAGTTGCACCGCGTCGGCCACCGTGACCGATGGCGCGCGCACGCCGCCGGCACGCAGGGCGCGCACGAAGCCGTAGCCGGTCACGAAGCGCGCGCCGTCCAGCTCCAGCGAAGCCGCCAGCAGCCCGCGCAGGTTGGCCAGCACGCTGGCGCGCAACGCGGCCGGCGCGGCGGCGGCGAACTTCGACAGCACGTCCGCCTCGTGATAGATCGCGCTCAGCGCGTCGTGCGGCGGCAGCGTCGCGAAGGCGCGCTGCCACTGCAGCAGGCGCGGGCCGATGCCGGCCAGCGGCGCCGGCAGGTCGGGCGCCTGCAGCAGTTCGAACCAGCTCGCGCGCCGGGCCTGCTGGCGCAGCGCCAGCTCGACCAGCGCGGCGTCGTCGAGGCCCCAGAGCGGCGACTTGAGCGCCTGCGCCAGCGACAGGTCGTGGTCCGGCGACACCAGCACGTCGATCAGCGCCACCAGGTCGCGCACCTCGGGCGCGTCGTGCAGCTCGTTCTTCTCGGGCTGCTGCACCGCCACGTGCAGCTGCCGCAATTCGTCCTGCAGGGCGGTGAGCCGGCTGCGCCTGCGCGCCAACACCATGATGCGGCTCGGCGCCAGGCCGTCGGCGATGCGCGCGGCGATCCACAGCGCGGCCTGTCGGCATTCGAGCTGCAGCAGGCGCTGTTCCGGCAGCACCCGCGGCGTGACCAGGCTGTCGCGCCAGCGCGGCGCCGGCCCGTTGCCGAATTCGTCGTCGGCGGTGGGCGTCGCGGCGTCGGCCTCGATCGGCGGCAGGCGGCGCAGCTGGCCGCTCGCGCGCGACTCGGTGGTGTGGTCGCGAAAGCCGCTGAATTCGTCGCGGCCCTGCGCGTCCTGCATCACCGTGTTGACCAGCCCGACCACGCCGCGCGCATTGCGGTGCGTGTGGTCGCAGTTCAGCAGGTCGCCGTCGAGGCCCTGCTGCACGAACTGCTTGGCCGCGATGAACACCTGCGGCTCGGCGCGGCGGAAGCGATAGATGCTCTGCTTCGGATCGCCGACGATGAAGACGCCGGGCCGCCGCCCGCCCGCGCCGGCATAGCTGCCGAGCCAGCCGTGCAGCGCCTGCCACTGCAGCGGATTGGTGTCCTGGAATTCGTCGATCAGCAGGTGCCGGATGCGCACGTCGAGCCGCTCCTGCACCCAGCCCCACAGCTCGGCATCGGCCAGCAGCAGGTGCGCCGCGGCCTCGACGTCGTTCATGTCGACCCAGCCATGCGCGCGCTTGACCTCGGCGAAGCACTCGATCAAGAGCCGGCTGAGCCGCGCCATGCGCTGCTGGTGCAGCCAGGCCTCGTGCTGGGCCCGCGCCGCCAGGTATTGCTGGACATGCGCCTGCGCGGCGCGCACGGCGTCGAGCTCGGGCACCTTGTCGCTGAACTTGCGCGGCTCGCCCTTCTGGGTCAGCAACGCGGCCAGCACGCCGGCGGGCCGGCCTTCGGTCAGCGCCTGCTCCAGGTCCGAGCCGCATTGCGAGAAGGTCTTCGCGCTGGCCCGGCCGAGGCCGCGGGCGGCGGCCTGCATCGCCGCACGGCCATCGAACGCGTGCAGCAGCCATTCGTCCGGCGACTCGGCGCCGGCCAGGGCCGGGAACATCCGGCCCATCGGCACCACGGCGCCGTCGACCGCATCGTTGCCATCGGCCAGCGTGAACTCGACCCGGCGCGTGAGCGCATCGTCGAGCGCCTTGCCGGCCTGGCTGCGGCCGTGCGCGGCCACCAGCGCGTGGTAGTCGGCCGAAGCCTGCGCATCGGCGGCGACCGCAGCGAAAAAGGGCCGCCAGACGCGCGCCCGCGCCTCGGCGTCGTCCTCCAGCAGCTGATAGGCGGCCGGCAGCCGCAGACGCTCGAGCACCGCCACCGGTGCGCTGCGCAGCAGGCTCGCGAACCAGGCGTGGAAGGTGCGGAACTGCACCGGCCGCCCGCCCGCCAGCAGTTCGCGGTAGAGGCCTTGCAGGCGTGGCGCCTGGGCCTGCGCGCGGGCCGGGTCCATGCCGCGCAGGACCAGTTCCGGCACCAGTTCGGCCACCGGCCGGTCCGCGAAATCGGCCAGCCATTGGTCCAGCCGTTCACGCATTTCGCCGGCGGCCTTGCGGGTGAAGGTGATCGCCAGGATCTGGTGCGGCTCGCAGGCGGCCTCGCCGTCTTCCAGCAACGCCCGCACGATGCGCGAGACCAGCATCCAGGTCTTGCCGGCGCCGGCGCAGGCCTCCACCGCGACCGAGCGCCTCGGATCGCAGGCGATCGCATAGAAGGCCTGACGCGAGACGTGCGCCCCGTTGTGCTCGTAGGCCGGCTCGCGCGGCGGCTCGGCCGGCGGCGCCTGCCAAGGCAGCGGCAGCTGGGGCGGCGCCGACGCCGAAGCGGCCAGCAGGTCGACCTCGGGCTCATCCAGCGGACCGGTCGGCCGTGCGGCCTCGTCGCCCCAGAAGTCCTTGCGGCAGAGCCCTCGCGCATTGCAGTGCTTGCAGACCGCGCCCTCGCCGAGCGCCGGCAGCGCGGCGCCCTCGGCGATGCGTCGCATGTCCTCGATCACGCCCTCGACCAGCAGGTCGCGCGCTTCCACCACGTCGAGCTGCTCGACGGTGCGCGTGCCCGACGCCTTCTCGCCGACATTGACATAGGCGGCGCGCAGGCTGTCGTCCGGGAACAGCGCCGCATAGAAGGCCAGCTGCGTGTCCTCGCCCGGATCGCGCACGCGCTCGCGGGTCTTGTCGACCGACTCGGTCTTGTAGTCGATCACGAAGGCGCGGCCGTCGGGTGTCGCATCGACACGGTCGAGCCGGCCATGCAACTTGATGCGGCCCAGCGGCAGTTCCTTGGACGGCTCCGATTCGACGAAGACCGCGCCCTCGCCCATCTCGTGGCCCTCCAGCCAGGCGAGGTAGCCGTCGCGCACCGCCGGCCAGGCGGCCTCGAAGGGCAGGAACTCGGCCTGCGACAGCGCGGCCTCGCGGGTCGCGCGCCGTTCGGCCTCGCCGATCAGCGCCAGGCGCACGGCGGGGTCGCGGCTCGGGTTTTCCTTCAGCGCCTCGTGGAAGTGGCCGAGCACCGCATGCAGCCAGTTGCCGAAGTCGCGCTTGTCGACCTCGGTGTCGAGCTCGTCGCTGCCGCGCAGGCCGAGCTGCCGCAACGCGAAGAAGCGATAGGGGCAGCGCCGCAGGTCCTCGTACGCGGTCGGCGACAGCGTGCCTGGCATCAGCGCATCGCCCTTGGGCAGCGGCCTCGCGGTGGGCCGGGCCTCGACTTCGACCGGAAGGCGCGGATCGTTCGCCGCGCCGCCCGCATGCACGAGTTGCAGCAGTTGCACCAGCGGGCTCGGCCGCACCGGTTCGCCGCTGGCGTCGAAGTGGCGCCACAGCAGGTCGCATTGCGGCAGGCGCAGGGCATGGGCCCAGGCGGCGCGTTGGGCGGCCTCCAGCTGCTCGCGCGACGGCAGGCCGAGCACGACGCGCTGTGCCGCGGTCCATTCGCCCGGCGGCTCCGGCGAAGCCGGCAGGCGCTGGTCGTCGCAGGCCGGCAGCACCGCGGCGCCGAAGGCACGGCCGAGCAACTGGTGCAGCGGCAGCACCACCACGGCCGGCTCGGCCTCGCGCGTGACCAGCACCGCGGTCGCCGCTTCGAGCACGTCGCGCACCCAGGCGGTGAATTCGACGAGGGTGCAGCGGCCGCCGTGGATCTCGCCGGCCTCGGCATCCAGGTACAGCGCCTGGATGACCTCGATGCCGGCGGCGTCGCCCTGCAGCGCACGCCACTGGCCGAAGTCCTCCAGCAGCGCCCGCGTCGCCTCCAGCCATTCGCCCAGCGGCCGCGCGCGGGCCATCGTGGCGCGGGCGGTCTCGATCGTCCCGGTCAATGGCAGCAGCAGCGCGTCCTGCGGCTTGACGGCCGCGCCGCCGGCCGCGAAGGCACACCAGGAGCGCCAGTCGCGCATGCCGCGGTCGCGCAGCCGGGCCTCCAGCCGCAGCAGCATCGTCGCGTCGAGTGCGTCGGCGCTCTTCAACCAGTCGAGCACCTGGTCGCTGCTGGCGTCGTGCGCCGCGGCGCGCAACGCGCTCATCAAGGTGGCGGCGGCGCGCGTGGTCGACAGCTTCCAGCCGGTCTCGTCCTGCGTGGCGACGCCTTGCGCGGCCAGTTGCGCACCGATGCGACGGGTCATTGCCCGGTCGGTCGCCACCAGCGCCACCGGCGCGCGACCCTCGGCCAGATGGCGCAGCACGCAGGCGGTGGCGCGCTGGGCCTCGTCTTCCGGATCGGCGGCGCCGTGCAGGGCGATCGCGCCGGGCGCAGTCTCGGACGCGAGGTCCGGCAGCGTCAAGGGCAGGCGAAGCACGCGATCGCCGCATGCGGCCGCCAGCCGCTCGACCAGCGGATCGCTCTGCAGCCCTTCCAGCACGACCAGCAACTCGACCTGCGCCAGCGCGCCGTCCGCCAGCAGCACGTCGGTCGCGTAGCCGGAGTTGGCGGCCCAGGCCAGCGCGATGCCGTTGAGCGCGCTCTCGGTGTCGAACCATTCGGAGCCCTTGCCGGCCTCCAGCAGGCCGCGCAGCCGCCCGGCCCACGCCTCGCGCTGCTTGGGCGGCTCGGCGGCGGCCAGCGGCGCCAGTTGCAGCGCGATCTCGACCAGCCGGCCGGCGAGCGCATTGCGCATCGCGCCGAAGCCGGTGCGCGCCAGCAGCGACTGCGCGGTGAGAAGGTCGCGCGCCATGTCGAAGGCGATGTCGTCGGCGCCCGGCACGAAGCCGCCGAGGCTGCGCGCCCAGTTGCGCGTGGTCTCGAAGCGCGGCGCGAAGCCCGCGAGGCCGTGCGCGGCCCACATGTCGCGGGCCACTGCCATCAGTTGCGCATACGGCACCAGCACGACGGTGCGGGCCGCATGCACGCCGCGTTCGGCGAGCACGCGCGCGATGCGCGAGACGATGCCCGTGGCGGGGTCGCGCCAGAGCGCGTGCGCCGGATGGCGCTCAGGAGATTGCATGGGATGGGTGGTGTCTTTCGCTATCGCAGCCATAGCGAGAGCGCCGGGCACGCCGGCACTTGGTTTCTGTCACAATGACCCGCACTTTAGCTGCACCGAAACTCACGCGACAACTTCGCGCAGAAGGACCCCACCATGGCCAGCGAACTCATCAAACACATCTCCGATTCCTCTTTCGAAGCCGACGTGCTCAAGTCCGGCAAGCCCGTGCTGGTCGACTACTGGGCCGAATGGTGCGGTCCCTGCAAGATGATCGCGCCGATCCTCGACGAGGTGTCCAGCACCTACGAAGGCAAGCTGCAGATCGCCAAGATGAACGTCGACGAGAACCGCGACATCCCCGCCAAGTTCGGCATCCGCGGCATCCCGACCCTGATGCTGTTCAAGGACGGCCAGCTGGCCGCCACCAAGGTCGGCGCGATGAGCAAGGCGCAACTGACCGCCTTCATCGATCAGCAACTGGCCTGATGTTTTCCCTGCTGCCGGCGCGCAACGCTCCGGCAGCTTTCTCTTTTTTCCTGTCATAATTCCCCGCAGATCGCCGGTCCATTCAGGGACCTGGCTCGAGTTCCCCGGTTTGTGAGGCAGTCCTCGCCTCTCACCAGACCACCCCCTCCCGGCTTCCAAGACAGATTTCCCCGCACGGGGTCGTTCCATGCACTTAAACGAATTGAAGGCACTGCACGTGTCCGAAGTCCTCAAGCAGGCCGAGGCCCTTGAGATCGAAAACGTGGGCCGCATGCGCAAGCAGGAGCTGATGTTCGCGATCATCAAGAAGCGCGCGAAGGCCGGCGAACAGGTCTTCGCCGACGGCGTGCTCGAGATCCTGCCGGACGGCTTCGGCTTCCTGCGCAGCCCGGACACCAGCTTCACCGCCAGCACCGACGACATCTACATCTCGCCGAGCCAGGTGCGCCGCTTCAACCTGCACACCGGCGACATGATCGAGGGCGAGGTCCGCACGCCGAAGGACGGCGAACGCTACTTCGCGCTGACCAAGCTCGACAAGGTCAACGACGGCCTGCCCGAGAACAACAAGCACAAGGTCATGTTCGAGAACCTGACCCCGCTGTTCCCGAAGGAGCAGATGAAGCTCGAGCGCGACGGCTTCAAGGGCGAGGAGAACATCACCGGCCGGATCATCGACATCATCGCGCCCATCGGCAAGGGCCAGCGCGCCCTGCTGGTGGCGCCGCCCAAGAGCGGCAAGACGGTGATGATGCAGCACATCGCGCACGCCATCAGCGCCAACTACCCCGAGGTGCACATGATGGTGCTGCTCGTCGACGAGCGGCCCGAGGAAGTGACCGAGATGCAGCGCACGGTCAAGGGCGAGGTCATCGCCTCGACCTTCGACGAGCCCGCCGCCCGCCACGTGCACGTGGCCGAAATGGTGATCGAACGCGCCAAGCGCCTGGTCGAACTCAAGAAGGACGTGGTGATCCTGCTCGACTCGATCACCCGCCTGGCCCGCGCCTACAACAACGTCGTGCCCTCGTCGGGCAAGGTGCTGACCGGCGGCGTGGACTCCAACGCGCTGCAGCGCCCGAAGCGCTTCCTGGGCGCGGCGCGCAACGTGGAAGAAGGCGGCTCGCTGACCATCATCGGCACCGCGCTGATCGACACCGGCAGCCGCATGGACGAAGTCATCTTCGAAGAGTTCAAGGGCACCGGCAACTCCGAGATCCACCTGGACCGCCGGCTCTACGAGAAGCGCGTCTTCCCCTCGATCCAGCTCAACCGCAGCGGCACCCGCCGCGAAGAACTGCTGCTGGCCCCCGAGATCCTGCAGAAGACCCGGATCCTGCGCCAGCTCATGTACAACATGGACGAGATCGAGTCGATGGAGCTGATGCTCAAGAACATGAAGGCGACGAAAACGAATGTCGAGTTCTTCGACATGATGCGTCGCGGGGGCTGAAATTCCCCCAGACTGCCGAATATGCGATAATCGGCGGCTTCGCGAAAAGTGCCGGCCGGCAACAGGGCCAGCGGTGGCTCTCGCATCGACCTCAAGGAAATGAATCATGGCTAAAGAAGGCATTCACCCCAACTACCGCGAAGTGCTCTTCGTGGACCTCTCGAACGGCTTCAAGTTCGTGACCCGTTCGTGCGCGAACACCAAGGAAATGGGCAAGACCGACGACGGTCGTGAACTGCCTCTCTTCAAGCTCGACACCTCGAGCGAATCGCACCCGTTCTATACCGGCACCCAGAAGTCGGTCGACAACATGGGCGGCCGCGTCGAGAAGTTCCGCAACCGCTTCGGCAAGACCACCGGCGCCGCTTCCAAGTAAGGAAGCCGCTTCTCGCGTGAAGGGCAGCCCGGGTCACCGCGCTGCCCTTTTTGTTGCTTCCGCCCTTTCGCCCTTCCACCGCCGCATCCCGCTCTCTTGAACCAGCCGACGCCCGCGATCGTTGCCCAGAGTGCCGTGCGCCGGCTGCCGCGCATCGCCTTGCTGCTGCTGTGCGCGGCCTACGTGATGCCCGGCATGCTGGGCCGCGGCCCCTGGAAGAGCGCCGACATCGTCGCCTTCGGCTACATGTCGGAGCTGGCGAAGAGCACCGAGGGCATCGCCCGCTGGTTCGATCCGCTGCTGCTCGGCCTCAGGCCCGAGACGCCGGCCCTGCTGCCCTACTGGATCGGCGCGCTCGCGATCAAGCTGGCGCCTGCGTGGCTCAACCCCGACCTGGCGGTGCGCATCGTCTTCGGGCTCTTGCTGTGGTGCACCTTCACCGCCACCTGGTACGCGGTCTACAACCTGGCGCGCACCGCGCGGGCGCAGCCGGTGGCCTTCGCGTTCGGCGGCGAGGCGCGCCCGACCGACTACGCCCGCGCGATCGCCGACGGCGCGCTGCTGGCGTTGATCGCGACCCTCGGCCTGGCCCAGCTCGGCCACGAGACCACGCCGGCGCTGGCCCAGCTGTTCTTCATCTCCTACCTGTTCTACGGCGTCGCGGCGCTGCCCTACCGGCGCAACGGCGCCTTCGTCGCGCTGGCGATCGGCAGCCTCGGCATGGCGCTGAGCGGCGCGCCGACGGTCGGGCTGGTGCTGGGGCTAGGCTCGCTCGGGATCCTGACCGCCGAGCGGCGGCGGATCGACGCGAACGACAGCTACGACGAGGCCGACGCCGAGCCCAGCTACAGCCGGGCCGCGATCGGCGGTGTCGCGGTCGCCACGGTGGTGGCCTGCGCGCTGGCCATCGGCCTCGGCCAGCTGCAGTGGAAGATCGATCTGCCGGGCGGGCAGCCCGGCGGACCGTCGACCGCGGTCGAGCTGCGCAACCAGTTCCGGCTGCTGCTCTGGTTCACCTGGCCGGCGCTGCCGCTGTCGCTCTGGACCCTGTGGCGCTGGCGCCGCCAGCTGATGGCGCGTCACGTCGCGCTGCCGCTGCTGTTCGCGGGCGTGCCGCTGCTGACCACCTGGTTCACCGACTTCTCCGACCGCTCGCTGCTGCTGGGCCTGCCGGCCTTCGCCACCCTCGCCGCCTTCGCGCTGCCGACATTGCGGCGCAGCGTGGCGGCGCTGATCGACTGGTTCACGCTGCTCTTCTTCAGCGGCCTGGCAATCGCCATCTGGGTCATCTGGGTGGCGATGCTGACCGGCGTGCCGCCCAAGCCCGCCGCCAACGTCGCCCGGCTCGCGCCGGGCTTCGTGCCGCATTTCCAGGCGGTGGCCTTCCTGTTCGCGCTGGCCGCGACCCTGGCCTGGGGCTGGCTGGTGCGCTGGCGCACCGGCCGTCACCGCGCCGCACTCTGGAAGACGCTGGTGCTCCCGGCCGGCGGCGCCTCGCTGTGCTGGATGCTCCTGCTGACCCTGTGGCTGCCGCTCCTGGACTACGCACGCAGCTACGCGCCGCAGGTGCGGGCGATCGCCGAGAAGGTCGGCCAGCCGTCCTGCATCGCCGAGGTCGCGCTCGGCCGGCCGCACATCGCCGCCCTGCGCATGCACGGCAACTTCAACCTGATGCCCTTGCCGGCCGGCAAGACCTGCCCGTGGATGCTGGTGAGCCCCGACGCGATCACCGGGCTGCACAACATCGTGCGGCTGGACGACTGGCGCCTGATCGGCACTTTGCGGCGTCCGAGCAGCCCGAACGACGACCTGCTGCTGTTCCAGCGAGTCGCCGCCGCGCCGCCGGCCGGATGAGGTCGTGAACGCTGCTGCCGCGGCACCGGGCGCCGCCGACGAACGGCGCCTGATCGGCCGCCATGCCGCCACGGTGCTGGTCGGCCAGCTGGCGGTGATGGCCTTCGGCACCACCGATGCGATCGTCGCCGGCCGCTATGCCGAAGGCGCCCTGGCGGCGCTGTCGGTGGGCTCGGCCATCTTCATCAGCGTATATGCCTCGCTGATGGGCGGCCTGCAGGCGCTGCTGCCCGTGTGGGCCGAATTGCACGGCGCCCGGCGCGGCTCCGAGATCGGCGCCTCGGTGCGGCAGTCGCTCTACCTGTGCGGCGTGGCGATCGTGGTCGGCATGGTGCTGCTGCTCTTTCCGGCGACGGTGCTTCGCTGGACCCAGGTGCCCGAGGCGATGCGCGCCGAGGTCGAGGCCTACCTGCACGTGCTGGCCTTCGCGCTGGCGCCCGCGCTGCTGTTCCGCCTCTTCAGCACGCTCTGCCAGGGGCTGGGCCAGCCGAAGCGGGTCACCTGGCTGCAGCTCGGCGCGCTGGTGCTGAAGCTGCCGCTGTCGATCTGGTTCGCCTTCGGCGGCCTCGGGCTGCCGGCCATGGGCCTGGTCGGCTGCGGCTGGGCCACGCTGGTGGTCAACTACGCGACGCTCCTCGCCGCGCTCTGGCTGCTGCGGAGCCAGCCGGACTTCCGCGCCTACCGCTTCTGGCGCCGCATCGAGGCGCCCGACTGGCGGCAACTGCGCCAGTTCATCCGCCTGGGCGTGCCGGCCGGTCTGGCGGTCGGGGTCGAGGTGACCTCCTTCACCCTGATGGCGCTCTTCATCGCGCGCCAGGGCGTGACCGCGGCGGCGGCGCACCAGATCGCCGCCAACCTCACCGCGGTCGCCTACATGGTGCCGCTGTCGCTGGCGTTGGCGACCAGCGCCCGCGTGAGCTACTGGCTCGGCGCCGGGCAATCGGCGCTGGCCCGCCAGGCCTGCCGGCGCGGCGCCGAGCTGACGGCCGCGCTGGCGCTGCTGTTCGCGCTCCTGATGGTGAGCCTGCGCTGGCGACTGCCGGGCCTCTACAACGACAACCCGGCAGTGGTGGCGCTCGGGGCGACGCTGCTGCTGGCCACCGCCGTGTACCACCTGGCCGATGCAGCCCAGACGCTGTGCGTCTTCCTGCTGCGCTGCTACCGGGTCACGGTGATGCCGCTGGTGCTGTATTGCACCTTGCTCTGGGGCGTCGGCCTGGGCGGCAGCTACCTGCTGGCCTATCGCGGCATCGGGCCGTGGCCGGCGATGCATTCGCCGCTGGCCTTCTGGTTGATGAGCGCACTGGCGCTGTGGCTGACCGCGATCCTCTTCGTGGCGCTGCTGGTCTCGACGCTCAGGCGGCAGCGCTGAGCGCCGGCGCTTGCCGCAGCCGGGTGGCCGGGAACAGCAGCGCGAAGCGCGAGCCCTTGCCGAGCGTGCTCTCGATGCGCAGCTCGACGCCATGCCGCTGGGCGATGTGCTTGACGATCGCCAGGCCGAGCCCGGTGCCGCCGGTCTCGCGCGAGCGGCTGCGATCCACCCGGTAGAACCTCTCGGTCAGCCGCGGCAGGTGCTCCGGCGCGATGCCGGGGCCGCTGTCGCGCACCGCGAATTCGCCGCGGCCGTCGGGCAGCACCTTCCAGCTCACCGCCACCTCGCCGCCGCTCGGCGTGTAGCGGATCGCGTTGCTGAGCAGGTTCGACATCGCGCTCTGCAATTCGGTCGGCGCGCCGGCGATCTCGCTGTCGGCCTCCATCGAGAAGGACAGCCGATGGCCCTTGCTCGACAGCCGGCTCGACAGGCCGCGGCCCTCGTCCTCGCACTGCGCCATCAGGGCGCGCATGCGGGTCCAGCGCTGGCTCGGCGGCGCGGCGCTGCCTTCGAGCCGCGAGAGCGTCAGGAGGTCGTTGACCAGCGTTTCCATGCGGTGCGACTGCTGCGCCATCAGCGCCAGGTAGCGGGTGCGCTCGTCCGCATCGAGCGGCAGGTTCTGCAGCGTCTCGACGAAACCAGCGAGCACGGTCAGCGGCGTGCGGATCTCGTGCGAGACGTTGGCCACGAAGTCGCGTCGCATCGCCTCGGCCTGCTCCAGCAGGGTGATGTCGCGCATCAGCAGCATGCGGCGGTTGCCGGCATAGGGATGCACCTGCACCGACAGCCGCGCCGGATGGTTGCGGTGCGCGTGGGCCTGCGACGGCGCGTCGATGACCACGTCGCGGCTGTAGTTCCAGGACGCCAGGTAGGCGACGAAGGCCGGATCGCGCACCAGGTTGGCCAGGTGCTGCAGCAGGTCGCGTTCGGCGTCGATGCCGAACTGGGCTGCGGCGGTCTGGTTGCACCACTCGATGCGGCCCTGCTCGTCGAGCAGCACCACGCCGTGCGGCGAGGCCTGGATCGCGGCCAGGAATTCCTGCAGCCGGTCCTCTGCCTGGCGGGTCTGCTGCTCGCGCTCGCGCAGCAGCTTGCGGATGCGCTCGGCCAGTTCGCCCCAGACGCCGGGGCCGCGCGACGGCAGGCGCGAGGTGTCGGTGCGCAGCACGTTGAGCAGCTTGTGGGCGCGCCAGGCGTCGACCACCAGCCACAGCACGACGCCGAACCAGGCGCCCATCCAGGCCGACGCGCCGCCGAGCAGCACGAAGGCGAGCGCGCCGCCGATGGCGGAGGCGCACAGGAAGGTTGCGATTCGAAAAGGCATGCCGGGGCCGATTATCCAGCCCCGCGGGCGCCGAAGGAACGACTCAGACCGTCGCCTGCGCGGTCAGCCGGTAGCCGGCGCCGCGCACCGTCTCGACCATCGGCGCGGCCGGGCCGAGCGATTCGCGCAGCCGCTTGACGTGCACGTCGACCGTGCGTTCCTCGATGTAGACGTGGTCGCCCCAGACCTTGTCGAGCAGCTGGGCCCGGCTGTGGACCCGCTCGGCATGCTGCATCAGGAAGCCGAGCAGCTTGAATTCGGTCGGCCCGACCTTCAGCGGCGTGCCTTGCCAGGTCACGCGATGGGTCGCGGTGTCCAGCGCCAGCTCGCCGATCTCGACCCGCTCGCTGGCCGCCTCGGGCGCCCGGCGCCGCAGCACCGCGCGGATGCGCGCGAGCATCTCCTGCGTCGAGAAGGGCTTGGTGATGTAGTCGTCGGCACCGGCATCGAGGCCCGCCACCTTGTCGGGCTCGTCGCCGCGGGCGGTGAGCATCAGGATCGGCATGGTCTTGGTGCGCGGGTCCTTGCGCCATTGCCGCGCCAGCTGCAGGCCGCTCTCGCCCGGCAGCATCCAGTCGAGCAGGATCATGTCGGGCATCAGCGCGTCGATCTCGCGCTGCGCCGATGCACCGTCCTCGGCCCAGATCGGCTCGAAGCCGTTGTGCCGCAGGTTGACCGCGATCAGCTCGGCGATCGAAGACTCGTCTTCGACGATCAGGATGCGAGGCTTTTTCATGGCGGCGGTGCGCGGGTGGGCTTCAGAGCAGCGCGGATTCGATCTGCGCCATCGAGGTGTGCCGCACGTCGGCGCCCTTGACGATGTAGATGATGAATTCGGCGATGTTCTTCGCGTGGTCGCCGATGCGCTCGATCGCCTTGGCGAGGAACAGCAGGTCGAGGCTGGCGGAGATGGTGCGCGGGTCTTCCATCATGTAGGTGACCAGCTTGCGCACGAAGCCGTCGAATTCCTTGTCGATCAGGTCGTCGTCTTTCAGGATCGACAGCGCCGCAGCGGTGTCCAGGCGGGCGAAGGCGTCCAGCGCCTTGCGCAGCAGGCCCGAGGCCATGTCGGCGGCGATGCGCAGGTCGCTCGAAGGCAGCGCACGGGCCGAACCGCTCTCGATGATCGACTTGACCATGCGGGCGATCTTGTTGGCCTCGTCGCCGACGCGCTCGAGGTTGGCGGTGGTCTTGGAGATGGCGATCAGCAGGCGCAGGTCGCGCGCGGTCGGCTGGCGCCGCGCGATGATCGACGACAGCTCGCGGTCGATCTCGACTTCCATCGCGTTGACGCGGTGCTCGGTCTCGCTCACCCGGTCGGCGGCCTCGGCGTCGAACTCCTGCAGCGCGTAGACCGCCTGGTGGATCTGGGCCTCGACCATGCCGCCCAGCTCCATCACGCGCGACGAGACGGTGTTGAGTTCGCTGTCGAACTGGCTCGAAAGATGTTTCTCGGTCATGGCGTGCGCCCTCCTTAGCCGAAGCGGCCGGTGATGTAGTCCTCGGTTTCCTTGCGCTTCGGCTTGAAGAAGAGCTCTTCCGTCGCGCCGAATTCGATCAGGTCGCCCAGGTACATGTAGGCGGTGTAGTCGCTGCAGCGTGCGGCCTGCTGCATGTTGTGGGTCACGATCACGACCGTGTATTCGCTCTTCAGCTCGGCGATCAGCTCCTCGATCTTGGCGGTCGAGATCGGGTCCAGCGCCGAGCAGGGCTCGTCGAGCAGCAGCACCTCGGGCTTGATCGCGATGCCGCGGGCGATGCACAGGCGCTGCTGCTGGCCGCCGGAGAGGCCGGAGCCGCTCTGCTGCAGCTTGTCGCGCACCTCGGTCCAGAGCGCCGCCTTCTTGAGTGCCCATTCGACCCGGTCGTCCATGTCGGAAGCCGAGAGGCTCTCGAACAGCTTCACGCCGAAGGCGATGTTGTCGTAGATCGACATCGGGAACGGCGTCGGCTTCTGGAACACCATGCCGACCTTGGCGCGGATCAGCGCCACGTCCTGCTTGGAGGTCAGCAGGTTCTCGCCGTCCAGCGCGATCGTGCCTTCGGCACGCTGCTCCGGATAGAGCTCGAACATGCGGTTGAAGGTGCGCAGCAGGGTCGACTTGCCGCAGCCCGAAGGGCCGATGAAGGCGGTCACCTTGTTCTCCGGGATCTCCATGTTGATGCCCTTGAGCGCATGGAACTTGCCGTAGTAGAAGTTCAGGTCCTTGACCGAGATCTTCGAGCGCGCGGGCGCAGCCAGAGTGTTTGCCATCATGTTCAGAGTTTGGTGCGGGTCAGGACCCGCGCGAGGATGTTGAGTGCCAGCACCGCGACGGTGATCAGGAAGACGCCGGCCCAGGCCAGCTGCTGCCAGTTGTCGTACGGGCTCATGGCGAACTTGAAGATCGTCACCGGCAGGCTGGCCATCGGCTGCAGCAGGTTCGAGGTCCAGAACTGGTTGCTGAGCGCGGTGAACAGCAGCGGTGCCGTCTCGCCGGCGATGCGGGCCACGGCCAGCAGGATGCCGGTGACCACGCCGGCGCGGGCGGCCCGCAGCGTGATGCTCAGGATGACCTTCCACTTCGGCGTGCCGAGCGCATAGGCCGCTTCGCGCAGGCCCGGCGGCACCAGCTGCAGCATGTTCTCGGTGGTGCGGATCACCACCGGGATCACGATCAGCGCCAGCGACAGCGCACCGGCCAGGCCCGAGAAGGTCTTGAAGTAGACCACCACGACCGCGTAGACGAAGAGACCGATCACGATCGACGGCGCCGACAGCAGGATGTCGTTGACGAAGCGCGTGACGCTCGAGAGCCAGCCCTTGGGGTTGTATTCGGCCAGGTAGATGCCGGCCATGATGCCGATCGGCGTGCCGACGCAGGTCGCCAGCAGCACCATCATGAAGGAGCCGTAGATCGCGTTGGCGATGCCGCCGTCCTCGTTCGGCGGCGGCGTCATCTGCGTGAGCGTGGCGATGGTGAGGCCGCCGATGCCCTGGCGCAGCGTCTCCCAGAGGATCCAGACCAGCCAGAAGACGCCGAAGGCCATCGCGGCCATCGACAGGGTCAGGGCGATCACGTTGACGCGCTTGCGGCTGGCGAAGCGCGCCGCGCGCGTCTCGTCCAGCGTCTTGGCGTCGAGCAGCTTGTCTGCGGTGCCGGAGCTCATGCGCGTGTTCCTTCGCTCTTCTTCATGCGTTGCAGCAGCAGCTTCGAGAAGGCCAGCACGACGAAGGTGATGAAGAACAGCACCAGGCCGAGGTACATCAGCGAGGCCTGGTGCAGGCCCGGGCCGGCTTCGGCGAATTCGTTGGCCAGCACCGAGGTGATGCTGTTGGCAGGCTGGAAGATCGACAGCGAGGTCAGCTGGTTGGTGTTGCCGATGACGAAGGTCACCGCCATGGTCTCGCCCAGCGCCCGGCCGAGGCCGAGCATGATGCCGCCGACGACGCCGGCCTTGGTGTAGGGAAGCACCACCTTGGAGACGACCTCCCAGGTGGTCGAGCCGAGCCCGTAGGCCGACTCCTTGAGCAGCGGCGGCGTCACCTCGAACACGTCCCGCATCACCGAGGCGATGAACGGGATGATCATGATCGCCAGGATGATGCCGGCCGAGAGAATGCCGATGCCGACCGGCGGACCGGCCACCAGCGTGGCCAGGAAGGTGCCTTCGAGCAGCTTCTGCAGCGGCTGCTGCACGTAGGTCGCCAGGATCGGGCCGAAGACCAGCAGGCCCCACATGCCGTAGACGATCGAGGGCACCGCGGCCAGCAGTTCGATGGCCGTGCCCAGCGGGCGCTTGAGCCACGAGGGCGACATCTCGGTCAGGAACAGCGCGATGCCGAAGCTCACCGGGACCGCGATCACCAGCGCGATCAGCGAGGTGGCCAGGGTGCCGTAGATCATCACCAGGCCGCCGTATTCGTCCTTGACCGGGTCCCAGGTGCTGCTGGCGAGGAAGCCGAGGCCGAATTTCGAGATCGCCGGCCAGGCGCCGACGAGCAGCGACAGGAGGATGCCTATGAGCATCGCCAGGGTCAGCAGCGCGGCGCCCTTGGCGGCCCAGCCGAACAGGCGGTCGGTGGCGGGGCCGCTGCGCGGGCGCTTGACCGGCTGCGGGCTGGTCACGGCGCCAGCGGATCGATCACGCGGATTGACGCTGGCGGGATAGGTGGATGACACGGTTCGCTCCGAAGTCGGCGCGCGTTCGACGGGGGTGCTCATCGGGAAACCTCAGCGCCGTGGCGCCTCGCGTGTTGCCTGGGAGCGATCCGACCCGTCATGCGCGCCGAACCGCTTTACTTGATGGCTACGGGCTTGCCCGAGCTGTCCTTGATATCGCCCCAGGCGGTGGCGATGGCGCTCTTGACCTGCGCCGGCATCGGCACGTAGTCGAGGTCGCCGGCGGTCTTGTCGCCGTTCTTGTAGGCCCAGTCGAAGAACTTCAACGTGGTCACGGCCTGCTCGGGCTTGTCCTGCGACTTGTGCATCAGGATGAAGGTGGCGCCGCTGATCGGCCAGGCGTCCTTGCCCTTCTGGTCGGTCAGCACCTGGTAGAAGGTCTTGGACCAGTCGGCGTCCGCAGCGGCGGCCTTGAAGGCGGTGTCGTCGGGCGTGACGAAGGTGCCGGCAGCGTTCTGCAGCTCCGCGTAGGTCATCTTGTTCTGCTTGACGTAGGCATATTCGACGTAACCGATCGAATTAGGCAATTGTTTCATGAAGGCTGCAACACCTTCGTTGCCCTTGCCGCCGGCGCCCAGCGGCCAGTTGACGGCCGTGCCGTCGCCGACCTTGGCCTTCCAGTCGGGGCTGACCTTGCTCAGGTAGTTGGTGAACAGGAAGGTGGTGCCGGAGCCGTCGGCGCGGCGCACCGGGGCGATCGCGGCGTCGGGCAGGCTCAGCGACGGGTTCAACGCCTTGATCGCCGGATCGTTCCACTTGGTGATCTTGCCCAGGTAGATGTCGGCCAGCACCGGGCCGGTCAGCTTCAGGTCGCCCGGCTTGATGCCGGCGATGTTGACCACCGGGATCACGCCGCCGATGACGGTCGGGAACTGCATCAGGCCCTTGGTCTTGAGCTCGTCGTCGGTCAGGGGCATGTCGGAAGCACCGAAATCGACCGTCTTGGCGTCGATCTGCTTGATGCCGGCACCCGAGCCGACCGACTGGTAGTTGATCTTGGCGCCGGTGGCCTTGTTGAAGTCGGACGCCCACTTGGAATAGAGCGGCGCCGGGAAGCTGGCGCCTGCGCCGGTGGCTTCCTGGGCGAGAGCGACATGGGCCAGGGCTGCGGCCATCACGCCGGCGATTGCGAACTTGAAGGTTGTTTTCATGATTTCTCCTTGAACTGGGAAGGACCCCTCGGTTGGGCTTGGCCGCGACTCTAGAAAGCTTGTGTGACAGGGTCGTGACATGCTTCTGTCGAGGGAAGAAGGCCCTTTTTGTCAATGGCGCGCATGACGCTGTCACACAACCGTCATGAAGCGGTCCTAGCCTTCCAGGCTCCCGATCCGGGTTCCGTACAGCCCGCGCTACGATCAGGCACCGACCACTTTCCACTCTCCATGCAAAACGGAACCCGCCTCGCCGTGGTCGATCTCGGATCGAACAGCTACCGCCTCGAAATCGGCCAGGTCGACCACGGCCACATCCGCCGGGCCGAATACCTGAAGGACACGGTCCGCCAGGGCAATGGCCTGGATGCTGACCGCAACCTGACGCCCGAGGCCATGCAGCGCGGCTGGGACGCCCTCGCCCGCTTCGGCGAGCGCCTGGCCGGTTTCAAGCGCTCCCAGGTGCGCGCCGTCGCCACCCAGACATTGCGCGAAGCCCGCAACCGCGACGAGTTCCTGCTCCGGGCACGCACCGTGCTGGGCTTCAACATCGACGTCATCACCGGCCGCGAGGAAGCGCGCCTCATCTACCAGGGCGTGGCGCAGATGCTGCCGCACACCGAGGCCTCCAACCAGGAGCGCCGGCTGGTGGTCGACATCGGCGGCCGGTCCACCGAGATGGTGATCGGCCGCGGCCTGGAAGCCGAGGTCATGGAGTCCTACCGCGTCGGCAGCGTCGCCTGGTCGATGAAGCACTTCGCGCAGGGCCAGTTCACGCCGGCCGCCTTCCACGCGGCCGAGATCGCCGCCAAGGCGGTGCTGGACGACGCCCTCGGCAGCTACGTGCCCGACCGCTGGGACGTTGCCTACGGCGCCTCCGGCACGATCGGCGCGGTCGGCGACGTGCTGGCCGCGGCCGGCAACGAGCCGGGCCTCATCACCCGCGAAGGCCTCGACTGGCTGATCGACCGGTTGCAGAAGGCCGGCAGCGCCGAGCGCCTGCGCATGGACGGCATGCGCGAAGACCGCAAGGCGGTCATCGGCGGCGGGGTCAGCGTGCTGCGTGCGGTGTTCGACCTGCTCGAGATCGAGGAGATGAAGGTCGCCCAGGGCGCCCTTCGCCATGGCGTCATGTACGAGTTGCTGGAACGCGACGACGTCGTGGCCGACTTGCGCACCACCACGGTCGCCCGGCTGGCCAGCCGCTTCCCGGTCGACGTGGCGCAGGTCAAGCGGGTCGCCGACACCGCCACCGCGCTCTACCTGCAGCTCGATCCGGCGGCGCGCGGCGGCAGCACCACCAGCCGCGCCGGCCGGGCGCTGCGCAAACTGGGCTGGGCGGCGCAACTGCACGAGATCGGCGCCCAGATCTCGCACAGCGAATACCACAAGCACAGCGCCTACATCCTCGACAACGCGGACGCGCCGGGCTTCGCCGTCAACGAGATGCATGCGCTGAGCCAGCTGGTGCTCGGCCACCGCGGCAAGCTGCGCAAGCTCGGCAGCACGCTGGAAGACGAGGTCTTCGTCGCCCAGTTGATCGCGCTGCGGCTGGCGGTGATCCTGTGCCACGCCCGGCGCGATCCGGATCGCCAGGGCATCCGGCTGCAACGCCTGGACAACCGGGCCTTCGGGATTTCCTGCCGACCGGGTTGGGCAGACCTCTATCCGCAGTCGGACTACCTGCTGCGCGAAGAGGTCGTCGCCTGGCAGAAGACCGGCTGGCGGCTGGACATCCTCTAGGCAGAGAGCGTCAGAGCAGTTCGGGCGCCTGGACGGTCACCACCACCGTCTGGACGTCGCCGTCGCGCTCGCGCGTGCGGATCCACCAGACCGCGCCCTTGCGCACCGGGCAGCTGTCCTGCTGCAGGCCGAGCAGCAGCGAGATCGACTGGCCCAGCGAAGGTTGATGCCCGATCAGCAGCACCACCGAGCGGCCGTTGGGCCAGCCAGCGGCGGCCAGCAGCGCGTCGGGCGTGGTATCGGGCGCCAGTTCGGTGCGCAGCTTGTACTTGCGCCCGAGCGCCAGCGCGGTCTGCTCGCAGCGACGCGCCGGGCTGCAGATGATGCGGGTGCCCTCGGGCAGCTGGCGGTCGAGCCAGGCGGCCATCCGCTTGGCCTGCTTCTCGCCGCGCGAGGTCAGGGAGCGCTGCATGTCGTCGCAGCCTTCGGTCCAGTCGTCGGCCTCGGCGTGGCGCCAGAAGATGAGGTCCATGTCAATCCCGTGTGGCCGCGCGGCTCAGGCCGCGCGAAGCGTAGCGGCCCATGAGGGCGGCCTGGGCGCCGTGCGCCTCGATCGTGCGCGAGGCGCCGGCCTCGCCCGCGTGGGTGTCCTCGTGCAGCCGGTGGTAGACGCCGTCGCCGCCCAGCTCCCAGGCATCGCGGCCGTCGTGCAGGTAGGCGACCAGGCATTCGTCGATCAGCCGCTGGCGCAGCACCGGATCGGTCACCGGCCAGGCCAGCTCGACCCGGCGCAGCATGTTGCGGTTCATCCAGTCGGCGCTCGACAGGTACAGCGACTCATCGACGCCGAGCCGGAAATAGAAGACCCGCGAATGCTCCAGGAAGCGGCCGATCACCGAGCGCACCCGGATGTTGTCGGTCAGGCCCGGCACCTGCGCCGGCAAGGTGCAGGCGCCGCGAACGATCAGGTCGATCTTCACGCCGCGC
Organism: Xenophilus sp. L33; assembly: GCF_009765735.1. Taxonomy (GTDB): domain Bacteria; phylum Pseudomonadota; class Gammaproteobacteria; order Burkholderiales; family Burkholderiaceae_C; genus Variovorax. Next base: position 22,315 of record NZ_LMUW01000060.1, read on the forward strand.
TGGCCGGCCTTGACCAGCGCGGCGATCAGCGCCTCGTCGGTCAGCGCGTTCATCTTGGCGACGATGCGGGTCGATTCGCCGGCTTCGGCGGCGCTGCCCAGCGCCTCGATGCGGGCCAGCAGGTTCTTGTGCAGGTCGAAGGGCGCGAACCACATGCGGTGCAGCTTGGGCAGCCGGCTCTGGCTGGCCAGGTGCACGAAGACCGCCTCCATGTCGGCGGTCAGGAGCGGGTCGGCGGTCAGGTGGCTGATGTCGGTGTAGAGCGCCGCGGTGCGCGGGTTGTAGTTGCCGGTCGACAGGTGGCCGTAGCGGCGCATCTGCTTGCCCTCGCGGCGGGTCACCAGCAGCATCTTGGCGTGGGTCTTCAGGCCCACCACGCCGTAGACCACCTGGGCGCCGATCGACTCCAGCATCTCGGCCCAGTTGATGTTGGCTTCCTCGTCGAAGCGGGCCTTCAGCTCCACCACCACGGTCACCTCCTTGCCGCCGCGCACCGCCTCGCGCAAGAGGTCCATCAGGGCCGAGTCGGTGCCGGTGCGGTAGATGGTCTGCTTGATCGCCAGCACCTGCGGGTCGCTGACCGCCTCGCGCAGGAAGGCCAGCACGCCCTCGAAGCTCTCGAAGGGCTGGTGGATCAGCGCGTCGCCGCGCTGCAGCCGGTCGAAGAAGGACTGCCCCGGCGACAGCGTGATCGGATAGGACGCCTGGTAGGGCGGAAAGCGCAGCTGCGGCTCGCCGAGCAGGTCGATCAGCTGGGTCAGCCGCGCCAGGTTGACCGGCCCGTGCACCCGGTAGAGCGCGTCCGCCGGCAGGTCGAACTGCGCCAGCAGGAAGTTCGCGAGCGATTCGGCGCAGCTGGCCGAGACCTCGAGCCGCACCGACTGGCCGTAGTGGCGGTGCTGCAGGCCCTGGCGCAGGGCGGTGCGCAGGTTGCGGACCTCGTCCTCGTCGACCGCGAGGTCCGAATGGCGGGTCACCCGGAACTGCGAGAACTCGCCGACCTCACGACCCGGGAACATGCTCGACAGGTGCGCCCGGACCACGCTCGACAGCGCGATGAAGAGCGTCTTGCCGCCCGACACCTTGGCCGGCAGCCGGATCACCCGCGGGAGCACCCGCGGCACCTTGACGATCGCGATCGGGTTCTCGCGGCCGAAGGCGTCCTTGCCGGAGAGCCGGACGATGAAGTTCAGCGACTTGTTGGCCACCTGCGGGAACGGATGCGCCGGGTCGAGCCCGACCGGGATCAGCAGCGGCCGCACCTCGCGCTCGAAGTATTCGTGCACCCACTTGCGCTGGGCCGGGTTGCGCTCGCCGTGGGAAATGATCTGGATGCCGTGCGCCGCGAAGGCCGGGATCAGCTCGTCGTTGTAGAGCGCGTACTGGCGCGCGACCAGCGAATGGGCGGCTTCGGCCAGGCGTTCGAAGGAGGCGACGGTGTAGTTGCCCTTGTGATCGCCGGCGACCGCCGCGGCCAGGTGCGGGGCGGCCCGCACCTCGAAGAATTCATCGAGGTTGGAGGAGACGATGCACAGGTAGCGCAGCCGCTCGATGAGCGGTACCTCGGGCCGGTAGGCCCAGTCGAGCACGCGCTCGTTGAAGGCCAGGATGCTGTGATCCCGATCCAGCAAAGTCAAAGTTTGTTCGACGACAACGGGCAATTCGTCGGTGATAGCGAGCGACATGAAGGAAGATTCTGTAACAAGCGGGGCAGGAATGCGCGCAGGTCATAGTATGAAAGTGTCCGGGGCCATCATGACACTTTCGTTAAGCGGCCACGGAACTCGCAACCGACCATCCATCCATCGACCGATCGAAGGCCTGACGTAGATGCACGTGCTCTGGAGAGGTTCCGTGTCCCAGCGAACGCGGCTGGTGAGCGGCCTGCTGCTGTTCGCCTTCGCCGCGACGCACTTCCTGAACCATGCGCTCGGCCTGGTGAGCCTGGAGGCGATGAACACCTTCGACGACTGGCGCACCGCGGTCACCCGCTCGCTGATCGGCAGCATCGTGCTGGCCGCGGCGCTGCTGGCGCACGTGGTCGGCGCACTCACCAAGATCGCGCGCCGCCGGACCTTCCGGCTGCCGCGCTGGGAATGGCTGCAGCTGGTGCTGGGGCTGGGCATCCCGCTCTTGCTGCTGCCGCACATCGTCAACACCCGCGTCTCCTTCGCGGTGCTGGGCATCCAGGACACCTACGCCTACGAACTCAAGCGCATCTGGCCCGACGCGATGCTGACCCAGACGCTGCTGCTGCTGATGGTCTGGGTGCACGGCTGCGTCGGACTGCACTTCTGGCTGCGGCTCATGCCGCTCTACCGCCGCCTCACGCCGGTGCTGCTGGTGCTGGCCAGCCTGCTGCCGGCCGCGGCGCTGCTCGGCGTGGTGACGCAGGGCCGCGTCGTCGCCGAGATGACCGCCGAGCCGGCCACGCTGGCGACCTTCCGGCAGGCCACGCACTGGCCCGACGAGGCGACCAACGAGACCATCGTGGGATGGCGCGAGGATGCGCAGGAGGCCTTCTACGCGCTGGCGCTGGTCGCGATCCTGCTCGGCCTGGGCGGCACCCTGCGGCAGCGCCGCCAGATGCGCATCCCGGTGCAGTACGTGGCCGGGCCGCTGGTGAAAACCGCGCCGGGGCCGACCGTGCTGGAGATCAGCCGCATGCACCGGATCCCGCACGTCTCGACCTGCGGCGGCCGCGGGCGCTGCTCGACCTGCCGGATCATGGTCTTCGGCGACCCGGCCGGCCTCAGCGCGCCTTCGGACGCCGAGTTGCAGACGCTGCGCTCGGTCGGCGCGGCCGCCAACGTGCGGCTGGCCTGCCAGGCGCGGGTGCGCGCCGCCACCACGGTGCTGCGGCTGGTGCGGCTGGGCAAGGACATGGAGCAGCCGGTCTACGTGCAGCCCGACGAATCCAGCGGCGAGGAGCGCGAACTGGCGGTGCTCTTCGTCGACATCCGCGGCTTCACCGCGATGACCGAGAAGAAGCTGCCCTACGACGTGGTCTACCTGCTCAACAACTTCCTGGAGACCATCGGACAGGCGGTCTACGGCAGCGGCGGCTGGATCAACGACCGGGCCGGCGACGGCATCCTGGCGGTCTTCGGCGATCCGACCGGCCTCGCGGGCGCCTGCCGCAAGGCGCTGATGGCTTGCGCCGAGGTCGACCGGCTGATCGGCCTCCTGAACCGGCGGCTCGAGAGCGAGCTGGCGCAGCCGCTGCGCATCGCGATGGGCCTGCATTGCGGCCCCCACGTGCACGGCCGGATCGGCGTCGGCGACGCGATGGCGATGTCGATCGTCGGTCCGGCGGTCAACGTGGCCTCGCGGCTGGAATTCGTGGCCAAGGAAATGAACGTCCAGCTGGCCTGCTCGGCCGAGGTCGCCCTGCACGGCGGCCTGGAGACCGCCGGCCTGGTCAAGCGCAGCACGCCGATCCGCGGCTCGGCCCAGCCGCTGGAGGTGCTGCTGTTCGAGAGCGCCCGCGACCTGCTGCCGCGGCTGCGGCCACGCGAGGCCGCCGCGCCCACCGTCTGAACCCTTTTCGAGGAAGCCCGCATGACCGATCAGAAACCCGTCGAGGTCGAGACCCGGCGCCACCAGATGTTCCCGAAGCTGAGCGGCCCCGACATCGAGCGGATCCGTCGCTTCGGCGAGGCGCGGCGCTATCCCGAAGGCGCCTGCCTGTTCCGCGCCGGCGAGCCCGGGCCGGGCATGTTCGTGGTGCTCGACGGCATCGTCGCCCTGACCCAGCGCGACGGCTTGGGCCACGTGGTGCCGATCGAGCGGCAGGGGCCGGGCCAGTTCCTGGCCGAGGTGGCGCAGCTGTCGGGCCGGCCTGCCCTGGTCGACGGCCATGCCGAAGGCCCGGTCGAGGTGCTGCTGGTCCCGCCGGAGCGGCTGCGCGCGCTGATCATCGCCGAGGCCGACCTGGGCGAGCGCCTGGTGCGGGCGATGATCCTGCGCCGGGTGGCGCTGATCGAATCCGGGGCCAGCGGGCCGGTGCTGATCGGGCCGCCCGCCTCCGCCGGCGTGATGCGGCTGGCCAACTTCCTCGGCCGCAACGGCTACCCGCACCACGTGGTCGACGCCACCCAGGATGCCGATGCCGCCGCACTGCTCGAGCAATACGGCGAGGCCGACCTGCTGGTGGTCTGCCCGGACGGCAGCGTGATGCCCAACCCGAGCGACAACGCGCTGGCGCGCTGCCTCGGCATGGTCGACAGCATCGCCCACGACGAGCTGTTCGACGTGGTCGTGGTGGGCGCCGGGCCGGCCGGCCTGGCCACCGCGGTCTACGCGGCTTCCGAGGGATTGCGGGTGATCGTGGTGGACTGCCGCTCCTTCGGCGGCCAGGCCGGTGCCAGCGCCCGGATCGAGAACTACCTCGGCTTCCCCACCGGCATCTCCGGCGGCGCGCTGGCCGGGCGGGCCTACGTGCAGGCGCAGAAATTCGGCGCCGAGATGCTGATCCCGGCCGAGGTCGAGACGCTGGACTGCAGCCAGGCCGATTCGAAGGGCGAGTTGTCGGTGCGGCTGACCGACGGCCGCCGGCTGCGATCCCGCACCGTGGTCATCGCCAGCGGCGCCCGCTACCGCCGGCCCGAGGTGCCGCGCCTGTCCGACTTCGAAGGCCACGGCGTCTGGTTCTGGGCCTCGGCGCTGGAGGCCCGGCTGTGCGAGCAGCAGGAAGTCGCGCTGGTCGGCGGCGGCAACTCGGCTGGCCAGGCGGCCGTCTTCCTCTCGCAGCATGCGGCCAAGGTCAACGTGCTGGTGCGCGGGCCGTCGCTCTCGGCGACCATGTCGCGCTACCTGATCGACCGGATCGAGGCCACGCCGAACATCTCGCTGCATCCGAACACCGAATTGGTCGACCTGCACGGCGAACCGTCCACCGGGCTGAACGGCGCCACCTGGCGCGACCGGCTGAGCGGGGCGCGCCACGACTGCCCGGCACGCAACCTCTTCCTCTTCATCGGCGCGGTGCCCGAGACCGAGTGGCTGCGCAACTGCAACGTCGCGCTCGACAAGGACGGCTTCGTGCTGACCGGCCCGCAGGCCCGCGGCGGCTTCCCGGCCAAGGCCGCCAGCACGCTGGAGGCCAGCGTGCCGGGCGTCTTCGCGGTCGGCGACGTGCGCGCCGGCTCGGTCAAGCGGGTCGGCGGCGCGATCGGCGAAGGCGCGGCGGTGGTGGCGCTGATCCACGAGCGGCTGGCCTCGACCGAGACGGTGGCCTGACTCGGGTTAGAATCGCAGGCTCGTCGGGGTGTAGCGCAGCCTGGTAGCGCATCTGGTTTGGGACCAGAGGGTCGAAGGTTCGAATCCTTTCGCCCCGACCAAGGAATGCAGAGGGGACAAGCCTGAGCGGCTTGTCCCCTTTTTTCTTTTCTGCAGGAGCCGTTCTTGGTGGGTCGCGTCGGTCAAAGGCATTCGCATCGCCGCTCGGCGTCGACCGATGCCAGGCATCGGGTCTCGAGCCTCGAGCCGGAGGCCGACATCCACGAGGCCCAGGCGAGCGCTCCGGCGCCGGCACCGCACCTCCTCCACCTCAAGTACCGCCCCGACATCGACGGCCTGCGCGCGGTCGCGGTGTTGTCGGTGCTGTGCTTCCACGCCTTCCCGGGCCTCTTGCCCGGCGGCTTCATCGGGGTCGACCTGTTCTTCGTGATCTCGGGCTACCTGATCACGACCATCCTGCTCGGCAGCCTGGCCGGCGCGGGCTTCAGCTATCGCGAGTTCTACGCGCGGCGCATCCGGCGCATCTTCCCGGCGCTCCTGCTGGTGATGGGCTGCAGCTTCGCCTTCGGCTGGTGGGTGCTGCTGCCGGACGAGTTCCGGCAGCTGGGCCGGCAGACGGCGGCCGCCGGAGTCTTCCTGTCGAACTTCGGCTTCTGGAGCGAGTCGGGATACTTCGACACTGCCGCGCTCGGCAAGCCCTTGCTGCACCTCTGGTCGCTGGCGGTCGAGGAGCAGTTCTACATCGCCTGGCCGCTGCTGCTCGCGCTGGCCTGGCGCGGCGGCCGGCGGGTGATGGCGCTGACGGTGGCGATCGGCCTGGCGTCCTTCCTGGTCAACGTCGGCCTGGTGCACGCGAAGCCGGCCGCCACCTTCTACCTGCCCTGGTCGCGCTTCTGGGAACTGCTGGCGGGCGCCCTGCTCGCCTGGCTGCGGCTGCACCGTCCGCGCGCCTTCGGCCTGCGCAACCAGTTGCAGTCGATCGTCGGCCTGGCGCTGATCGCCTTCGGTCTGCTGACGATCGACGAAGGCCGGGCCTTTCCCGGCTGGTGGGCCGTGACGCCGGTGCTGGGCGCCTGCCTGTGCATCGCCGCGGGCCCGGAGGCCGGACCGAACCGCGTGCTGCTGGGCGCGAAGTGGCTGGTCGGGGTCGGCCTCGTCAGCTACCCGCTCTACCTCTGGCATTGGCCGCTGCTGGTCTATGCGCGCATTCTTGCGGGCGACACGCCGTCGATCGGCGTGCGCGGCGCGGTGGCGGCCGCGAGCGTGCTGCTGGCCTGGGCCACCTGGCGCTGGGTGGAGCGCCCGTTGCGGCACGGCAGGCAGCGTGCGACCGTCGCCGCCCTGGCCGCCTGCATGGTGCTGCTGGCCGGGCTCGGCGCGCTGGCGGCTGCCGGCAAGCTCGGCGGCCGGCAGGACGACCCGATGCTGGCGGACCTCGCCGCCGCGGCGCAGGACTGGAAGTTCCCCGATGGGCTCGCGCCGGCCGGTCCGAACCAGCCACCGCTCTTCAGCATCGGCAACGGCCCGCGCCGGGTGCTGCTGATCGGCGACAGCCATGTCCAGCAGTACGCGCCGCGCGCCGTCGAGCTGGCGCGCACCGCGCCCGATCGGCTGCAGCACATCGAGTTCGGCACCGGCTCGCTGTGCCCGCCGATCCCGGGCGTGCTGCAGCTCTTCGGTGCCGATTGCGAGGCCCAGCGCGATGCCCTCCTCGCGCTGGCGCGCAGCGACCAGGTCGACACCGTGGTGCTGGGCGCCTGCTGGAGCTGCTACTTCATCGAGATGACCCGGCCCGACCCGGCGCATCGCAAGGTCGACGTCTTCTACTACCAGCAGGACGGCGTGCAGCACGGCTTCCGGGATGGCAACGGCGTGCCGCTCGCGTTGCAGTCCCTGGAAAACACGCTGCGCGAACTGGCGGCGCACAAGAAGGTCTACCTGCTGCTCGACAACCCGCGCGGCAGCGCCTTCGAGCCGCGCCATGGCGTGGCGGGCAGCCGCCTCGGCCGTCTCTCGGTGGCGAGTGCCTCGCCGACGGTGCCGGACGACCCGGACCAGGCGCGCCTGCGCGCGCAGTTGCGGCAGATCGCCGAACGTGCCGGCGCGCAGGTGATCGACCCGGCGGCGACCCTCTGCCATGAAGGCCAATGCCTGCGCGCGATGCCCGACGGTGCGCCGGCCTACATGGACGACAACCATCTGCGCGCCGCTTTCGCGCGCAGCGCGGCGACCTGGCTCGATCCGGTGCTGAGCGGCTCCGCGCCCTAGTCGCCGCGAACGGCTACTTCTTGCGCTTGTTCATCTCGCCGATGATCGCGGTGAATTCTTCCTCGACGTTCTTCTTGAGCAGGTCCTGCGACATCACCGCGGAGGTGATGAAGCTCGGCACCACGTCGAGCTCGTACTGCATCTTGGCGCCTTCGCCTTCGGGCGTGACAGTCATCGTCGACTGCTGGCTCTTCATGCTGCCCTTGACCTGCGTGGAGCGGATCACGTTGGGCGAGACCATCACGATCTCGCGCACGCTGGTGTAGGGAAAGCTCATGCTGCCGAGCTTGGCGGTGCCGCTCTGCTCGATCGTCATGTCCTTGTCGCCCGGCTTGACCACGTGGCTGTCGGTCACGTTGGGCACCCACTTGGCCATGTTGGGGAAGTCGGTGAGCACGGCGATCGCGGTCTCGGGCGGCACCGGCGCGAACATCACGGCCTTGAGCACGTAGGTGGTGCCGTCGTAGGTGACGTCGATGCTGCGGATCGGCGCGGATTGCGCCGAGGCCCCTCCGGCGGCGAACGCCAACGCGGACCAAAGGAGCAGCTGGCGGCGGCCGAAGCGGATCGACGAAGGCGAGGAATCGAGAGCAGGCATGACGGAGTCCCGGGCGTTATGGGGTTTCGAGCATAGCGGGAGCCCGTTACGGCCGCTAGGCATCGCTGCGCCGCAGCAGGTAGTCCAGCCCGCCGACGCGGAACCACCGATAACCGTAGGTCTCCAGCAGGATGCGATGGCGGCCCTTGGCATCGGCCTGGCTGTGATGCTCCGACAGCAGGTTGACCAGCCGCTCGCCGTCGCGCCCGAGCTTCCTGGCATCGAGTTCGATCTCGACCGGCTCGGCCTGCAGGCTGTGCACGAAGAGCACCGAGTTGTTGCGCCAGTCATAGCGCATCACCAGCACCGAAGGCACGGCGTTCGGCAGCACCGTGAAGTCGCCCCAGCCGACCTCGGGCAGTTCCTTGCGCATGCGGCAGACGCGCTCCATCCAGTTGAGCAGCGAATCCGGATCGCGCCGCTGCGCCGCCACGTTGACGTGCTCGAAGCCGTAGGCGCCGCCGCTGATCGCCGGCAGCAGCGGCTTTCCCGACGACGTGAAGCCGCCGTTCGGCTCGGTCGACCACTGCATCGGCGTGCGCGCGCAGTTGCGCTCGGGCAGGCTCAGGTCGTCGCCCATGCCGATCTCGTCGCCGTAGCGCAGCACCGGCGTGCCGGGCAAGGTGAGCATCAGGCTGTAGGCCAGCTCGAGGCGGCGCCGGTCGTTGCCGAGCATCGGCGCCAGCCGGCGGCGGATGCCGCGGTCGTAGAGCTGCATGCTCTTGTCGGGCCCGAAGGCATCGAAGACCCTCTGGCGTTGCTTCGGCGTGAGCCGGCCGAGGTCGAGCTCGTCGTGGTTGCGCAGGAACATGCCCCATTGCGAGGTCGCCGGACGCGGCCGCGTGGCGGCCAGCGCCTTGGTCAGCGGCTTCGGATCGCCGGTGGCCAGCGCGTAGAAGAGGTTCTGGTTGACCTGGAAGTTGAACATCATGTGCAGCCGCTCGCCCTCGTCGCCGAAGTAGTCGAGGTCGGTGTCGGGCAGCACGTTGGCCTCGCCCAGGATGATCGCGTCGCCGCGCCGCCACTGCAGCAGTTCGCGAAAGCGCCGCAGCATGTCGTACTGCTCCTTCGGCCTGCCGGTGGCCTTCGGCCCCTTCACCGCGATCACGAAGGGCACCGCGTCCATGCGGAAGCCGGAGACGCCGAGCTGCGTCCAGAAGCCCATGATCTTCAGGATCTCCGCCTGCACCAGCGGGTTCGCGGTGTTGAGGTCGGGCTGGAAGTCGTAGAAGCGATGGAAGTACCAGCGCCGCGCGACCTTGTCGAAGTTCCAGGTCGACTTCTGCACGCCGGGGAACACCACGCCGTCGTCGGCCCGCGGCGGCTTGCTGTCGGACCAGACGTACCAGTCGCGGTACTTGGAATCCGGATCGCGGCGCGCCTCCTGGAACCACGGATGCTGGTCGGAGGTGTGGTTGACCACCAGGTCCATGAGCACCCGCATGCCGCGCTGGTTGGCCGCGTGCGTGAACTCGACGAAGTCGCCGAGCGTGCCGAAGCGCGGGTCGACGTTGTAGTAGTCGGCGACGTCGTAGCCGTCGTCGCGGCCCGGCGAGGTCTGGAAGGGCATCAGCCAGAGCGTGGTGACGCCGAGCCCCGCGAGGTAGTCGAGGCGGCGGGTCAGCCCTGCGAAGTCGCCGCAGCCGTCGCCGTCGGCATCCATGTAGGTACTGACCGACAGGCAATACACCAAAGCGTTCTTGTACCAAAGGTCATTGATCATGCAAGCTGTACCTCGTTGAAATTCGAAAGGACCGCGATGTCGGCTGACGCTTGGTGGCGCAATGGAATCGTCTATCAGATCTACCCACGCTCCTTCCAGGACAGCGACGGCGACGGCATCGGCGACCTGCGCGGCATCCGCGAGCGGCTCGATTATCTGGTCGGCCTCGGCATCGATGCCGTCTGGATCTCCCCGATCTACCCGTCGCCGATGGCCGACTTCGGGTACGACATCGCCGACTACGAGGCCATCGATCCGCGCTTCGGCAGCCTCGCGGACTTCGATGCCTTGGTCGCCCAGGCCAAGGCCCGCGGGCTGAAGCTGATCCTCGACTACGTGCCCAACCACACCTCGGACCGGCATCCGTGGTTCCTCGAGAGCCGCTCGTCGCGCAGCGACCCGAAGCGCGACTGGTACCTCTGGCGCGACCCCGCGCCCGACGGCGGACCGCCCAACAACTGGCTCAGCAACTTCGGCGGCCCGGCCTGGACGCTCGACGAGGCGACCGGCCAGTATTACTGCCATTCCTTCCTGAAGGAGCAGCCCGACCTCAACTGGCGCAACTCCGAGGTGCGCGCCGCGATGTACGAGGTGCTGCGCTTCTGGCTGCGACGCGGCGTCGACGGCTTCCGGGTCGACGTGCTCTACCACCTGATCAAGGACGACCAGTTTCGCGACAACCCGGTCAACCCGGCCTACCAGCCCGGCGAGGACGAGTCTCATCGCCTGCTGCCGCTCTACACCACCGACCGGCCCGAGATGCAGCCGCTGGTGGCCGAGATGCGCCGCGTCGTCGACGCTTTCAGCGATACCGATTCGTCGCGGGTGCTGATCGGCGAGCTCTACCTGCCGCTCGATCGCCTCGTCGCCTACTACGGCCGCAATGCCGAGGGCGTGCTGCAGGGCGTGCAGCTGCCCTTCAATTTCCAGTTGATCGCGGCCCATTGGCAGGCCGCGGAAATCGGCCGCATCGTGCGCGACTACGAGGCCGCGTTGCCCGCCGGCGCCGCGCCCAACTGGGTGCTGGGCAACCACGACAAGCCGCGAATCGCCAGCCGCATCGGCGAACCCCGCGCGCGACTGGCCGCCCTCCTGCTGCTGAGCTTGCGCGGCACGCCGACCCTCTACTACGGCGACGAGATCGGCATGACCGACGTGCCGATCCCGCCGGACGAGGTGCAGGACCCGTTCGAGAAGAACCAGCCCGGCAAGGGCCTGGGCCGCGATCCGCAGCGCACGCCGATGCAGTGGAGCGGCGAGGCCGGCGCCGGCTTCACCGCCGGCCGGCCCTGGCTGCGGCTGGCGGCCGACTTCACCCACCGCAACGTCGCGGCGCAGCAGGCCGACCCGGCGTCGATCCTGCGGCTCTACCAGCGGCTGATCGCGCTGCGCCGTCGCGAACCGGCGCTGCACGAGGGCCACTACGAAGCGCTCGAAGCCGGCACCGACGTGCTGGCGTATGCGCGGGTGCAGGACGACCGGCGGCTGGTGGTGCTGATGAACTTCGGGACCGCCGCGGCGCCGATCCCGGCGCAACTGCTGCCGGCCGGTGCCACGGTGCTGCTCTCGACCCGCACGGAAGACGCCGCACCCGTGGCGCCCGGCTTCACGCTGCAGCCGCTGGAAGGCGTGATCCTGGGCTGAGTGGGCTCAGCCCATCCGGTCGTCGGAAAGCTTGCCCTGCAATGGGTCCAGCCGTTGATCGAACCAACCGATGCGATCGGTCGTCCGCACGTCGAAGCGCGGCACGTAGGGCTTCATGTCGAGCACCGGCGTGCCGTCGAGCATGTCGTTGCCGCTGAACTCGAGCACGCCGCCCTGCACCGAGACCAGCCGCACGATCGACAGGCCGAGGCGGTTCGGCCGCGCCGGTGCGCGGGTCGCGAAGACACCGTGCGACCGGTCGTCGAGGAAGGGCACGACCTCCAGCAGTTCTCGGGTCACCCGGTGCAGGTGCGTCACCAGCAGCAGGTAGTCGAATCCCTCGATGTCCTTCAGCCCGGCCTGGAATTCGGGGAAGACCTCGAGTCGGCCGGGTTCGTCGGGCGCGCCGGCGGTCTGGATCGGCACGCCGACGGTGTCGGTGAAGCGGCTGCGCACGACGCCGAGCGGGCGGCACTGGACGATGGGAAGTTCGGTCATGGTCGCGGGAGCTTACGACGCGCCGCGGCGAAATCGGCTTAAATGGCGCTCTTCCCTGGAGGCAACATGGATCTCGAACTGAGCGGCAAGCATGTACTCGTCACCGGCGGCAGCCGCGGCATCGGCCTTTCCTGCGCGCGGGCCTTCCTGCGCGAAGGCGCCAAGGTCAGCCTGGTGGGCAGGACGCCGGCGAACGTCGACGCCGCGGTCGCGGCGCTGAAGGCCGAAGGCCATGCGGCCAGCGGCCATTGCGCCGACCTCACCGACGCCGCCGCGGCGGCGAAGCTGGTCGAGGCGGTCGAAGCGGCCGGCGGTCCGGTCGACGTGCTGGTCAACTCCGCCGGCGCCGCCCGCCGCACGCCCTTCAACGAACTGCAGCCGCAGAACTGGCACGACGCGATGCAGGCGAAGTTCTTCACCTACATCCACGTCATGGACCCGCTCATCAAGCGCATGGGCGAGCGCGGCAGCGGCTCGATCGTCAACGTGATCGGCATGGGCGGCAAGGTCGCCACCACCATCCACCTGGCCGGCGGGGCCGCCAATGCGGCGCTGATGCTCGCCACCGCCGGCCTGGCCGCCGCCTACGGCCCGCGCGGCGTCCGGGTGAACGCGGTCAACCCGGCGCTGACCCTGACCGACCGCATGGCCGAAGGCCTCGCCGCCGACGCCCGCGCCCGCAACCAGAGCACCGAGCAGATCCTGCGCGATGCCACCGCCAAGCTGCCGCTGGGTCGCATTGCCACGCCCGAGGACATCGCCGACGCGGTGGTCTTCCTGGCCTCGGCGCGTGCCGGCTACGTCTCGGGCGCGATCCTGTCGATGGACGGGGCCACCGTGCCGATGGTGGTCTGAGCCACTCGGGCAGCTCGTGCCACGTAGAATCGCCGGGCCTGCGCGGCGGTAGCTCAACCGGATAGAGCACCAGCCTTCTAAGCTGGGGGTTACGGGTTCGATTCCTGTCCGCTGCGCCACCCGCTCCCGACTCGGGCGGGCCCTTCGTTCGGTGCAGACTCCAGCCATGGACAAACACTACCTCGCCCCGCTGTTCACGCCGGCTTCGATCGTGGTCTTCGGCGCCGAGCCCGCCGCCGACGACGCGACGCCTCCGTTCTCGCAGTCGCAGGTGCTGAGCGCCGCCCTGCGGGCCCAGCGCTTCAGCGGCCGCCTGCACTTCCTCGACATCCGCAGCACCGGCACCCTGGCCGACCTGGCGCAGTCGCGCGCCGACCTGGCGATCATCGCGATGCCGCCCGAGCAGGTCGCGGCCGCGCTCGAGGCCGCCGGCCGCATCCGCTGCCGGGCCGCGCTGATCGTCTCGCAGGGCATCGGCGCCGACGCCGCGGCGGAACTGCGGCGGATCGCCCGGCGCGAAGGCATCCTGCTGCTGGGCCCGAACGCGCTCGGCTTCCAGCGGCCGTCGCTGCACCTCAATGCGAGCGCCGCCGGCCCGCTGGCGCACGACGGGCCGCTCGCACTGGTGTCGCAGTCGGGCGCGCTCACCAGCGCGATGCTCGACTGGGCCGATCACAACGCGATCGGCTTCTCGGGCGTGGTGTCGCTCGGGCCGCACACCGACGTCGACATCGCCCAAGTGCTCGACTTCTTCGCCAACGACCCGGCCACGCACAGCGTGCTGGTCTACCTCGAAGGCATCTCAAATGCTCGGCGCTTCATGAGCGCGCTGCGCTCGGCCTCGCACGCCAAGCCGGTGGTGATCCTCAAGGCCGGCCGCAAGCCCGCGGGCAACGAGGCCGCGCAGACCCACAGCGCCTCGATCGTCGGCAGCGACGAGGTCTTCGACGCGGCGCTGCGCCGCGCCGGCGCGGTGCGGGTGCGCTCCTTCGTCGAGCTGTTCTCGGCGGCCAAGTGCCTGGCCTCGCGCTACCGGCCGGTCGGCAAGCGCCTGGCCATCGTGACCAACGGCGGCGGCCCCGGCGTGCTGGCGGCCGACTGGGTCAACGAGATCAAGCTCGAACTGGGCAAGCTCGGCGCCGACGCACAGGCGGCGCTGCAGCCGCACTTGGCGCCGCTGGCCTCGCTGAGCGACCTGATCGATCTTTCGGAAGAGGCCAAGCCCGAGCACTACCGCGCAGCGATCGAGGCCGCCTCGGCCGATCGCGGCGTCGACGGCGTGCTGGCCATCTACTCGCCCAAGCCCGGTGGCGACGCCGCCGGTGCGGCCCGCATGCTGGCAGCGCTGCCGCGGCCGATGCGCAAGCCGCTGCTGTCGTGCTGGATGGGCGATGCCTCGGTGAGCGAGGCACGGGCGGTGCTGGCCGAGGCCTCGATCCCGACCTTCCGCACGCCCGAGGCGGCGGTCGGCGCCTTCGGCAACATCGCGGCCTTCTACCAGAACCAGCAGTTGCTGCAGCAGACGCCGCCGCCCCTGTCGACATTGGCCAAGCCCGACATCGAGGGCGCGCGGCTGGTCATCGAGAGCGTGCTGGCCGAGCGCCGCAAGGTGCTGACCGAGATGGAATCGAAGACGCTGCTGTCGTCCTTCCACATTCCGATCACCCGCACCATGCTGGCGCGCAGCGCCAACGAAGCCATGATGATCGCCACGCAGCTCGGCTTCCCGGTGGCGCTGAAGGTCGACTCTCCCGACATCAGCCACAAGTCCGACGTCGAAGGCGTGGCGCTCAACATCCTCAACGGCGCCGGTGCGCGAGACACCTACATCGACATGATGGAACGGGTCGCGCGGCTCGCGCCCAACGCCCGCATCAGCGGCGTGACGGTGCAGAAGATGGCACGCTCGCGCCGCGGCCGCGAGATCTACGTCGGCCTGCTGACCGACGATCCGTTCGGCCCGGTGATCGTCTTCGGGGCGGGCGGCACCATGATCGAGCTGCTGGACGACCGCGCGATGGAGCTGCCGCCGCTCAACCAGTTCCTGGCCCGCCGCATGATCGAGCGCTCGCGCGTGGCCGAGACGCTGGGCGAATGGCGCGGCGCCGCGCCGGTCGACATGAAGGCGCTGGAGCAGGTGCTGCTGCGGGTCTCCGAGATGGTTTGCGAGCTGCCGGAGCTGCGCGAGATGGACATCAACCCGATCATCGTCGACGCCTCCGGCGCGGTCGCTGTCGACGCGCGCATCGTGATCGACAACGCGCCCCAGCAGCTCGGCGGCAAGGGCGGCAGCTACCACCACCTGGCGATCCTGCCCTACCCCGCGCGGCTGCAGCGCGACTGGCCGATGCGCGGCGGCGGCAGCTACACGGTGCGGCCGATCCATCCGGACGACGGCCAGATGATCCAGACGCTGGTGCAGCACCTGTCGCCACAGAGCCGCTGGTTCCGCTTCGTCTCGGGTTTTCGCGAGCTGCCGCCCTCGATGCTGTCGCGCTTCACGCTGATCGACTACGACCGCGAGATGGCGCTGGTCGCCGTGGTGCACGAACGCGGCACGTCGAGCAGCGGGCAGCCGGTGGAGACCGAGCGCATCGTCGGCGTCTCGCGCTACATCACCAACCCCGACCAGTCGAGCTGCGAATTCTCGCTGGTGGTCGACGACGACTTCAACGGCAAGGGCCTCGGCACGCGTCTCCTCGAAAGCATCATCGAGGCGGCGCGCGACAAGGGACTGGCCGAGATCGAGGGCCTGGTGCTGGCCGAGAACCTCACCATGCTGAAGCTGGTGAAGCGGCTCGGCTTCACGGTGAAGGCCTTCGCCGAGGACCCGAGCTTCCGGCTGGTCACACAGACGCTGTAGGGTTCCGGCGGCGCGAACGCAAGTCGGCGGCGACCTGCACGCCGGCGGCCGCCAGGCCGGCGGCAGGGCGAGGTGGAACGGCGCAAGATGCCAGGCACAGGAGCACGCAATGACGAAGCCACATCTCGAATGGAAAGTCCTTCCCCACGGCCCGCTGAGCGCGATCGACGAAGGCATCTGGGCCGCCGTCGGCGAGATCCCGATGCCGCTGATGGACCTGCCGCGGCGCATGACCGTCGTCCGGCTGCGGGACGGCGGCCTGGTGATCTGGAGCGCGATCGCGCTCGACGAGGCGAACATGGAACGGCTGGAGACGCTGGGCCGGCCGGCCTTCCTGATCGTGCCGGGCGAGCATCACCGCATCGACGCCTCTTCCTGGAAGTTCCGCTATCCGGAGCTCCAGGTGGTGAGCGCGCCGGGCGCTCGCGAGAAGACCGAGGACGTGGTGCCGGTCGACAGCACGTCGCCCGACTTCGGCGACCCGGACGTGCTCTTCTGCGCGGTGCCCGGCACCGGCGACGAGGAGGCCGCGCTGCTGGTGCACCGGCCCAATGGCAGCACGCTGATCCTCAACGACCTGATCGGCAACATCCGGGACACCGAGGGCTTCGGCGGCTGGGTGCTGCGCAAGATGGGCCTGGCCGGCGACGCCGCGCAGGTGCCGAAGGCGACCGAACTGCTGATCGTCGAGGACAGGAAGGCGCTGGCCGCGCAGATGAACCGCTGGGCCGCCCTGCCGGACCTGCGCCGCATCATCGTCTCGCACGGCGAGATCATCGAGGCCGAACCGGCCGCGGTGCTGCGCCAACTCGCGCAGTCACTCGCCTGACACGATGCGTCAGGTGGTGTCGGGACGCGCCGGCGCGCGAACATGACAGTCCGCTGACAAGCCCTGATCCGTCGGGAAATGATGCATGATTTGAAGCCGCGGACGGCCTTTGACGGCCGACCCGCAGCGCGGTAAAAGCATGGGCCTGCACGCCTGCTGCCTGCCGCGAGCTCCGCACACCAACCACCCTGAGGCGTAGAAGATGAATGTTCTCGTGATCGACGTGGGAGGCTCCCACGTCAAGATTCTGGCCACCGGTGAAAAGGAATCGCGCCGCATCGATTCGGGGCCGACCATGACACCGGCCGACATGGCCAAGGGCGTCAAGGAGCTGGCCAAGGACTGGAAATACGAGGCGGTGGCCATCGGCTATCCGGGCGTCGTCAAAAACAACCAGCCCGTGACCGAACCGCACAACCTGGGCCAGGGCTGGGTCGAGTTCGACTTCGCCGCCGCCTTCGGTCATCCGGTCCGGATCATCAACGACGCCTCGATGCAGGCGCTCGGCAGCTTCAAGAAGGACAAGATGCTGTTCCTCGGCCTGGGCACCGGTCTGGGCACCGCGATGGTGCTCGAAGGCACCGTCGTGTCGATGGAGCTGGCCCACCTGCCCTACCGCGACTCGACCTTCGAGGACTACGTCGGCGAGCACGCGCTCGAGCGCGACGGCAAGAAGGAATGGCGCAAGCGCGTGACCGACGTGGTGTCGCGCCTGGCCGCGGCGCTGGAGCCCGACGACGTCGTGATCGGCGGCGGCAACGTCAAGCACCTGGACGACCTGCCGCCGGGCTGCCGCGCCGGCGACAACGCCAATGCCTTCATCGGCGGTTTTCGCATGTGGGACGACGCGGTCAAGGTGCCCCAGCGGACCGAGCAGGCGACCGTCAAGACCGAGGACGTGAAAGGATCCAAGCCATGAGCGACACCCCTTTGAAGCCCGTCAGCCAGGGCCCGGCGTGGGCCGCACTCGCCACGCACCACGCGCAGGTCAAGCAGCAGCACCTGCGCCAGCTCTTCAAGAGCGACCCGAAGCGCGGCGAGCGGCTGCGCCTCGAAGCGGCCGGTATCTACCTCGACTACTCGAAGAACCGGATCACCGACGAGACCCTGCAACTCCTGCAGGGCCTGGCCAAGGAAGCGGGCCTGCGCGAGCGCATCGACGCCATGTTCCGCGGCGACAAGATCAACGTCTCCGAAGGGCGGGCGGTGCTGCACGTGGCGCTGCGCGCGCCGCGCGGCGCCACGATCATGGTCGACGGCGCCAACGTGGTGCCCGGCGTGCACGAGGTGCTCGACCGCATGGCCGACTTCTCGGAGCGCGTGCGCAGCGGCGCCTGGAAGGGCCACACCGGCAAGCGCATCCGCAACGTGGTCAACATCGGCATCGGCGGCTCCGACCTCGGTCCGGTGATGGCCTACGAGGCGCTGCGCCACTACAGCGCGCGCGACATGACCTTCCGCTTCGTCTCCAACGTCGACGGCACCGACTTCGTCGAGGCGACGCACGACCTCGAGGCCGACGAGACGATGTTCATCGTCTCCTCCAAGACCTTCACCACGCTCGAGACCATGACCAACGCGCACAGCGCGCGCGACTGGTCGCTGGCGGGCCTGGGCGGCGACGAGAGCGCGGTGGCCAAGCATTTCGTGGCGGTGTCGACCAATGCCGAGGCGGTGTCGAAGTTCGGCATTTCCACCGACAACATGTTCGGCTTCTGGGACTGGGTCGGCGGCCGCTACTCGATGGATTCGGCGATCGGCCTGTCGACCATGCTGGCGGTCGGCGCCGACGGCTTTCGCGAGCTGCTGGCCGGCTTCCACGAGATGGACGAGCACTTCCGCACCGCGCCCTTCGAGCAGAACCTGCCGGTGCTGATGGGCCTCCTGGCCCTCTGGAACAACAACTTCTTCGGCGCCCAGACGGTCGCGGTGCTGCCCTACGAGCAGTACCTCAAGCGCTTCCCGGCCTACCTGCAGCAGCTCACCATGGAGAGCAACGGCAAGCACGTGCGCCTGGACGGCGGCCCGGTCGGCTGCGACACCGGCCCGGTCTACTGGGGCGAGCCCGGCACCAACGGCCAGCATTCGTTCTATCAGCTGATCCACCAGGGCACGCGGCTGATCCCGTGCGACTTCATCGGCTTCGGCCAGTCGCTCAACCCGCTGGGCAACCACCACGACCTGCTGCTGGCCAACGTCTTCGCGCAGGGCGAGGCGCTGGCCTTCGGCAAGACGCCCGAAGAGGTCAAGGCCGAGGGCTCGCCCGACTGGCTGGTGCCGCACCGCACCTTCGAGGGCAACCGGCCGTCCAACACGCTGCTGCTCGAGAAGCTCACGCCGGCGGCGCTCGGCAAGCTGGTGGCGCTCTACGAGCACATCGTCTTCACGCAGGCCGCCATCTGGCACATCGACGCCTTCGACCAATGGGGCGTGGAACTGGGCAAGGTGCTGGCGCAACGCATCATTCCCGAGCTCGACGCGAAGGCCGCCGCGCCGGCGCACGACAGCTCGACCAACGCGCTGATCGAGCGCTATCGCCAACTGAAGGGAGCCTGACATGGCACTCGGCTATCCGCATCCCCTGTACGTCCTGCCCTTCGACCATCGCGGCTCCTTCGAGACCAAGATGTTCGGCTGGAAGGGCGACCTGACCGAAGCCCAGACGGCCGAGATCGCCACCGCCAAGCGCGTCATCTACGACGGCTTCCTGGCCGCGCTGGCGGGCGGCGCACCCAAGGACAAGGCCGGCATCCTGGTCGACGAGCAGTTCGGCGCCGCGATCCTGCGCGACGCCAAGGCCAGCGGCGTGGTCACCTGCTGCCCGGCCGAGAAGAGCGGCCAGGACGAGTTCGACTTCGAATACGGCGAGGACTTCGCCGCCCACATCGAGGCCTTCGAACCGACCTTCTGCAAGGTGCTGGTGCGCTACAACCCCGACGGCGACGCCGCGATGAACCAGGCCCAGACCGCGCGCCTGAAGCGCCTGTCGGACTGGCTGCATGCACGCGGCAAGAACAAGTTCATGTTCGAGCTGCTGGTGCCGGCCGAGAAGGCGCAGCTGGCCAGCGTCGGCGGCGACAGCAAGCGCTACGACCTCGAGCTGCGTCCGGCGCTGATGGTCCGCGCCATCGAGGCGCTGCAGGCCGCCGGCGTCGAGGCCGACATCTGGAAGGTCGAGGGCCTCGACCGCCGCGAGGACTGCGCGAAGATCGTCGCGACGGCCCGCAACACGCCGGCCCGCGCCGAGGTCGGCTGCATCGTGCTGGGCCGCGGCGAGGACGACCAGCATGTGCACGACTGGCTGGCCACCGCCGCCGGCGTGCCCGGCTTCATCGGCTTCGCGGTCGGCCGCACCGACTTCTGGCAACCGCTGGTCGACTGGCGCGCCGGCAAGGCCACGCGCGAAGAGGCGGTGGCCGAGATCGCCCGCCGCTACCTCGGCTTCGTCGCCATCTTCGAGCAGCGCGACGCCGCCAAGGCCTGAAGCGCCCCACCCTTTTCTTCATCCACAAGGACATCGTCATGCAACTCGGAATGATCGGCCTCGGCCGCATGGGCGCGAACATGGTTCGCCGGCTCGTCAAGAACGGCCACCAATGCACGGTCTTCGACATGAGCCCGAAAGCGGTCGAGGAGCTGTCCAAGGAAGGCGCCATCGGCAGCTCGTCGCTCGGCGACTTCGTCGGCAAGCTGAACAAGCCGCGCGCCGTCTGGCTCATGGTGCCGGCCGGCGTGGTGGACAAGACCATCGCGGAGCTGCTGCCGCACCTGGAGGCCGGCGACACGCTGATCGACGGCGGCAACTCCTACTACATCGACGACATCCGCCGCGCCAAGGAACTGGCCGAGAAGAAGATCGACTACGTCGACGTCGGCACCAGCGGCGGCGTCTGGGGCCTGGAACGCGGCTACTGCATGATGATCGGCGGCCCCGACGCCACCGTCGCGCGGCTCGACCCGATCTTCAAGACGCTGGCGCCCGGCATCGGCAACATCGAGCGCACGCCCGGCCGCGAGAAGGTCAAGGGCACCGCCGAAGACGGCTACCTGCACTGCGGCCAGAGCGGCGCCGGCCACTTCGTGAAGATGGTCCACAACGGCATCGAGTACGGGATCATGGCCGCCTACGCCGAAGGCATGGGCATCCTCAAGTCGGCCAACATTGGCAAGACCCAGCAGGAGTCGGACGCCGAGACGACGCCGCTGCGCGACCCCGAGCACTACCAGTTCGACCTCAACCTGCCCGACATCGCCGAGGTCTGGCGCCGCGGCAGCGTCATCGCCTCCTGGCTCCTCGACCTCACCGCCAGCGCGCTGATCGCCGATCCGCAACTGGCCAAGTTCGAGGGCCGCGTGTCCGATTCCGGCGAAGGCCGCTGGACCATCAAGGCCGCGATCGACGAGGCCGTGCCGACGCCGGTGCTCACCACCGCGCTCTACGAGCGCTTCGCCTCGCGCGGCGAAGCCGACTACCAGGACAAGCTGCTGTCGGCGATGCGCTTCGGCTTCGGCGGCCACCTGGAAAAGAAGTGAAGCCGAGGAGGCCCGCATGAGCACTGAATCCAACGCGCCGGCCGACGCGCTGGTCTTCTTCGGCGCCACCGGCGACCTGGCCTACAAGAAGATCTTCCCGTCGCTGCAGGCCATGATCAAGCACGGGCACCTCGACGTGCCGGTGATCGGCGTCGCCAAGGCCGGCTGGAGCCTCGAGCAGTTCCAGGCCCGCGCCAAGGACAGCGTCGAGAAGCACGGCGGCCTCGACGAGGCCGCCTTCCAGAAGCTGCTCGGGCTCCTGCGCTACGTCGACGGCGACTACGCCGATGCGGCGACCTTCCAGGCCCTGCGCAAGGAACTCGGCAGCGCGAAGCGGCCGGCCCATTACCTGGCGATCCCGCCGGTGCTGTTCGGCTCGGTGGTCGAGCAGCTGGCCGCGGCCGATTGCACCGCCGACGCGCGGGTGGTGATCGAGAAGCCCTTCGGCCACGACCTGGCCTCGGCGCAGGCGCTCAACGCGATCCTGCTCAAGACCTTCGACGAGTCGCACATCTTCCGGATCGACCACTACCTGGGCAAGGGGCCGGTGCACAGCATGCTGCACTTCCGCTTCGCCAATGCGCTGTTCGAGCCCTTCTGGAACCGCAACCACGTCGAGAGCGTGCAGGTCACGATGGCAGAGGACTTCGGCATCCAGGGCCGCGGCGTCTTCTACGACGCGACCGGTACGACACGCGACGTGGTGCAGAACCACCTCTTCCAGCTGCTGGCCAACATCGCGATGGAAGCGCCGGTGCGGACCGACAGCGAATCGATCCGCGACGAGAAGGCCAAGGTGCTCAAGGCCACGCGCACGCTCGGTGTGGACGACATCGTGCGCGGCCAGTTCACCGGCTACCAGCAGGAGCCCGGCGTGAAGGCCGGCTCGACCACCGAGACCTTCTCCGCGGTGCGGCTCTTCGTCGACTCGCCGCGCTGGCAGGACGTGCCCTTCTTCATCCGCGCCGGCAAGTGCCTGCCGGTGACCTGCACCGAGGTGCTGATCCGTCTGCGCCATGCGCCCTCGATCTATGCCAGCCGCTGCCCGGTGCCGAACCACGTGCGCCTGCGCATCAGCCCCGACGTGACGATCGCGCTCGGCATGAACACGCTGCTGCCGGAAGACGAGAGCATCAGCGTGCCGACCGAGATGACCGCCAGCCACCATCCGGGCGCCGACGAGATGGACGCCTACCAGCGCGTGCTCGGCGACGCGATGCGCGGCGACGCGACCCTCTTCGCCCGCGAGGACTACGTCGAGGAAGCCTGGCGCATCGTCGATCCGGCGCTGAAGGCCAACACGCCGATCTACGCCTACGCGCCCGGCACCTGGGGTCCAGCCGAACAGGCCGCGCTCGCACCGCCCGCGGGCTGGCACAACCCCGACCTGGCATCCAGCTGAAGAAGGCCCGCAGATGAAACTCGAAACCCTGGCCGATGCCGGCGCGGTCGCCCAGCGCGCCGCCGAGACGATCGCCGCCGAGGCCCGCGCCGCCGTCCAGGCGCGTGGCGTCTTCACCCTCGCGGTGAGCGGCGGCAGCACGCCGTGGCAGATGCTGCGCCTGCTGGCCACGCAGGACGTACCCTGGAAGTCGGTGCACCTGTTCCAGGTTGACGAGCGCATCGCGCCCGACGGCGACCCGGACCGCAACATGACGCACATCGCCGAGACGCTGCTGGCGAGCGCGCCGCTGCCGGCTTCGCAGGTGCATGCGATGCCGGTCACCGCCAAGGACATCGACGTCGCCGCGCGCAGCTATGCGCAGACCCTGCGAGACATCGCCGGCTCACCGGCGGTGCTCGACCTGGCGCACCTCGGCCTCGGGCCGGACGGCCACACCGCCTCGCTGGTGCCGGGCGATGCGGTGCTGCAACTGACGGACGTCGACGTCGGCCTGACCGCGCCCTACATGGGGCATCGGCGCATGACGCTCACCTACCCGATCCTGAATCGCGCGCGCAAGGTGCTCTGGCTGGCCACCGGCGCCGAGAAGCGGCCGATGCTGGCGAAGCTTCGCGCCGCGGACGCGAGCATCCCGGCCGGCCGCATCGAGCAGCAGCATGCGCTGCTCCTGACCGATCGCGCCGCGATCGAATAGCCCTCCCCTCATCCAACCGGAAAGCCCTGCAATGACCGACGCCGAACTCGACCAGCTTTCCATCAACACCATCCGGACGCTCTCGATCGACGCGGTCGAGGCGGCCAACAGCGGCCATCCCGGCACGCCGATGGCGCTGGCGCCGCTGGTCTACACCTTGTGGAACCGGGTCATGCGCTTCGACCCGAAAGACCCGATCTGGCCCAACCGCGACCGCTTCGTGCTGTCGAACGGCCACGCGTCGATGCTGCTGTGGTCGGTGCTGCACCTCACGGGCACCACCTCGGTCGACGCCGAATACGAGCGGCTCGGCACGCCGGCCGTCACGCTGGACGACATCAAGCACTTCCGCCAGTTCGGCAGCAAGGCGCCGGGCCATCCGGAATACCACCTGGTGTCCGGCGTCGAGACCACCACCGGGCCGCTGGGCCAGGGCATCGCCACCAGCGTCGGCATGGCGATGGCGCAGAAGTGGCTCGCGCAGCGCTACAACCAGGACGGCTTCGCGATCTTCGACTACGACATCTACGCGGTGTGCGGCGACGGCTGCCTGATGGAAGGCGTCGGCTCGGAGGCGGCGTCGCTGGCCGGCCATCTCGGCCTCGACAACCTCTGCTGGATCTACGACAACAACCACATCACGATCGAAGGCAGCACCACGCTGGCCTTCACCGAAGACGTCGCGACCCGCTTCCTGGCCTACGGCTGGAACCTGCTGCGGGTCGGCGACGCCAACGACCTGGAGCGCATCGGCGACGCCATCGAGGTGTTCAGGAAGACGAAGGGCCGTCCGACGCTGATCATCCTCGACAGCCACATCGGCTGGGGTTCGCCGCACAAGCAGGACACCGCCGCCGCCCACGGCGAGCCGCTCGGCGACGAAGAGGTCAAGCTCACCAAGCGCGCCTACGGCTGGCCAGAAGACGCCAAGTTCCTGGTGCCCGAGGGCGTCTACCAGCATTTCCAGGACGGCATCGGGAAACGCGGCGCGGCCGCTCATGCAGCATGGACCGAGACCTTCGGCGCCTACCGCGCGAAATACCCGGCGCTCGCCACCGAGATCGACCAGGCCCAGCGGCGCGAACTGCCCGTGGGCTGGGACCAGAACCTGCCGGTGTTCCCGCCGGACGCCAAGGGCGTCGCCGGCCGCGACGCCTCGGGCCAGGTGCTCAACGTGCTGGCGCAGAACATCCCGTGGTTCATCGGCGGCTCGGCCGACCTCGGCTCGTCGAACAAGACCACGCTCAAGTACAAGGGCGCGGGCGACTTCCAGTCGGTGAGCTTCGGCGGCAAGAACATGCACTACGGCATCCGCGAGCATGCGATGGCGGCGGCGGTCAACGGCATGGCGCTGTCCAAGCTGCGGCCCTTCGGCGCGACCTTCTTCATCTTCAGCGACTACGCGCGGCCGGCGATCCGCCTGTCGGCGCTGATGGAGTTGCCCACGCTGATGGTCTTCACCCACGACGCGATGGGCGACGGCGAGGACGGCCCCAGCCATCAGCCGATCGAGCAGCTGGCCTCGCTGCGCGCGATGCCCGGCATCACCGTGATGCGCCCGGGCGATGCCAACGAGGTGGTCGAGGCCTACCGCGTGGTGCTGCAGTACAAGCACCGGCCGACCCTCATGGTGCTGTCGCGCCAGCCGCTGCCGACCTTCGACCGCAGCAAGCTGGGGGCGGCGGCCGGCGTGGCGCGCGGCGCCTACGTGCTGGCCGATGCGGCCGACGGCAAGCCGGAGCTGATCCTGATCGCCAGTGGCAGCGAGGTCAGCCTGGCGCTCGATGCGCACGACCGCCTGAGCGCCCAGGGCCTGGCCTCGCGCGTGGTGTCGATGCCTTCGTGGGACCTCTTCGAGCAGCAGGCGCAGGACTATCGCGACAGCGTGCTGCCGCCGGCGGTGACCGCGCGGGTGGCGGTCGAACAGGCCTCCAAGTTCGGCTGGGAGCGCTACGTCGGCAGTGCCGGCCACGTGATCGGCATGGAGACCTTCGGTGCCTCGGCGCCGCTCAAGGAGCTGCAGCTGCAGTTCGGCTTCACGGTCGACAACGTGGTCAAGGTGGCGCGCGAGGTGCACGCCGCGACCCGCGGCTGAGCCCCGAAAGACCGCGTTGGCAGAAACAACCGAAACACCCGAACCGACCGAGGAAGAACGACGCCTGGCCGAGGCCCGCGAGCACAAGGTGCCGTGGCGCCGCTTCGGTCCCTACGTGAGCGAGCGCCAATGGGGCACGGTGCGCGAGGACTACAGCGCCGACGGCTGCGCCTGGGAGAGCTTCAGCCACGACCAGGCGCGCTCGCGCGCCTACCGCTGGGGCGAGGACGGCATCGCCGGCATCTCCGACGACCAGCAGCACCTGTGCTTCGCGCTGGCGCTGTGGAACGGCGTCGACCCGATCCTGAAGGAGCGGCTCTACGGGCTCACCGGCAACCAGGGCAACCATGGCGAGGACGTGAAGGAGTATTACTTCTACCTCGACAACCTGCCGAGCCACGCCTACATGAAGTACTTGTACAAGTACCCGCAGCAGGCCTTCCCCTACCAGCAGCTGCTCGACGAGAACAGGAAGCGCGGCCGGCAGGACCCGGAATACGAACTGCTCGACACCGGCATCTTCGATGCGGACCTCTACTTCGACGTCTTCGTCGAATACGCCAAGGCCGGCCCGAACGACATGCTGGTGCGCATCAGCGCCTTCAACCGCGGCAACGAGCCGTCCGAGCTCACGCTGCTGCCGACGCTCTGGTTCCGCAACGAATGGTCCTGGTCCGGCAAGATGGCCCGGCCCAAGCTCAGCCGCGATCCTTCGCGCGCGCACGCGGTGGCCGCCACGCACACCGCGATCGAACCGTTCTGGCTCTACCACGAGCCGCCCGACGACCTGCTCTTCACCGAGAACGAGAGCAACGGCGCGCGGCTCTGGGGCATGGCGCCGGGCCGCCATGCCAAGGACGCCTTCGACGACTTCGTGGTGCATGGCCGGCACGACGCGGTCAACCGCGGCGACGTCGGCACCAAGGCCGCGACGCTCTACCGCCGCACGGTGCAGCCGGGCGAAAGCCAGGTGATCAAGCTGCGGCTGTCGAACGACGGCAGCCTCAAGGACGCGCTCGGTGCGCACTTCGACACCGTCTTCGAGCACCGCATCCGCGAGGCCGACGCCTTCTACCAGCGCATCTCGCCCTTCGAGATGACGTCGGAGCTGCGCAACATCCAGCGCCAGGCCTTCGCCGGCCTGCTCTGGAGCAAGCAGTACTACCACTACGTGGTAGACCACTGGCTCGAAGGCGACAAGCTGCAACCCAAGCCGCCCGCGTCGCGCAAGCACGGCCGCAACAGCGAATGGAGCCACGTGGCCACGGGGGACGTGCTGTCCATGCCCGACAAATGGGAATACCCGTGGTTCGCCGCCTGGGACATGGCCTTCCATTGCGTCGCCTTCGCGATGATCGACGCCGACTTCGCGAAAGACCAGTTGCTGCTGCTGACCCGCGAGTGGTACATGCACCCGAACGGCCAGATCCCGGCCTACGAATGGGCCTTCGGCGACGTCAACCCGCCGGTGCATGCCTGGGCCGCGATCCGCATCTGCCAGATCGAGCAGAAGATGACCGGGCGGATGGACACCGCCTTCCTTGAACGCATCTTCCGCAAGCTGCTGATCAACTTCACCTGGTGGGTCAACCGCAAGGACGAGGAAGGCAACAACCTGTTCGAAGGCGGTTTCCTCGGCCTCGACAACATCGGCGCCTTCGACCGCACCTCGGGCCTGCCCGCCGGCGGCCACCTCGAGCAGGCCGACGGCACCAGCTGGATGGCGACCTACTGCCTGAACATGCTGAACCTGGCGCTGGTGCTGGCCTACGAGAACCCGACCTACGAGGACGTCGCGACCAAGTTCTTCGAGCACTTCGTCTACATCGGCGACGCGCTCAACCACATCGGCCGCAGCAACGAGGGCTTGTGGGACGACGAGCGCGGCTACTACTTCGACGTGCTGCTGCTGCCGGACGGCCGGCGCTTCCCGGTCAATGCCTATACGGTCGCCGGCCTGGTGCCGCTGTTCGCGATCGCGATCGGGGACCGCGACAACGTGCGCAACCTCGGCGACTTCGACCAGCGCTACCAGTGGTTCGCCGACAACCGGCCCGAGCTGCTCGGCAACCTGGCCGACATGACGCATGTCGGCGTGCACGAGCGCACCCGGCTCGCCCTGGTCGACTCGCGCAAGCTCGCCCGCATGCTGGAGATCGTGCTGGACGAGAAGCACCTCCTGAGCCCTTACGGCGTGCGTTCGGTCTCGAAGGTGCATGCGGCGAATCCGTGCGTGCTCGACATCGAGGGCGAGCGCTTCGTGCTCGACTACGAGCCGGCCGAGTCGACCAGCGGCATGTTCGGCGGCAACTCGAACTGGCGCGGGCCCGTGTGGTTCCCGCTCAACTTCCTCTTGATCGAGGCGCTGCAGAAGCACCACTACTTCCTCGGCGACGAATTCAAGGTGCCGGAGCCGGCGCGAGCCGAGAACTCGCTGACCCTCTGGCAGGTGACCACCGACCTGAGCAACAGGCTGATCAAGCTCTTCGTGCGTGACGAGAACGGGCGGCGGCCGGCCAACGGCCGCTACACCAAGTTCGACACCGACCCTTACTGGAAGGACCTGGTCCTGTTCTACGAATACTTCGACGGCGACAACGGCGCCGGCCTCGGGGCCAGCCACCAGACCGGCTGGACCGGCCTGATCGCCAAGCTGATCCAGCAGCATGCCGAGTACGCGCAGCAGGACCCGACCGGCCGTCAGTTCTTCGACGAACAGCACTTCACCTTCAAGCCGAAGAAATGAAGCCGCTGCCGGACCTCGCCGCCGAATGGCTGGAGAGCGACGGCCAGGGCGGCTTCGCGAGCGGCACGGTCGGCGGCTTTCGCACCCGTCGCTACCACGCCCTGCTGCTGAGCCCGAAGCGTCCGCCCGGCGACCGCGTGGTGCTGGTCAACGGCTTCGAGGCGCAGGTGACGGACGCAGCCGGCACGGTGACCGCGCTGTCGACGCAGCACTACGCGCCCGACGTGGTCCATCCACGCGGCATCGACCGGCTCATGGCCTTCGATTGCGAGCCCTGGCCGCGCTGGACCTACGCCCTGGCCGACGGCCGCAAGCTGGTGCACGAATGCCTGGTCGACCGGGTCGACGGCAGCGTGCTGCTGTCGTGGTGGCTCGACGGCACCCGCAAGAGCGGCGCCTGCATGCTCGAAGTGCGCCCGCTGCTGTCCGGCCGTGACTACCACGCACTCATGCACGAGAACGTCGCCTTCCGCTTCGACGCCCGCGCCGCCAACGGCAACGCGACCTGGCGGCCCTACGGCGACCAGCCGGCGGTGGCGGCGCTCGGCAACGGCAGCTACCGGCACGGCCCGCTCTGGTTCCGCAACTTCCTCTATGCCGAGGAAGCCGCGCGCGGCCTGGATGCGACCGAAGACCTGGCCTCGCCCGGCGCCTTCCGCTTCGACCTCGCGGCCGGCCGCGCGGTGCTGGTGCTGCGAGTCGGCGACGGCATCGCGGTCGATGCGGCCGCGCTGGCCGAGCGCATCCGCACGGTCGAAACGGCGCGCCGGGCGCCGCCGCTCTCCTCGCTCGACCGCGCCGCCGATGCCTACATCGTGAAGCGCGCACCGGGCAGCACGCTGATCGCCGGCTTTCCCTGGTTCACCGACTGGGGCCGCGACACCTTCATCGCGATGCGCGGCCTGGTGCTGGCGCGCGGCCGCCTCGACATCGCCGCGGCGATCCTCGACGCCTGGGCCGCGACCGTCTCCGAAGGCATGCTGCCGAACCGCTTCCCAGACCGCGGCGAGGCCCCGGAATTCAACTCGGTCGACGCCTCGCTCTGGTTCGTGATTGCGGTGCACGAATTCATCGCCGCGGCGGCGCCGGCGCCGGCGTTGCGCAAGCGCCTCCTGGCCGCGACCACGGCGATCCTCGACGGCTATGCGGCCGGCACCCGCTTCGGCATCCGCCGCGACGATGCAGATGGCCTGCTGGCCTGCGGCGAGCCCGGCGTGCAGCTGACCTGGATGGACGCCAAGGTCGGCGACCGCGTGATCACGCCGCGCATCGGCAAGCCGGTCGAGGTGCAGGCGCTGTGGATCAACGCGCTGCGGCTGGCCGGCGCACGCCATGCGAAGTTGGCCGCGACGGCCGAGCGCTCCTTCGCCCAGCGCTTTTGGAACGAGGCGGGGCAATGCCTCTTCGACGTCGTCGACGTCGATCACCAGCCCGGCCGCACCGATGCCAGCCTGCGACCCAACCAGCTCTTCGCGCTCGGCGGCCTGCCCTTCGCGCTGGTCGAAGGCGAGCGCGCTGCAGCCGCACTGGCCACGGTCGAGGCCGAGTTGCTCACGCCGATGGGCCTGCGCACCCTGGCGCCCACCGACCCGGCCTACGTCGGCCGCTACGAAGGCGGCCCGGCGCAGCGCGACGCCGCCTACCACCAGGGCACCGTCTGGCCCTGGCTCATCGGCCCCTTCGTCGATGCCTGGCTCAAGGTGCACGGCGACACGCCGGCGAACCGCCGGCAGGTCCGCGAGCGCTGCCTGGCGCCGCTGCTGGCCCATCGCGAGAAAGCCGGCCTCGGCCACGTCAGCGAGATCGCCGACGGCGACGCGCCGCACACGCCGCGGGGGTGCCCGTTCCAGGCGTGGTCGCTGGGGGAATTGATCCGGGCGCTTGGGCGCACCGCGCCGGCCGGACGGCCGGCTTGACAACTATTGATAGTCCAGACAGCATTCCTGCCATGAGCACCAACACCATGAGCTTCGCCTTGCCCGAGGCGATGCGCAGTTACGTCGACCAACGGGTGCGTTCCGGCCAATACGGCAACACCAGCGAATACTTGCGCGAACTGATCCGGCGCGATCAGGAAGAGCAGGACAAGAAGCGTCTGCGCGAACTGATCGAGGAAGGGTTGAATTCAGGCCCCGGTCGCGTGATGAACGCCACGGCGCTGAGCGAATTGAAGGCGCGGGCCTTGGGCGGCAAGGCTTGAAGCGCGCGAGGCTGCGACCCCTGGCAGAGGATGACCTGGTCGATGCGGTCCGCTACTACGCCAAGGAAGGCGGTCCGGCGCTGGGCGAAAGAGTCTTCGACGCGGCCATTGCGGCTCTGATCCCGATCCGACGAATGCCGGCCATCGGCTCGCCTCGCTTGGGACTGCTGTGCGAGATCGCTGGCCTCCGCGCCTGGCGGGTCACCGGTTTCCCTTTGCAATGGTTCTATTTCGAGAAGGACACCGAAATCGATGTCGTGCGCCTTCTGGGCGATCGGCAGGATATCACTGCATTGCTGAACAATGGCGAGTGACCCGCCTCCAGCTAGGCGTCCTTCACATGGAGCGTGTCGTCCCACAACTGCACCACCGGCTCCGCCAGCCCATGCTCGTAGCCCACGATGCTCAGGCTCGCGGTGCCGAGCGTGAAGTAGCGGCCACCCGCCGCTTCCAGGCCGAGCCAGCGGGCCGCCAGCACGCGCAGGAAATGGCCGCTCGAGAAGATCAGCACGTTACCGCCCACCGCACACGCCTTCGACACCACGCGATCGGCGCGCGCGCCGACCTCCGCCGGCGACTCGCCCTTCGGGCAGCCGTCGCGGAACAGCTGCCAATCGGGGCGCTGCTGGTGGATCTCGGCGCTGCGCAGGCCTTCGTAGGCGCCGTAGTCCCATTCCATCAGGTCGTCGTCGAAGGTAGCCTGGGCACCGAAGCCGGCCAGCTCGCAGGTGCGCCGCGCGCGCTGCAAGGGGCTGCAGAAGACCTGGGCGACCTGCACGCCCTGCAGCCGGCCGCCCAACTGCCGCGCCTGCTGCTCGCCGACAGGCGTCAACGGGATGTCGGTGCGGCCGGTGTGCTGGCCCGACAGGCTCCAGGCGGTCTGGCCATGGCGGGCCAGGTAGACGAGGGGCAAGGCGGAGGTCATGGGCAGGTCCGGTGGGTGGTGTCGACGCAAGCTTAGCGGAGCTAGACTGCCGCACCGTTTCAGCAAAGCGGCTTTCACATTCACCAGGAGACGACATGAAGATCGGTTGCATCGCCGACGACTTCACCGGCGCGACGGACCTCGCCAACAACCTGGTGCGCGCCGGCATGCGGGTGCTGCAGACCATCGGCGTGCCGGACCACCCGCTAGGCCCGCTCGACCCGTCGGCCGAGGCGCCCGACGTCGTCGTGGTCTCGCTGAAGTCGCGCACCATCCCGGCCGCCGACGCGGTGG
Organism: Xenophilus sp. L33; assembly: GCF_009765735.1. Taxonomy (GTDB): domain Bacteria; phylum Pseudomonadota; class Gammaproteobacteria; order Burkholderiales; family Burkholderiaceae_C; genus Variovorax. The sequence continues at coordinate 53,726 of NZ_LMUW01000060.1, forward strand.
CGCAGTCGCTCGGAGCCCTGAAGTGGCTGCAGGCGCAGGGCGCGCGGCAGATCTACTTCAAGTACTGCTCCACCTTCGACTCGACCGCCGACGGCAACATCGGGCCGGTCACCGATGCGCTGCTGGAGGCCCTCGGCAGCGATTTCACGATCGCCTGCCCGGCCTTCCCCGAGAACGGCCGCACCGTCTTCAAGGGCTACCTCTTCGTCGGCGACGAGCTGCTGTCCGAGTCCGGCATGCGGCACCACCCGCTGACGCCGATGACCGATCCGAGCCTGGTGCGCGTGCTGCAGTCGCAGAGCCGTCGCCGGGTCGGCCTGATCGACTACCTGACGGTGGCGCGCGGGCCGGAGGCCATCCGCGAGCGCATCGCCGCGCTGAAGGCCGACGGCGTCGCGATCGCGATCGTCGACGCCACGAGCAACGCCGACCTGATGGCGATGGGTCGCGCCTTCGCCGACCTGCCGCTGGTCACGGCCGGCTCCGGCGTCGCCATCGGGCTGCCGCAGAACTTCGGCATCACGCCCGCCGAGGCCGCGGCCCGGCTGCCGGCGCCGCACGGGCATCGGGCGATCGTCTCGGGCAGCTGCTCCACCGCCACCAACGCGCAGGTGGCCGGCTTCATCGGCCGCGGCGGCGCCGCCTTCGCGATCGACCCGCTGCGGCTCGCCGACGGCGTGGACCTCGCGGCCCAGGCGCTCGAATGGGCCGGGCCGAAGCTGGCGAAGGGCCCGGTGCTGGTCTACGCGACCGCGCCGCCGGAGGCGGTGAAGGCGGTGCAGGCGCGGCTCGGCGTCGCCGAGGCCGGCGCGTTGGTCGAGCACGCCCTGGCGG
>NZ_LMUW01000061.1:0-239 GCF_009765735.1 Xenophilus sp. L33
CGCCGCGCCACATGACTTCGTCGATGCCCTTGACCTGCGGGCTGTGCGGGTCGTCGACCGTCTCGCACTTGGCGTGGTGCTTGCGGTGGATGGCGACCCATTCCTTGGTCACCATGCCGGTGGCCAGCCACAGCCAGAAGCGGAAGAAATGCGAGGGGATCGCCGCCAGGTCCATCGCACGATGGGTCTGCGTGCGGTGCAGGAAGATCGTGACCCCTGCGATCGTGATGTGCGTGGTG